>NZ_CP113783.1:1693123-2327185 GCF_029542205.1 Pseudoxanthomonas sp. SE1 | reverse complement strand
GTTGAAGAATTCGCCCGATCCGCTGTTGTTGGCCACCGATCTGGACGGCACGTTCCTGGCCGGCGATCCGGCCGCGCGCAAGCAGCTGTACCACCTGGTCGACGCGCATCCCGGCGTGAAGCTGGCGTGGGTCACCGGGCGCGGACGCGAAGCCATCCTGCCGCTGCTGGCCGATCCCGGCCTGCCCACGCCGGACTATCTGATCTGCGACGTGGGCGCGACCGTGCTGCGCACCGCGGACATGCAGCCGATCCAGCCGCTGCAATCGCGGATCGAAGCGCGCTGGCCGGGCGAGCACGTGGTTGCCGATGCGATGCGCCGCTTCCCGATGCTGGTGCGCCAGGAGGTGCCGCAGGAACGCCGGTGCTCGTATTACTGCCATCCGGAACAGCTGTCGACCATCCAGGCCGAGGTGGAAACCGTGGCCGCATCGCTGGGCTGCGAGGTGCTGTATTCGGCCGACCGTTACCTGGACATCCTGCCGCGCGACACGCGCAAGGGCAGCACGCTGACGGCGCTGGTGGAAGAACTCGATCTGGAACACGGCCGCGTGCTGGTGGCCGGCGACACGCTCAACGACCTGTCGATGTATGGCGAAGGCTTCCCCGGCGTGTGCGTGGGCGATTCCGAACCCGCGCTGCTCGCCGCCACCGCCGGCATGGACCAGGTGCTGCACGCGGAGGCGCCGGGCTGTGGCGGCATCCTGCAGGCGATGGCGCACTTCGACCTGCTGCGCGCCGACGACTACGCGCCGCCCACGCATGCCCCCGGCAAGGCGGAACTGGTGATGGTCTACCACCGCCTGCCGTATGAAGAACACATCGTCGACGGCAAGCGCGTGCGTCGCCCGCACAGTTCGCCCAACGGCATCATCCCCAGCCTGCTGAGCTTCTTCGGCGAGGGTCAGCCCGGTTCGTGGGTGGCGTGGACGGTGGCCGATCCGAAGGGCCCGCCGGTGGAGCTGCATACGCCGGTGGATGCGGAGCGCTATCCCGGTCTCACCGCCACCAACGTGCCGTTGACCAAACACGAGGTGGACGTCTTCTACAAGCGCTTCTCGAAGGAGGCGTTCTGGCCGGTCATCAACAGTTTCTGGGAGCGTGCGCGTTTCAGCGAGGACGACTGGGCGCTGTTCAAGCGGGTCAACCGCCGCTTCGCCGAAGCCGCCGCCGCCGAGGCCGCACCCGGCGCGACGGTATGGCTGCACGACTACAACCTGTGGATGGTGCCGTCGGTGCTGCGCGAGCTGCGCCCGGACGTGAAGATCGCCTTCTTCCACCACACGCAGTTCCCGTCGGCCGACATCTTCGCGATCCTGCCGTGGCGGCGCGAGATCCTCGGCAGCCTGATGGCGTGCGACTACGTGGGCTTCCACATCCCGCGCCATGCGGAGAACTTCACCGACGCGGTACGCAGCACGTTCCCGGTGGAGGTCACCGCGCGTGCGCAGTGCGCGCCGCGCTTCCTGACCTTCGGCTGCGCGGTGGGCGTGGAGGACATGGCCACCGAACTGCGCATCGACGGGCGCACCGTGCGCATCGGCGCGCATCCCATCGGCACCGACGTGGGCCGCATCCAGGCGTGCCTGGAAACGGAGCAGGTGGCCGAGGATATCGCGCGCATCCGCGACGAGATCGGCCGGCGCAAGCTGGTGCTGTCGATCGAACGGCTGGACTACACCAAGGGCATCCTGCAGAAGCTGCACGCGTTCGAGCGCCTGCTGGACGAGTCCCCGGAACTGCGGGGCGAAGTGACCCTGGTGCTGGTGTGCGTGCCGGCCGCGAAGGAGATGACGGTGTACCGCCCGCTGCAGCAGCAGATCGAACAGGCGGTGGGCCGGATCAACGGACGGCTGTCGCAGCTGGACTGGACGCCGGTGCGCTTCTTCGCGCGTGTGCTGCCGTTCGCCGACGTGGTGGCGCATTACGCCGCCGCCGATGTCATGTGGATCACGCCGCTGCGCGATGGCCTGAACCTGGTGGCGAAGGAGTTCGTCGCGGTGCAGGGCCTGGACGGCGGCGACGGCGTGCTGGTGCTGTCGGAATTCGCGGGTGCGGCGGCGGAACTGAAGGGCGCGGTGCTGACCAATCCGCATGATCCGGCGGATCTCGCGCGCGCATTGCGGCACGCGCTGGTGATGACGCAGGGCGAACGCGAAGACCGCCAGCGCAGGCTGTACGACATCGTCCGCCACTACGATCTATCGCGCTGGGGCAGGGAGTTCCTCGCCGCGGCGCGCGGTGTGCAGGGCGAGGTAAATGCAGAAACGCGGACGGCCATCGCGGCTTAATGCATTTACCTTTGACTCGTCGCGCGCCTGCGTCGATAGTCGTGCCACACACGGGACAGGGAGCCCCTCGCATGCGCAACCTGCTGGTACGGAGCATGGCCTGGATGCTGATCGCCGCGACGGCGCTGGTGCTGTTCGGCCTGCTGCAGATGCCCGAACTCTGGCTGGGCGGCGGCAACGGCTGATCCTGCCGCCGGCAAAAGAAAACCCGACCAATGAGGGTCGGGTCTGAAGGGGGAGTCCCCGGCTCCGGCAGTGCTGCTTGCTCAAGGCAGCGCCCGTTTCCTTTGCAGAGCGGCCTTTCGTGGCCTGCGCAGGGCGTGCTGCCGGGGACGCGAGCATCGTCGTCGAAAGCCGTCACATTCGCCGTCGGTCGTCGCCCCGATGTGTTGTAGGAAAAATCCTACCCACGTTCCCGCGTGCGCTCTCAGGCGAACAAGCCATTGACCGCGCCATAGCCCATGGCTTGGGGATCGGGCAGGGTGGTGCGCTCATCGCGCAGGAACGCCTCCACCTGCGCACCCAGGCGCCCGTACATCGACTCGGCCAGCGCCGAGCCGGTGCTGATGCGGCGCACGCCGAGGCGTTCCAGCGCGGCGAGAACCTGCAACTGCGGGCGCAGCATCACGTTGAGCGGCATGCCGCAGCGTGCGGCCAGGGTGGCGATGGCATCGGCATCGACCACGCCCGGCACGAACAGGCCATCGGCGCCGGCCTCGCGGTAGGCCTCGGCGCGTGCGAGGGTTTCGTCGATGCGTGCGGTTTCCACGACCAGTCCGCGCAGGTAGACATCGGTGCGCGCATTGATGAAGACATCCAGTCCCTGCGCGGCGCAGGCGGTCCGGATCGCGCGGATCTTGGCGGCGAGGAGTGCGGGCTCGCCTGCGCCGTCTTCCAGATTGATGCCGGCGGCACCGGCCTGCACCACGCGCATCACGGTGCCGGCAGCGGTGGCGGGATCGTCGGAATAGCCGCCTTCCACGTCGACGGTCAATGGCACCTGGAGGGTGCGCACGATGCCCTGCACGGCGTGCAGCAATGCATCAGGCTGCAGGCGGTCGCCATCCGGATATCCGAGCGCCCATGCCAGGCCGGCGCTCGTGGTCGCCACGGCCGGGGCGCCGAGGTGTTCGATCAGGCGTGCGGTGCCGGCGTCCCACGCGTTGGCCAGGCGCAGCAGGCCGTGTCGGTGGAGCTGGCGGAAACGGGTGACGGCGTCGGAGGGGGCGGTCATGGCGGGTCCGGCATGGAAGGGAAGCACAGGGTGCCATGCCGCTGCGTCGGCTACTCGCCGGATGCGGACGCGAATGCCCTCACCAGGTCCGCGACCTCAGGCACAGAGCCGCCAGCCGTTGAACAGGCGCCAGCGACCGTCGCCGCCCTCGATGTTGATGGCGTAGTCGAGTCCTTGCTGCTGGCGCTGGTTGGCGAGCTTGATCGCGTAGCCCAACGCCGCACCGCGGCTGGCGAAGTGCAGGGGCGGGGACTCGTTGATGGAGAGTTCGTAGCTGCCGTCGTCGGCAGCGTCGTGGAACAGATCGAAAGTCATCATGGCGGCTGTGGGGAAGTGCGCGTGCCTGACATGAACCTACGCAGCGATCCGTGACGTGGATGCGAACCGGGGGTGCAGTGCTCGCGGGGGTTCATCGATGTCGAGGCGGCGTCATCAAACCGTGCGCTGCAGCTGAACGCCGTACACGCCGTCTTCGCAAACCGCAACGTAAAAAGTCGCCAGTGGTCGGGCAGACGGAACCACCCCCTCCGTCCCCCGCGCAACCCTGCTTCCGAGCCGCAAGGCTGGCACCCAGGGCGCCACGAGAGAACCGAACGCAGCGCTCCGGACACCCCCTGTTCCTTGCTGCGCCTGGCGGTGGACCGCGAGTCCGACACCGTCGCCGCCCGAAGAGCCAGGCGTGTTCTCGTCCAGATGCAAACGGGCCCACCAGGGCCCGTTTGCATGTGGGTTGAAGCAGGCGCGCTCAGGGCGCCGGAGCGGCATCCCAGGCGCGCAGTCCCGCTTCCACCACGCGCAAGGCGTCGTCGACGCGGGCGCGGTCCAGTTCGGCGGCGGTGTCGCGCGGGCTGTGGATCACCTGCATCACCTTGGGCATCCGGTCCGGCTTGGCGCCACCGAAGACCGCGAGGATCGGGTTGATCTCGTCGCCGCCGACCAGCGAGAACGAGACCGCCGGCCAGCCCGCCTTGAGGAAGGCCAGGTGGTCGGTGGGCGGGTACTTGTCGCCGGGCTGGAAGCCGAGTTTCTCGTGCTGGCTGGCGGCACGCAGGGCGGCCACCAGCGGCGTGCCGGCGTCCGGCGCCATCATCCACAAGGTATCGCCCCAGCCGAAGACATCGAAGTTGACGTACAGCACGGGCTTCTCGCGGCCGGGCGTGGCGACCCATGCGCGCGAACCCAGCAGGCCCTTCTCTTCGAGATCCCAGAACGCGACCTGCACGCGATGGCCCGCGAGGGGCTTCGTCTTCAGCGCCTGCGCCAGTTCCAGCACGGCCGCCACGCCCGAGGCGTTGTCGGTCGCGCCATGGCCCACGTCCACCTGGTCGTAGTGCGCGCCGATCAGCAGCAGCGGCGCCCCGTCGGGGCCGCCGAGGTCGGCGACCAGGTTGTGGCCGGACTGGCCGTCCTGCTCGAACGCCTCGCGCTTCCACGCAATGCCCAGAGCGTCCAGCCGCCGGCTGATCGCATCGCCGCGTGCAGTGGTGGCGGCGTGCGCGCTGACATCGCCGACCTGCGTGTGCCAGCGATCGGAAACACCGTCATCGGCCCAGGCGGGCGAGATGGCGGCGAGGGAGAGCAGCAGGGCGGCGCGAAGATACGGACGGATGCCGGGCATGTCGGATTCCTTTGGGAAAGCCGGAGTATGCCGCAGCGCATGCGTGTGCCGGATGTGGCTTTCTGCATGCACGGACCCGACAACCGATAGAATGTTAATTGCGCGGCGATGGACGGCCACCTACGCTCGAACCGTACCTCAAGGCATCCGTTTCCCATGACGATCCGCGTTTTCCTCATCGACGACCATGCGCTCGTGCGCACCGGCATGCGCCTCATCCTCGGCACGGACACCGACATCGAGGTGGTGGGCGAAGCGGAGACCGGCGAGGCCGCGTTGCCGATGGTGCGCCAGCTCAAGCCGGACGTGGTGCTGTGCGACCTGCATCTGCCGGGCTACAGCGGTCTCGAAGTGACCGAGCGCATCGTGCGCGCCGACATGGGCGTGCGGGTGATCATCGTGTCGGTGCTGGAGGATGGCCCGTTGCCGAAGCGCTTGCTGGAAGCCGGCGCGTCGGGTTACCTCGGCAAGGCGGGCGATGCGGCCGAACTGATCCGTGCCGTGCGCGACGTGTCGCGCGGCAAGCGCTACCTGGGCAGCAACGTGGCGCAGAACCTCGCTTTGCATACGGTGGGCGGCGATGCGTCGCCATTCGATGCGCTGTCGCCGCGGGAACTGGAAGTCGCCATGCTGCTGACGCAGGGCCTGCGCCAGGAAGAGATCGCCAAGCGCCTGAGCCTGAGCGCGAAGACGGTGAACACGCACAAGACGCGGCTGTTCGAGAAGACCGGCGTGCAGGACAACATCGCGCTGGCACGGCTTGCCGCGCAGTGGGGACTGATGGATCCGTCGCGCGCGCTCTGACCCGTCCGGAACACGCAGCCCCGCAGCCCCGCAGCCCCGCAGCCTCGCCGCAAACCAGTCTGCACTGTCCGTCTCCGTCATTCCAGCGAACGCTGGAATCCATTGCCTGTGCGCGCCGCGGAAGCCACAGCAAGATCAAGATGGGTCCCAGCGTTCGCTGGGACGACGTCCGGCGTCACTCCAGCGCAGGCTGGAATCCATTGCCCATGCGCGCCGCGGTACCTACAGCAGGGGCAAGATGGGTCCCAGCGTTCGCTGGGACGACGGTCGACGTCATTCCAGCGCAGACTGGAATCCATTGCCCCGTGCGCGTCGCGATAACCACAGCAAGGTCAAGATGGGTCCCAGCGTTCGCTGGGACGACGGCCGATGTCATTCCAGCGCAGGCTGGAATCCATCGCCCGTGCGCGCCGCAGTACCTACAGCAAGGCCAAGATGGGTCCCAGCGTTCGCTGGGACGACGGCCGGCGTCATTCCAGCGCAGGCTAGAATCCATTGCCTGTACGCGCCGCAGTACCTACAGCAAGGCCAAGATGGGTCCCAGTGTTCGCAGGGACGACGTTCGGGTGGTTGCCTGAAACGACACTGGCCGCTTGCGCGGCCAGTGTGCTTTCAGCTCTCCGGGAGTGCGCTGCGTGTCAGACGCTGCGTTCTTCCGACGTTTCGTCGTCCTGCTTGTCGTCGTGGGCGATGTCGTCCGCCGGCTTGACCGGCGTCACCACGGGCTCGAACAGGCTGCGCGTCACCGACGGCGGCGTGTCGGCGTCGGCGACGAAGAACAGCGAACCCGTTGCCGGCATGCTGGCCGGTTTTGGGGCCTGCTGCGGGGCGGGCGCGGCCACGGCCACCTCGACGGGCGCGACGGGTTCGCTGGCGACTTCGTTCACCGCGTCGACCAGGTCGATCTGCACGGGCTCGCTGCGCACATCGGCCACGGGAGCTTCGGCGGCGGGGGCCGCATCGACGACTTGCGCCACCGCGACAGGCGTTTCGATCATCCGCGCGGGTTCGGCGGCGATCTCGGCCTTCACCGTCTCGACGATGGCGGCAGCTGCGGGCGCTTCTTCCTGCACCGTGGCAGCCACCTCGGACTGGGCGAGCACGGCCTGCACCTTCACGTCCTCGATGACCTCGGCCGCCAGTGCGGCTTCGGCCACGACGGGAGCAGGCACGTTGACGGGCGTCGGCGCCTCGGCCGAGCCGGATGCCGCGACCTCGGCTGCCACGACCGCTGCGGCGGCGACCGCAACAACCGGTGCAGCCGGTTCACGTGCCGGAGCATGCGCGGTCTGGGGCTTCGGCGGACGGGGAGCGGCGACGGCCGGCTCTTCGTCATCGAAATCGAACTCGGGCTGCGAACGATCGACTACCGGGGCTTCGTCGTCGCTGCCGAGGTCGTCGACCGACAGGCCTTCTTCGCCGGCGGCCGCGCCTTCGCCATTGCCGCGACGACGACGGCGTCCACCACGACGGCCACGACGGCGACGGCCGCCGCCTTCGCCACCCTCACCGGCATCCGCCGCGGCGTCAGGGCCGGCCTGTGCGGCCAGGGTATCGGTCACTTCGGTGTCCGCTGCCTGCGCATCGACCGGCGTGGCTGCGGCGGTGACGGCGGCCGGTGTCGCGCGCGTGGTTTCAACCGCGGCTGCTGCCACGGCCGCGGCTGCGATCACCGCATCGTCGACACCGGGGGCAGCAGACTTGGCCGTCTCCTGCTGGGGCGTGCGCGGTGCGTTCGGCTGGCGCTGGCCTTCCTGCTTGCCGGGTTGCGCCTGCCGGGGTGCCTTCTGCTGCGGGGCGTTGCCCTGCGCGTTCTGCTGGCCGCCCTGCGCCTTCTGAGGCTTCGGGGCCTGCTGTTCGTTGCGCGGCTTCTGCTGCTGCGTATTGCCGCCCTGCGCATTCTGGCCCTTGCTGCCGCGCTCATCGCGGCGGCCGCCGTCCTGCTTGCCGCCACGGCCCTGGTTCTGCTGGCCGCGGGTGTCGCGGTTTTCGCGACGGCCGTTGTTGCGGTCATTGCGCTGGCGGTTGTCCTGTTGCGGCCGCGCCTGCGGTGCGGGCGTGGTGGCTTCGCTGCCGCCGAGCAGTCGCTTGAACCAGCCGATCACGCCGCCGCTGGCGGGTGCGGCCACCGCGACGGGCGCGGCGACCGGAGCCGGTGCGGGTGCCGCCACCGGGGTTTCGCGCTCTTCGCGTACCGGGGCCGGCTGCGCGTGCTTCACGTGCGTGACCGCCGGTGCGGCCGGGATGTTGAGCTGGGCCTTGGTCAGCGCATGCACCGGCAGCTTGCGCTGGGTGCCGCGGTGGTAGCTGGGCTTGCTGCTTTCTTCGCCGAGTTCGTTCTCGCGGATGCGGGTGACTTCGTAGTGCGGGGTGTGCAGCGCTTCGTCGGCCACGATGATGACGGGCGCGTCGTGGCGCTGTTCGATCTCGCGCAGGGCGCTGCGCTTCTCGTTGAGCAGGAAGTTGGCGATCTCGAGCGGCGCCTGGATCAGCACCTGCCCGGTGTTGTCCTTCATGGCGTGCTCTTCGGCCACGCGGATGATCGACAGCGACAGCGACTCGACGCTGCGCATGCGGCCATGGCCTTCGCAGCGCGGGCAGACGATCTGGCTGGATTCGCCCAGCGACGGACGCAGGCGCTGGCGGCTCATTTCGAGCAGTCCGAAGCGCGAGATGCGGCCGATCTGCACGCGGGCGCGGTCGTACTTCAGCGCGTTCTGCAGCTTGTTCTCGACTTCGCGCTGGTGCTTGTTGCTCGACATGTCGATGAAGTCGATCACCACCAGGCCACCCAAGTCGCGCAGGCGCAGCTGGCGGGCCACTTCCTCGGCCGCTTCCATGTTGGTGTGGAACGCGGTTTCCTCGATGTCGCCGCCCTTGGTGGCGCGCGCCGAGTTGACGTCGATGGCGGTCAGCGCCTCGGTCTGGTCGACCACGATGGAGCCGCCGGAAGGCAGCCGCACGTTGCGTTCGTACGCGCCTTCGATCTGCGATTCGATCTGGAAGCGGTTGAACAGCGGGATGTCGTCCTTGTACGCCTTCAACTTGCGCAGGTTGTGCGGCATGACCTGCTGCATGAACTCACGGGCGGTTTCGTACAGTTCGTCGGTGTCGACCAGGATTTCGCCCACGTCGCTGCGCAGGTAGTCGCGCAAGGCGCGCACGATCAGGCGGCTTTCCTGGTAGATCAGGAACGGGGCCGGCTTGGTCAGCGCGGCTTCGGCGATGGCCTTCCACACGCTCAGCAGGTAATCCAGGTCCCACTGCAGCTCTTCGGCATCACGGCCGACGCCGGCGGTGCGGATGATCACGCCCATGTCGTCGGGAATGGCCAGCGCGTCCATCGCCTTCTTCAGCTCGGCGCGGTCGTCGCCCTCGATGCGGCGCGACACGCCACCGGCGGTGGGCGAGTTGGGCATCAGCACCATGTAGCGGCCGGCCAGTGAGATGAACGTGGTCAGGGCGGCGCCCTTGTTGCCGCGCTCGTCCTTGTCCACCTGGACGACGACTTCCTGGCCTTCCTTCAGCAGTTCGCGAATGCCGGCCTTGTTGTGGTCGACGCCGGCCTGGAAGTAATCGCGGGAGATTTCCTTCAGCGGCAGGAAGCCATGGCGGTCCGCGCCGTAATCGACGAAGGCGGCTTCCAGGGAGGGCTCGAGCCGGGTGATGCGGCCCTTGTAGATGTTGGACTTCTTCTGTTCCTTCGACGGCTGTTCGATATCGATGTCGTACAGGGTCTGACCGTCGACGATGGCCACGCGCAGCTCTTCGGCCTGCGTGGCGTTGATCAACATGCGTTTCATTGTGCGTTCCTCGCGCGCTGCTACCGCGCGGAACGCCATGGAGTTTCGCTTCTGGAACGTTGCACCACCCCTTGCGCAGGCGCAGCGGGGCAGATCGGGTTTCCAGCGCTACGACACCACGGCAGGCCGCGGGAGCGCTTGTTCTAATAGGTGTTGCGGGACCGGCGGCAGCTTCCCTGGTGAGGTGGCGCCGCGC
Source organism: Pseudoxanthomonas sp. SE1 (assembly GCF_029542205.1). Lineage (NCBI taxonomy): Bacteria > Pseudomonadati > Pseudomonadota > Gammaproteobacteria > Lysobacterales > Lysobacteraceae > Pseudoxanthomonas > Pseudoxanthomonas sp. SE1. The sequence continues at coordinate 2,317,240 of NZ_CP113783.1, read as the reverse complement.
GGGACATGTTCAGCCACAGGTACCGTCACGTACCCGGCGGTATCCGGGCCTGCCGATCAGCCGCTAACATGGCCGCCCCTGGGGCGGTGGCCGCGCACTTGCCGGAATCGCGGGGAGACGGGCTTCTGGCCCAACTGCAACTCCCTGCGAAATCAAACCCTTATCTCGCCCGCCGAGTGTAACAGAATGAATGCTTCCAACCCCAGCCCCCCCTCCGACAAGCCGGCAGCGGGTGCCAAGAGCGCCGTGCGGACGGTCACGGTGCCGGAGGACCGCGGTGGGCAGCGGCTGGACAACTTCCTGCTGGGTCAGCTGAAAGGCGCGCCTCGCAGTCTGGTCTACAAGCTGGTGCGGAGCGGCCAGGTGCGGGTGAATGGCGGTCGGGCCAAGGCCGAGCGCAAGCTGGAGGGTGGGGACGAGGTGCGTATTCCGCCGGTCAGTCTCGCGGATGTCGGAGACAAGGCGACGCCACCGGCGGGCTTCCTGAAGCGGATGGAGGCGGCCATCGTCTTCGAGGACGAGCGGCTGCTGGTCATCAACAAGCCCACCGGTGTGGCCAGCCACGGCGGCAGCGGCATCAGCCATGGCGCCATCGAGACCATGCGCGCGCTCCGGCCCCACCAGTCCTTGGAACTGGTGCACCGGCTGGACCGCGACACCTCCGGCCTGCTGGTGATGGCTAAGAAGCGCTCGGCGCTGTCCGAACTGCAGGCGTTGCTGCGCGAGGACAGCGAGGACGGCACCCGTGCCATCGAGAAGCGCTACCTGACGCTGCTGGTCGGCCGCATGCCCGATGGGGTGATGAGCGTGGACGCGCCGCTGCACATTGGCCTGCGCCAGGGCGGTGAGCGGCACGTGCAGGTGCACCGCGACGGCAAGGCGTCGTTGAGCCACTTCCGCGTGCTGGAACGGCGGGGAGGGCATTCGTTCTGCGAAGTGCGCATCGAGACCGGCCGCACCCACCAGATCCGCGTGCACGCGCAGCACATCGGTCATCCGGTGGCGGGCGACGACAAGTACGGCGATCCGGCCGTCAACAAGCGCCTGCGTGAGCAGGCAGGCCTGAAGCGCCTGTTCCTGCATGCCGCGTCGCTGCAGTTCGCGCTGGACGGCGGCAGGACGCCTTACGTGCTCAGTGCGCCGCTGTCCGAGGATCTTGCCGAGGCACTGGAACGGCTTGGCTGACGGGCCGCGTCAGTGCCAGAGGCCGAGGACGAGGCCGAACAGGGTGAACTGCAGCGTGTGGTAGCCGGCGTCGATCAACCAGAGCCGCGCGCCACGCTGCGCGAACAGATAGTTGATGCCGAAGCTGGCCGCCACGAAGCAGAAGCCGACCAGCGCGCCGCGGCAGAGTGCGGTTGCCAGCGCCGGCTGCGGTCCGACCAGAAATGCGAACACGCCGGCTGCGAGCACGGAGAACAGGAAGGCGCCGCCAAAGATCTTCGCCGGATGCCCCTGCTTCTGCGGGTCCATACCTGCAGCCTTGTTCCACGCCTTGCCGAACAGCGGCCCATACCAGATGCCACCCAGCAGGAAGCTGCACGCCGCTGCCAGCAGTACCGCCCAGACATTGATCCCTTCCATCGACATGACCCAGTGGCCTGCGTCAGCCCTGGCTGCCCTGTGCGAAGCAGCGCGTCGGCTTTTCCAGCACGGGCGGGAACGTCACCGGCACGGTGATGGTGTGGCTGACCGGCTTTCCGTTGCGCGTGGCGGCGCGGAATTTCCAGGTCTGCACGGCTTCGAGCGCCGCCTTGTCGAGGGCGGCGTTGCCGCTGCCCTGTGCCTGCGAAACGCGCGAAGGCACGCCATCCTTCTCGATGGTCACGCGCAGCACGGTGGTGCCGCCCTCGCTGTTGCATTCGGCTTCGGGCGGATACACGGGGGGCGGTGTGTCGGTCGCCGCCAGTTCGGTGGGCGGGATGGCGGGTACAGGCGCTTGTTCCTGTTTCGTGCATGCCACCAGCACGAGCGCGACAAACGGAACCAGAAAGCAGAGGCGGGTGTTGTGGAGGTTCATCAGGATTCTCCCAGCAGGGCGCTGGCCTTGGCCGCGCAGATGAAGTCGTTCTCGCTCAGGCCGCCGACATCATGCGTGGAGTAGCGCACGACGGCGCGGTTGTAATGCACCCCCAGGTCGGGATGATGGTCCTCGGCGTGCGCGATGAAGGCCAGCGCGTTCACGAACGCCATGGTTTCGTAATAGTTGTCGAACGGGAACGTCCGCGACAGGGCATGGCCTTCTTCCACCAGTTCCCAGCCCGGCACCTGGGGCAGCAATTCGGCGACGCGGGCAGGAGGCAGGCGGTGTTCGCTGCCACGCAACGGCACGCAGTGCGCGCGGGCGAGAGGGACAAGGTCGGACATGGGGTTCTCCTGCGTTGCAGCCAGTATGAACAAAGACCGACGATGGGCCGGTGAATGTGAATGCCTGTCGGGCAGGGGGCTAGAATACCCGCATGATCCAGATTTCCGACAGCGCGCAGGCGCACTTCCGCAAGCTGATCGAACGCGAGGCGCTGCCGGGCCTAGGCGTGCGCCTGAGTGCGGTCCATCCCGGCACGGCGCAGGCCGACGCACGGCTGGAGTTCTCCGAGCCGCGCGACCTCGCCGGCGATGAATGGGCCGTCGACTGCGACGGCTTCACGCTCTATGTCGACGCCGGCAGCGTGCACTGGCTGGATGGTGCCGAGATCGATTACGTGATGAAGGGCGCGAGCACGCAGCTCACCATCAAGGCACCCTGCATCAAGGGTGAAGCGCCCGGCGATTCCGCTTCGATGGTCGAACGCGTGCGTTGGGTGGTGGACAACGAGATCAACCCGCAGCTGGCGTCCCACAAGGGGCGTGTGGCGGTGGAGGAAGTGGGCGGCGACGGCGTGGTCTGGCTGCGTTTCGGTGGCGGTTGCCACGGGTGCGGCATGGCCGACGTCACCCTCAAGCAGGGCATCGAGAAAACGCTGATGGCCCGCGTGCCGGGCGTGACCGCGGTGCGCGACGCGACCGATCACGGGACCGGCGAAGCGCCGTACATCCCCCGCGGCAACGCCGCCTGACGGAGCCAAGCGCCGGTGACGAACGCCACCGACGTCATCGCGCAGCTGCTGTCGCGCAAGGCAGCCCCCATCGTTGAACGTCACACCGGCCTGCCGTTCGGCTGGGGCCTGTGGTTGCGCGCGCTGCCCGAGAAGCTGGGCCGGATCACGCGCGAGAAGGCCGATGCGGTCGTCGCGCTGCTGGCAGCCCGCACGGTCCGCCCGCCCGACGCCGTGCCCGCTGCGCTGGGCCGGTGGCGCGCATTCCGCTCGCTGTTCTACCAGGGCTGGGGTCCACCTCCACGCGAAGAGCGCTGGATGCGCTGGTTCGCAGGCTTTACCAGCAGTGCCGTGCACCTGTTGTTCTTCCTGTTCCTGATGTGGGTGGCGCTGGTCCAGATTCCGCCACCGCCACAACAAGCCGGCGACACCAGCCGCGTGCGGCTGGAGATCATCGGCGACGGCAGTCCCGAGGAAGCGGGAGGCGAGACGCAGGCGGCCGAACCGGGTTCGCAGCAAGCGGCGCAGGCGGACCCTGCAGCGCAGGCGGCGACCACGGCGACCCCGACACGGCCCGCGCCGTCCGAGGCTTCGCCGCCACCGTCCGACGCGGTGCTGCCCGACGTTGCGGTGGAGATGCCGCAGATCCAATCCCGCGATGTTCCACAGCCCGAACTTGCGCACCAGCCCTTGCAGGTCACCGAGGTGCCGGAACCCACCCGCGCGTTCGTGCTGCCACCGCCGACACCCCGGCAACCCGATGTCACCCTGCCGGCGCTGCGTGAGCCAGCCATACCGGTGCGCGAGATCCCGGCACCGCTCGCCGCGCCGGTCGTGCGCCGGGCTGCGCCGGTGCGCAGCGTAGACGTGCCTGTCGTGGCAACGCGTGAAGTGCAGGTGCGCGAGCGCGAGGTGATGGCACCCGCACCCCAGGTGCGCAGCGTACCGGTGCCTGCGCGCGAGATTGCGCCTGTTCCCATCGCCACGCGGGAACGCAGCGTGCGGCAAGCCGAGATCCGCGAGCCGGCACCGAGGCCTGCCCCTGCCGCCGCCGCGCCGGTTCCCGCCACGACGGGCGCCGCGACGGCGACATCGACGCCGGCGAGGACAACGGCGCCAACCCCATCTGCTTCGCCTTCAACGTCGCGTGGCACGCCCTCCCGCGCATCCACCACGCCCGGCCCGGCGGCCGCGACGAAATCCGGCGGCTGGAACACGCCTGCACGCGCCGACGACTGGGGAAACTCGACCCGCAATGCAGCAGGCGACAGTGCGGCGGACGGTCGCGACGCGCCAGGCCTCTACAACGCCGACGGCAGCCTGCGGGTGCCGGGTGGCGCGGGCGATGCCACCGCTCAGCGCGGTGCGCCCGGCGGCGAGAACGACCAGTGGACGCGTGAGCAACTGGCAGAGGCGGGCACCTGGCTGCAACGCCCCCCCTACGACTACGAACCGACCACGTTCGACAAATACTGGGTGCCGAACGAGTCCCTGCTGGCAGAGTGGGTGCGTCGCAATGTGCGCGAAATGGAGATCTCGATCCCGGGTACGAACATGAAACTCAAGTGCACGGTGTCGGTGCTGCAGCTGGGCGGCGGTTGCGGTCTGGGCAGCCTGTTCCCCGATCCGCCGAAAGCGCGCCCGCCGCCGGAGATTCCGGTCAAGCGCACCCCGATCCCGACCGACAGTTAGGGGTGCAGGGGTTTCAGCGGTCTTGTGGGAGCGATGTCAGTCGCGACAGGGCGCCGCGATGGTTCATCGCGACTGACGTCGCTCCCACTGAAGCCTACGGTTGCCGCAAACGAAAACGGAGCCCTTGGGCTCCGTTTTCGCATTCCTGACGCTGGAAGACTTACTCGTGCACGCCGTGCAGGTCGCGGAGCTGCAAGGGCCGCGAACCGAAATAGGCGGCGAGGTCGGAAATGTCCTGGTCGCTGAGGCTGGCGGCCTGCGGGGTCATCAGGGCGTGCTGGCGATCACCGCTGCGGTAGGCCTGCAGCGCGTGCCCCAGATAGTCGGCGTACTGGCCACCCAGCTTGGGATACGTGTCGTCGATCGGCGCATTGCCTTCGGCACCGTGGCAGTCCACGCAGCTCTGGCCGGTGGCCTGGCCCTTGGCCTTGGCCAGTTCTTCGCCCTTGGCGATGTGACCCTTGGGCAGGCCGGCGGAGGAGCTGGAACCGTGCTCGCCACTGGCGTGGCCGGGATTCTCGGCGGCGGTTTCCGTCGTTTCCACCTTGGAGCATGCCACCAGGGCGAGGGCAGCGAACAGGGCGATGGCTAGACGCTGGGCGTGCTTGGCGTTGGGCATGTGGGCTTACTTGACGGTGGAAAGGAAAGCGGCGATGTCGGCGATGTCCTGGTCGGAGAAGCTCTGCGACTGGGCCTGCATCGTGGGGTGCTTGCGGTTGCCGTTGCGGTACTCGGTCAGCGCATTGGCCAGATAGTCGGCCGACTGGCCGCCGATGCGGGGCACGTGGAAGTTCGGGTAGGCGTTCTTGTAGCCCACGATGCCGTGGCAGCCCTGGCAGGTGTAGGTGAGCGTGCGACCGGTATCGGCATTGCCGACCAACGGCGCCGGGGCGGCAGCGGGAGCGGCGGCAGGCGCCGCGGCTTCGACCGGGGCCGGCGTGGCCGGGGTGTCCTGTTGGGCGGTCAGGGCGGCCAGCGGGAGGGCGGCCAAGGCAAGGCAAGCGGCGAGCGGCAGCAGTCGCATCATTCTCGGGAAACTCTCAGGTTGCGCGCGCCACGTACCACCGCAGCGCTTGGCTGAACGCAAGTATAGCCTGCGACCGAATGCCGCGCACAGGCGCGGGTGCTTCCGCGCGGGCGGCATTGAGTCGCATGCCGCCGAATGGTTGCCGTCGAAGTGGAAGTTCCCGCGTTGACCATGCAGGAGGAAGACGACGAACTGTCGCGGACATGTGCGACCGTGATGACACGCTTCGTCCAGACGGAAGTGTTATTTCCCGAACACAGGCCCGGACGCAAGTCACCATGACCTTCGGCGCATGGAAGTCGTTCAGGGGTGATATACCTTGATACAACACCACCACAACACCACCACCACGGTACCGCCCCATGTCCCGACCCCGCCACGATTCCGGTCACTCCTACCTGCGCCTGGCGCTGGTACCTGTCCTCTGCAGCCTGCTGGTCCTGTCCGCCTGCAAGGGGGGCGGTCCCACGCCCGAAGCGCAGGCCAAGAACGGTGAGGCCCCCAAGGAGCCTGATGCCGTCCCGGTCGAGGTGGTCAAGGCCAGCCGTCGTCCCGTCGCCGCCAGCTACAGCGGCACGGCCGCGCTGGAAGCGCTGGGTGAGTCCCAGGTGGTCGCCAAGACGTCCGGCGTCGCGCTGGCGGTGATGGTGGAGGAGGGCCAGGTGGTCCGCGCCGGCCAGGCGCTGGTTCGGCTGGACCCGGACCGCCTGCGCCTGCAGGTGGCCCAGGCCGAAGCGCAGATGCGCAAGCTGGAGAACAACTACCGTCGCGCGCAGCAGCTGGTGGGCCAGCAGATGATCAGCGCCAACGACGTCGACCAGATCAAGTACGACCTGGACAACGCCCGCGCCATGTACCGCATGGCCGCGCTTGAGCTGTCCTACACCACGGTGACCGCGCCGATTTCCGGTGTGGTGGCCTCGCGTTCCATCAAGACCGGCAACTTCGTGCAGATCAACACGCCGATCATCCGCATCGTCGACGAATCGCGCCTTGAAGCCACCTTGAACGTGTCCGAACGCGAGCTCTCCAAGTTGAAGGCGGGCCTGCCGGTGGCGCTGGCCGTCGATGCGATGCCGGGCAAGGTGTTCCAGGGCACGGTGGACCGCATTTCGCCGGTGGTCGACTCCGGCAGCGGTACGTTCCGCGTGGTCTGCTCGTTCGGCAGCGACGGTGTGTTGCAGCCCGGCATGTTCGGCCGCATCAGGATCGACTACGACCAGCGTGCCGATGCGCTGGTGGTGCCGCGCGTCGCCCTGCTGGACGACGGCGACCCGGCCGTGTTCGCGGTGCGCGATGGCAAGGCGGTACGCGTGCCGGTCAAGGTCGGCTACGTGGATGGCGAGTGGATCGAGGTGCGCGAAGGCCTGAAGCCTGGCGACCAGGTGGTGACCGCCGGCAAGGTGGCGCTGCGTGAAGGCAGCGCAGTGCAGGTGATCGGCGCCGAGCCCGCCAAGGTGGCGGCCAAGGCCGAGGACGCCAAGACTGCCGGAACCAAGCAATGAGCGCGCCCGGCCACGTTCCCGGGGAGCACGAACCCCGCGCGACGGCTGGCGACGGCAGCATGGGCGGAGGGCTGGTCGAGTTCTCCACCCGCCGCCGCGTCACCGTGGCGATGTTCTGGATCACGATGTTCCTGTTCGGCGTGATCGCGCTGTTCTCGCTGAAGGTCAACCTGCTGCCCGACCTGAGCTATCCCACGTTGACCGTGCGCACCGAGTACACCGGCGCCGCGCCTTCCGAAATCGAAACCCTCATCAGCGAGCCGGTGGAAGAAGCCGTCGGCGTGGTGAAGAACCTGCGCAAGCTGAAGTCCGTGTCGCGTACCGGCCAGAGCGACGTGGTGCTGGAGTTCGCGTGGGGCACGGACATGGACCAGGCCAGCCTGGAAGTCCGCGACAAGATGGAAGTGCTGCAGCTGCCGCTGGAAGCGAAGGCGCCGGTGCTGTTGCGCTTCAATCCATCGACCGAGCCGATACTGCGCCTGGCCCTGGCCAACAAGCAGGAGCCGAAGAACGATGCGGACGGCGTACGCCTGCTCACCGAGCTGCGCCGTTATGCGGACGACGATCTGAAGAAGAAGCTTGAACCCGTCGACGGCGTGGCGGCGGTCAAGGTCGGCGGTGGTCTCGAGGACGAGATCCAGGTCGACATCGACCAGCAGAAACTCGCCCAGCTGAACCTGCCGATCGATACCGTCATCCAGCGCCTGCAGCAGGAGAACATCAACATCTCCGGCGGTCGCCTGGAAGAAGGTTCGCAGCGCTACCTGGTGCGCACCGTCAACCAGTTCGCCACGGTCAACGAAATCCGCGAAATGCTGGTCACCACCCAGAGTGGTGGCGACAACGCCGCGGCATCGGCGGCTGCGCAGATGGCCGCCATCGCGGCTTCGACCGGCTCAGCCGAAGCGATGGCGGCGGCCGCCTCCGTGCAGAGTGCATCGTCCGGTGGCAGTTCGGCGGTGGCCGGTGGCATGCCGGTCCGCCTGAAGGACGTCGCCGACGTGCGCCAGGGCTTCAAGGAACGCGAGGCGATCATTCGCCTGGGCGGCCGCGAAGCCGTCGAACTGGCGATCTACAAGGAAGGCGACGCCAATACGGTGGCGACGGCGCAGGCGCTGAAGGCCAAGCTGGAACAGATCAAGAACCAGACCCCGCCCGATGTCGAGCTGACCGTCATCGACGACCAGTCGCTGTTCATCGAACACGCGATCTGGGACGTGCAGAAGGACGCCATGATCGGTGGCGTGCTGGCGATCCTGATCATCTTCCTGTTCCTGCGCGATGGCTGGAGCACGTTCGTGATCAGCCTGTCGCTGCCGGTATCGATCATCACCACGTTCTTCTTCATGGGCGAGCTGGACCTGAGCCTCAACGTGATGTCGCTGGGCGGCCTGGCGCTGGCGACAGGCCTTGTGGTCGACGACTCGATCGTGGTGCTGGAGAGCATCGCCAAGGCGCGCGAGCGTGGCCTGGGCATCCTCGAAGCCGCGATGGTCGGCACCCGCGAAGTGAGCATGGCGGTGGTCGCGTCCACGCTGACCACGATCGCCGTATTCCTGCCACTGGTGTTCGTGCAGGGCATCGCCGGCCAGCTGTTCCGCGACCAGGCATTGACGGTGGCGATCGCCATCGGCATTTCGCTGGTGGTGTCGATGACGCTGATCCCGATGCTGAGTTCGTTGAAGGGGCGCCCTCCGCTGGCGTTCCCGGACGAACCGGCACATCCGCAGTGGCGCCCCGATTCGCGCTGGCAGAAACCGCTGGCGGCCACCGGCCGTGGCGTGGGCGCTGCGGTCCGGGGCTTCTTCTTCGGCATCGCATGGCTGGTGGTCCGTGCCTGGCGTGGGCTGGCCGCCGTGGTCGGCCCGGTCATGCGCAAGTTCAGCGACCTGGCGATGGCGCCTTACAACCGTGCCGAAGCCGGCTACATGCGCCTGCTGCCCGCGTCGCTGCGCCGTCCCTGGCTGGTGCTGGGCTTCGCCGCCGCCGCGTTCGTCGGCGCGATGCTGCTGGTGCCGTTGCTGGGCGCGGACCTGATCCCGCAGCTGGCGCAGGACCGCTTCGAGATGACGGTCAAGCTGCCGCCGGGCACGCCGCTGGCGCGCACCGATGCACTGGTCCGTGAGCTGCAGCTGAAGCACGCCAAGGACGAGGGCATCCATGCCCTGTATGGCGTGAGCGGCAGCGGCACGCGTCTTGATGCCAACCCCACCGAGAGCGGCGAGAACATCGGCAAGCTGACGGTGGTCATGGCCGGTGGCGGCAGCGAAGAAGTGGAAAGCCGCGAAACCGAGGCCCTGCGCGCGTCGATGAAGGACCATCCCGGTGCCCAGGTCGATTTCAGCCGTCCGGAGCTGCTCAGCTTCTCGGCGCCGCTGGAAGTCGAACTGCGCGGCCAGGATCTGGCCGGCATCGAACAGGCAGGCCAGAAGCTGGCGGCGATGCTGCGTGCCAATCCGCACTACGCCGACGTCAAGTCGACGGTGGAGCAGGGCTTCCCGGAAATCCAGATCCGCTTCGACCAGGAACGCGCCGGTGCGCTGGGCCTGACCACGCGCCAGATCGCCGACGTGGTGGTCAAGAAGGTGCGCGGCGAAGTGGCCACGCGCTACAGCTTCCGCGACCGCAAGATCGACGTGCTGGTGCGTGCCCGCGAAACCGATCGCGCGTCGTTGGAAAGCATCCGCCAGCTGATCGTCAATCCGGGCAGCGCCCGACCGGTGACGCTGTCGGCCGTGGCCGATGTCGTCGCCACGACCGGTCCCAGCGAAATCCACCGCGCCGACCAGGTGCGCGTGGCCATCGTCTCGGCCAACCTGCGCGACATCGATCTGGGCGGCGCGGTGCAGGAAGTGCAGAACATGGTGTCCGAGAACCCGCTGGGCGCCGGCGTCGGCATGCACATCGGCGGCCAGGGCGAAGAACTGGCCGAATCGGTCAACTCGCTGATGTTCGCGTTCGGCCTGGCGATCTTCCTGGTCTACCTGGTGATGGCGTCGCAGTTCGAATCGCTGCTGCATCCGTTCGTCATCCTGTTCACCATTCCGCTGGCGCTGGTGGGTGCCGTGGGCGCGCTGTTCCTGACCGGTTCGGCGGTGTCGGTGGTGGTGTTCATCGGCCTGATCCTGCTGGTGGGCCTGGTGACCAAGAACGCCATCATCCTGATCGACAAGGTCAACCAGTTGCGCGAGGCCGGCGTGGCCAAGCGCGAGGCGCTGGTCGAGGGTGCGCGTTCGCGACTGCGGCCGATCATCATGACGACCTTGTGCACGCTGTTCGGCTTCCTGCCGCTGGCGATCGCGATGGGTGAGGGTGCCGAAGTGCGCTCGCCGATGGCGATCACCGTGATCGGTGGCCTGCTGATCTCGACCCTGCTGACCCTGCTGGTGATCCCGGTCGTCTACGACCTGCTGGACCGCCGCGCCGATGACTACTACCTCGAACGCGGTCGCCGCGCTCGCAAGGGCGCAGCATTGCCGCCGGTCGGGGAGGGCGAACCCGCATGAGCGTCGCCGAGTTCAGCATCAAGCGGCCCGTGACGGCGGTGATGTTCTTCATCTCGCTGTTCGTGATCGGCCTTATCGCGGCCATCCGGCTTCCACTGGAGGCCTTTCCCGAGGTCTCGCCGCCCTTCATCTTCGTGTCGCTGCCGTATACGGGCTCGACACCGGAAGAAGTGGAGCGCACGGTGCTGCGACCGGCCGAGGAAGCGCTGTCGACGATGGCCGGCATCAAGCGAATGGAATCCAACGCCAAGGCCGACGGCGCGCAGATCTTCATCCAGTTCTCGGACTGGGACCGCGACGTGGCCATCGCCGCGTCCGAGGCGCGCGAGCGTCTGGACGCGATCCGCGACGACCTGCCGGACGACCTGCAGCGCTATTTCGTCTTCAAGTTCTCGACCACCGATCAGCCGGTGCTGCGGGTGCGCCTGGCCAGCAAGACCGACCTGACCGGCGCGTACGACATGATCGAACGCGAGTTCAAGCGTCGCATCGAGCGCATCCCGGGCGTGGCCCGCGTGGACGTGTCGGGCGCGCCGCCGAACGAAGTGGAGATCGCGATCAACCAGGATCGCCTGACCGCGCACAACCTGAGCCTCAACGATCTGACGACGCGGCTGCAGGCGGTCAACTTCTCCATTTCGGCCGGTGTGATCAGCGACGGGCCGCAGCGCCTGCGCGTGCAGCCCGTCGGCGAGCTGACCGACCTGCAGCAGCTACGCGACCTGATCGTCGGTGCGGGCAGCGTGCGGCTCGGCGACATCGCCGACGTGCGCCTGAAGCCGGCCAGGATGGACTACGGTCGCCGTCTGGACGGCCAACCAGCCGTCGGCCTGGACATCTTCAAGGAACGCAACGCCAACCTGGTGGAGGTGTCCAGCAACGCGCTGGCCGAGGTCGAATCGATCCGCGCCCAGCCGGAGATGAGCGACATCCAGGTCAAGATCATCGAGAACCAGGGCGACAACGTCACTTCGTCGCTGCTCGAACTGGCGGAAGCCGGCGCGATCGGCCTGGTGCTGTCCATCGTGGTGCTGTGGTTCTTCCTGCGCCACTGGCCTTCGGTGTCTATGGTGACGCTGGCGATCCCGATCTGCTTCGTGATGACGCTGGGCTTCATGTACTTCGCTGGCGTGACGCTCAACATCCTGTCGATGATGGGCCTGCTGCTGGCCATCGGCATGCTGGTCGACAACGCCGTGGTCGTGGTCGAGAGCATCTACCAGGAACGCGAGAAGTACCCGGACAACCCCACCTGGGCTTCGATCGTCGGCACCCGCCACGTGGCGATCGCGCTGTCGGCGGGCACGCTGTGCCACTGCATCGTGTTCGTGCCCAACCTGTTCGGCGAACGCAACTTCCTGAGCATCTACCTGGGCCAGATCGCGATCACCATCTCGGTGTCGCTGCTGGCCTCGTGGCTGGTCGCGGTCAGCCTGATCCCGATGATTTCGGCGCGGTTGAAGACACCGCCCCAGGTGCGCAGCGAGACCGGCATCATCCCGCGCATGCAGAAGCGCTACGCGGGGTTCCTGCGTTGGACGCTGGAACACCGTGGCTGGAGCGTGCTGGGCATCCTGCTGATCATCGTGGTCAGCTTCGTGCCCATGAAGATGACGAAGTTCGACATGTTCGGCAACGACGGCGGTGGCGAAGCGGAGCTGTATTACCAGTGGAAGGGCGCCTACACCAAGGAGCAGATGTCGGCCGAGATCCTCAAGGTCGAGCAGTTCCTGGACGCCAACCGCAAGAAGTACCGCATCAGCCAGATCTACTCGTACTTCAGCGAGCAGGGTTGGGGCGGAACCCAGGTCAAGTTCGACACCGAAAAGGCCAGCGAGACCAAGCCGATCGTCGAACAGCTGCGCAAGGACCTGCCGAAATCGGCCCGCGCCAACATCGGCATCGGCGGCGACGGCGGCAACCAGGGCGGCGGTGGCCAGCCCGGCCAGAGTGTGTCGTTCCAACTGGTCGGCGATTCGACCCAGACCCTGGCGGAGATCGCGGACGACCTGATTCCGATCCTGGCCAAGCGCAAGGAACTGCGTGACGTGCGCGTGGATGTCGGCGACCAGAACAGCGAGTTGAACGTGCGTGTCGATCGCGAGCGCGCCGCGGCCTTCGGCTTCACTTCCCAGCAGGTGGCCAGCTTCGTGGGCCTGGCCCTGCGTGGTGCGCCGCTGCGCGAGTTCCGCCGTGGCGAGACCGAGGTGCCGGTGTGGGTGCGTTTCGCGGGTGCCGAAGACTACGGCACCGAAGACCTGGCTGGTTTCATGGTGCGTTCGCCGGATGGCCGCACGGTACCGCTGTTGAGCCTGGTCGACGTGGGCATCACGCCGTCGGCCACGCAGATCCAGCGCACCAATCGCCAGACGACGTTGACCGTGCAGGCCAACCTGGCAGAGAAGGTCACCGTGCCGGATGCGCGCAAGGCGATGGAAGAAGCGCTGGAGGGCATGTCGTTCCCCGCGGGCTACAGCTATTCGTTCGATGGCAGCGCCTTCCAGGAAGACGACGAGGCGATGGGGCAGATGATGTTCAACCTGCTGATCGCACTGGTGATGATCTACATCGTCATGGCGGCGGTGTTCGAGTCGCTGCTGTTCCCGGCGGCCATCATGAGCGGCGTGCTGTTCTCGGTGTTCGGCGTGTTCTGGCTGTTCGCGCTCACCGGCACCACGTTCGGCATCATGTCCTTCATCGGCATCCTGGTGCTGATGGGCGTGGTGGTGAACAACGGCATCGTGATGGTCGAGCACATCAACAACCTGCGACGGCGCGGCATGTCGCGCACGGACGCACTGGTGGAAGGCAGCCGTGAACGTTTGCGGCCCATCCTGATGACGATGGGCACGGCGATCCTGGCGATGGTCCCCATCGCGATGGCGAACACCCAGATGGCGGGCGACGGCCCGGCCTATGCGCCGATGGCACGCGCCATCGCCGGTGGCCTGGCGTTCTCGACTGTGGTCAGCCTGCTGTTCCTGCCCACGATCTACGCGATCCTGGACGACATGCGCAGTGGCACCTCGCGTGCGATCGGCCGGGCCAAGCAGCGTCGTGGCGATACATCTGCGGCGGCAACCGTGGCCGCCCTGCACGTGGAGTGAAGAAAGCGGAAAGCGAAGAGCCGGGCATTGCCCGGCTCTCTTTTTCCTCAAGTCCAGCTCAGCCGACCAGTTTGCCGAGCATCCTCAGTCCCCCGGTCCACACGCCGATGGCAGTGCCCAGGCTGGTGAGGAAGAAGTTCAGCAGGACGCGCGCCACGCGGTTCTTCCACCAGCCGCGCATCGTCTGGACATCGTCGCGCAATGCCATGAAGTCGGCATACGTGGGCTTGCGCAACGTCGCTTCCACGAAGGCGCTGACGGTACCCGACGCAAGCGCGGGATGCAGCGGCGTGAGCGGCGATGAAATGAAGGCCGCGAGAATGCTGAGAGGATGCCCGCCCGCGATCGCGCAGCCGATGGCGCCCAGCACACCGGTGGCCAGTACCCACTGCAGCAACAGGTCCGAGCCGACGTCCACGCCGCCCTGCCAGAACCCCCAGGCGAATCCGCCCACGAGGAACACACCGATCACCAGTTCCATCCACGGCACGCGCGACTTGGGCTTGACGAGTTCGAGCGCGCGTCGAAGCTCGGCCGGGTCGGCGGTATCGTCCTTCAGGTGGCGGGTCAGGCCGGGCAGATGCCCCGCGCCGACCACGGCGAGCACGCGGTACGGCGACGTGGCGCCGGTCGGCTTGCCGGCGGCAACCTGGCGCAGTGCCGATGCCATGTACTGGTCGCGCTCGGCGATGATCGCCTGGTACAGCTGCGGGCTTTCGGCCGCGAACTCGCCGAAGCTCGATTCCATCATGTCGCCCTGCTTGAGCTTCTCGATTTCGTCGTCCCCGACTTCTTCGTCACCGAACATGCTGGCGAGGATGCCGGCGCCCACCTTGGTGCGCTGCCACCAGCCCAGCGATTGCAGCGCGCGCTTGAAGGTCAGACCCACTTCGCGATCGATCAGGTGCACGGGCAGGCCGCGTGCCTGCGCATCCAGCGCGCCGGCTTTCAGCTCCTCGCCGGGCTCGACACCGAGTTGTTCGGCCAGGCGGCGCTGGTAGGCGGCCAGCGCCAGGTTGGCGGCGAACAGGTGCGTCTTGCCTTCGCGGATCACCTTCACCAGGTCGAGTCGCGCGAGCGTGTCGGGATCGGTCAGCGACTGCAGGCGGCCCGGGTCCAGCTCCACCGCCACGCTGTCGTAGTCGCCACTGGCCACGGCCGCTCGCACGGCATCGACGCTGGCGCGCGAGACGTGGGCGGTGCCGAGCAGGGTGTAGCGCACGCCATCCCGCTCGACGATCTCGTGGGGTTGTCCGTGCAAGGGATCGGCGGGAGGGGTGTTTGATTCGGTCATCGTGTCATTCGTCTTGCGGGGGCGCGGTGGTGCCGGCGCCGAGGGTGCGCTGCATCTGCACGGTGTCCAGCCAGCGGTCGTGCTTCCAGGCGATGCCGCGGAAGACGCCGACCAGCGTGAAACCGAACTTCTCGTGCAGCCGGATGGAGGCGGTGTTGGTGGGTTCGCCGATCACGGCGATCATCTGGCGATAGCCGCGCGCCTCGCAGGCGTCGATCAGCGCCTGCATCAACGCCGCCCCGATGCCCTTGCCCTGCCGGCCGGGGACCACGTAGACCGAGTTCTCCACGGTCTTGCGGTAGCCCGCGCGTGCCCGGTAGCTGCCGGCGTAGGCGTAACCGACGAAGTCTCCGTCGAACTCCGCCACCAGATACGGATAGCCGGCGTCGAGTACGGCCTGCATGCGGTGCGCCATTTCGGCCTCGTCCGGCACGTCGTACTCGTAGGTGTTGACGTGGTCGCGGACTTCATCCGCGTAGAGGGAGGCGATGGCCGGCACATCGGCCGGCGTGGCTTCACGGACGATCAGCGGCACGCGTGGGTCTCAGTCGATGTAGCGCTTGAGCAGGTCGCCGTATGCGTCGATGCGGCGGTCGCGCAGGAACGGCCAGATGCGACGGACATGCTCGCTGCGCTGCAGGTCGATGTCCGCCATCAGGATGGTTTCCTCGGTGCCGGCTTCGGCGATGAACTCACCCTGCGGACCCAGCACGTGGCTGTTGCCCCAGAACTGGATGCCCGAGGCGCCGATGGGCGAAGGTTCGTGGCCGACGCGGTTGCAGCTCAGCACCGGCAGGCCATTGGCCACGGCGTGGCCGCGGTGGCTCAATACCCAGGCATCGCGCTGCCGGTTCTTCTCGGCCTGTTCGTCGTCCGGATCCCAACCGATCGCGGTCGGGTAGAGCAGCAGGTGCGCACCGGCGAGCGCCATCAGGCGCGCGGCCTCCGGATACCACTGGTCCCAGCACACCAGCACGCCGAGGCGGCCGACGGACGTATCGATGGGCATGAAGCCCATGTCGCCCGGGGTGAAATAGAACTTCTCGTAGAACCCAGGATCGTCCGGGATGTGCATCTTGCGGTACTTGCCCGCGATGCTGCCGTCCTTTTCGTAGACGACGGCGGTGTTGTGGTACAGCCCGGCGGCGCGGCGCTCGAACAGCGACGACACCAGAACCACGCCATGCTGCTTCGCCAACTTGCCCAGGCGCTCGGTGCTGGGACCGGGGACCGGTTCGGCCAGGTCGAATTCATGCACGGATTCGTGCTGGCAGAAGTAGGCACCGTTGTGCAGTTCCTGCAGCAGCACCAGCTTCGCGCCCTGCTTGGCGGCCTCGGCCACGCGCGCTTCGATCACCGACAGGTTGGCATCGGCATCGCCGTGGTTCTTTTCCTGGATCAGGGCAACGGGCAGGGTGGTGCGGCTCATCGTGCGGGCAGGGGCGGAAGGGGAGGGGCGCATGGTACCGCGTCCACCGTGACGGCAGGCGTCCGGGGAGTGAACGCGCGGGCTCAGGAGGCGCCGTGCGTCGCCTCCATCCGCTTCTGTCGTCTGCCCAGCGTCACGCCGGTGATCGCCCACACTGCCGCCACGCCGGCGCCGATGAACATCGCGGCCGCAGGGTGCTCCGCCAGCACGTCCAGCGCCCGCTTGACCCAGCCGCTGAGTGCGTCGCCGCCGCGGTAGACCACCGTGTCGACGAAGTTCTTCGCCTTGTACTTCTGCTCTGCGGGCACCACGGTATAGAGCATCTCGCGACCCGGGCGCACGAAGGCATACTCGCCCGCGCGCCGCACCACCATCACCACCACGAAGACCGCGAACATCGGGGCCAGCGCCAGCCACAGGAAACCGGCGGCGACGACCACGGGCACCGCGACCAGCAGCACGCCGACGCCCAGCTTCTGCGCGATGCGGCCGGTGATGAACAACTGGCTGAGGATGGCCAATGCCTGTACGGCAGTGTCGATGAGGCCGAAGACTTGCGTCTGCTCCTCCTTGTCGGCAAAGCGTTCGGCGACCAGCTTGGCCTGTTCGAAATACAGGAAGGTCGTCACCGTCGCCAGCAGCAGCACGAAGAAGGCGATGCCCAGCAGGTAGGGCGAACGGAACACCGCTGTCGCGCCCGCGAAGGGATTGCCACCGAGCGGCCGTTGCCGCTGTTCGGCCGAACTCGTGCCCGCGGGCAGTGGATGGCGGTCGCGCCAGCGATGCAGCCAAGACGCGGTGGCGGCGCTGGCGCCGATCAGCACGGCCGAGAGCACCATCAGGCCGCCGTGCCCCAACGGCTTGACCAGCAGCGTGGTCAGCAGCGGACCCGCCAGGCCGCCCAGGCTGGCGCCTGCGGCGATCAGCGCGAACAGGCGCTTGGCCTCGTGGCTTTCCATCACGTCGGCCAGCACGCTCCAGGCCAGCGAGATCATCAGCAGGTTGATGACCGACACCCAGATGTAGAACGTGCGTGCCAGCCAGACATCATCCGGCCGTGCCAGCATCGCCGCACCGTAGCCGATCAGGCTGGCCACCACCACGCCGAACACCCATGGCACGATGCGCCGGCGAGGGACCTTCGACGCGATCCATCCGTACAGCGGCAGCACGATCAGCGTAGCGACGAAGGTGCCGGTGAACAGCCACTGCAGATTGTCGACGCCACCGGTGACACCCATCGTTTCGCGGATCGGGCGGAGCATGAAATAGCCCGCGAACAGCAGGAAGAACATCGCCAGTCCGGCGCCGACCACCGGCGCTTCGTGGTGGCGGACATTGAACAGGTGGCCAAGCCAGCCGGCCATGCCGGACGAAGGGGGTGACGACATCGGCTCAGGCCACCGCGGCGATCAGGGCGTCGCGCTGTGCCGGCGTCAGGTCCGGACCCGAGCCGGCTTTCAGGTTGTCGCTCTGGCGATCGGGCTTGCCCGTGGCCGGGATGACGGCAGTGACCGCGGAATGGCTGAGGGCGAACTTCAGGAAGGCCTGCGCCCACGACGAAACGCCGGCTTCCGACAACGCGGGTGGCAATGGCGTGTCCTTGACCTGCGCGAACAGCTTGCCGTCTTCGAAGGCGCGATTGATCAGCACCGCCACGCCCAGGTCCCGTGCCAGCGGCAATACACGCTTCTCCGCTCCGCGGCTGACGACGGAATAGTTGATCTGCAGGAAGTCGGGCTTCTCCGCCTGCACGACATCGGCGAGTTGTTCCTGCGCCCGTTCGACGTAATGCGTCACGCCGACGTACTTCACCTTGCCCTGCGCCTTCAATTCGCGCGCAACCGCCATCTGGGTCTTCAGGTCGCCCAGGTTGTGGACCTGCAGCAGCGCCACCTTGTCGGTCTTCAGCCTGCGCAGCGTGTCTTCGAACTGGGCCATGCCGGCCTCGCGCCCGGTCACGCCGGACAGTTTGGTGGCCAACCAGGCCTTGCTGGTGAGTCCCTGTTCCGCCAACAGCGCGCCCATGACGTCTTCGGCGACGCTGTAGGTGGGTGCCGTATCGATGAGTGTGGCGCCCGCGGCAAAGAACCGCTTCAGCACTTCACGCAAGGGGTCGAGTTCGGCCGCGCTCTGGCCGACTTCGAAACTGCCGGACGTGCCCATGCCGATGACGGGGACCCGCTCGCCGGTCGACGGGATGATGCGGGTGTTCAATGCGCCCGGCGCGGCGACGGGGGATGGAGCAGCCGGTGATGCGCCAACCCCGCCCGCCTGCGCTGCGTCACGGCAGGCGGCCAGGCCGAGACCGGCCGTGGCCAGCGCAGCGGTCGTCAGGAACTTGCGTCGTGAATACACGGCCGTCTCCTCGATCAATGGGAAACGGTGGTTATCCGGGATCGTGTGAGGCGAGATGTAAACGAAGCGTTCAATCTGCGCCCAACTGATGTCACGGTGCCATGAGCCGTGGCGCCGATGACGGATTCAGCCAAGCAGCCCCGCCGGCAATTGCATGGTGATGCAGTGCAGGCTGCCGTTCTGCCAGATCAGCGCGCGGCAGGGTACTTGCACGATCTCGCGATCCGGGTAGGCCTGTGCCAGCACCGCGGCCGCCTGGCCGTCGGCGGGGTCGCCGTAGGCGGGCATCAGTACGGCGCCGTTGATGATCAGGTAGTTCGCGTAGGACGCCGCCAATCGGCGGCCGTTGTCGATCACCGGCTGCGCCCATGGCAACGGGAACGCGCGGTACGGTCGCCCATCGGCCGTCCGCAGTGCCGCGATGTCGGCGGCCATGGCCTGCAATTCGGTGTAGTGGACGTCCGAGGCGTCGTCGCACGCCTGGTAGACGATGGCGTCGCCGGGCGCGAAGCGGGCGAGGGTATCGATATGGGCGTCGGTGTCGTCGCCTTCCAGATAGCCATGGTCCAGCCACAGCACGCGCCCCTGCTTCAACCAGTGCGCCAGCTTGTCGGTCAGGTCTTCGCGCGAGGCGTCGGGGTGTCGTTCGTGCAGGCACTGCCACGTGGTCAGCAGAGTGCCCGTTCCATCGGTCTCAATGGCGCCACCTTCCAAAGCAAAATCAATACTTTGGACGAAGTAGTTGTGAAACAACTGCATGCCGGAGAGCTCGCCGACCAGGCGGTCATCGCGGGTGGCTTCGTACTTGCCGCCCCAGCCAGTGAAGCGGAAGTCCAGCAGTTTGAACCGGTCGCCATCACGCAGGGTGATCGGTCCGGAATCCCGCAGCCACGTATCGTCGTATTCCGCCGGGACGAAGCGCACGCGTTCCATGTCCACCCGTGCCGAGCGCAGTCTCGCTTCCGCGTAGATCTGCAGATCGTCGTCGGCGACGCAGATCACCACAGGCTGGAAGCGGGTGATGGCGGCCACCAGGGCGACATAGGTTTCCTCGACATCGGCGAGGCGGTCGGCCCAATCGGTCTCGGCGTGCGGCCAAGCGATCAGGACCGCGGACTGGGGTTCCCACTCCGCGGGGAAGCGATAGGCATCGGTCATGGGATTGCGGGGCGCGAAAGTCGCCGGTCAGCGGATAGGGGGCTTGGGGCCGATCTCTTCGGCGGTGGCCTTGTTCAGCACCACGTCGATGACACGGCTCTTCTCGAAGTAGACGGTGAAGCCGGGATAGACCCAGCGCTGGATCACCGGCCATTGCCGCTTCTGGCCGCCACGCGGCTCGAGCTTCTGTTGCGGGGCGCCGAAGCGGGCTTCGACGTCGGCTGCCGTCTGTCCGCGCACCGGGGCCGCCGACGCAGGCGTTTCCTGGGCGCGCTCTATCAACAGGGTGTCGGCGGAAGCCGGGCCGGCAAGGCCGAGCAGGGCGATCAAAGGAAGTGCGAGGGCGCGACGGCTCATGGTGGGATTCCCCTGGATGATCTGCCTTTTATAACAAATGCAGGACAACAAAAAACCGCCCGAAGGCGGTTTTCAACGCATTGCCGGCTTGGGGCCGGCAGTGCCGTTCCTCAGCGCTGGCGCGCCTTGAAACGCGGGTTGGACTTGCAGATCACGAAGACCTTGCCGCGACGGCGGACCACCTTGCAGTCGCGGTGACGGGCCTTCGCCGACTTCAGGGAGGACAGGACCTTCATGAGATGAACCTCGGCGTAAAAGAGTATGGGGTGGAACGAAGCCGGCTATTCTAACGGCAATTCCGTTGGCATATCAAGCGGTTGCACTACGCCCCGCGTGAGCGTGCCGCCGAAGGTGTCCCGGGCGGCGACAGCCGACATCATAATGCCGCCCAAAACCCCTCAGGAGACCCCATGTCCGACACCTCGCCCGTCCTGACCATCGATGGCCCCTCCGGGGCAGGCAAGGGTACGGTGAGCCGGCTAGTGGCCGGTCGACTCGGCTGGCATTACCTCGATTCCGGCGCCCTGTATCGTGCGGTTGGCGTGGCGGCAAGCTGGGCCGACCTGGATGTATCCGATCCCGCAGCCCTGGTCCGGTGCGCGTTCGATACCCGTGTCAGCTTCCGCGAAACGGAGCAGGGGCTGCGGGTCATCGTGGACGACCTTGACGCGACGGACGAACTGCGTCTGGAGACCACCGGCGCCCTCGCGTCCGCCATCGCCGCCATCCCCGAAGTGCGATCCGCATTGAAGGAGCGCCAACGGGCTTTTCGCCGGCCGCCGGGACTGGTGGCGGACGGGCGGGACATGGGGACCGTCATCTTTCCGGACGCCCCCTACAAGGTGTTCCTGACCGCCAGTGCCGACGAACGGGCGGAAAGACGCTATAAGCAGTTGAAAGACAAAGGGGTTTCCGTCACAATCGACGGTCTGCTGCGCGAGATCCTCGCCCGCGACGCCCGTGACGCCCAGCGTACGGTGGCGCCCCTGCGGCCGGCCGAAGACGCCGTCCTCATCGACACCACCGGCCTTGGCATCGATGCCGTCGTCGAACGCGTACTGGCTTTGGTGCCGGCGCGCGCGGACTAGGTTCCCGCCCAGCAGAAGGTCCGCCCGGAATCCTCCGAGCGGTTCAACAACCACAACACTCACGGCCACACGCAATCCCGCGCCGGCCGACAACGGGTGGATCGTGGTGCATCTCCAGGTGCGCCCGGTCTGTGTCATCAACCGAGTATTTTTCAATGACCGAATCATTTGCCGAACTGTTTGAACAGAGCCAGACCCATCTGGCCAAGCTGAAGCCGGGCGCCATCGTCACCGGCGTCGTCGTGGAAGTCCGCAACGACGTGGTGGTGATCAACGCCGGCCTGAAGTCCGAAGGCATCGTGCCGATCGAACAGTTCCGGAACGACGCCGGTGAAATCGACGTGGGCGTGGGCGACGAAGTCAAGGTCGCACTCGATTCCCTCGAGAACGGCTTCGGCGAGACCGTGCTCTCGCGCGAGAAGGCCAAGCGCGCCATGGTGTGGGACGAGCTGGAAGAAGCGCTGGAGAAGAACGAAACCATCACCGGCCGCATCAGCGGCAAGGTCAAGGGTGGTTTCACCGTCGACATCAAGGACGTCCGCGCATTCCTGCCGGGTTCGCTGGTCGATGTGCGCCCCGTGCGCGATCCCGGCTACCTGGAAGGCAAGGAGCTGGAGTTCAAGCTCATCAAGCTGGACCGCAAGCGCAACAATGTCGTCGTCTCCCGCCGCGCGGTGGTCGAGAGCGAGCATTCGGAAGAGCGCGAGCAGCTGATGGACAAGCTGCAGGAAGGCGTGGTGCTGAAGGGTGTGGTCAAGAACCTCACCGATTACGGCGCGTTCGTCGACCTGGGCGGCATCGACGGCCTGCTGCACATCACCGACATGGCCTGGAAGCGCGTACGCCATCCGTCCGAAGTCGTGGAAGTCGGCCAGGAGCTGGACGTCCGCGTGCTGAAGTACGACCGTGAGCGCAACCGCGTCTCGCTGGGCCTGAAGCAGCTGGGCGAGGATCCGTGGGACAACATCGCCCGCCGCTACCCGGCCAACAGCCGCGTGTTCGGCAAGGTCTCCAACGTCACCGATTACGGCGCTTTCGTCGAGATCGAGCCGGGCGTCGAAGGCCTGGTGCACGTCTCCGAGATGGACTGGACCAACAAGAACGTCAACCCGTCCAAGGTCGTGCAGGTCGGCGACGAAGTTGAAGTGATGGTGTTGGACGTGGACGAAGAGCGTCGCCGCATCTCGCTGGGCATGAAGCAGGTTGCCGCCAATCCGTGGGAAACCTTCGCTGCCACCCACAAGAAGAACGACAAGGTGTCCGGCCAGATCAAGTCGATCACCGACTTCGGCATCTTCATCGGCCTGGACGGCGGCATCGACGGCCTGATCCACCTGTCCGACATCAGCTGGAACACCACCGGCGAAGACATCGTGCGCAACTTCAAGAAGGGCGACACGCTGGAAGCCGTGGTGCTGGCGGTCGATCCGGAGCGCGAGCGCATCAGCCTGGGCGTGAAGCAGCTGGAGCAGGATCCGTTCGGCCAGTACATGGCGACCCACCCGAAGGGCTCGAAGGTCGAAGGCACAGTGAAGGAAGTGGACGCCAAGGGCGCCATGGTCGAACTGGCCGATGGCATCGAAGGCTACGTGATGGCACGCGACATCAGCTACGACCGCGTGGACGACGCCAGCCAGCACCTGAAGGTGGGCGACAAGGTCGAAGCCAAGTTCATCGGCATGGACCGCAAGGGCCGCACGCTGCAGCTGTCGATCAAGGCCAAGGACGAAGCCGAAACCGCCGAAGCGTTGGCCGAGTACAACAAGTCCGCTGCCGAAGCTTCCACCGGCACCACCAGCCTGGGCGCGCTGCTGCGTGCGCAGTTGGATGGCGGCAAGTCCGAGTAAGCGGCTCGCGCCGTTGCAGTATTGCTAGCAGTACCGTTCCCCGCCGGCCCGGAGTACCCGGGCCGGCGCGGGTTCATCCGTCCGAATTCCGCATGCGATGACCAAATCCGAACTCATCGAGATCCTCAGCCGCCGCCAGCCGCACCTCAAGGCCGAGGACGTGGACCTGGCCGTCAAGGCATTGCTGGAGATGATGGGCGGCGCCCTCGCGCAGGGTGACCGTATCGAGATCCGCGGATTCGGCAGTTTTTCGCTGCATTACCGTCCGCCCAGGATGGGCCGCAATCCGAAGACCGGCGATTCGGTCGCGTTGCCGGCCAAGCACGTTCCCCACTTCAAGCCGGGCAAGGAGCTGCGCGAACGCGTCAGCGACGTGACGCCCATCGAAGAGGCCGGGGAGTAGCCTCTCGTCGGGCGCGTGTCGTTCCGTGCCGACTCCGTTAAGCTAGGCGCCGTCCTGCAAGGAGTCGCCCGATGAACATGTTCCGCCTGGTCGTTGCACTGCTGTTCCTGGCCTACGGACTCATCATCGGCGTGTTGAACACGCAGCCGATAACGCTGAAGCTGCTCTTCACCGAGTTCCAGACCTCGTCCGGCGTCGGCATCATGCTGTCCCTGTTGCTGGGTGTGGTGATCGGCGGCCTGATCGTGGTGGCCACGCTGGTGTGGCCGCTCTACGCGAAACTGCGCAAGGCGAATCGCGCGCAGGCCCCGTCATCCAACGGAGGCTCCTCGACCTTCGATGGTGGCGTCTGACCCATGGCCTTCCTCACCGAGTGGTTCTGGTTTTTCCTGTTCCTGCCGCTGGCGGCATTGAGCGGGTGGATCATCGGTCGTCGTGGCGGCCAACGTCACGGCGACACGCAGGTCAGCCGGCTGTCGAGCACCTATTTCCGTGGCCTGAACTATCTGCTCAATGAGCAGCCGGACAAGGCGATCGAGCTGTTCCTCCATATCGCGGAACTCGACAAGGAAACCTTCGAAACGCAGGTCGCCCTGGGCCACCTGTTCCGCCGTCGTGGCGAGGTGGATCGCGCCATCCGTCTGCACCAGGGGCTCGTGCAACGGGCCGACCTGAGTGATGCGCAGCGCGTACAAGCCTTGCTGGCGCTTGGCGAGGACTACATGCGTTCCGGACTGCTGGATCGCGCGGAGACCGTGTTCACCGATCTGGCGCGCATCGATCAACGTGCTCCGCAGGCGCTCAAGCACCTCATCGGCATCTACCAGGCCGAGCGCGACTGGGAGAAAGCGATCGACAACGCGCGACGCTATGAAGAGGTCACGGCTGAACCGATGGGCAAGCTGATCGCCCAGTTCGAATGCGAACTGGCCGAACGGCACCGGACAGCGAACAGCGTCGATGCCGCGCGCGCAGCAGTGGCGCGTGCCTACCAGGCCGACGCGGGCAGCGTACGTGCCGGCATCATCGAAGGTCGCATCGAGTCTGATGCCGGCAATTCCGAAGCTGCGATTCGTGCGTTCGAACGCGCGGCCCGGCATGACCCCGACTACCTTCCCGAGGTCTTGCCCAGCCTCCTCGCAGGCTACGACCAGGTGGGTGATCTGTCCGGCGCCCGGGCCTTCCTGTCGGAGATGTGCGAGCACTACCGCGGGATCGCACCGGTGCTGGCGTTGACGCGCCTGGTCGAACGGCAGGATGGGGTCGCTGCTGCAAGGGCCTACCTGGCACGTCAGCTCAAGGATCGGCCATCGGTGCGTGGCGAGGCGGCACTGATCGACCTGACGCTGGCCGAGGGGGCAGACCCATCTGCCACGCTGCATGATCTCAAGCACATCACCGATCAGCTGCTGGTGCGGAATCCCAGCTATCGGTGCACGCGTTGCGGCTTCGGCGCCCGGACACACCATTGGCAATGCCCGAGCTGCAAGGAGTGGGGCACGATCAAGCCGTTGTTGAACTACGCGGTGGTCTGATGCCGAGTATGCCTGTCTGGCTGTTGCTGCTGACGGCAGGCACCGCCGTGGGGACTTGGCTGGCGCGCCGATACGCGTTGCGCGGCGACCTTCTCGATCAGCCCGGTGAACGGCGCAGCCATGACGTCGCCACGCCACGCGGTGGCGGCATCGCGATCGTCGCACTCCTGGTCGCGGCCGGCCTTTATCTGGCATTGGGTCCAGGGGCGATGGACCTGTTGTGGTGGGCATTCCTGCCGGGGCTGTTGATCGTGGCCGGAGTAGGGTGGTGGGACGACCATCGGCCGTTGTCGCCCTGGTTGCGGCTCGTGGTCCAGGCCGTGGCGGCACTCACCTTGGCCGCCGGAGCCGCGGGGCAAAGTGGCCAACTGCTACCGGCTGTCCTGGCCTTCGGTACGGCGATGGTGCTGGTCAACGTCTGGAACTTCATGGATGGCATCAACGGGCTGGCGACCAGTCAGGCTGCATTGGCGGCGCTGGCCTATGCCGGTCTGTTGGTGGGTGGGTGGCACTGGCTTGCCTTGGCGTTGCTCGCGGCATGTCTCGGCTTCCTACCCTTCAACTTCCCCAAGGCCCGGATCTTCCTGGGAGATGTGGGCAGTGGTGCCTTGGGCTACGCGTTGGCCGGGCTTGCCACCGCCGCCTACCTTGCACTGCCAGCGGCGAGCGCCCCCCTGTTGCTGTTGCCGCTATGTGCATTTCTCGTCGACGCAGGCTTCACGTTGCTGGGGCGCATGCTCCGTGGCGAACGCTGGTGGACACCTCATGTGGGCCATCTTTATCAGATGGGGGCGCGTCGATTCGGGCACGCTGCAATAACCGTGATTTACATGGTGTTCTGCGGCGTTACCTTATTGTTAATCTATGGGGTACCCCAAGCGAGGGTAGCAACTACTTTAGGCGCGGTCATCGCAGTCTATGGGTGTGGCGGGGCGCTGTGGGTTTTAGTGCGCCGAGGATGGCGTGGCGGGTAGCACCTGGAGACGGATCTGATGGAATCATGGCGGGATCGATTTAGCGGGTTTATGCCACGCCTTCTCGTGGCGGCCCACGATCTGACGATGGTATGGCTCTGCTGGCAGGTACTGCATCGCCTTCGCTATGCGATGCTGGCCCATGCACCGGCGTTTCCCTTATGGTCTAACGAGATCGCCATCGTGCTTCTGGCACAGGGCGCCGTGTTCTGGTGGATGGGGCTGTACCGCGGCCTCTGGCGCTTCGCCAGTCTTCCGGATCTCTGGAATATCGTGAAGGCGTGCGCCTTGGGCTTCCTTGGCGTCGTGCTGGGACTGTTCTTCTACAACCGATTCGGCTCCACGCCGCGTGCGGTACTGGGCTTTTATCCGTTCGCTCTGGTTGGCTTCCTTGGTTTGCCTCGGCTCGCTTATCGGGCCTGGAAGGACAGTCAGGTCAACCGCAGCAACGAGAGCGCATCGCGGGTCCTGATCCTGGGCGCTGGGCGGGCAGGGGAAGCCCTGGTCAGGGAACTTCGGCGGACTGGCGTATACCAGCCGGTCGCGTTCCTTGACGACGCGTCGCGACTGCATGGATCAAAGCTGCAGGGCATTCCCGTTCTTGGCGGGTTGGAGAACGCTGCAGCAGTCGCGCGGGAGACGGCGGCCCGGATGCTGGTCATTGCCATGCCGTCCCTGGATGCGCCCGCCATGCAGCGCGTGGTGGCGATCTGCGAGAGCACCGGATTGCCATTCCGCATGGTCCCGCGGCTGGTCAATGTGCTCGAGGGACAATCCATGCCGGGCGACCTGAAGGAGGTCGCGATCGAGGACCTGCTTGGTCGGAAATCGGTCACCCCGGACTGGAAGCTCATACGGGGCTGGTTGGGGGGGCGGACCGTGATGGTGACCGGCGCGGGCGGGTCCATCGGTTCGGAGCTCTGTCGGCAATGCGCACGTCATGGTGCCCAGCGGATCGCACTGGTTGAAATCGACGAACTGGCGCTCATCACGATCCAGGGCGACCTTCGGCGGGCGTTCCCGGATCTGGAGGTGCTTCCCATACTCGGCAACTGCGGAGATGCGGCCGTCATTGAGCACGCGTTGAAGATTGCGGAGCCTGATGCCGTATTCCATGCCGCGGCTTACAAGCAGGTGCCCTTGCTGGAAGGACATCTGCGCGAAGCCGTCGGCAACAACGTGCTGGCCACCGAGACGGTGGCGCGAGCCTGCCGCGAAGCCGGTGTCGCGACCTTCGTCCTGATCTCCACGGACAAGGCCGTGGATCCCGTCAACGTGCTTGGTGCGACCAAGCGTCTTGCGGAGATGGCCTGCCAGGCACTTGATGATGCGCGATCCGGAACGCGATACGTCACAGTGCGCTTCGGCAACGTCCTTGATTCCGCGGGTAGCGTGGTACCCCTGTTCAGGGAGCAGATCCGCAAAGGTGGTCCGGTCACCGTCACCGATCCGGACGTGACGCGCTATTTCATGACCATTCCCGAAGCGTGCCAGTTGATCCTGCAGGCCGCTTCAGGCGCAGCGCATGCCTCCATCTACACGTTGGACATGGGCGATCCAGTGCCGATCCGCCTGCTGGCTGAGCAGATGATCCGGTTGGCAGGCAGGCAACCCGGGCGCGATATCGCCATCGTCTACACCGGTCTTCGCCCCGGGGAGAAGCTGCACGAAACGCTTTTCCACGCGGATGAGCGCTACCAGCCCACCTCTCACTCGAAGATCATGAAAGCGCTTGCGCGCGAGGTGGCGCCCGAGTTCATCGAGTTGGCTCTGCAGCGCATGCGGGCAGCCCATGCCCGGTACGATACGAACGAGTTGGGAGAGGTGTTGCGGATCGCGGTTCCCGAGTTCGCACCGTTGTCAAACGAACAGGACGATTCTTCGGCTAACATCGTGGTATTCCCTGGCCGCGATGCCCGCAGGACCCGATGATCCCCGCCAGAATCCGCAAAGCCGTTTTTCCCGTCGCCGGTCTAGGCACCCGCTTCCTGCCCGCTACCAAAACGGTGCCCAAGGAAATGCTGCCGATCATCGATCGGCCATTGATCCAGTACGCCGTGGATGAAGCAGTCGAGGCCGGCTGCGACACGTTGATTTTCGTTACCAACCGCTACAAGCATGCGGTTGCCGACTACTTCGACAAGGCCTATGAGCTCGAGCAGAAGTTGGAGCGCGCGGGCAAGCACGAGCAACTCGAACTCGTACGGAATGTGTTGCCCAGCCACGTGCGCGCCGTCTTCGTGACCCAGGCCGAAGCACTGGGCCTGGGCCATGCCGTGCTGTGCGCCAAGCCCATCGTGGGCAACGAACCCTTCGCGGTCCTGCTGCCCGACGATCTGATCTGGAACCGTGGGCCCGGTGCGCTGAAGCAGATGGCTGATGCCGCCGAAACGACAGGCGCCAGCATGATCGCGGTGCAGGATGTCCCTCATGAGCAGACGGGCAGTTACGGCATCGTCGCTACCGACGCTTTCACCGGCCGAGAAGGGCGCATCCGTGCCATCGTGGAGAAACCGAAACCAGAGGTTGCGCCCAGCAATCTGGCGGTCGTTGGCCGCTATGTGCTCGATTCGCGCATCTTCTCCCTGCTGGAGAACACGGTGCCGGGCGCCGGCGGCGAGATCCAGCTGACGGATGCCATCGCGGCGCTGCTGTCGGAAAAACCAGTGCATGCCTATCGCTTCAAGGGCACACGCTTCGACTGCGGTACCCACATCGGCCTCATCGAAGCGACCATCCGTTACGCACTCGACCACGAGAAGCTCAGTGATGCCGCCCGCATCATGATGCAGGACGCGTTGAACGAGCTGGGCGTGCAGGAACTCGAATAGGTTTCCGCATACCGAAGCCCTGATCAGACCCACCGGTCCCGCACCATTCGATGGATGCCATGTCTGCCGCCGACATATCCGGATCTGGCTACTATCTCGATACCGCTGGCCCGGCGCCGGCATCGCCTGTACTGCAGGGGAGCGTCGAAGCATCGGTCTGCATCATCGGCGGCGGATTTGCCGGACTCAATACCGCGCTGGGGCTGTCCGAGCGGGGCGTTCGGGATGTCGTGGTGCTCGAGGCGGAGGCCGCCGGTTACGGTGCCTCGGGACGCAATGGTGGCTTCGTGTTTGGTGGATTCTCCCGGGGCGAGGACGCGCTCCTGCGCGAGCTGGGCGCCCGACGCGCCAGGGCGCTTTACGACGGCACGACGGATGCTGTCGAACTGATCCGGCAACGCATCGCACGCCATGCCATCGCCTGCGACGACACGCATGCGGGGATCATCTGGGCGAACTGGTTCAAGGACGCGGGGGTGCTGCGGAGCCGTCAGCGCCTGCTGGCGGATCACTACGGTCAGGACTGGCGATGGATGCCTCAGGAAACGTTGCGAAGCTACATCCGGACACATCGGTACCACGACGCCCTGTTCGAGCCCGACGCCTTCCACTTCCATCCACTGAAGTACGCGCGCGGCATTGCACGCGTGGCACAGGAACAGGGCGTCTCGCTGTACGCGCGATCGCCGGCGACAGCGCTGGTCCGGGACGGTGCGGGTTGGCGGGTGGTCACGCCACAGGGGCAGGTCAGGGCGCGCCATGTGGTGCTGGCCTGCGGGGGCTATCTTGCGGGCCTGCACCGCCGTGTCGATGCGGGCGTGTTGCCCATCGCCACCTACGTGATGGTGACCGAACCGCTGCATGCGCGGGTGCAGGGCGCGCTCACGACGCAGGCCGCGGTCTACGACACGCGGTTCGCGTTCGACTACTACCGTCCGCTACCCGACACGCGGTTGTTGTGGGGAGGACGCATCTCCGTGCTCGACCGGTCTGCCGGAGCGGTCCGGAGGCTGCTGTATCGCGACATGGTGAAGGTGTTTCCCCAGCTCGAAGGCGTCCGCATCGACTACGCGTGGTCGGGGCTCATGAGTTATGCCCGCCACCAGATGCCGCAGGTGGGACGCGTGGAGGACGGACTATGGCTTGCGCAGGCGTTCGGGGGACATGGCGTGGCGCCCACCACGTTCGCCGGGGAGATCCTCGCCAGTGCCATCGCCCATGACGACCCACGCTGGCGCGAATTTTCGGACTATGGCCTGGTGTCGGCCTTGAAGCCGGCGGGCTTCGTGGGCGCGCAGTTGGGCTACTGGTGGGCGGAGTTCAGGGATGCGTGGAAAGACCGGATGGAACAGAGGTGACCGACATGACGCAATCGCAGGACATCATCGGATGGGCCGACTTCGAACGGGTCGCTTTGTGCGCGGGTACCGTGATGAAGGTCGAGGCGTTCCCCCAGGCGCGCAAACCGGCGTGGAAGCTCTGGGTGGACTTCGGGCCGCACGGCATCAGGAAGACCAGCGCGCAGATCGTCACGCTCTATGCCGCGGAGGATCTGGTCGGGCGGCAGATCGTCGGTGTCATCAATTTTCCTCCGAAGCAGATCGCGGGGTTTGTGTCGGAGTTCCTGCTGACCGGCTTCCACACCGATGCCGGCGTGGTGATCACCACGGTGGAGCGGCCGGTGCCGAATGGTGCGCGGATGGCGTGAGCAAAGGCATCGCACACAGGAAAAAGGCGCCTTCCGGCGCCTTTTTCGTTCAACACGGACGTGCGCACTGCTTCAGAGCGACTCGAAAATGCCCGCCGCGCCCATGCCGGTGCCGATGCACATGGTGACCATGCCGTACTTCTGCTGGCGACGGCGCATGCCGTGGACGATCGTGGCGGTGCGGATCGCACCGGTCGCGCCCAGCGGGTGGCCGAGTGCGATGGCGCCGCCCAGCGGATTGATCTTCGAAGGATCGAGGTCGCTGTCGCGGATCACCGCCAGCGCCTGCGCGGCGAAGGCTTCGTTGAGTTCGATCCAGTCCAGTTGGTCCTTGGTCAAACCGGCCTGCTTCAACGCCTTCGGGATGGCCGCGATCGGGCCGATGCCCATCACTTCGGGACGCACGCCGGCGACCGAGAAACTGACGAAACGGGCCAGCGGGGTCAGGCCGTAGTCCTTGATTGCCTGTTCCGATGCCAGCAGCACGCCCGCGGCGCCATCGCTCATCTGCGACGAGGTGCCGGCCGTGACCGTGCCACCGAACTGCGGATTGCGGAACACGGTGCGCAGCTTGGCCAGGCCTTCCAGCGAGGTGTCCGCGCGCGGACCTTCATCCTGTTCGACCAGCAGCTTCTTCAAGCGAACGGTGTTGCCGGCCAGATCGGGCTGGCGCGAGATCACTTCGTAGGGGCTGATCTCGTGCTTGAACTCGCCCGCGGCCTGCGCGGCGAGAGCCTTCTGGTGCGAGGCGACGGCGAAGGCATCCTGGTCCTCGCGCGCGATCTTCCATTCCTCGGCGACCTTCTCCGCGGTGATGCCCATGCCGTAGGCGATGGCCACGTGGTCGTTGTCGAACACGCTGGGCGCCATCGCAATCTTGTTGCCCATCATCGGCACCATGCTCATGCTTTCGGTGCCGCCGGCCAGCATCAGGTCGGCATTGCCCAGGCGGATCTGGTCGGCCGCCATTGCCACGGCCTGCAGGCCGGACGAACAGAAGCGGTTGATCGTCTGCGCGGCGATGGTGTTCGGCAGGCCTGCCAGCAGCAGGCCGATGCGCGCCACGTTCATGCCTTGCTCGCCCTCGGGCATGGCGCAGCCGATGATGGCGTCATCGATGCGGCCGAGGTCGATGCCCGGCGCCTGCGCGACGACGGACTTCAATACATGCGCCAGCATGTCGTCCGGACGGGTGTTGCGGAATACACCCTTCGGCGCCTTGCCGACCGGGGTGCGGGTGGCGGCGACGATGTAGGCTTCTTGGATCTGCTTGCTCATTTCGATGTGTCCTTGTCCGTCGCTTAGTTACGCAGGGGCTTGCCGGTCTTCAGCATGTGCGCAATGCGCGCCTGGGTCTTTTCCTGCTGGGCCAGCTCAACGAAGTGCTTGCGCTCCAGCTTCAGCAACCACTCTTCGTCGACCAGGGCGCCGCGATCGACCTCGCCACCGCACAGCACGGTGGCAATGCGTACGGCAATCTCATAGTCGTATTCGCTGATGAAGCGGCCTTCCAGCATGTTGACCAGCATCATCTTGAAGGTGGCGATGCCGACGTCGCCGGCCACCTGGATGCGGCGGGCAGGCAGGGGCGGGCGGTAGCCGCTTTCGGCCAAGGCCAGCACCTGCTGCTTGGCGATGTACAGCTGCTCGTAGGCATTGAACACGACCAGGTCATTCGCGCGCACCAGGCCAAGTTCCTTGGCCTCGACCGCGGAAGCCGACACCTTCGCCATCGCGACGGTTTCGAAGGTCTTCTTCAGTTCGGCGAACACGTCACCGCCCGGGCCCGCCGACTGCGACGCGCGCACCGCGATTTCCTTCAGGCCACCGCCAGCCGGCAACAGGCCCACGCCTGCTTCGACCAGGCCGATGTAGCTTTCCAGCGATACCACGGCCCTGGCGCTGTGCATCTGGAACTCGCAGCCACCGCCCAGTGCCAGGCCACGCACGGCCGCCACCACCGGCACCAGCGAGTATTTGATGCGCTGGCTGGTGGCCTGGAAGTTGGCGACCATCGCTTCGAACTCGGCGATCTTGCCGGCCTGCAGCGCGCCCAGCGCACCGGCCAGGTCGGCACCGGCCGAGAAGGGTTCCTTCGGCTGCCAGATCACCAGGCCCTTGAACTTCTCCTCGGCGATGGTGATCGCCTGCTGCACGCCTTCCAGCACGGCGTCGGACACGGTGTGCATCTTGGTCTTGAAACTGACCACACCGATGCCGTCGCCATCGGTCCACAGGCGCACGCCGTCGTTCTCGTAGACGGTCTCGCCCTGGGCGAAGGTTTCGCCCAGCAGGGGATCCGGGAAACGCTGGCGCTGGTAGACGGGCAGGGCCGAGCGCGGCAGCTTCGCATTGCGCGCGGGGCTGTAGCTGCCTTCTGGGGCGTGGACGCCATCACGGCCATCGAACACCCAATTCGGCAGCGGCGCGCTGCTCATGGTCTTGCCGGCGACGATGTCGTCGGCGATCCACTGCGCTACCTGCTTCCATCCCGCTGCTTGCCAGGTCTCGAACGGGCCCAGTGACCAGCCGTAGCCCCAGCGGATGGCCAGGTCCACGTCGCGCGCCGTGTCCGCGATGTCCGACAGGTGGTAGGCGCTGTAGTGGAACAGGTCGCGGAACACCGCCCACAGGAACTGCGCCTGCGGATGCTGGCTTTCGCGCAGCTTGGCGAACTTCTCGGCGGGGTTCCTGATCTTCAGGATCTCGACCACGTCCGGCGCGGCGACGCGATCGGCCGGACGGTAGTCCTGCTTGGCCAAGTCGAGTACCACGATGTCCTTGCCGACCTTGCGGAAGATGCCGGCGCCGGTCTTCTGGCCCAGCGCGCCCTTGGCGATCAGCGCCTCCAGCCACTTCGGCGATTTGAAGTAGGCATGCCACGGGTCGTCAGGCAGGGTATCGCCCATGGTCTTGATGACGTGGGCCATGGTGTCCAGGCCGACCACGTCGGAGGTGCGGTAGGTGGCCGACTTCGGCCGGCCGATCAGCGGGCCGGTGATGGCGTCCACTTCGTCGAAGCCCAGCTTGAACTCGGCCGTGTGATGGGCGGTCGCCAGGATCGAGAACACGCCGATCCGGTTGCCGATGAAGTTGGGCGTGTCCTTCGCATACACCACGCCCTTGCCCAGGGTGGTGGTCAGGAAGCCTTCCAGGCCCTCGAGCACCGAGGCGTCGGTGGTTTTGGCCGGGATCAGCTCGGCCAGGTGCATGTAGCGCGGCGGATTGAAGAAGTGCACACCGCAGAAACGATGGCGAAGCTGTTCCGGAAGAACTTCCGCCAACTTGTTGATTCCCAAGCCTGAAGTGTTGCTCGCCAGCACCGCATGGTTGGCCACGAACGGCGCGATCTTCCGGTACAGGTCCTGCTTCCAGTCCATCCGTTCGGCGATGGCTTCGATGATCAGGTCGCAGCCCTTCAGGTGTTCCAGCCCGGTTTCATAGTTGGCCGGCGTGATCGCCTCGGCCAGCGACTT
The DNA here is from genome assembly GCF_029542205.1 of Pseudoxanthomonas sp. SE1. Classification (NCBI taxonomy): domain Bacteria; kingdom Pseudomonadati; phylum Pseudomonadota; class Gammaproteobacteria; order Lysobacterales; family Lysobacteraceae; genus Pseudoxanthomonas; species Pseudoxanthomonas sp. SE1. Next base: position 2,282,910 of record NZ_CP113783.1, on the reverse strand, counting down.
GCTGGCCAAGGGGGCGGGGCTCAGCTTGGCCAGGCCGGCGATGGCCTTCAGCACGATACCGTCGGGGTGGCCCTCCTTGGCAGGCAGGTCGAACAGCACGGTGTCGACCCCGGCATTGGTCAGGTGCGCGGCGATCTGCGCGCCCATCACACCGGCGCCCAGGACGGCCGCCTTGCGTACAAGCAGTTGGTTGGACATGAGGAATCCTTGCGATTACAGGGGTTGTTTGACGTGGTCGGCGCGCAGGCCGGCCTCAGCGAAGCGGATGAGTTCGCGGGCGGCGCGCTCACGATGCGCCGTCTCCGTGACGCCCGTGGGGCGCTTGATCAGGCCGAAGTCGGCCATGGCGTAGGTCAGCGCGCCGGAGAAGAAGTCCAGCCGCCAGTACAGCTCTTCCTTGCTGAGGCCCGGCACGCAGGCGGCAATGGCCTTGCCGAATTCGCGCAGCACGTGACCGTAATGGTCCGACAGGAACTTGCGCAGCCCGTCGTTCTTTTCGGCGTAGGCCCGGGCGATGACCCGGACGAAGGCGCCGCCGCCGTGACGATCCTGGGCCAAGGCGAGGGCGGGCTCGACGAAGGCGGCCAGGATCGGTTCCAACTGGCCCGGGCGGTCGGCCAGCGCCCGCTCGAGCAGGGACAGGCGGGCGGCCGTCATGTCGTCCATGCGGCGCCGGAAGACCTCATTGACCAGGTTTTCCTTGCTGCCGAAGTGGTAGTTGACGGCCGCGATGTTCACGTCGGCCCGGCTGGTGACCTGGCGCAGCGAGGTGCCGGCGAATCCATGCTGGGCGAACAGTTCTTCGGCTGCCCCCAGGATGCGCTCCTTGGTGGAGAAATGCGTGGTATTGCCCATGGCCCCTCCGGGACTGAATCAAACGCTTGTTTGATTCATTCTCCACCGGCCTCCCGACGGTGTCATGTTGCAGGGCAGCAATCCGCGACATTCCTGCTGCATCGCAATGCCGTATACGTTAGAATCTCGCTACGCTTTCTGGTCTAAGCCCGCGTTTCGACGCGGGTTTTTCATGTTAACCTTGGGCCTTCAGTGGCCCGCCCAACGGAGAAAATCCCCATGGCGCTGGAGCGCACCCTCTCAATCGTCAAGCCCGATGCCGTCGCCAAGAACGTCATCGGCGAAATCTATGCCCGCTTCGAAAAGAACGGCCTGAAGATCGTCGCGTCGAAGATGAAGCACCTGTCGCGCCGTGAGGCCGAAGGTTTCTACGCCGTGCATCGCGAACGTCCGTTCTTCAACGCGCTGGTCGAGTTCATGATCTCCGGCCCGGTGGTGATCCAGGTGCTGGAAGGCGAGAACGCCGTGCTGAAGCATCGCGACATCCTCGGCGCCACCAATCCCAAGGATGCTGCACCGGGTACGATCCGTGCCGACTTCGCCGATTCGATCGACGCCAATGCCGCGCACGGTTCGGATTCGGTCGAGAACGCGAACATCGAGATCGCGTATTTCTTCGCCGCGACCGAAGTGTTCTCGCGTTGATCGAAGAGTGATGAGCAGCCACGAACTGCCGCCGATCGAACTGAAAATGGCCACGGACGCACCGTCCGTGGCCATCGGTGCATCTGTGCCTGCGAAGCAGAACCTGCTGGACCTGGATCGCGAGGGTCTTGAGCATTTCTTCATCGAGAAGCTGGGTGAGCAGAAGTTCCGCGCGCACCAAGTGATGAAGTGGATCCACCACCGCTACGTCACCGACTTCAACGAGATGACCGATCTCGGCAAGAACCTGCGCGCGAAACTGCAGGAGCATGCCGAAGTCGTTGTCCCGCAGGTGGTGTTCGACAAGCCCTCCACCGATGGCACCCACAAGTGGTTGCTCGGCATGGGCGTGGACGGCAAGAATGCCGTCGAAACTGTGTACATCCCCGACAAGAGCCGCGGCACGCTGTGCGTGTCGTCGCAGGTGGGCTGCGGCCTCAACTGCACGTTCTGCTCGACCGCCACGCAGGGCTTCAACCGCAACCTGACCACCGCCGAGATCATCGGCCAAGTATGGGTGACGGCCCGCCACCTCGGCAACGTGCCCGCGCAGAACCGCCGTCTCACCAACGTGGTGATGATGGGCATGGGCGAGCCGCTCCTCAACTTCGACAACGTCGTGCGCGCGATGAACATCATGCGTGACGACCTGGGCTACGGCCTGGCCAGCAAGCGCGTCACGCTGTCGACGTCCGGCCTGGTGCCGATGATCGACCGGCTGTCCACCGAAACCGACGTATCGCTGGCCGTCTCGCTGCATGCGCCGAACGACGCGCTGCGCGAACAGCTGGTGCCGCTGAACAAGAAGTATCCGATCGCCGAATTGATGGCCTCCTGCGTGCGCTACCTGCGCGCGAACAAGAAACGCGATTCGGTGACGTTCGAATACACGCTGATGAAGGGCGTCAACGACCAGCCCGAGCATGCGCGCCAGCTGGCGCAGCTGATGCGCAAGTTCAGCAACGCCGCGCAGTTGAAGGATGCCGGCAAGGTCAATCTGATTCCATTCAATCCGTTCCCCGGCACGCGCTACGAGCGCTCGCCGGACGAAGAGATCCGTGCGTTCCAGAAGCTGCTCCTCGACGCGCAGGTGCTGACCATGGTCCGCCGCACGCGCGGTGATGACATCGATGCGGCCTGCGGCCAATTGAAAGGGCAGGTCATGGACCGCACGCGCCGGCAGGCCGAGTTCCGCCGGCAATTGCAGCAACAGGGCATTGACGATGCGGCATAAGGCGCTGTGCCTGCTGCTGATCCCCATTCTGCTGGGCACCGCCTGCAGCCGCCTGACCTTTGTACGCCCCAAGGGCAAGATGGAGCATCTCTCCGGGCAGCAGATAGCGCCCGAGTACTCGGTCAAGGACAGTCCTGAGGTCAAGCGCCGCCAGTCGGTGCAGACGATGCTCGCTCGCGCCACGCAGCGCCTGCATGCCGGTGAGCTCGATGCGGCGGAGAAGGATGCGCGCGCTGCGCTGAAGCTGGATCCCATCTCGGTGGACGCGACAACGCTCATGGCGGTGATCGAAGATCGGCGCGGGCGGGTGCAGGAGGCGGGCCAGCTGTATCGGCGTGCGGCGGAACTGGCGCCCGGACAGGGTGGGGCCCAGAACAACTACGGCACATGGTTGTGCAGCAACGGGGCGGCGGCCGAATCGCTGGTCTGGTTCGACCGTGCCGTGCGGGCGCCTGGCTACACGACGCCAGCGCTGGCTATGGCGAATGCCGGCAGTTGCGCCCTGGCCACCGGACAGACCGAGCGGGCCGAACGCGATCTGCGCCTGGCGCTGTCGCGCGACCCGTCCAATACGACCGCCCTTGGCGCGATGGCGGAGCTGGAATTCAACCGGCAGCACTATCTGCCGGCACGTGCCTTCATCGAGCGCAGGCTGGCTTCGGGGCCCGCCAGTGCCGTAGTGTTGAAACTCGCATCACAAATCGAGGATAGACTCGGCGACAAGGCCGCTGCCAGTCGATATGTTCAGCGGATTCGGGCGGAGTTCCCCGACGCGCAGGACGTCAACTCTGGGGGAAATGCAGGGCCATGATGGACACGGTAGGTGGGGGAGTGGCGCCGTCGCAGGGGTGCGGCGAGGCGCTGAAGGTCGCACGTGAGCAGGCCGGCCTGTCTTTGCAGGAGGTCAGTCAGCGCCTCAAGATGCCCTTGAAGGTGTTGCACGCCCTCGAAGGCGGGCAGTGGGACCAGTCGGGTGGGGCGGTGTTCGTGCGCGGTCAGCTGCGCAGTTACGGTCGCCTGTTGAAGGTGGACGTCGAACCGTTCCTGCAGCAGGCGGACGCAGTGGTGTCGAAGCCGGCCGAACTGGTCAGCCATAGCCATACGCCGCGTTTCCAGTATTTCTTCGAGAGCCTCAAGCGGCGCGCGGTTTACGTGGTGCTGACGCTGGTCATCGCAACCCCGGTGTGGATGGCCTTGCGGCCAGCCTCGGGCCCTGCGCCGGATGCAGCAACGGCATCGCTGGACATCGTCCCGAGCCTGCAACCCTCGCCAGACAAGGCGGAAGGCACCCGCCCGGTCGGCAGGCCGCAGGCAACGCCCTATGTTGCTTCACTGACGCCAATCCCGCGTGCGACGACATCCTGGCTGACGCTCACGTTCAAGGGTGACAGCTGGGTCGAAGTCAATGATCCCGATGGCCGCAAAGTGGAGCATGCGCTCGTCCGGGCGGGCGAAGAACGCAGGTACGCGAAAGGCGAAGTGGGTCGCGTCAAGCTGGGTGATGCCACGGCGGTCGAGGTTCAGCATGCCGGTAGTACGGTGAGCCTGGCGCCGTATCAGCGAGCGAATGTCGCACGCTTTACGGTATCCTCTGAGGGTTCCCTAGCGCCGGTCGGTGACTGACCCGCGCGCGGGTTTGTCCAACAAAGACCAAGACCCCGCCTCGACGGGGCAAGAGAGCGCATGGCGATTGATGATCTGCTCGACGAGCACGAACAAAGCGAACGCGTCCGCAGCTGGCTCCGCAACAATGGTGCCGGCCTTCTGGGAGGCGTGATCCTGGGGCTGGGTGTCATCTTCGGCTGGCAGTGGTGGCAGAAGAGCCAGGCGGGCAAGAAGGAACAGGCGTACCAGGCTTACCAGGCGGCCGTCGAGGACTTGGCGAAGGGCGACCTGAAACAGGCCAAGGGTGCCGTCGATTCGCTGGGGAAGGAAGACGAGCTGTATGCGGATGTCGCCGGCCTCCAACTGGCCAAGGCGCAGGTCCAGGCAGGCGAGCGAGATGCCGCCATTGCCACGTTGCGCAGCCTGACGCCTGTCGATTCGCTGCGGCCTCTGGTTGACCTGCGTCTGGCGCGCCTGCTGATCGACACGGGCAAGCACGATGAGGCGTTGAAGTTGCTGGACAAGGCCGATGATGCATCGAGCCTGGAAGTCCGTGGCGACGCACTGATGGCTGCGGGCAAGTTGAAGGAAGCGCAGGATGCCTACACGCGCGCATTGACAACGCTCGATGTGGTGTCCCCCCAGCGTCGGCTCGTGGAGCTGAAACTCATCCACGCCGGCGGCACGCCGCCCAAGAGCGGAGACGCCGCATGAAGCTCACCCATGGTTTTCCCGTCCGTGTCCTGACGACAGCATTCCTGATCGGTGCCCTTGGAGGGTGCAGTACGGTGAAGGGATGGTTCGATGGTGACGACAAGCCGGACGAGAAGCCCACCGATCCTGCAGAGTTGGTCGACATCACGCAGGCGGTGTCGGTGTCCAAGCTCTGGAGCGCGAATGCCGGCAAAGGCGAGGATCGACTGGGCATCCAGCAGGCGCCCGTGGTGGAAGGCGGTCGCGTGTATGCCGCTGCTGTCGAAGGCGGTGTACGTGCTTTCGATCTCCAGACGGGCAAGCAGGTGTGGCAGTACAAATCCGATCTGCGACTGTCGGGTGGACCGGGCGCGGGCCAGGGGCTCGTGGTCGTGGGCACGCTGGACGGCCAGGTCGTCGCCCTTGATGCCGCCACGGGTGCCGAGAAATGGCAGGTGAAGGTGCCGAACGAAGTCATCGCGGCGCCGTCGATCGGAGCGGATCTGGTTTTCGTGCGCAGCAATGACGGCCGCGTCACCGCATTGAGCGCCGCAAACGGCGAGCGTCGCTGGTTCTGGACCAACGAGCTTCCCAGCCTGACAGTCCGCGGCAATGCCCCGGTCGTGGTCGGTCCTGGCGTCGTGTTCGCAGGCAGCGACGACGGCACGGTCACCGCACTGTCGGCCAACGATGGTCGCCCCATGTGGACGCAGGCAGTGGGTACGCCGGAAGGCCGCAGCGAACTCGAGCGCATGGCCGATGTGGATGGCGCCCCGGTGCTGGAAGGGACCACCCTGTATGCCACCAGCTACAAGATGGAGACCGTTGCGCTGGAAGGCCCGTCGGGCCGCCCCCTGTGGACGCGTGACAACGGCGGTGCGGGTGGCCTGGCGGTCACCAGCAGCGCGGTCATGGTGGCCGATCCGGCGGGTACCGTCTGGGCGCTGGACAAGTACAGCGGCAGTGCCTTGTGGTCCAACACCACGCTGGCGCGGCGCTCGCTGACGGCACCTACCATCCATGGCGATTACGCCGTGGTCGGTGACTACGACGGCTACCTGCATTGGCTCAAGACAGACAATGGCGAGGTTGCAGCGCGTGCTCGCGTCGGAGGCAAGGCGCTGCGTGGAAAGCCCGTCGTCGCCGACGGCATCCTGCTGGTGCAGGATGTGGAGGGTGGCCTGACCGCCTTCGGGTTCAAGTAACCCCTCTCGGAGGAGTGGGCCGACCCACTCCTGGTCTTGCCGGAAAGGGCCGCATTGCGGCCCTTTTTCGCGGAAGGGGGCGTATTCCGATACCATGGCGGCCCGTTGCCAGACCGGAGCGGCCGTGCCCCGCGCGCGGCGACACGCCTCCAGCAACATTTTCCTTTCCGGTTGCCTCTGCATGTTGCCCCTCGTCGCCCTGGTGGGTCGTCCCAATGTCGGCAAATCCACCCTGTTCAATGCGCTGACCCGCAGTCGTGACGCTCTGGTGCATGACCAGCCGGGCGTAACGCGTGATCGCAACTACGGCGTCTGTCGTCTCGATGAGGAGGCCCCTTTCCTGGTCGTCGATACCGGTGGCATCGCGGGTGAGGAAGAGGGGCTGGCCGGTGCCACGGCGCGCCAGGCGCGTGCGGCAGCCGAAGAGGCCGACCTGGTGTTGTTCATCGTCGATGGCCGCGAAGGCGCTTCCGCGCTCGACGACGAGATCCTCGCCTGGCTGCGCAAGGCGGCGCGTCCCACGCTGCTGGTCATCAACAAGATCGACGGCATCAACGAGACCACCGCGCTGGCGGACTTCGCCCGTTACGGTTTTTCGGATGTCATCACCATCTCGGCTTCGCATCGCCAGGGCATCGACGACCTGCTGGAGGAAGTGCACCAGCGGCTTCCCGAAGAAGGCGCGACAGCCGGTCTGGACAACGATCCGAACCGCATGCGGGTGGCCTTCGTAGGCCGTCCCAACGTGGGCAAGTCCACACTGGTCAATCGCCTGCTGGGCGAAGAGCGCATGATCGCGTCCGAAGTGCCCGGCACCACGCGCGACTCCATTGCGGTGGACATGGAGCGCGATGGCCGCCAGTACCGTCTGATCGACACCGCCGGCCTGCGCCGCAAGGGCAAGGTGGAGGAGGCGGTCGAGAAGTTCAGCGTGGTCAAGACGCTGCAGGCGATCGAACAATGCCAGGTCGCCGTGCTGCTGCTGGATGCGACCGAAGGTGTCACCGACCAGGACGCCAGCGTGCTGGGTGCCGTGCTCGATGCGGGACGCGCCCTGGTCGTTGCGATCAACAAGTGGGACGGGTTGACCGCCTACCAGCGCGAACAGGCGGAAGCCTTGCTCGCCCGCAAGCTGGGCTTCGTCGAGTGGGCCGAGGTGGTGCGCATTTCCGCGCTGCACGGCTCCGGCCTGCGCGAACTGTTCAAGGCCATCCACCGCGCGCATGCGTCGGCGACGAAGGAGTTCGGCACCAGCGAAGTCAACAAGGCGCTGGAAGTCGCGTACGAAACCAACCCGCCGCCGAGCATCCGCGGCCATGTCTCCAAGCTGCGCTATGTGCACCCGGGCGGCGCCAATCCGCCGACCTTCATCGTCCACGGCACGCGCCTGAAGGTGCTGCCGGAATCGTACAAGCGGTACCTGGAGAACTTCTTCCGCAAGCGCTTCAAGCTGGTCGGCACGCCGGTGCGCTTCGTCTTCCGCGAAGGCAGCAACCCGTACGAAGGCAAGAAGAACGTGCTGACCGAGAAGCAGATCGCCAAGAAGCGCCGCCTGATCCGGCACGTCAAGCGCGGCAAGTGACGGGTTACCCGACCCGCATCGATTTCGCTTCCGCCCGCGACATCGTCCGCGGGGTCGCAGGCAACCGGATGCTGAAGGCGGAGCGGGTTCCGGTGACGCGGGCCAGCGGCCGCATACTGGCCGAGGACATCACTTCGCCGATCGCGCTTCCGCCGTTCGACAACAGCCGCATGGACGGCTTCGCGTTTGCCCATGCCAGCTTGTCGAAGGAGGGTTCGACCACGCTGCGCCTGATGGGCCAGCAGTTCGCCGGGCGGCTGCAGGATCTGGAGGTCGGTGCCGGCGAATGCGTCCGCATCACCACCGGTGCACCGTTGCCGCGCGGCACCGATACAGTCGCCATCAAGGAAGACTGCGTCGAAGACAAGGGGGCGGTCCACGTGCCTGCCGGCATCGCGCCGGGTGCGGATGTCCGCCGTGTCGGCGAGGACGTGCAGGCGGGCGTCCGTGTCCTGGAGGAAGGACAGTGGCTTACGCCGGCGCGCGTTTCACTTGCCGCGGCGCTGGGCATCGCATCGATGGCCGTCACGCAACGCCCGACCGTGGCCGTGTTCACCACCGGTGACGAACTGGTGGAGCCCGGATTGCCGTTGGCGCCGGGCCAGATCTACAACAGCAACCGCGACCTGCTGATGGGCCTGCTGCGTGCGGAAGGCCTGGAACCGACGGCATGGCCGACCCTGCCCGACGATCCGGAGCGCATGAAGGTCGTGCTCGCCGATGCCGCCGCGGCGTTCGACGTGGTCATCACCTGTGGCGGCGTGTCCGCGGGCGAGAAGGATCATGTGCCGGGTCTGCTGGCCGCGAACGGCCGTATCCACTTCTGGAAGGTGCGGATGAAGCCGGGCATGCCGGTGCTGTTCGGTGAGTTGGACCGTGCCCTGTTCATCTGCCTGCCGGGCAACCCGGTATCCGTGTTGGCCACGTTCCTGACGCTGGGTCGCGATCTGCTGGACTGCCTGCAGCGGCGGCGCGAGCCACGGCCGCGCTGGAAGGCGGTGCTGGGCGCGCCCTGGCGCAAGACGCATGATCGCCTGGAGTTCCTGCGCGGCTGGCTCGACGGTACGCCGGACGGCCGTCTGCTGGTCATGCCGAATGCGGCCGATGCCTCGCATCAGTTGCGCGCGGCGGCCGACAGCAATGCGCTGATCGTGCTGTCCGAGGGCGCGCGCGACTATCGTGCCGGCGATGTCGTCGACGTGATCGGCTGCTGAGGCAGTCGACGTCGCGACTTGCGCGATAATCGCCGCATGGCCATCCGCGAAATCGAACCCCGGGACGTTGCCGCGCTGCTGGCGCAGGGCAGCGTGTTCATTGACGTGCGCGAGGACCACGAACGCGCCAGCGGGCAGGCGGAGGGCGTGCGTGGCATCAGCAAGGCCGTGCTGGAGCGCGATCCCGCAACGCACCTGCCGGACCTCGATGCCAGCATCGTCCTGATCTGCCAGAAGGGCGGACGCTCGATGGAGACGGCACGCGTGCTGGAAGCCGCCGGCTACACGCGGGTGGCATCCGTCGCCGGCGGAACGTCGCGCTGGGTCGAAGAGCATCGCGCCATCGTCATGCCGGCGTTGTCGGCGGATGCTCGGGACTTCAACGAACGCTATTCGCGCCACCTGTTGCTGCCCGAAGTCGGCGTCGCGGGCCAGCAGCGCCTGCAACAGGCGCGGGTGCTGATGATCGGCGCGGGCGGGCTGGGATCGCCGGCGGCGTTCTACCTTGCCGCCGCCGGGGTCGGACACCTGCGCATCGCGGACAATGACGTGGTCGACCGCAGCAACCTGCAGCGCCAGATCCTGCACACCGAGGCCCGTATCGGCGAGCCGAAAGTCGCGTCCGCACAGGCGACGCTGGCCGCACTGAATCCGCGCACGCAGGTGGAAGCGGTGGAGGAGCGCGTCACGGCAGAGAACGTCGAGCGGCTGCTGGACGGTGTGGACGTGGTACTGGATGGTGCCGACAATTTTCCCGCCCGCTACCTGCTCAACGATGCCTGCGTGAAGCTGGGCAAGCCGCTGGTCTACGGCGCCGTGCAGCGATTCGAAGGACAAGTGAGCGTGTTCGATGCCGGTCGCCATCGTGGCGAGCAGCCTTGTTACCGCTGCCTGTTCCCGGAACCGCCCCCGCCGGAGTTTGCCCCCAACTGCGCCGAAGCCGGCGTGCTGGGCGTGCTGCCCGGCGTGATCGGCCTGTTGCAGGCCACCGAAGTGATCAAGCTGCTGCTGGGTACCGGCGAAACACTGGCGGGCCGGTTGCTGCACTTCGATGCGCTGGCCATGCGCTTCCGCGAAACCCGCCTGCGCCACGATCCGGACTGCCCGGTCTGCGCCGCTGGCCGGCCGTTCCCGGGCTATATCGACTACGCGGCGTTCTGTCGCGCGGGCTAGTCAATCCAGCGGACGTATCTGCAGGTCGTCGCGGAACTGGCGCGGTGTGATTGCCCGTGTCGCGCTGAACGCCGCGCCCGGATGGGTGTGGGCGAGAGCGATACCACCAGGTGAGCATGGCCGGGAGCGGCCTGCGTAGCCCGTTCCCGGGTTGAAAGTCGGGTAATGGATTGCGGTAATGTCGGTGCGCGGGCTGGCCCGCGCAAACCACGTGCCGGGAGAGGGTCACACCGTGCGGACCTTGATCTTCATTGTCGTCGGCCTGCTGATCGCAGGCTTCGCCCTGTGGCTGGCCAAGCCGGCCAAACGCCGTGCCGCGGCAGCGTACTTCAGCCTGGGCTGGTTGCTCGCCGTGCTCTGGAACCTGCGTACGGGCATGTCGCACGGCTACTCGCTGCAGGAAGAGTTGCCCATCCAGTTGCTGATCTTCGCAATACCGGTCGCTGCAGGTGCATGGCTGGCGATGAAAGCACCACGCCGTTAGGGCGGACGCATCCATCCGGTAGACTGCCCGCATGAGTGCAGAATCCGGTGCCAGCCAACTGGTCAGTGTCGTCGCCCTGCTGGGTGCCGCCGTCGTCACCGTACCGATTTTCCGGCGCCTGGGCCTGGGATCGGTGCTGGGCTATCTCGCCGCCGGCCTGGCCATCGGGCCCTTCGGCCTGAAGTGGTTCTCCGATCCCCAGTCCATCCTGCACGTCGCCGAACTCGGCGTGGTGATGTTCCTGTTCGTGATCGGTCTGGAGATGCGGCCGAGCCACCTGTGGAGCCTGCGCAAGCAGATCTTCGGCCTGGGAACGCTGCAGATCGCGGTGTGTACGGTGTTGCTGACCGGCGTGGGACTGATCTTCGGCTATCCGCTGGCGGTTTCGTTCATCGGTGGCATGGGCTTCGTGCTGACTTCGACGGCGGTGGTCATGCAGTTGCTGGCGGAGCGCGGCGACGTCGCGTTGCCGCATGGCCAGAAGGTGGTGTCGATCCTGCTGTTCGAGGACTTGCTGATCGTGCCGTTGCTGGTGCTGGTGGCCTTCATGTCGCCCCAGGTGGTGCAGCCCGAGGAAGGGTCGCGCTGGATGGCGATCGGCATCGGCGTGGCATCGCTGGCGGGCTTGATCGCCGCCGGCATCTGGCTGCTGAATCCGTTCTTCCGCATCCTCGCCGCGGCCAGGGCGCGGGAGGTGATGACGGCGGCGGCCTTGCTGGTGGTGCTGGGCGCGGCGCTGCTGATGCAGCTGGGCGGCCTGTCGATGGCGATGGGTGCGTTCCTCGCGGGCGTGCTGCTTTCCGAATCGACCTTCCGCCACCAGATCGAGGCGGACATCGAACCCTTCCGCGGCATCCTGCTGGGTCTGTTCTTCCTGGGCGTGGGCATGGCGCTGGACCTGGGCGTGGTGGCGGCGAACTGGCCGCTCATCGTCAGCGCGGTGCTTGCGATGATGCTGGTGAAAGCCGCCTGCATCTACATGGTCGCGCGCGTCACCCGCAGTTCGCACGCGGAAGCCCTCGACCGCGCGGTGCTGATGGCGCAGGGTGGTGAGTTTGCGTTCGTGCTGTTCGCCGCCGCCGCCGCGGCCGGCATCATCGACGCCACCGTCAATGCCAACCTCACCGCCATCGTGGTGCTGTCGATGGCGTTGACGCCGCTTTTCGTGCTGTTGTTGCGCCGGTTCACCCATCCGGAGCAACCCTCGATGGAAGGCATCGAGGAAGCGAAGGGCCTCAGCGGCAGCGTGCTGATCATCGGCTTCGGCCGCTTCGGCCAGGTGATGAGCCAGTCGCTGCTGGCGCGCGACGTGGACGTGACGATCATCGACACCGATATCGAAATGATCCGCAGCGCAGAGGAATTCGGCTTCAAGATCTACTACGGCGACGGCACGCGGCTGGACGTGTTGCGCGCGTGCGGCGCACAGACGGCGCAGTCCATCGCGATCTGCATCGACGACAAGGACGCGGCGAGCCGCATCGTCGAACTGGTCAAGCACGAGTTCCCGCAGGCGCAGGTGCTGGTGCGCTCGTTCGATCGCGAACACTCGCTGGCGCTGATCGCCGCAGGCGTGGATTTCCAGATCCGTGAGACGTTCGAGTCCGCGGTGGAGTTCGGCCAGGCCGCGTTGATGAGCGTGGGCATATCGCGCGAAGAGGCCGAGACGATCGCATTGGAAATTCGCCGGCGCGACGCCGAGCGTCTCGAACTGGAGATCGCGGGCGGCGACCTCAGGTCGGGCATCCCGGCGCTCTACGGCAACGCCAAACCCACCAAGCCCACCCCGACACCGTTCACCAAGCCCAAGCGCGAGGCGAAAGCGCTGAACGAGGAAGCCGCCGAGATCATCGGCGAGGAAGAAGAGGAATAGCGTTCCGGATCAGTCGGCGCGCGCGAGGAAGTCGCGGATCGCCGACCAGTAGGCGGGATCCGTCGACAGGTCGTCATGGCCTGCGAGCGGAAAGTCCACCACCTGCGCCGGCCCTTTGAACGATGCCAGCAGGCGGTCCGTGTGCGGCGGTGGCACCACCACGTCCTGTCCGGCGCGCAGCACCAGCATCCTTCCTTTGTATGCGGGCAGCCGTGCGACGGAATCGTAGCGGTCCTTCAGCAGCAGGCGGACCGGGAACATCGGATAGTGCGATTGGGCGACCGCCGCCAGGCTGTCGAATGGCGTGACCAGGATCAGGTTGGCGACGTCGCGCTCGGCTGCCACGTGGACCGCCATGCCGCTCCCCAGACTGCGGCCGGTGATGGCGATCCTGCCGGCCGGATGGCGCCTGGCGACGTCGTCATGCAGCGCCAGGGCATCCGCGAGCAGTGCGGCCTCCGACGGGTCGCCGTCGCTTGCGCCGTAGCCCCGGTAGGCCACCAGGTACACCGTATGCGTCGGCAGCCAGCGGGCGAAGGCGTCACGGTTGGCTTCCACCGGCTCCGCGTTTCCGCCGAAGTACAGCACTGCGTCCGTATGGCCGGGATTGATCGCCCAGCCCCGCAGCACCGCATCCGGTCGCGCGAGGACGAAGTCCGTCTGCTCCGGGGCGACCTGGGTGAACTGCGGGTAGTAGATCAGGCGGCGCTGCTGCAGGTAGAGCAGGGCACAGAGGGCGAGATAGGCGGCGAGTGCGAGCGCAGCGATCCACAGGGCCATGCGACGGACGCGATGTTCAACCATGGCGTTCCTGGGCCGCCTTGAACGCGGCCAGTTGTTCCGGTGTCGCCTCCGCCTGATGCCGTGCCTTCCAGTCGGCGAACGGCATGCCGTAGATCCGCTCGCGCGCCTCATCCTTGTCCATCGCGATGCCCGACTCCGCGGCCGCTTCGCGGTACCAGTCCGCCAGGCAGTTGCGGCAGAAGCCGGCCAGGATCATCAGTTCGATGTTCTGCACATCGGTGCGGTCGGTGTTGAGGTGCTTGAGCAGGCGACGGAACGCGGCGGCTTCCAGTGCGGTGGTGTCAGTCATGGTCTTGGTCCATAGGCGTGCCTCTTGGGCGCGATGCCGTCGAGGCGAAGGGGAACAGCATCGCGCCCGAGGAGCGCTCCTACAACATGGGGATGGAATCGGGGACAATATGCATCGACTCTACACCGCACCTCCCCCATGACTGCCCGAATCCTGGACGGCCGCCGCATCGCCGAAAACCTGCTCGACCAACTGAAGGTCCGGGTGGACGCGCGGGTGGCCGCGGGCCAGGCGCGCCCCGGGCTGGCCGTGGTGCTGGTGGGCGGGGATCCCGCTTCCACCGTTTACGTACGCAACAAGCGCCGCGCGGCCGAAAAAGTAGGCATTGCCGCCTACGACTACGACATGCCGGAAGGTACCTCCGAGGCGCAGCTGCTGGGCCTGATCGACCAGCTGAACGCGGATCCGAAGATCCACGGCATCCTCGTCCAGTTGCCGCTGCCCGGTATCCCGGACGCGACCCGGCTGATCGAGCGCATCGATCCGCGCAAGGACGTGGACGGGTTCCATCCTGCCAACGTCGGCCATCTGGCGCTGCGGCAGTTCGGCCTGCGTCCCTGCACGCCGCGTGGGATCACCACGCTGCTCGCGTACACGGACCGCGCGGTGAGGGGCCAGAACGCCACCATCGTGGGCGTCAGCAACCACGTGGGCCGGCCGATGGCGCTGGAACTGCTGATCGCCGGCTGCACCGTCACCAGCTGCCACAAGTTCACCCCGCGCGACGTGCTGCAGGCCCGGGTCGGCGACGCCGATATCCTGGTGGTCGCAGCAGGCAAGCCGGGGCTGATCCCGGGCGAATGGGTCAGGCCGGGCGCGGTCGTCATTGACGTCGGCATCAACCGGCTGGATGACGGCCGACTGGTCGGCGACGTGGGATTCGATGCGGCCGTCGAGCGCGCCAGCTGGATCACCCCCGTCCCGGGCGGGGTGGGGCCGATGACGGTGGCTACCCTGATGCAAAACACCCTGGAAGCGGCCGAAGCGACAAGCTGAAAGGGCTTGGGGGAGCCGTGGGAGCGACGCAAGTCGCGATAGCGTTGCCAGGAAAGCCCCATCGCGACTTGCGTCGCTCCCACAAGTGCCTACTTCATGATGTTTGCGGGAAAGCATCGTTCTGGCGTCGGCCGCAGCCGGAAGCCCCGTCGATCAGGGTATAATGCCGCGCTTCCCCAACTATCCGGGCCCGCCGATGCTGCGCATCCAGGCTGAAGCACTGACGTACGACGACGTTTCCCTCGTCCCCGCCCATTCCACCGTCCTGCCCAAGGATGTCAGCCTGGAAACGCGCCTGACGCGCGACCTGCGGCTGAAGTTGCCGATCGTTTCGGCCGCCATGGATACCGTCACCGAGGCGCGCCTGGCCATCGCCATGGCCCAGTTGGGCGGCATCGGCATCCTGCACAAGAACCTGACCGTCGAACAGCAGGCCGCCGAAGTGGCCAAGGTCAAGAAGTTCGAAGCCGGCGTGATCAAGGAGCCCTTCACCGTCGGGCCCGAAACCACCATCGCCGAAGTGCTCAAGCTCACCCGCGCCCGCAACATCTCCGGCGTACCGGTGGTCGACGGCGGCCAGCTGGTCGGTATCGTCACCAGCCGCGACATGCGCTTCGAAACGAAGCTCGACGATCCGGTCCGCCACATCATGACCAAGAAGGATCGCCTGATCACGGTGAAGGAGGGCGCCAGCGACGGTGAAGTGCTGCAGCTGCTGCACAAGCACCGCATCGAGAAGGTCCTGGTGGTCAATGATGCCTTCGACCTGCGCGGCCTGATCACCGTCAAGGACATCCAGAAGAAGACCGACAACCCCAACGCCGCCAAGGACAGCGCCAGCCGCCTGGTCGTCGGCGCCGCGGTGGGTGTCGGCGGCGATACCGACCAGCGCGTCGAAGCGCTGGTGGCCGCGGGCGTCGACGTCATCATCGTCGACACCGCGCACGGCCACTCGCAGGGCGTGCTCGACCGCGTCAGCTGGGTCAAGAAGCGCTTCCCGCAACTGCAGATCATCGGCGGCAACATCGTCACGGGCGATGCGGCATTGGCGCTGATGGACGCCGGTGCCGACGCGGTGAAGGTCGGCGTGGGCCCGGGTTCCATCTGCACCACCCGCATGGTGGCCGGCGTGGGCGTGCCGCAGATCACCGCCATCGACATGGTCGCCGAAGCCCTGCAGGACCGCATCCCGCTGATCGCCGACGGCGGCATCCGTTACTCGGGCGACATCGGCAAGGCGATCGCCGCAGGTGCATCCACGGTGATGATCGGCGGCCTGTTTGCCGGCACCGAGGAAGCACCGGGCGAAGTGGAACTCTTCCAGGGTCGCAGCTACAAGAGCTACCGTGGCATGGGCAGCCTGGGTGCGATGGAGAAGGGGTCCAAGGACCGCTATTTCCAGGACGCCAGCGACGCCGACAAGCTCGTACCGGAAGGCATCGAGGGCCGCGTCCCGTACCGCGGATCGGTCGGCGGCATCATCCACCAGCTGGTCGGCGGCCTGCGCGCCACGATGGGCTATGTGGGCTGCGCCACCATCGAAGAGATGCGCAGCAAGCCGAAGTTCGTGGTCATCACGGGCGCCGGCCAGCGCGAGAGTCACGTGCACGACGTCCAGATCACCAAAGAGCCGCCGAATTACCGGATGGGCTGATCGTTGCCAGAGAAGGGAGACGCCAGCGTTTCCCTTCTTCGTTTACAGCCGCAGGACACCATGACGAATATCCACACCGACAAGATCCTCATCCTCGACTTCGGCGCGCAGTACACGCAGCTGATCGCCCGCCGCATCCGCGAGATCGGCGTCTACTGCGAAATCTGGGCCTGGGACCACGACCCGGAGGAGATCGCGAAGTTCGGCGCCAAGGGCATCATCCTGTCGGGCGGTCCGGAATCCACCACGCAGCATGGCGCCCCGGCGGCGCCGCAGCAGGTGTTCGACAGCGGCCTGCCGATCCTCGGCATCTGCTACGGCATGCAGACACTGGCCGCGCAGCTGGGTGGTGCGACGGAAGCCGCGGACGCGCGTGAGTTCGGCCATGCCGAAGTGCAGCTGGTCGCGCACGACGCCCTGCTGGGCGGCCTCAGCGACCACCAGGGCGAGCCGCGCATCGACGTGTGGATGAGTCACGGCGACCACGTCGCCCAGGCGCCACCGGGCTGGACGATCACCGCCACCACCGACCGCATTCCGGTCGCGGCGATGGCGCTGGAAGAGAAGCACTGGTACGGCGTGCAGTTCCACCCGGAGGTGACGCACACCAAGCAGGGCCAGACGCTGCTGCGCCGTTTCGTCGCCGAGATTTGCGGCTGCCAGACCCTGTGGACTGCGGCAAACATCATCGAGGACCAGATCGCCCGCGTGCGCGAGCAGGTGGGTTCCGATGAAGTGATCCTCGGCCTGTCCGGCGGCGTCGATTCCTCCGTGGTTGCCGCACTGCTGCACAAGGCCATTGGCGACCAGCTGACCTGCGTGTTCGTCGATACAGGCTTGCTGCGCTGGCAGGAAGGCGACCAGGTGATGGCGATGTTCGCCGAGCACATGGGCGTGAAGGTCGTGCGCGTCAACGCGGCGGATCGCTACTTCAATGCGCTTGAGGGGGTCGCCGACCCGGAAGCCAAGCGCAAGATCATCGGCAACCTGTTCGTCGAGATCTTCGAGGAAGAATCGAACAAGCTGAAGAATGCCAAATGGCTGGCGCAGGGCACGATCTACCCCGACGTCATCGAGTCCGCCGGCAGCAAGACGGGCAAGGCGCACGTCATCAAGAGCCACCACAACGTCGGTGGTCTGCCCGAGCACATGAAGCTGGGCCTGGTGGAGCCGCTGCGCGAATTGTTCAAGGACGAAGTGCGTCGCCTCGGCGTCGAACTCGGCTTGCCGCGCACGATGGTCTACCGCCATCCTTTCCCGGGCCCGGGGCTGGGCGTGCGCATCCTGGGCGAAGTGAAGCCCGAGTACGCCGAACTGCTGGCCAAGGCGGACGCTATCTTCATCGACGAACTGCGCAAGGCTGACCTGTACGACAGGACCTCGCAGGCGTTCGCGGTGTTCCTGCCGGTGAAGTCGGTGGGCGTGGTCGGTGATGCGCGCGCCTACGAGTGGGTCATCGCGTTGCGTGCGGTCGAGACGATCGATTTCATGACGGCCCATTGGGCGCACCTGCCGTACGAGTTCCTCGGCACGGTCTCCAACCGCATCATCAACGAGCTGCGTGGCGTGTCGCGCGTGGTCTATGACATCAGCGGCAAGCCGCCGGCGACGATCGAGTGGGAGTGATTGCTTCCCGGGCAAGCGGATACCTTCCATTGCTCGTCGAGGAGACAGGGACAAGGATCAGGCTTCGCCCGCGCAATGTGTGTTGAGAATCAGGCGTCATGTCACTAAGCCGGCGCCACTATCTCGCCCCTCCTTGCAGGTAAGATGCTGCGCAGGCCGGCAGGTGTAGCCGGTCTTATCGGTCACATCACAAGGAATGACGATGATCAAGACTGTTCTGGGGTTGGGCGCAGCAGCGCTGGTCGCGGGGTACGTGTATCAGACAGGGTCGGTGATTACCGAAGCGCATGTCAGGGAATTCTACGGCGACCAACTGAAGGCATATGAGCAGCAGGATGCCGACCAGCTATGCGAGATGATGGCGGATGATTTCAGCATGTCGTTGACGGAGCACGGGGAGGGGCCTGCGAGGACATCCACGCAAGACCGGCATCAGGCATGCGCAGACGTGAAGGATGCAATGGCGCTGACGCAGCTCTTGTCCGAGCGCTCCCGTGGTCTCCTCAGCCTGGATGTCGATTACGACGTGAAGGGAGTCGAAGTGTCGCCTGGAGGCAGGGACGCGATCGTTCGAGTTACCAGTCGGGTAAGTCTCGGAGACAGCGTTATCGCATTGTCGAGGGCAGAGGAAAAACTCTCGCGATCCTTCTGGAAGGTCAAGACACACGGCGGCGAAGCGAAGGTCTGGACAAGCGATGGCTGAGCCATCAATTCCCACGCTGGACGATCAGCACTGGATGCGCCACGCCTTCGCGCTGGCCGACCGCGCCGAGCGCGAATTCGACGAGATCCCGGTCGGCGCCGTGCTCATCGGTGCCGATGGACAGGTGCTGGGCGAAGGCTGGAATCGCAACATCGCCGACCACGATCCGAGCGCGCACGCCGAAATCGTCGCCATGCGGCAGGCGGGCAGGGCACTGGGCAACCATCGCCTGGTCGGCTGCACGCTGTACGTCACGCTCGAGCCCTGCGCGATGTGCGCGATGGCGCTGGTGCACGCGCGCGTGGCGCGCATCGTGTACGGCGCGACCGACCCCAAGACAGGCGCCTGTGGCAGCGTGTTCGACCTGGTCGCGGATCCGCGCCACAACCATCGTGTCGAGGTCGTCGGTGGCGTGCTGGGCGACGAAGCCGGGCGCCGCCTGACCAATTACTTTCGCGCCAAGCGCGGACGTCCGCTGGTCTAGTTCGACGAGACCGGCGCCTTCCGTTTCACCTTGCGGTGGTCCATTTCTTCGTTGATCGCGGTGACGGCCAGTGTCGATTCACGGGCCAGCAGCAGGCTTGCGGCCAGCATCGCCACCACGCCCAATGCGGCGAGCCAGGTAGGCAGCGAACCCAGTCTGTGCCCGGTGAAGGTATCCACCGCCACCGCCAGACTGGTGCCGACGAAGCAACTGATCGCGCCATAAAGCAGCTGGCCCGCGCGCAGGATGATCAGGCTGCGCTGGCGCTGCAGCGCGATCCGCTTCTCCAGCAGTTCACGCCCCGCGTCTTCTTCCACGTCGGCCAGCTCGCGCAGCAGCGTGCGCGCCCGGTCGATGATGCGCGCGAGACGGTTGTTGGCTGACAGCAGCAGTGAGGCGGTCGCGGTCAGGAAGAAGGCCGGCGCCAGCATCGCGGTGAGCACGGCATGGTCGGTGGTCGGATTCATGGGCCGGTCGCGGGAGGGGTCTGCGTTATGATGACATGATGCGGCACGCCCGCATCCCCGGTGCGGATATCCGGGCCTTCTCTCCGTCACGGACTGCTGCATGGCATCGCAAAACACGCACAACGAACGCCTGATCTGGATCGACCTGGAGATGACCGGCCTGGACACCGACCGCGATTCGATCCTGGAGATCGCCACCGTGGTCACCGATTCCCGCCTCAACGTACTCGCCGAGGGCCCGGAGTTCGCGATCGCGCACCCGGTCGCGGTGCTGGAGGCGATGGACGACTGGAACCGCAACCAGCATGGCAGGTCGGGCTTGTGGAAGCGCGTGGTGGAGAGCCAGGTGACCCTCGGCCAGGCCGAGGCGCAGACGGTCGCGTTCCTCAACGAGTGGGTGCCGGCTGGCGCCTCTCCGATGTGCGGCAACTCGATCTGCCAGGACCGTCGCTTCCTGCATCGCCTGATGCCGCGGCTGGAGAAGTACTTCCACTACCGCAACCTCGATGTCAGCACGCTCAAGGAACTCGCGCGCCGCTGGGCGCCGCAGGTGCTCGAGGGCGTGCGCAAGCAGGCCAGCCATACGGCACTGAGCGACGTACGCGACTCCATCGAAGAATTGCGCCACTACCGCAAGCACATGGCGTCACTCGCCGGCGAGTGACGTAGCGTGCGCCATGCGCACGACCCCGCTTAACCATCATCGCGCGTCATGAAAATGGCGCACGTTACGTGTTGAACGCAGTCGCTTGAAGCAGGCATCGCGCGTCGTGCGCATGGCGCACGCTACGGGTGGAGGGCGACCGCGTGAGGCCGGCATCGCGTGTCGTGCGCACGGCGCACGCTACACCGGCTTTGGTACGTCGCCGTCGTCCACCACGCCCTTGGTGATGATGTCCGTCAGCGGCGTACCGTCGGCGTTGTGGTGGTACACGTGCAGGTCGCGCTGCGGGTACGGGATGTTCAGGCCGTTGCCGATGATCTCGGTGCGCACGGCTTCCGTCAGGTCGCTTCGCGCCTGCCCGAAATCCTTCGTCTTCGCCCACGCGTAGAGCGTCAGATCGACACTGCTTTC
The DNA here is from genome assembly GCF_029542205.1 of Pseudoxanthomonas sp. SE1. Taxonomy (NCBI): domain Bacteria; kingdom Pseudomonadati; phylum Pseudomonadota; class Gammaproteobacteria; order Lysobacterales; family Lysobacteraceae; genus Pseudoxanthomonas; species Pseudoxanthomonas sp. SE1. Next base: position 2,262,249 of record NZ_CP113783.1, on the reverse strand, counting down.
GCCCAGCTGCGACACGAAGACGAAGGGCTCCGGATCCTTCAGCACCATCGCGTTGGCGTGCGCGATATCCAGCAATACCTGCTTGGCCTGCTTGAGGTCGTCGTCGTAACCCACGCCCACCAGGATGTCGATGCGGCGCTGCGGCTTGGCGGTGAAGTTGATGATCGGCGCGGTGGTGATGAGGCTGTTCGGCAGCACGATCAGGCGGTTGTCGAGGGTACGCATGCGGGTCTGGAAGATGCGCACTTCTTCGATGATCCCCTCAAGCCCGGCCGCCTGCACGAAATCGCCCTCGCGGAACGGCCGCAGCACGATCAGCATGACGCCCGACGCGATGTTCGACAGAGAGTCCTTCAAGGCCAGGCCGACCGCGAGGCCCGCGGCACCCAGCACCGCGAGCATCGAGGTGGGATTCACGCCCAGCGACGTGAGCACGGTGATGATGACCAGCACCATCATGGCGGCGTAGCTGGCGCGGCGCAGGAATCCGCCCAGGGTCGTATCGGCCTGGGTACGGACCAGGACGCGCTCGAGCCCCGTACTCAGTCGCTTGGCCAGCCACATGCCGACCAGGAAAATGACGGCCGCAGCGAGCAGCTTGAGCCCCCAGGTTTCCAGCAGTTGGAGCCAGTCGATGCCGCGCAGCTCGTTGAGCAATACCGTGGGTTCGGTGGGAATGTCGGGGAGGGCAGGGGGCGTGGTGGGGGACGCGGACATGCAGGACTCCTGAAATGCAGCACGCCCCATCAGGGGCGTGCCGGGTTTACAGGACGATGGTAACCGCGTTTGCGTGAAGATGATCGCAGCGGATCAGCCCGCCTTCTTCTTCGCCAGCCGCAGCCAGGTGTCGACCACGGTATCCGGGTTCAGCGATACCGATTCGATGCCCTCGGCCATCAGCCATTCGGCCAGGTCGGGGTGGTCGCTGGGACCCTGGCCACAGATGCCGACATATTTGCCCTTGGCGCGCGCGGCCTTGATCGCCATCGACAGCAACTTCTTCACGGCGGGGTTCCGCTCGTCGAACAGGTTGGCGACGATGCTGGAATCGCGGTCCAGGCCCAGCGTCAGCTGGGTGAGGTCGTTGGAGCCGATCGAGAATCCGTCGAAGATGTCGAGGAATTCCTCGGCGAGCAGCGCGTTCGACGGCACTTCGCACATCATGATGATCTTCAAGCCCGGCTTTCCATCGGCAGCGCCATCGCCCTGGCGCAGGCCGTGCTTGGCCAGCACGTCGATGACCTTGCGACCTTCCTCCAGCGTGCGCACGAACGGAATCATGACCCACAGGTTGTCCAGGCCCATCTCGTCGCGCACGCGGCGCACCGCCTGGCATTCCAGCGCGAAGGCCGGCTCGAACGACGGATCGACGTAGCGGCTGGCGCCGCGGAAGCCGATCATCGGGTTCTCTTCGTGCGGTTCGTAACGCGTGCCGCCGATCAGGTTGGCGTACTCGTTGGACTTGAAGTCCGACAGGCGCACGATCACCGGATGCGGTGCGACCGACGCGGTGATGGTGGCGATGCCTTCGGCCAGGCGATCCACGTAGAAGCTGACCGGATCGGCGTAGCCTGCGGTCTTGGCGTCGATCTTCCTGCGGACATCGAGGTCCTGGCGGTCGTACTCCAGCAGCGCCAGCGGATGCACGCCGATGTGGCTGGCGATGATCATCTCCAGGCGCGCCAGGCCGATGCCGGCGTTGGGCAACTGGCCGAAATCGAACGCGCGCTCCGGGTTGGCCACGTTCATCATGATCTTCAGCGGCGCCTCGGGCATCGCAGCAAGGTCGGTGGTCGTGCGCTCGAACGGCAGGCTGCCGGCGTAGATGAAACCGGTATCGCCTTCGGCACAGCTGACGGTGACTTCGACGCCATCCTCGATCCGGTCCAGCGCATTGCCGGTACCCACGACGGCGGGTACGCCCAGCTCGCGCGCGATGATCGCCGCGTGACAGGTGCGTCCGCCGCGGTTGGTGACGATGGCACTGGCACGCTTCATCACCGGCTCCCAATCGGGATCGGTCATGTCGGCCACCAGCACGTCGCCAGCTTGCACGCGGGCCATGTCGTCCAGCGAACGCACCACGCGGGCGACGCCGCTGCCGATCTTCTGGCCGATGGCCCGGCCCTCGGCGATCACCTCGCCGCGCTGCTCCAGCGCATAGCGCTCGATCTGCGTGGCCTTGGCGCGCGACTTCACCGTCTCCGGGCGCGCCTGCACGATGAACAGCTTGCCGGTCACGCCGTCCTTCGCCCACTCGATGTCCATCGGGCGGCCGTAATGCTGTTCGATCACCAGCGCCTGCTTCGACAACTCATGCACGTCGGTGTCGCTGATGGAGAACGTGCTGCGCAGTTCCGCCGGGGTGTCTTCGGTGCGGACGCGTTCGCCGGGCACGTCGGAATACACCATGCGCAGCGCCTTGCTGCCCAGCGAACGGCGCAGGATGGCCGGCTTGCCCTGCTTCAGCGTGGGCTTGTAGACGTAGAACTCGTCCGGATTCACTGCGCCCTGCACGACCATTTCGCCCAGGCCGAAGCTCGAAGTGACGAAGACGACGTCACGGAAGCCGGATTCGGTGTCCAGCGTGAACAGCACGCCCGAGGCACCCACGCCCGAGCGCACCATCAGTTGCACGCCTGCCGACAGGAAAACGTCTTCGTGCTTGAAACCGTGGTGTACGCGGTAGGCGATGGCGCGGTCATTGTAGAGGCTGGCGAAGACTTCCTTCACCTTGTGCACGACATCGTCGGCGCCGGTGACGTTGAGGAAGGTTTCCTGCTGGCCGGCGAAGGAGGCGTCGGGAAGGTCTTCGGCGGTGGCCGACGAGCGCACGGCCACCGCGATCTCGCCGCCGCCGTTCTCGCCGCACAGCTTGGCGTAGGCAGTGCGGATGTCGGCATCCAGATCGGGTTGCAAGGGCGCGTCGATGACCCAGCCGCGGATTTCCTTGCCGGCAGCCGTCAACGCCGCGACGTCCTCGACGTCGAGCGTGGCCAACTTGTCGAAGATGCGCTTGGACAGGTCGTTGTGCGCGATGAAGGCCTTGAAGGCTTCCGCCGTGGTCGCATAGCCCCCGGGAACCGAGACCCCCAGGCTGGCCAGGTGGCCGATCATTTCGCCCAGCGACGAATTCTTGCCGCCCACGCGTGCCAGGTCGGCCAGGCGCAGCTCGTGCAACCACAGGATGTTCTCGTTCAAGCGCAATGCTCCGAAGCAGGCCGCGCCATGCCGATGACCACCGGCGTGGGGGCCGTGTCCATGGGGAAAGAGGCGCTATGATGCAGTGCATACCAATTGCAGACAAGCTTGATCTGAAGGGGATTTCCATGGTGAAGCGGGGAACGGGTGGCCATGTCTGAGTTGCGCCCGGTGTTCTATGTTTCCGATGGCACCGGTATCACCGCCGAGACCATCGGCCACAGCCTGCTGACCCAGTTCGCCGGCATGCGCTTCCAGACGGACCGGCTGTCCTTCGTCGATGACGAAGAGAAAGCCCGGGACGCTGCCGACCGCATCCGCCGCATGGGCGAGAAGCTCGGCAGCCGGCCCATCGTCATCAATTCCTGCGTGGATCCGTCGCTGAGCGCGCTGATCGCGGAGAGCGGCGCGTTGATGCTGGACGTCTTCGCGCCCTTCATCGAGCCCCTGGAGCGCGAGCTGGGCCAGCAGCGGCAGTCGCGGGTGGGCCAGGCGCACGGCCTGGTCGATTTCGAGACCTACCATCGCCGCATCAACGCGATGAACTTCGCGCTGACCCACGACGATGGCATGGCCGTGAACTACGACGAGGCCGACGTGATCCTGGTAGCGGTATCGCGCGCCGGCAAGACACCGACCTGCGTCTACCTGGCGCTGCACTACGGTATCCGTGCAGCCAACTATCCATTGACCGACGGCGACCTGGAAACCGATCGCCTGCCTGCGCGCCTGCGTCCGTATCGCCGCAAGCTGTTCGCGCTGACCATCGATCCCGACCGCCTGCACCAGATCCGCCAGGAGCGCCGGCCGAATTCCAGCTACGCGAAGATGGAAACCTGCAAGCGCGAAGTGGCCGCGGCCGAGGCGATGTTCCAGGTGGAGCGCCTGCCGACGCTCAGCACGACCAACAAGTCGATCGAGGAGATCTCGAGCAAGGTGCTGTCCACGCTGGGCCTGCAGCGCGACATGTACTGAGGGGGGAGCTTGCGTGGCTTGGAAAGCGACGCCGGGGAACCCTTAACTTAGGCCGCACGCCACGGGTCGTCAATGCTGCCGCGCGCGCGGTTCGGCGTGTAGGATCGACCCATGTCCCAGGCCCTCGCACGCACTGCACGCATCCCCCGGCTGAGCCGCTTCGGCTGGTTGATGGCGCTCTACGCGGAGAACCATGCGCGGCTCACGCGGCTGTTCGCGCCGGAGCACCTGCAGCCGGGAACCTACCTGTCCAGCATCGGCGACGGGCTGGACGTGCGCCTGGAGGTCATCGAGACGCACCGCTACACGGTGGAGCTGCGGCTGACCTACGACCTCTGCGATCCTCTCACGGGCGAACCCGATCCTTCGGCTTTCGTGCGCCTGTACCGCGACGCGCACCAGGCGGAAGCAACGCACTGTTATGTCGGCAGGCGCTGGCAGGATGTCATCGGTCTGTATCCGCCACCGGCGGAAGTGATCAGCCATCGCATGCGCATGAACACATTCCTGGGCAAATGGCTTGAATACCTGGCGGAACAGGGCCATGGCGTGGCGACCCTGCGCCCGGCCACTGTCACGCGCGACGTCGCCTGACGCGCAACCTGCCCGGGCCTGTGCTCAGGCCACCCGCATGAAGCGGATGGCATTGAGGCGGCGGAGTCCGTTGTTGGCGTCGCGCGACAGGTTCATCACGTCGATGGCGCCCAGCGTTTCGAGTTCCAGCAGGCGCTGGGCGACGGCGTCGAATGCGGCTTCATCCAGGCCCAGCGAACCCGCGGTCCACCGCGTATCGCGGTTGATCGGAAGCTGGGAGATCAACTCGTCGGCAAGGGAATCGTGGGTCATGACGGCAGGCTCCGGCAAAGGGGCACCAGCTTCGACTGCACCTACTGGGTACTCGCGCCTGCCCGGACGTTGCGCAGGGGGAGCGTGATGATGCTTCTACGCCGTTTGCGGTGAGTTTCTTGTAAATGCCTGCGAAAGCGGCATTACGAACTTCCAGCCGGGCGAAACAAAAAAAGAGGCCCGGTTTCCCGGGCCTGCAAGATAGTTGGCGTCCCCACGGGGATTCGAACCCCGGTCGCTACCGTGAAAGGGTAATGTCCTAGGCCTCTAGACGATGGGGACACACGTAAAAATGTTGCCAGGTTTTTCATTCCGGACGGCCTATTGTCCGGATGTTGGTGGAGCCAGGCGGGATCGAACCGCCGACCTCCTGCATGCCATGCAGGCGCTCTCCCAGCTGAGCTATGGCCCCAACGTGCTGGCAGGAGCGAAATGATAGCCAGCCTGTTTGCGATGCGCAAGCATCCCTTACGAAAAATTTCACAACTGGCGAATCTCCGGGCATGCAGGTGAAATAGGGTGATTCGGAATCGGCGGGGCTTTGCGCGGCGGATGATCGGTTTCTCAGTGAAGGAATGGAGCGCGTGGGCACCCGGACTGGTGGATCACGACGCATGGCGCGCCTGGGCCGCGGCGCCCTGGCTGCCGGTGGGGGACGACACGCCTGCGCTCGCAGAAGTGCCGGCCATGCAGCGCCGTCGCATCGAGCGGCTAGGTCGCATGGCGATCCAGGCGGCATGTTGGTGCCAGCGCGCGGAAGAACGTGGGGTGCCGCTGGTGTTCGCGTCCCGGCATGGCGACGTGGCGCGCTCGATGGAACTGCTCGAAGCGCTCGCGACGGAGCAGCCGCCATCGCCGACGACGTTCGGCCTGTCGGTCCACAACGCGATTGCCGCCCTGTATTCCATCCTCCGGCGCGAGCGCGGCAATTACATAGCGCTGGCGGGCGGCATGGCGACTGTCGAGGCCGCATGCGTGGAGGCCGCCGCGTTGCTCGCGGACGGCGCACCGGAAGTGATGCTGGTGGTCTACGACGCGCCGCTGCCGGCGATCTACGCAGGGTTCCCGGACGAACCGGATGCCGGCTTCGCCTGGTGCTGGCGGCTGGCGCCCGCCGATGACCCCGCGTCCACGTTGCGGCTCGGGTGGGAAAGCGGAGACGCCCCCATTGAAGCGGACGTTGAGCCCGCCCGTTTGCCGCATGGCCTGGATGTGCTGCGTTTCCTGCTGTCCGGTGCGCCCTCGCTGCGCTGGATCGGCGACGGAACCGCGTGGCAGTGGCGGCGCGATGCGTGACCGGTTGGATCATGCGTGGCGGGTCGTCGGTACAGGGCTGAGCTTCCTCGCTTTCGGCATGGGCGGCTTGTTGCTGGGCGTCTGCATCCTGCCACCCCTCCTGTGGCTGGTGCGCGACCCGGAGCGCCGCCGCCGGTGGTCCCGCCGCCTCGTCCAACGCAGCTTTGCCGCGCATGTCGAACTGATGCGGCGGCTGGGCGTGATGACGTACGAAATCCGCGGACGCGAACGCCTGGCGCGCGACAGCCTGCTGGTGCTGGCCAACCATCCCACCCTGATCGACGTTGTCCTGCTGGTCTCTCTGCTGCCGAATGCTGATTGCGTGGTCAAGTCCGCGGTGGCGCGCAACCCGTTCATGCGGGGGCCGGTGCGGGCCGCGGGTTACGTATCCAACGACGACGGTGCGGGGCTGGTGGAGGACTGCATCGCCGCGGTGCGGGCGGGCGGTACGCTGGTCGTTTTCCCCGAGGGCACGCGGACCACGCCGGGGCAGCCGTTGAAGCTGCAGCGGGGCGCCGCGAACATCGCGGTGCGCGGCAGACTGGACATCACCCCGGTACGCATCACGTGCTCGCCACCGACGTTGGGGAAAGGGGATAAGTGGTATCGTGTGCCGCCGGTGCGGTTCCATATGGTGATCGATGTTCAGGAAGACCTGCCGATCGCCCCGTTCCTGAATGGAACGGAGGGGGCGGACCCATCGGCGGGGGGAGAGGCGCTGGCAGCCCGGCGGCTCACGGAACATCTGGCCATCTACTTTGCGGGAGATCCATCGCGTGCAGGCACTTGAGCACGAGATCAAGGAATTGATCATTTCTTCGTTGTCGCTGGAGGACATTTCCCCGGACGACATCGACACCGGCGCACCGCTGTTCGTGGAAGGCCTTGGCCTGGATTCGATCGATGCGCTCGAACTGGGCCTGGCGCTTCAGAAGCGTTATGGCGTTGCGCTTTCGGCCGACTCGCAGGAAACCCGTCGGCATTTCGCCAGCGTGCGCGCGTTGGCGGATTTCGTCGCCTCGCAAGGCAAGGCCTGAGCAGGGACGGGTAGGACTGGCAAGATGACCAAGAACGAACTTTTCGACCGGATCGTCACGATCCTGCATGACAGCTTCGAGATCGAACCCGCGCGCATCACGCCCGAGGCCCGCCTTTACGACGACCTCGACATCGACAGCATCGATGCGGTGGACCTGATCGTGCAGCTCAAGCCGCTGCTGGGGCGCAGCCTGCAACCGGATGCCTTCAAGTCGGTGCGCACGGTGCAGGACATCGTGGACGTGCTGTACGGTCTGATCCGCGACCAAGCCGCCTGAGCGCAGGCCGCCTCCGCGTGTCCCGCATCGGCGCGATCATCTTCGTGGCGTTGTCCGTGGCGTACCCGCTGGTGGTGTACTGGGCCATGGGCCGCTTCGAACCACGGTGGCTGGCAGTCCTGCTGCTGGTGGTGGCCCTGCTGCGTGCCGCCGCCACCCGGCAGGCAGTGTGGCTTGCCGCTGCGGCAGGGGCCGCGGTCCTCGCGGGGCTGGCCACGGTCTTCAACCAGGCATTGCCGTTGAAGCTGTATCCCGCGTTGATCAACGCCGTGATGCTGGTCGTGTTCGGTGCCAGCCTCGTGTTCCCACCCTCGGCGGTGGAGCGTATCGCCCGCCTGACAGAGCCCGACCTGCCGCCTGCAGGTGTGGCGTACACGCGCCGGGTGACGCAGGTATGGTGCGGCTTCTTCGTGTTCAATGGCGCGGCCGCGCTGGTCACCGCGCTGTGGATGTCCGATCGCGCATGGGCGCTGTACAACGGACTGATCGCCTACGGACTGATCGGGCTGCTGTTCGGTGGCGAGTGGCTGGTGCGCCAGCGCGTGAAGGCGAGCCATCGGCATGGCTGAGTGGCGCGACCTGACTGACGTCGCCGTGCAGGCGCTGCCTGGCCGTGCCTTCATGGTCGCGGGCCGTGAAGCCCGCGACCACGCGTACTTCCATCGCGAGGTGCTGCGCTGGCATGCGAGCTTCAAGGCGCAGACCGGCACGACATGGGCGCTTCATTTCGATGATGCCGCGCGTTTCGCCGCTGCCTTGTACGGCGCATGGCACGCGGGCAAGACGGTCGTGCTGCCGGGCGATGCCCTGGCGGGTACGCAGGTACGGTTGCGCAGCCGCGTGGACGGGTTCGCAGGCGACTGGCCTGATGCATCCCTGGCGTGCGCCGATGTGGCGGCGGGCGGCGAGACCCTGCTTTCTCCCCTCGATGCCAGGGCCACGCGCCTGACCGTTTACACCTCGGGCAGCACGGGTGAACCTGTTGCGATCGAGAAGCAGCTTGCCCAGTTCTGCGCCGAAGTCGGGGCGCTGGAAGCCGCGCTCGGTGCGGGTCTGGAGGGTGTGGCGGTGCACGGCACCGTGTCGCACCAGCACATCTACGGGTTGCTGTTCCGCGTGCTGTGGCCGCTGGCCGCCGGTCGCGCCATCGTGCCGCGTGCGTTCTTCCCGGAGGATCTGCTGGCGGCGATGGAAGACCACGACGCCGTGCTGGTCGCCAGCCCGGCGCACCTCAAGCGCCTGCCGGCCCAGCTGTCGTGGTCGTCGCTGCATGGACGGCTGCGTGCGGTGTTCTCCTCGGGCGGCGCGCTGCCTGCCGAAGCCGCGCACGCTGCCGCTCAACTGCTGGGCGTGCCCCCTACGGAAATCCTTGGCAGCAGCGAGACCGGCGGCATCGCCTGGCGCCAGTGGCGGGAGGAACAGCCGGCATGGCGCCCCCTCCCGGGGGTCGATTGGCGGATACGGGACGGCGCGCTGGAGGTGCGTTCGCCCCACTTGAATGAAGACGCCTGGTGGCACAGCCAGGATCGCGCAGAGCCGGATGGCGCCGGTGGCTTCCGCTTGCTGGGTCGCGCTGACCGCATCGTCAAGGTGGAGGAGCGGCGGGTGTCGCTGGATGCGCTGGAGCGGCAGATCCTCTCGCATCCTGCGGTGAAGGACGCGCGCGTGCTGTTGCTGGGAGGCGCGCGCAGCACGCTGGCAGCGGTCGTGGTGATGAACGACGACGCGCAGGTGCCGGACGACCCATCGATGCGGCGCGCGCTTTCGCAGACCCTGTCACGCCACCTTGCCGGCCACCAGGATGCCGTGACGCGACCGCGCCGTTGGCGCTTCGTCGCGGCGCTGCCGGTGAATGCGCAGGGCAAGGTGACCGAAGCTGGCTTGACGGCGCTGTTCCGTCCCGAGCGGCCGGCCGCGCACTGGATCCTGCGGGAGGCCACGCATGCGAAGGTCGAGTTGCCGCTGGATGCTTCGCTTGCGGTATTCGACGGACATTTTCCGCAGGCCCCCATCCTGCCGGGCGTCGCGCAACTGGACTGGGCCGTACAACTGGCGCGCGAGGTCTTCGCAATGCCGCGACATTTCCTGCGCATGGAGGCGCTGAAGTTCCAGCGTGTCGCCCGGCCAGGAGATGTGGTCCGGCTTGATCTCGAATGGCACTTGGAGCGCGGTACGCTGGTGTTCCGCTACACCTCCGTGCACGGGCCGCATGCGAGTGGTCGCGTGGTGTTCAGCGATGCCGAGTGATCCCGCGCCCATGCCGTCCGCGTTCCGTCCGCTGGTGGTGATCCCGGTGTTCGATCACGAGCACGCCATCGCGACGATGGTGGAGGGCGTGCTGGCATCGGGTGTGCCGTGCCTGCTGGTGGACGACGGTTCCGGTGCCCCGTGCGCAGCCGAACTGGATCGCCTGTCGGCATTGCATGCACCGCGCGTGCGCCTGCTGCGGCTGTCCGAGAACCAGGGCAAGGGCGGGGCCGTCCTGGCCGGTTTCCGTTGGGCCGGCGCCAACGCCCACACCCATGTCCTGCAGATCGACGCGGATGGCCAGCACGATCCCGCCGATATCCCCGCGTTCCTGGCGATGGCGCGGGCGCACCCTGATGACGTGGTCTGCGGCGTGCCGCTGTACGACGACAGCGTGCCCAGGGGCCGGCTGTACGGCCGCTACCTTACGCACGTGTGGGTCTGGATAAACACGCTGTCCTTCTCCATCCGCGACTCGATGTGCGGGTTCCGGGTATATCCGCTGCCGCCGGTGCTGCGGCTGATCGATGAGGAAACCATCGGCCGTCGCATGGACTTCGACGTGGAAGTGCTGGTCCGGTTGTTCTGGCGTCGCGTCGCGGTACGCAACCTGCCCACCCGGGTAACGTATCCGCTCGATGGCGTGTCCCACTTCGATGTGTGGCGCGACAACGTGCGCATCAGTCGCATGCACGCACGACTGTTCTTCGGCATGGTGCGCCGCCTGCCACGCCTTCTGGCGCGCCGCGCCGTGGACCGGGCCGCATGAGCCAGCGCGGGCAGCACTGGGCCGAGATCGGCGAATCCACTTCCGTGCGCGGCATCCTGCTGCTGTGCGCGGTACACCGCTGGCTCGGGCGCTGGCCGTTCCGTCTCTGCGTGTATCCGGTGGTGCTCATCCACTGGCTCGCCAACGGCACCGCGCGCCGCGCGTCACTGCAATACCTGCAGCGGGCGCATGCGTACCAGGCCGTGCCGCCACGACGGCCGGGCATGTGGCAGAGCCTGCATCACTTCGCGATGTTCGCCGAAACCCTGCTCGACAAGATCCTGGCGCTGGGCCAGCGCTACCCGGTGGAACGGGTGCGGATGGAACGCAAGGATGTGCTGGCGCGCGTGAAGGCGGGCGAGGGTGGCCTGATCGTCACCGCGCACCTGGGATGCCTGGAGCTGTGCCAGATCATGGCCGACCAGGTGCCCGGGTTCCGCCTGACCGCACTGGTGCACACCGCGCACGCCGAGCGTTTCAACCGGTTGATCCAGCGCCTGGATGCCGGCAGTCGGGTCGAACTGCTGCAGGTCACCGACCTGGGACCTGCCGATGCGGTGAAGCTGGCCGAGCGCGTGGCGCGCGGTGAATTCGTTGCCATCGCGGGCGACCGGGTGCCGCTGCGCGGCGGCCGCAGCGTGACGGCGCCGTTCCTGGGGCATGACGCACCGTTTCCCATCGGGGCCTACGTGCTGGGCGCTGCGCTGAAGTGTCCCGTGTTCACGATGGCCTGCACGCACGATGGCGACGGGTACCGCGTGCGCCTGGAGGCCTTCGCTGAACGCATCGAACTGCCACGCGGCTCGCGCGACGCCGCCCTGGCCGGCTACGCTGCGCAGTTCGCGGTGTGGATGGAACGGCAGGTCCGCCTCTCTCCCTATGACTGGTTCAACTTCTACCCCTTCTGGGATCAGGTAACGCATGACGCCCGCAATGAATGAATCCGTGGCCCCGGTCTTCGGCGATGCCCCTCTTCGCATCGAGGACGTGGTGGCGCTCGCCCGGCGGCAGGTGCCGGCCGTACTGTCGGAGGACACGGAATTCCGTGCGCGGATCGCGCGCGGTGCGGATTTCCTGGATCGACTGCTGGACGAGGACGGTGTGATCTACGGCGTCACCACGGGCTATGGCGATTCCTGCACCGTGAACATTCCGCCGGCGCTGGTCGCGGAACTGCCGCACCATCTGTATACCTACCACGGCTGCGGTCTCGGCCGTTTCCTCGATGAAACCGAAACGCGCGCAGTACTCGCGGCGCGCCTGGCATCGCTGGTGCGCGGGATGTCCGGGGTCAGCCTGCCGTTGCTGCAAGGCCTGGAAGCGCTGTTGCGCCACGATGTGCTGCCGCTGATCCCCGCAGAGGGGTCGGTGGGTGCAAGCGGGGACCTGACGCCCCTGTCCTACGTGGCGGCGGTGCTCTGCGGCGAGCGCGAGGTGATGCATGCCGGCCGTCGCAGGCCGGCCGCCGAGGTACTGGCCGAGATCGGTCTGCGTCCGCTCACGCTGCGCCCGAAGGAAGGCCTGGCGATCATGAACGGCACTGCGGTGATGACGGCGCTGGCGTGTCTCGCGTTCCACCGTGCGGAGTACCTGTCGCGGCTCGCCACACGGTTGACCGCGTTCAACGTGCTGGCAAGCAACGGCAATGCGCACCACTTCGATGCGGTGCTGTTCGCGGCCAAGCCGCACCCGGGCCAGTCGCGGGTGGCTCAGCGCCTGCGCGAGGACCTGCACAGCGACCGCCCGCCGCGCAACGAACAACGGCTGCAGGACCGCTATTCGCTACGTTGTGCGCCGCACGTGATCGGCGTGCTGGAGGACGCGCTCCCGTTCTTCCGCCAGTTGATCGAAACCGAACTCAACAGTGCGAACGACAATCCGCTGATCGATCCGGACCGCGAGCAGATCCTGCACGGCGGCCACTTCTACGGCGGCCACATCGCCTTCGCGATGGATTCGTTGAAGAACACCGTCGCCAACGTGGCCGACCTGCTCGATCGCCAGTTGGCGCTGATCGTCGACGCCCGCTACAACCATGGGCTGCCCGCCAACCTGTCCGGTGCGACGGGGCCGCGCGCCGCCATCAATCATGGCCTGAAGGCATTGCAGATCAGCGTTTCGGCGTGGACGGCCGAAGCGCTGAAGCTGACCATGCCGGCCTCGGTCTTCTCGCGCTCGACCGAATGCCACAACCAGGACAAGGTCAGCATGGGCACGATCGCCGCGCGGGACTGCCTGCGCGTGATCGAGCTGACCGAGCAGGTGATGGCGGGAATGCTGGTCGCGGCCCGCCAGGCGCTCGAACTGCGCGAACGCGTCGGCATGCAGTCGACGCTGCGCGATGGTCCTGCCGCGATGTACGCCGACCTGCGCGAGCGTATCCCGCTGGTGGAAGAAGACCGGGCACTGGATGGCGAGCTTCGCCGGTTGCTGGCCGACATCCGCGAAGCGCGGTGGGACGTCTATGCCGGTTGAGCAGCACGAACATCTGGCCATCGAAGTGGCGTTGAGCCCGGCCTTCCATGACTGCGACGCGATGCAGGTGGTCTGGCACGGGCATTACTTCAAGTACCTGGAGATCGCCCGGTGTGCGCTGTTGCAGCGCCTGGACTACGACTATCCGCAGATGCAGGTGTCGGGCTATCTCTGGCCCATTGTCGACACGCGCGTGAAGTACATCCGTCCGCTGCGGTACGCGCAGCCGCTGGTCGTGACCGCGCGCATCAGCGAGTGGGAGAACCGGTTGAAGCTGGACTACGAGATCCGCGATGCCGCCAGCGGGGAGGTGATGACACGCGCGCACACCATCCAGGTCGCGGTCGACGCGGCTTCAGGCGAGATGCTGTATCTGTGCCCGCCTGTCCTGTGGCAGCGGCTGGGAGTGGAGGCGCCATGAAGACGGTCCGCAGTTTCCTGGCCGCGTCCCTGCTGGCCGTCGCGGCGGGCGGCAACATGCTGCCCGCGGCAGCGGCCGATCCGCTGGCGCAGGTGCAAGGGCAGGTCGCACAGGTGCCGCTGCTGCGCGGCGAGTTCGCGCAGGAGAAGCAGGTCGCCGGCTTCAGGAACCCGTTGCGCTCCAGCGGACGCTTCCTGCTCGCGCGCGACAAGGGCGTGGTCTGGACCACGACGGCACCGTTTCCCTCCGAGACCGTGATCACGCGGGACCGCATCCTCAGCCGTCAGCGCGACGGCAGCCGGCGGGTCGAAGTGGATGCGCGCCAGCAGCCGGGGCTTCGCAGCGTCAATGCGATGATGTTCGCGCTGATGAGCGGCGACATGAAGGCACTGACGTCGACGTTCGAGGTGAAGGCCGAGCCTGCCGCCGGCAAGGGGTGGCGGATGACGCTGGTGCCGCGTTCGCGGCAACTGGCGCAGGCGTTCACGTCCGTGCGTCTGTCCGGCGACCGTTACGTGCGTGAGGTCGAACTGCGTGAAGCCAATGGCGACGTCACCCACCTGCGCTTCAGCGCGATGAGCGAAACACCGGCCACCCTGTCACGCGACGAGGCGACCCGGCTTGAGTGAGCCGTCGCTCCATCTGCCTGCGGCGCATCCGCTGCGGGGCTGGCGTTGGCTGGCGCTTGCATGGGTGCTGGTGCTGGCGGTCGTGGCCTGGCACCAGTGGCGGTTCTGGCACGCGCCGGCCATCGACACCGACGTGCTTGCGTTGTTGCCCACGGAAGCCGGCGACCCGGCGATTGCCGATGCGACGCGTCGCATCGCCGGCAACAGTGCGCGCGACGTGGTGGTGATGCTGGGCGCGGATGCACCGGAAGCGGCGCTGAGGGCACGCGCCGTTTTCGAGGCCTTCGTGCAGACGTCTGCGGCAACGCGGCCATCGGCGCTGCTGGTTTCGGATCGCTCGCCGGACGACTGGTTCGCACAGGCGCGCGATTTCTTCGCTCCGTATCGCGACCGGCTGCTGACGCAGGAGCAGCGGGAGGCACTCGCACAGACGCCCGCGGATGCACTGGCCGAATCCGCGCTCGTCGCCCTGTACGGACCCATGGGAACGCCCCGCCTGACCGAGTGGCGCCGCGATCCGCTGGGCCTGTGGCCGCAGTGGTGGCAGGCGCAGGCCGCTTCCTCGGGCCTGGCACTGGATGCCGATGGCCTGCTGCAGGCGGAAGGCCGCCATTGGGCCGTGCTGCAGTTCACGCTGCGCGAATCCGCGTTCAAGCTCGACGGTGAACGCCGATTGCAGGATCTGCTGGACGGCGCGGCATCCGCGGCGACGACCGCTGCACCCGGGCTGCGGGTGCTGAAGGCCGGCGTGCCGCTGCACGCGGAATCCGCGGCCGTGCAGGCCAGCCGCGAGGTCAACACCATCGGCTGGGGGTCGCTGGCGGCGGTATTGCTGCTGGTCTGGCTCGCGTTCCGTTCGCTGCGCCCACTGCTGCTGGTGGCGCTGTCGTTGCTGGTCGGTTGCGCGGTGGCGTTGACCGTCACCGTGCTGGTGTTCGGGAAGATCCATCTGCTGACGTTGATCTTCGGCGCGAGTCTGGTGGGCGTCGCGGAGGACTACGGCATCCACTGGTTCGCCTCGCGCCAGGGCGTGGCCGCCGAGCGTCGCTGGTCGTTGCTGCGGCACCTGCTGCCGGGCCTGTGGCTGGCCTTGCTGACCAGCGCCATGGCCTACCTGGCGCTGGGGCTCGCGCCGTTCCCCGGGCTGCGCCAGATGGCGCTGTTCTCGGTAGTCGGGCTGACGGCCGCGTTCCTGACGGTGATCCTTGGATTTCCCTGGCTCGACGGCGGACGCATGGGCAGCACCGCGTTCTCGCGCTGGCTGGGTGGCACGCTGGCGCGATGGCCGCGACTGTCCAGCCGTCGTGCCGTTGGCGTGCTCGCGGCGGCGGTGCTGCTGGTCGCGGTACCCGGCTTGTTCAAGCTGCAAGCCAACGATGACCTGCGCGGCCTGCAATCATCGCCGCCGGCGCTGATCGCCCAACAGCGCGAAGTGGGGCGGTTGCTGGGCATGCCCAGCCCGGCGCAGTTCTTCCTGGTCCAGGGACGGGACGCCGAGCAGGTCCTGCAACGCGAGGAGCGCCTGGTCGCCCGGTTGCGCCAGGTCGAGGCCGACGGGTCGGTCGGCGGCCATCGCGCCCTGAGCGACTGGCTGCCATCGCAGCGTCGGCAGGACGAAGTTGCCGCCCTGACCTCGCGTGTCGAACAGGAAGTGCTGGCGCGCTTGTCGGCTGCCACGGGAGAGATACTGGCGCGCGGGGAGTTCGCTGGATCGGCGGTGGGCATTGATGCCTTCCTGGCGTCGCCGGCGTCGCGGCCCGTGCGCCACTTGTGGCTGGGACAGGTGGGGCAGGGCATGGCCTCGGTGGTGATGGTCAACGACCTGTCGCGCCCCGATGCGCTGGCCATCTTCGCCGCGCAGGCCGAAGGGCTGGATGGCGTGCGCTGGGTGGACCGCACCGCGGACATTTCACGCCTGCTGACGCACTACCGCCACATGATGTCGTGGTTGCTGCTGGCGGGTGTGGTGGTCGTGTTCCTCGTGCTGGCGCTCCGCTACCGCGGGCAGGCGTGGCGCGTGATCACGCCGACACTGCTGGCCGGCGTGCTGACGGTCGCATTGCTGGGCTGGCTGGGCCAGCCGCTGCAGCTGTTCAACGTGCTGGCGCTGATGTTGCTGCTGGGCATGGGCATCGACTACGGCATCTTCCTGGTCGAACATCGCGGCGACGCGAGTGCATGGCTCGCGGTCAGCGTGGGCGCGGCCAGCACGTGGCTCTCGTTCGGTCTGCTGGGCCTTTCGGCAACGCCTGCGCTGCGTGCTTTCGGCCTGACCCTGCTGTTCGGCATCGGCCTGGTCTGGCTGCTGTCGCCCCTGTTCCGGCCACGACCGGATGATTCTTCTTTGCATGGACACACTTCGGAATGAAAACGGAACGCACGGACATCCTGATCATCGGCGCGGGCCCCGCCGGCTCGGTCGCCGCGGCGATGCTGCGCCAGCAGGGACGCAAGGTGCTGATCGTCGAGCGCGAGCAGTTCCCGCGCTTCTCCATCGGCGAGAGCCTGCTGCCGCAGAGCATGGAATACATCGAGGCGGCCGGCCTGCTGCAGGACGTGGTGGAAGCCGGCTTCCAGTACAAGAATGGTGCGGCGTTCGTGCGCGGCGAGCGCACCACGGAATTCGATTTCCGCGACAAGTTCTCGCCGGGATGGGGCACCACCTATCAGGTGCAGCGTGCCGATTTCGACCACGTGCTGGCCAGGGGCGCCGAGCGCATGGGCGCGGAAGTGCGCTACCGGCATGAAGTGCTGTCCGCTGAACCCGGCGAGACGGCGCGCGTGACCGTGCGTTCGCCGGAGGGCGAGGAATACGCCATCGAAGCCGACTTCATGCTGGATGCCAGTGGCTTCGGGCGCCTGTTGCCACGCCTGCTGAAGCTGGAGTCGCCTTCCAACTTCCCGGTGCGCGGGGCGATCTTCACCCATGTGCGAGACCACATCGCGCATGACGCCGGGTTCGACCGCAACAAGATCCTGATCACCACGCATCCCGAACACGTGGACGTCTGGTACTGGACCATCCCGTTCTCCAATGGCTGCTGTTCGCTGGGCGTGGTGGCGGAGATGGACTTCCTCGACCGCTACCCGGGCACCGAGCTCGAACGCCTGCAGGCCATCGTCGGCGAGGATCCGAACCTGACCCGCCTGCTGAAGAACGCCGAGTGGGCGGTGCTGCCGGTGCGCCAGATCACCGGCTATTCGGCGAACGTATCGTCGCTGTGGGGGCCGGGCTATGCGCTGTTGGGCAACGCGGGCGAGTTCCTCGATCCGGTGTTCTCGTCGGGCGTCACCATCGCGTTCAAGTCCGCGCAGTTGGCCAGCGAGTGCCTGGCCCGCAAGTACGCGGGCGAAAGCGTGGATTGGGAAGCCGATTTTTCCGTGCCGCTGCGCGGTGGCGTGCAGACGTTCAGGCGTTTCGTGGAGTCGTGGTACGCAGGTGGTTTCCAGCGCATCATCTTCCACCCCGATGCACAGCCCGACATCCGCCGGATGATCTGTTCGATCCTGGCCGGCTACGCCTGGGACAAGAAGAATCCGTACGTGGCCGACACGCAGCGGCGCCTGCAGGTGCTGGAGCAACTGTGCACCGGCTGATCGCCTGCTTGCTGACGGGGCTGTTGCTGGCGGCGTGTGCCACGCGTCCGGCACCGCCTGCGGTCGTCCTGCCTTCGCTGCAACTGGCGCCGGCAGCGCTCGGCCAGCAGATCGCGGTCCAGCAGCGCCTGGTGTTTCGTTTTGGCGAACACGTGCGCGAACTCGACGCCCTGCTGGAAGTCGATGCCGGCGCCGTGCGGTTGGCCGTGCAGGCCATGGGCCGTACCGGCGTCCGCCTGCACTGGGACGGCAGGACCTTGTCCGAAGAGCGTGCGGCGTGGCTGCCTGCGGCGGTGCGGGGTGAGCGCGTGCTGGACGATCTGCAGTTCAGCCTGTGGCCCGCCGACGCCGTGCGCGCCGCCTTGCCCGCGGGCTGGGAGCTGGTCGAGTCCGGCGACCACCGCGAACTGCGCAAGGATGGCCGTGCATGGCTGGCGCGGGATCGCGTGGATGCGACCACGTTGCGGCTCCACAACAAGGCGGACGGCTATCATCTGACGATTGAATCGACGGCCGGCGGAGACCCGATCCCGTGAGCCGCGACGCGATCTTCCTGAACGATCTCGGGCTGGTGTGCGCGCTCGGCGCAGGCAAGGCGTCGGTGCGCGATGCCTTGTTTCGCGACGATGCTCCCTCGGGCGTGGCACAGAACGACACCCTGGTGCCTGGCCATCGCCTGGCGATGGGCACCGTGACCACCGCGCTGCCCACGCTCGACCACCATCCGGTGCAGCTCCGCGGACGCAACAACGCACTGCTGCGTGCCGCCTACCTGCAGATCCACGATCAAGTGCAGCAGGCGATCGAACGCCATGGGCCTGCACGCGTGGCCATCGTGGTCGGCACCAGCACGTCGGGCATAGGCGAGGCGGAACAGGCGATGGTGCACTGGCATCGCCATCAGCAGTGGCCCGAGGGGTTCCACTACGTGCAACAGGAGATCGGCGCGCCTTCGCGTTTTCTCGCGGCCGAATCGGGCGCACGCGGACCTGCCTGGACGATCTCCACCGCATGTTCTTCCAGCGCCAAGGCGATGGCATCCGCGGCGCGGCTGCTGCGTGCCGGACTGGTGGACGCCGTCATCACGGGTGGCGCGGATTCACTGTGCCAGTTCACCGTACGCGGCTTCATGGCGCTGGAATCCGTGTCGGCCGAGCGCTGCAATCCTTTTTCGATGAACCGCCATGGCATCAACATTGGCGAGGGTGCCGCGCTGTTCCTGATGACGCGCTCGCCCGGGCCCGTGCGGCTGGCGGGCTGGGGTGAAACCTCCGACGCCCACCACATCTCCGCGCCCGAGCCGCAGGGCATCGGCGCCATAGACGCCATTGGCCAGGCGCTTGCGCGGGCGAAGCTTTCGGCCGGGCAGATCGATTACGTGAACCTGCACGGCACGGCCACGCCGCAGAACGATGCGATGGAGAGCCACGCGGTGGCGGCCGCACTGGGGCCAGAGGTGCCGGTGAGCTCCACCAAGGCGCTGACCGGCCACACGCTCGGCGCAGCGGGTGCCGTCGAAGCCGGCCTGTGCTGGCTGGCGATGGTCGACAACCCGCAACGCCGGCTGCCACCGCACTGGTGGGATGGCGTGCCGGATCCGGCATTGCCGCCTTTGTCCTTCGCGCCGCCCGGAAGCACCGCCAACGGCCCGCTGCGCCATGTGCTGAGCCAGTCGTTCGCCTTCGGCGGCAGCAATGCCGTGCTGGTATTCGGAGCAGAGTGAATGGGCGAGTTGTACGACATCGAACGCGTGGTGCCGCACCGGGGAACGATGCGGCTGGTCGATCGCCTCGTTGCCTGGGGCGAAGACAGCGTGGCAGTGGAAGTGCGCGTGCCCGATGAAGGACCGTTCTGCCATGCGGAAGGCGTTCCCGCCTGGGTAGGGGTCGAATACATGGCGCAGGCCATCGCCGCGTGGGCGGGCTGCCACGCCCGCGCGTCCGGCCGCGAGCCGTCGATCGGTTTCCTGCTGGGCACGCGCCGCTACGAAAGCCGGGCCTCGTGGTTCCGGGCGGGCGCATTGCTCCGGGTAGAGGCAACGCGCGAGCTGCTGGGCGACAATGGGCTTGGAATGTTCAGCTGCCGCATCCTGGGGGACGGCGAAGAACTGGCGACTGCCAACGTGTCGGTGTTCGAACCACCGGACGCGATGGCGTATCTGGAGAGTACGCAGGAATGAGTGGAGACAATACGATCCTGGTCACCGGGGGGAGCCGGGGGATCGGGCGGGCCATCGCGTTGCGGTTGGCGCAGGACGGATTCGACATCGTCGTGCATTGCCGCAGCCGCAGGGAGGAAGCCGAAGCCGTCGCCGGCCAGGTGCGCGAGCTGGGCCGGGAAGCCCGCGTGCTCGCGTTCGATGTGGCCGACCGCACCGCGGCAACACAGGCACTGGAGGCCGATGTCGGAGAACACGGCACCTACCATGGCATCGTCTGCAATGCCGGCATCGCGCGCGACACCGCGTTCCCGGCCATGAGCGGCGACGACTGGGATGCCGTGCTGCGCACCAACCTTGACGGGTTCTACAACGTGCTCAATCCCCTGGTCATGCCGATGGTGCGCCGACGCAAGCCGGGCCGCATCGTGACGCTGTCGTCGGTGTCCGGCCTGGTCGGCAACCGTGGCCAGGTCAACTACAGCGCGGCCAAGGCCGGCATCATCGGCGCCACCAAGGCGCTGGCGCTGGAACTGGCCAGCCGCGGGATCACCGTGAACTGCGTGGCGCCCGGCCTGATCGACACCGAGATGGTCAGTGGCGAGGTGGTGGACGAAGCATTGAAGATGATTCCCATGAAGCGCGTCGGACGGCCGGAGGAAGTCGCCGCCGTGGTGGCGTTCCTGATGTCGCCGCAGGCGTCGTACGTCACCCGGCAGGTGATCTCGGTCAATGGAGGGCTGGTCGGATGAGTCGCAGCGATCGACGCGTTGTCGTTACCGGCGCGGGCACCATCAGCCCGCTCGGCCACGATTGGTCCAGCGTGCATCTGCGCCTGCGCGAATGCCGCAATGCCGTGCGCCACATGCAGGACTGGGACAAGTACGAAGGCCTCAACACGCGGCTGGCCGCGCCCGCCGAACCGTTCGAGTTGCCGGCCCACTACAACCGCAAGACCACGCGCAGCATGGGCCGGGTGGCCGTGATGGCCGTGCGCGCCACCGAGATGGCGCTGGAACAGGCCGGCCTGCTCGGCCACCCTGTCCTGAAAAGCGGGAAGGTGGGGGTCTCGTACGGTTCTTCCGCGGGAAGCCACGAGGCGATCGGCGACTTCGGCCGCATGCTCAATGCGTACACCACCGAGGGCATCAACGCGACCACCTACCTGAAGATGATGAGCCACACCGCGCCGGTGAACATCGGGGTGTTCTTCGGATTGACCGGCCGGGTCTACACCACGTCCAGTGCCTGCACGTCCGGCAGCCAGGGCGTGGGCTGCGCCTACGAAGCCGTGCGCAGCGGCAAACAGGTCGCGATGATCGGCGGTGGCGCGGAGCAGCTGGATGCCACGGCGGCGGCGGTGTTCGATACGTTGTTCGCCACCAGCGTGCGCAACCATGAGCCCGAGCGGACGCCACGTCCGTTCGATGCCAACCGCGATGGCCTGGTGCTGGGCGAGGGCGCCTGCACGCTGGTGCTGGAGGAGCTGGAGCACGCGCAGGCGCGCGGCGCGACCATCCTGGCCGAAGTCGTCGGCTACGGCACCAACAGCGACGGCCAGCATGTCACCCAGCCCAGCGCCGACACCATGGCGCAGGCCATGCGGCTGGCGCTGGAGGATGCAGGGCTGGAGCCGGACGCGATCGGTTACGTCAACGCGCACGGTACGGCCACCGACCATGGCGACATCGCCGAGACCACGGCCACGGCGGCGGTGTTCGGCAGCCGCATGCCGATCAGCTCGCTGAAGAGCTACGTCGGCCACACGCTTGGGGCATGCGGTGCCTACGAAGCCTGGATCACGCTGGAGATGATGCGCGAGGGCTGGTTCGCCCCCACGCTCAACCTGGAGGAGCGCGATCCCCGCTGCGCGGACCTGGACTACATCACCGGCGAAGGTCGCGAACTGCAGACCGACTACGTGATGAACAACAACTTCGCCTTCGGCGGCATCAATACGTCGCTGATCTTCAAGCGTTGGAAAGACTGACGCCGGACATCCACAGGGGGATAGATGAAGAAGCGTTCCGTTTCATTGTTGTTGGCGCTCGTGCTGTCAGCCGCCAGCCTGCCGGCGATGGCAGGCAAGCAGGATCCGATGGTCGTGCCGGCGTACGAGCGGGTGGAGTCCACCAACGGCATTCCGCCGAGTGCGGCGCGCATCAAGGCGGCCATCATCCATGCGGGCAAGGCCCGCGGCTGGGCCGTCGCGGACAGCGAACCCGGCCGGGTGACGCTGCGCTACGCGCCACGCACGCATGAAGTCGTGGTCGCGGTGCGGTACGACGCCAACGGCTTCAAGATCGAGTATGTCTCCAGCAGGGAGATGAACTACGAAATCAAGCGCGGGGCACCGGAAATCCACGGCAACTACAACCGCTGGATCCGCAATCTGGTCAACGACATCCAGAATTCCCCGGTATTCCACCAGCCCGATGGCGCCGAGGCCACGCAGGCGGCTACGCCGTGAGGCGGCACGTGCACCGGCTTCTGCTGGCGGCCTGGCTGGGCGCGTTCGCATTGCCTGCGCTTGCGGATGATGTCATCCGAACCAGCCCGACGATCGCGCTGCGCGAGGGGTACGCCGGCTATCCGGAGTTCATGAAGGATTGCGACTGGACAGCGGAACTGCCCGCGCATCTGGTCGAGTATTCGAAAGGACGGGTGGAACTGACCGACCAGGACCTGGAAAGCCTGCCTGGCCGTACCCTGCGCATCCGCATCATGAACATGCGCAGCG
This sequence comes from Pseudoxanthomonas sp. SE1, assembly GCF_029542205.1. NCBI lineage: Bacteria > Pseudomonadati > Pseudomonadota > Gammaproteobacteria > Lysobacterales > Lysobacteraceae > Pseudoxanthomonas > Pseudoxanthomonas sp. SE1. The sequence continues at coordinate 2,239,579 of NZ_CP113783.1, read as the reverse complement.
CCGACGGTGGCGGATTCTCCGGTCCCAAGTGGGCGATGATCCGCGCCGACCTGTTCCAGGACGGCAAGCTGATAGGGCAGTACCAGCCTTACCGGCAGACGATGACGTTGTTCCGGGGTGGCTGCTCGTCGTTGAGCAAGATCAGCGATGCGCTGGCGGCCGATACCGCCGCGTGGCTGCTGCGCGGCGACTTCAGGGTGCAGTTCGCGGACGAGCGGAACAGCATCGAAATCGGCCCCGAAGAGGATGTGCCGCCCATCCAGTGACACGGCAGGCAGTCAACATGGGCCGTCCCGCGTGCCTGCACGCCCTCCGAACCTTCCGCTTGGCAATCTCTTTCCAACGGCGGCCCGACCGCCATTCACCCAAGGAGCTGAACCTTGAAACGATTTCTGACCACCACTTTGACCTGCCTGGTGCTGGCCGCCGCCCCGGCGGTCGCCGCCGACACGCGCCTCGAACTTCCCCTGCAGGAGCTGCTGGATTCGGCCGAAGCGAAGGCCGCCGGCCTCGACGGCAGCGTGCGCTTCTACCTCGCCGGCCAGAAGACGCCGGCGGTGGTGTCCCGCTTCGGTGAGGACGTGACCAACAAGAAGACCAACGGCGTGGGCAAGTCCGATGCCGAGTCCTGCCGCTGGGTGGCGCTGTCGGCGCTGAAGGCGTTGCAGGAGGGCGCCAAGGATCGCGGCGCCAATGCGGTTATCGACATCGTCAGCTACTTCAAGAAGAACGAGTACCGCAGCGCCACCAACTACGAATGCCACGCGGGCGGCATCATGAGCGGCGTGGCGTTCAAGGCGACCTACGCCAAGGTCAAGTAAGGTCCGATGCTTCCTGATGCGGCCGCCTGAGGGCGGCCGCATGCGTTTCATTCACCGGGCAGGCGCACGCGCCGCAGCCGCAGCGCGTTGCCAACCACCGAGGCCGAGCTGAGGCTCATCGCCACTGCGGCGAACATCGGTGACAGCAGCGGACCGCCGAACAGGCCGAGAACGCCGGCCGCGACCGGCACGCCCAGCGCGTTGTACGCGAAGGCGAAAGCCAGGTTCTGCCGCATGTTGCGCACCGTCGCTTCCGACAGCGCTTTGGCGCGCGCGATGCCGCGCAGGTCGCCCTTCACCAGCGTCACCTGCGCGCTGGACATCGCCACGTCCGTGCCCGTGCCCATTGCGATGCCGACATCCGCCGCCGCGAGGGCAGGGGCATCGTTGATGCCATCCCCGGCCATCGCCACGTGGCGGCCCTCCTGCTTCAGACGCGCCACCAGCGCGGCCTTGTCCGCGGGACGCACTTCACCGTGGACTTCGTCGATACCGAGGCGTGCGGCGACTGCCCGCGCGGTGCGTTCGCCATCGCCGGTGGCCATGACGATGCGGAGCCCGCCGTCACGCAGGGCGCGCAGGGCGTCCGGCGTACTGGCCTTGATGGGATCGGCCACCGCGATACTGCCGGCGGGCGCGCCATCGACCGCGAGGAACATCACGCTGCCGCCTTCCTCGCGGAGGCGGTCGGCATGTTCCCGCAAGGCATCGATGGATACGCCTTCCTCCTCCATCAGCACGGTATTGCCGAACGCGAGGCGACGGCCGTCGACCACGCCGCGGACACCGACGCCGCTGCTGGATTCGAAATCCAGTGCGGACGCGAGCGCCAGCCCGCGCCGACGCGCCTCCTGCACCACCGCCTGCGCCAACGGATGCTCGCTGCCGGCATCCAGGCTGGCGGCCAAGCGCAGCACCTCGTCCTCGTCGAACGGTGCCAACGCATGCACCGCATCGAAAGCCGGGCGCCCCTCGGTCAGCGTGCCGGTCTTGTCGACGATCAGCGTGTCCACCTTGCGCAGCGTCTCGATGGCTTCTGCATCGCGGAACAGCACACCGGCCTGCGCGGCACGCCCGCTGGCCACCATCACCGACATCGGCGTGGCCAATCCCAGTGCACAGGGGCAGGCGATGATCAGCACCGATACGGCGTTGAGGACACCGTAGGTCCATGACGGATCCGGGCCGAACAGACCCCAGCCCAGCAAGGTCGCCAGTGCGGCGGCGAGCACGGCGAGCACGAACCAGAACGACACCCGGTCCGCCAGCCGCTGCATCGGTGCGCGCGTGCGCTGGGCCTGCGCGACCAGCTGCACGATCTGGGCGAGCACGCTGTCGCTGCCCACCTTGTCGGCACGTATCACCAGGCTGCCCGCACCGTTGAGGGTGGCGCCGATCACGCGGTCGCCCGGCGCACGCTCCACCGGCATCGGCTCGCCGGTCAGCATGGATTCGTCGATGTGCGTCCGGCCTTCCAGCACCACGCCATCCACCGGCACCTTCTCGCCCGGCCGCACGCGCAGCCGGTCGCCGACGTGCACGTGCGAGAGCTCGATGTCTTCCTCATCGCCATCGTCGCGCAGGCGGCGTGCCGTCTTCGGCGCGAGGCCCAGCAGGGCGCGTATCGCGGCGGAGGTCTGCGAGCGCGCCTTCAGTTCCAGCAACTGGCCGAGCAGGGTGAGCGACACGATCACCGCCGCCGCTTCGAAGTAGACGCCGACGTGGCCATGGTCGCGAAACGAGGGCGGGAACAGTTGCGGTGCCAGCACGGCGACCACGCTGTAACCGTAGGCGGCGGCCACGCCGGTACCGATCAGCGTCCACATGTTGGGGCTGCGATGTGCGATCGATTGCGCCCAGCGCTGGAAGAACGGCCAAGCGGCCCACAGCACGACCGGCGTGCTGAACGCGAATTCCAGCCAGGTGCGCACGGTGGGCGGGATGAGATCCAGGTACATGCCGCCCATGGCCAGCAGCAGCGTGGCCGTGCTGAAGGGCAGCGTCCACCAGAAGCGCCGCCGGAAATCGGTCAACTCCGGATTCTCCTCCTCGTCCAGCGAGGGCAGCATGGGCTCCAGCGCCATGCCACAGAGCGGACACGTGCCCGGGCCGTCCTGCACGATCTCCGGATGCATGGGGCAGGTGTACTGCGTGCCCGCAGGTGCCGGTGCGGCAGCAGCGGCCGGATGCAGATAGCGTTCGGGATCGGCGACGAACTTCGTGCGGCAACCTGCGGAACAGAAATGGTAGGCCTGGCCTGCATGCTCCGCATGGTGCGCGGTGGTGAGCGGATCGACCTTCATGCCGCAGACCGGATCGGTGACGTGCGTGTCGTCGTCGGCGCGCGCCGTGGTATGGCCGCTGCAGCACGCGGGTTTCGCCGTGTGTTCGCTGGAAGCGTGTCCATGCGTGTGCGGTGCGTGGCTCATGCCTCGCCTCCCAGCGCCGTGAGGATCGGGCACTGGTCCAGCGCGCCATGCCCCGGGCATGCATCGACCAGCTGGCGCAACCCGTCACGCACGCGCGTCAGCTCCGCCAGACGTTGTTCCACGTCGACCAGCTTGTCGGTGGCGGCGGAACGGATGGCCGCCATGTCGCCGTCGTGGGCGCTGCTGAGGGCCAGCAGGTCGCGGATTTCCTCGAGCGTGAAGCCGAGCGCCTTCGCGCGGCGGATGAAATTCAGCCGCAGCACATCGTTCGTTTCGTAATGGCGGTAGCCGCTGGCACTGCGCGTGGGCGTGGGCAGCAAGCGCTGCTTTTCGTAGTAGCGCACGGTGTCGATGGGGACGCCGGTGCGGCGGGACAATTGGCCGATGTTCATGCGGGAACTCCTCGAAGTGCCTGCAGTCTGCACCCTGGAGTACGCTCCAGAGTCAAGGGGTGGGACGGCGTCCGTGCCGTCCCCCTCGGTTCATGGCGAATGCGTGGCGTAGGGCGTGGTGGTGCCGTCGCGGTGCAGCGCGAGCACGGTGTAGGCCGGTGCGTCGACGCCTTCCACCTCCATCCCCGGCGAGCCCATCGGCATGCCGGGCAGCACCAGGCCACGGATGGTCGGCTTCTCGCGCAGCAGGCGACGGATGTCCGATGCCGGCACATGGCCCTCGACCACGTAGCCCCCGACTTCGGCGGTGTGGCAGGACGCATGCTCGGGCACGATGCCCAGCCGTTCCTTCACCGGACTCATGGCGTCCTCGACGCGGTCGTGCACGTCGAAGCCTTCCTTGCGCAGGTGTTCGATCCAGAGGTGGCAGCAGCCGCAGTAGGCATCGCGATGGACGGTGATCTCCGGCGTCGTCGCCGCTGCGGCCTTCTGCTGCGTTGCCGGTGCAGCCGTCGCCGCGAGGGCGCTGTCCACCGGCGCCGGCACCGCCTGCGTGCAGGCGGCGAGGGTGGTGGCGAGCAGCAGGACGGAGGCGAGGCGGAGCAGGGGCGTGCGGCAATTCATGAAGTCCTCCATCAGAACCAGATCCGGACGCCCGCGACGATGCGGGTATCGCGCGTGTCTTCGCCGTCTGCGCGGCGCAGATCGGCAGTGTCGCCCACGGCGCGTTCGTGCACCACGCCGATGTAGGGCGCGAAACGGCGCGTCACTTCATAGCGCAGGCGCAGGCCCGCTTCGATGCCGGAGATGCCGCGTCCGACGCCGTAATCGGGATCATCCTTCGCTGCGATGTCCACTTCCACCAGCGGTTGCAGGATCAGGCGGTTGGTGATGCGCAGCGTGTACTCGGCCTCGACGTTCGCGGCGACCTGTCCGTCTTCGCCGACGTACGCGGTTGCCGACACCTCGAAGCGGTAGGGCGCCATGCCCTGCACGCCGAGCGCCGCCCAGCTGCGCGCGTCGCCGGGCTTGAAGTCGTGCTTCACGCCGGCCACCACGTCCCACCACGGCGAGACGCTGCGGCCGTACAGCACTTCCAGGTCGGCGCTCTCGGTGTGCCCTCCCATGCGCTCGCCCTCGCTGCGCAGCCACAGGCGGTCGGTGTCGGTGCCGAACCAGGCGCTGCCTTCCCAGGCTTGGCCAGTGCCTTCGTCCGCATCCCAGGCTTCCAGCCGGTTGAAGGTCACTTTGTGGTTGAACGCCGGTGCATGCTGCATGGCGTGGTGGTCGATGGCGGGGAACGCAGCGGCAACGTCGTCCGCGGTGATCGCGGGGATCGGTTCGCGCGGCGCAGCGGGTGTCGTCGCCGGGGTCGCCTGGGACATGGCGCCATGATCGTGATGCGCGTGGTCGTCCTGCTTCGGTGTCTCCTGCGTCGCAGGCTGTGGATGGTCGTGATGCTGCGCCATGGCAGGCGCGGCCACGCCCAGGACGACGGCAACGACGGAGGCGAGGCGGAGCGGGGCAGGGATGAGGAAGGTCTTCATGCCTCGATCCTCACTTCGCGCATCATCCCGGCTTCCATGTGGTACAGCAGGTGGCAGTGGAAGGCCCACCGTCCCAGCGCATCGGCGCGGACGCGATAGCTTCGCCGCGTGCCGGGCGGCATGTCGATGGTGTGCTTGCGCAGCTGGAATGCACCGTCCGCATCCTCCAGGTCGCTCCAGACGCCGTGCAAATGGATGGGGTGCTGCATCATGGTGTCGTTGACCAGCACGATGCGCATACGCTCGCCGTACTTGAGACGCAGCGGGTCGGCGCTGGCGAACGGGATACCGTCGAACGACCAGGCGAACTTCTCCATGTGCCCGGTCAGGTGCAGCTCCACGGTGCGCCCCGGTTCGCGTCCGTCCGGATCGTCGAACAGGCTGCGCATCGCGCCGTAGGTCAGCACCTGGCGTCCGTTGTCGCGCAGGCCGATGCCGGGATCGTCGAGTTTGGGTTCGCTGGCGGAGGACTGCATGTCGACCAGCGGATTGCCAGTTTCGCTGGCGGGATGGTTCGGCGCCTTCGATGTCGCGCCGTGAGCGCCGTGATCCATCGCACCCATGTTCGCACCGCAGCCGCCTTCGCCCATCATCGCGCCGCATCCGCCTTCCATGCCTTTCTGCGCGCCATGGCCGTTCATGTCGTGGCCCATGTCGGCCATCGTCAGCAGCGGACGTGGATCGCGCGACGGAACCGGCGCCTCCAGCCCGTCGCGGACGGCCAGCGTGCCGCGTGCGTAGCCGGTGCGGCCCATGTCCTGCGCGAAGATGGTGAAGGCGTCCTGACCCTTCGGTTCGACGATCACGTCGAACGTTTCCGCCACCGCGATGCGGAACTCGTCCACGCTGACCGGATGGATGTACTGGCCGTCTGCGGCGACCACGGTCATCTTCAGGCCCGGGATGCGCACATCGAAGTAGGTCATCGCGCTGCCGTTGATGAAGCGCAACAGAACCTTCTCGCCCGGCTTGAACAGACCGGTCCAGTTGCCGGCCGGCGCCGCACCATTCACCAGATAGGTGTAGGTGTGCGCATTGATGTCGGAGATGTCGGTGGGCGTCATCCGCATGCGCCCCCACATGCCGCGATCCTCGACCGTCTCCGCCAGCCCGTCGCGCTTCGCGTCGCGTACGAAGTCCACCAGCGTGCGCTGGTAGTAGTTGTCGTGCTCCGGCATCTTCTTCATGCGCCGGTACAACGCGGCCGGATCGAGATCGGTCCAGTCCGACAGCAGCACGACATGTTCGCGGTCGTGGTGGTAGGGCGGCGGCTCGCGCGGGTCGACGATCAGCGCGCCGTACAGGCCGGCCTGTTCCTGGAACAGCGAATGGCTGTGGTACCAGTAGGTGCCGGACTGCTTGAGCTGGAAGCGGTACTGGAAGGTTTCGCCCGGCGCGATGCCGTTGAAGCTCAGGCCCGGCACGCCGTCCATGTTCGACGGCAGCAGGATGCCGTGCCAGTGGATGGAGGTCATGTCGCGCAGGCGGTTGCTGACGCGCACGGTAACGGTATCGCCTTCGCGCCAGCGCAGTGTCGGCGCCGGCAGGCTGTTGTTGACCGTGATCGCGGGCCGCATGCGGCCGGTGATGTCGACCGGCATCGCGCCGATGCTCAGCGCGAAGTCGGTGCCGGTGACGAGCGCCGCACCGCCGCGACGTGCGGGGGTGCCGGCCGAGGCGGGCATGCGCGCCAGGCCAAGGCCCAGCGCGACGCTGCCGGTGACCAGGCCGGTAACGAACTGGCGGCGAGTGGGACGGAACGCGCCCAGGCGTCCCGGTGTGGATTCATCGTGGTTCATTGCAAGCATCCTGTGCATCGTCGGCGCGACCGACCGCTGTGGCGATGGCGTCCGTCGTGGTCGTGGATCCGGCGCGCGACACGCGCCACCGGCCCTGCGGAAAGCCGCGGGAATGCGGCGTCAGGCTGCCAGGATGGGAGGTCGCAGACGGTGGGGCAGACGCACGGAGGCGTGGGCGCCGGCACGGTAGGTCGGAGTGTCCGCCGTGGGATAGCGCGGTGGGTCCAGCGGCGCCAGCCAGGTCACCACGGGCGCATGCTGGGCACAGAAACCGTCGCAGTTGCCGGCCTTGCAGCAATCGGGGAGGCCGGCATCGTCGTCGTGGTGGACGGACGGGGATGCGTCGTCGCCATCCATCGCCATGGCCATGCCTTCGTGGCAGGGCGGTACGTCGTCGGCGGCCTGGGCCGCTGCAGCCATGTCGCCCATCGCCATGCGCGTGGCGGCATGCGCGTACGCCGTGCCGTTGAGCAGCAACGCCAGGCAAAGCAGGGCACGGAGCAGGGGGGCGAACCGGGACATGCCCGCATGATACGCCATGACCCGTGGACGTACCTTTCCGTAGGGTGAGCTACGCGCCGTCCGCGGTCGGCTCACGCACGATCGGACAACGACACGTTATCCTTGTCGCGCATTTCAGGCTTTGGGCAGCGTGGCATTCGCATGGCAGGCACGGTAACGATGGACAAGGTGCCGACAGGCGTTCCCGCAGCACACACGCAGGATGTTTCGCGTGCACGCATCATCGTCGCCGACGTGGGCGGCACGTATGCCCGCCTCGGCTGGATCGACGCCGACGGCGACAACGAGATCCACGATTACCGCCGCTATGCCTGCGCGGAGCATCCGGATCTCGCCTCCATCCTGCACGACTATGCGGCCGGCACGCCGTGCCATGGCGCGGTCGTGGCCATCGCTGGTGTGCTGGAAGGCGACCGACTGATCAATTCGAACCTGCCGTGGGCGGTGTCGGTGGAACAGACGCGTGCGGGCGCCGGCCTGGCCTGGGTGCAGCTGATCAACGATTTCGAAGCCGTGGCCAATGCGGTACCGACGCTCGCGCCGGACACGCTGGCGCCGCTGACATCCTTGAAGGCCACGGGCACGTCGTCACCCGCGCTGGTGATCGGTCCCGGCACGGGACTGGGCGCCGCCGTCTGGATCGAAGGTCAGCCGCCGCGTGTGCTGCCGACGGAAGTCGGCCAGGCGTCATTGGCGGCCGGCAATGCGCTGGAGCTGGATATCGTGCGCAGGCTGTTGAGGGACCGTCCGTACCTGCACAACGAGCACGTGCTGTCTGGTCCTGGCCTGATGAATCTGTACCGGTGCCTGTGCGAACTCCGCGGCGCGACGCCTGTGCATGCGGATGCCGGCGCGCTGGTCGCGGCCGCAGAATCGGATGCGTTGGCAAGGGAAACGCTGGAGACGTTCTGTGGCTGGCTGGGCAGCGTGGTCGGCGATCTGGCGATCATCTTCGGCGCCCGGGTCGTGTATCTGGCGGGCGGCGTTACCGCGCACATTCCGCAGTTCCTGCACGACGGGCGCTTCCTGCAGCGGTACCTCAACAAGGGCGTGATGACCGAGCAGCTGGAGCGGGTCCCGGTATGGCGGGTGGAGCATGGGCAGCTGGGGCTGCTGGGGGCTGTGGCCTGGTATAGGCAGAACCGGAAAGCGTGAGCGCTGGTCACGGGATTGATCCGGATCAACGCATGCCGGATGGAACGGTGACCACAATCGGCTTGGCCCTTTGATTGGACGGACCTGACATGCGGCTCGGTTCGTGTTCCCTGATTATTCCCGTGGTACTGGCGAGCTTCGGCCTGACGGCATCGGCGATTCCCGGCAGCACATGGCCGACCACGGCGATGCTCAGCCTGGGTTCGGGTGTCGCTGCCGTGTCGCTGATGGCCCTTGCGGCCGTCCTGGGAGCACGCTGGAAGGCGGTCGAATCGCTGTTCGGCGGACTGGACCGCGTCTACGAGACGCACAAGTGGCTCGGAGTGTGGGCGCTGGTGTTCGCGTCGGTCCACCTGGTCTTCAAGGCGGGCACGCCGGCATGGGAGACAGCCGCCATCCTGTCGTTGCCCGGAGCGGTGACGCGGCTCGTCCGGCAGCTCAGCTTCGTGTCGCTGATGCTCATCGTGTTGCTGGCGCTGAACCGCAAGATTCCGTATCGGACCTGGCGGTGGTGGCACAAGCTGTCCGGTCCGCTGTTCCTGATCGTCGTCGCGCATTGGGCCAGCTTCAAGTCGCCCATCGTGCTGGCCAGCCCGGCGGGAGCATGGCTGGCCGTGCTGTCGTTGCTGGGCGTGCTGGGGGCGGCCTACAAGCTGCTGCTGTATCCCGTGTTCTCGCGGCATGCGCGGTACCGCCTGCGCTCGGTCTCGGCCAACGGCAGTGCCGTCCATCTGCAGCTTGTGCCGGAGGGTCGGAGCATTGCGTTCCTTGCTGGCCAGTTCGCGTTCGTATCCTTCGAGCACGACGGCCTGCGCGAGCCGCATCCCTTCACCATCGCCAGCGCGGGGGACGCCGATGGCGGGATCGCCTTCACGGTGCGTTCGCTGGGCGACTACACGGAGCGGCTGGTGAGGGAGGCTCGGCCGGGGATGATCGCGCAGGTCTATGCGCCATTCGGCCGGTTCAAGCGGACGGCGACGGGGCGGCAGGAGATATGGATCGCCGGCGGCGTGGGCGTGACGCCGTTCATCGCGTGGCTTCGCGATGCCGACGCGTCCGGGGACGCGTCCAGGCTGGACGGCGCGACGTTCTTTCATTTCTTCACGCCGGGCCGGGAGCTTCCCGAGGCCGTGGATTTGCCGGGCATGGCGCGTGCGCGGGGTGTGGAACTGGTCGACATCGCAACGGGTCCGGCCTCGGCCGGGTTTCGTCAGCGATTTGCGCAACAGGTCGAGCGGGCGGGCGCCTCCGAGGTGCGGATCAGCTTCTGCGGCCCCAAGGGTCTACTGGAACAGGTGCGCCAGCTGATGCGGGAAAACGGTGTGGCGGAGGACCGGTTGCAGCACGAGCTGTTCGAGTTCCGATGAGGCGAATCCACCAGCCAGCCTCTGCCGCAATCCATTTCGCATAATGCCTACTGCGGGCGCGTCGAACGCCCGTTCTGCGGCCTGAGCGCGCTCGGAAAGGGCAGGGAATACCGCCACGGCCAGAAGGGTAGCTGTGGCAGCTAAGCGCTTCGCAATCTGCTGCCAACGCACTTTCGCGTCGCCTTCGCTGCGGGCTGCTTGGGCGATAGCCAGCCACTTGTCTAAGTCTTCGCCAGCCATTCGCGCTAGCGCCATTACGTCACCATCTGTTGGCACCTTGTTGCCCGACTTCCAGTTGGTGACCAGCTGCTTCGACCGGTCCAGCCTGTCCCCGATTTCGGTATAGGACGCGCCCGTCCTCAGTTTCGCCGCTTCGATCAGGTCCGCAATAGTGTCCATAAGTATCCCCGGGGGTTGACAGCAGTCTCCCGGTGAGCATACTGCGCCTACGTATCCCGTGGAGGATACTCCCGGCCCCCAGCGCCCTAGCTGGGGTGACCGGGGTCTAGGGCGCTAGGGCAGGGGACACCGACATGTTCAACGTTCTGCAGAACTGTGGCGGCGAGTGGGCCGTAATCGCAACATTCGCCAGCTACCAGATCGCGTGCCGCTGCGCGCACAGCATCGATCCCAAGGGTTTCAAGGTCATCGTGCGGAAGGCCGCCGCATGACCCTTCTTTGCATCCTTCTCGGCTGCGTCACGCTCGTTGCGGTTGGTGTTGATCCCTTCATGAGGGTCGGCAGGGATTCGTGAGAAATACAGCCGAATCCGCTTTAAGTTTTTGATGTTGCGTGCTTTTCTTCTTCATACGCCGCTGAGGCCACGAAGTGGCCTATTAGCACTTCGCGTCGAAACTGAATAGACAGAGTCCGCTACCCTCTCGGCTCGGCGATCTGCGTCCAGTGGGGCTCCAAAACGATCTCGGTGAATTGGAGAGGCGCGACCTTACGTTCCAGGTCGAGCGTGTAGTCTCCGAACCGATTGATGTGGCTGGTCCGATACGGCGACAAGCCGCCCAGAACCTCGGGATTCAACTCCATCCCCTCCTCCTGCAGGCTGGCCAACGTGCGTGTCATCTGGTCTACGTTGTGCAGGATGATCATATTGGCCACGAGCTGGTTGTACTTCACGACCTTTCGCTGCTCATGAAGCACGTTCTCGGCAATGATCCCTTCTCCGCCGAAGAAAACCCATTTGACGAAGCCATTGAACTCTTCGCTTTTGTTGGTGGCCGCCTGGATAGTCCGACGCATGTCCACGTCATCGATGTAGCGCAGCAAGAACAGCGTGCGAATGACCTTCCCAAGCTCCCGGAAGGCGAAGTACAACTTGTTCTTCCGGCTGTAGGTTCCCAGCCGGCGAAGGATCGTCGAAGCGGTGATCTTGCCCAACTTGATCGACACCGTGACCCGCAGCATGTCGTGCAGATGCGTTTCGATCAGGCCCCAGTCGATGCTGTCGCCGAACAGCGCCTGGATGTTCTTGTACGGGCGACCCGCCTCCGCGCGGAAGAAGGTCAGATCCTTGATGTTGCGAATACGTGGCATCAACTGAATGCCCAACAGGTAGGACAAACCAAAGACCGGATAACTCTGGGCCTGGGTATCCCCATGCACGATTTCAGGCTGGATATCAGACGTGTTGGCCAGCAATCCGTCCAGAATGTAGATCGCTTCGTGCACACCGCACGGAATGAAGTGACTGAACAGCGCCACGTACTTGTCAGAGACGTGGTAGTAGCCGATGCCGCCATAACCACCGTAGCGGATGTGGTACTCCGAGAGCAGGTTCTGCTCGTACATGCTCCACTTGGTGCCATCGGCCGACGCACTCTTGCCCGAGCCCCAGTAGCCAGGCAGATCGAACTTGTTGAACGTATTGATCACCTGCACGATCGCCTTGTCCAACGTGTCTTCAGTGACGTACTTGAGGTTAAGCCAGGAAATCTGGCGCCGACTGAAGCCCTTGATTGAGCGCGCAGTCTGGGTCGGGCCCAGGTTGCACCCGTAGCAGAACAGCGTAGTGATCACCCGGCGCATGAGATCGTCCACGCGCGCATTGGTGCCCGCAATCGGCCGGAAATGACGGTGCAGCTTGAGCCATTGAGCCGCATCGATCAGCACGTCTACGATACTCATCGCCGGCAGCCTCTCGGTGATAAGAGCATCGACCGTGGCAATGGCGCTGGAGATCTCAGGCCGTTGCAGCTTCCGGAGCACCAGGCGCCCATCCACCACATCGGCGTGGACGTTCTCCGGAAAACGTGCATCCACCGTGTCGGCCAGTGAGCTCAGCTCTTGCTGCAAATGGCGCACGAACTCGCTGGCCTCGGTGGCCAGACCAGATACCTCACCGTAGGCCTCCAGTTCCTGGGCGAATGTGGCCTCATCCACCAGTTGCTCTCGGTAATCGTCGTAGCGCTCCCCGTGGGGAATGAACAGATCACCGGATTTGAGTTCGTCTTTGATCTGGGCCAGCACAGCTAGCTCAAAGTACTTGCGATGCACCCAGCCCGGCCCCAGCGAGTCCGCTTTGCGGCCGAAGACGTGCCTGCGCCAGTTGACTGACAACCAGCCCAGATCCTTTTCAACATCCAGACCGATCGAGCTGGCCTCAATCATGTCCCGCCGCTGACCGCGGAGCGACAGCAGAGCAGCGATCATGCGTTCCATGCCCGCGTCCTGGCTGGTGGAGCGCAGTTGCATGATCTCCAGGCAGTTGAACAGCAACGGGCGGACAACGCTGTAAGGCTGGATCAGGAATGGCAGGTAGTTGCGGCCTGCGTACGCCATATGTTCATCGCATTCGGCCAGCAGTGTGGAAATGTCCGCCACCAGACTCAGTCCGATGGCATCCACACGCTGTGTGTCCGTTCCGTCGATCTGATAAGCCTGCAGGATCTCCTTGAGCTGCGCGATAAGCGTATCAGCACGCTTGCCGTGCTCTACTTGGTAGGCCAACAGTCTTTGCTGGGCCGTGTTCTCCAGGTTCTGCATCAGCCGGATGTACAGGTCGGCCGCATCGTCCAATGTCTTGGCGTACTGGGACCGAATGAAGATCGTCGCCAAGGCATAGCGCTTGGCCGGCTTGAGTTCGGCCAGTTCGCTGGCATCGAGCGCACGCGCCATGGCGCGGAACTGCTTCAGCTTCGGAACCGGAATATCCACGGCCGGCAACTGCTGGGCCAGATGTTGCAGGCGTTGGATATGTTGCAGATAAAAGCGCACTTCCTTATTGGTGGGCCGTTTGGGCTCGCGCTTTAGCGCATTCCAGCCGGTATATGTGGCATTGGCCGGTGCGGCCAACAGTTCCTTGATCAAGCTCTTGGCTGGCGCGGTCAAGGCCTCATTGATGCTGCGGTAATACTGCTCATGCACCTGCTCGCGGGCCTGAACCGCAATCTTCTCCAGCGTACTGAAGCCCGGCAGCTCAAAGCGATGGTGAACCAGCTCCTCCAGCAGCACGTTGATGATGTCGGCGATGACATGCTTGGTTTGAGCGGCGGCCTGGGCCACCGTTGCCAGCCATTCCCTCCCGCTGACATCCAGCGGACGAACGCGCAGGAACTTTCGCAGGCGCGCCATATGGGCGCGTTTAGCGCCGGAGACGTCGTAGCGATTCAAGTCTCGGATGGATAGCGCCCGGCGCAGCCCGGCTGCCTGGGCAATATGTTGCCGAATCCGTTCTGGGACATCGGCTAGGATCACGAAGTAGCCCAGCCGCTGGAACATCTTCAGGTGAATGAGCACAGCCAACTGAGTGGTTGGCTGGGTCGCCATGCTACGTGCGAGGCGCACTTCGCCGCCGCTGGGCGTGTAAATCTCGTCCAGTTCCTTGGCCGTGGGATCAGGTTTCAGGCGCGGATACGCGGTCTCGTGCAGCGTCGCCATGCAGTGCCCTGGTCAGGGTTGAGGTCAATCCCAGTGACGCCCGTCCTCGGCGCGCACGGAGGCTTCCAGAAAGCAGTGGTGGTTATCGGCAACGCGATGCATCTCATCCAGCAGCATGGCCATCCTCTCGTCCATGTCCGCGGCGTCGACCACCGGCATCGTGAGTCGGTACTCGCTTCCCTCGGCATCAAGCCGATGGGCTTGAAACGGGGATAGGCACATCGCCTCAATGCGTGCCCGAGCGCGGCCAGCGCCCCTGCCTCGGGGCGTAAACGGGCTCACTAGCAGGCGCAGCGTCAGGCTCACGGTCGCGGCCGGCGCTGGCAGCGCCGCCGAGGCGAGCGCGGGGGGCGGCGCGGCCTGGAGGCCGGCTTCAACGCGTTGGCGGGCGAACGGATCGCGGCCCTGGATGTAACGCATGGCCGAGTGCACGTCTCGCCATCCGACGTACTCCATCAGGGCTTTCACGTCCCAGCCGTTGTCATTGGCCCAGCCCGCAAAGCCCCGGCGAAGGGAATGGCTGCTGTAGCCTCCCACGGCCTCCAGACCTGCGGACTGAAACAGGTCGCGCAGCAAGGGGATCAGGCTGTTCGGATGCAACCCTTGGCTGCCGACGTTGCCCCATTGATCGACACGCCGGAACAGCGGGCCTTGAGTTAGCGCGGCTGCCTGCACCCAGGCCTGCGTGGCACTGACCGCGCACAAGCGCGACAGAGCGGGCACCTTGTACGTATTGCCTGCCGACTGTCTGTCGCCCTTGCTGCGCGGCAGGAAGCAGATCATTCCCTGCTCGGGTACCAGTTCCAAGTACTCAATCTGCAGCCGGATCAACTCATCGCCGCGGAATCCTCGCCAAAAGCCCAGTAACACCAGCGCCTTGTCGCGCATGGCACGCAAGGCATACGCGTGGTCGGCGCGCTCCTGGGCCGCCAGCGTGGCTTGGTCCAGCCACCCGACTACTTGGGTCAGCTGGGCCAGCTGCAACGGCGTGGCCTGCTTTTCGATTCGGGGGTGTAGCGTCTGAATGCCCTTGAGGACCTTGCGTACCAGCGGCGTACGCGTGGGATCGACGAACCCGTGCTCGGCGTGCCAATGCGCCAGTGCTGCCAGTCGTTGCTTCAGCGTGTTGATTGCTGCCTTGGGGGCCTGCTCGGCCAGATAGCGGGCCACGCTATCGGGCGTCGCCGGCAGATGGCCACCCCATTCGACCTCGAAGTGGCGCAGCGCCGAGGCATAGCTGCGCTGCGTGTTCTGACGCGTGGCCGCTTCGAGGTAGCGGTCCACATCGCTCACGCCTGGCAGCACTCCGCCGACGCGCAACCGGCCGGTTGTCGCAGCGTAGAGAGGATCGTGCACTCGGCACGTTGTCCGCCATGGCAACTGGCGATCACCCGCTCCAGTTCCCGGGCCATCCTGCGCAGATCCTCCATCCGGGCCTGGATATCAGCCAAATGACTGCGTGCCAGCCGATCTACGTCCATGCAGGACATCTGGTCGTCCCCGGACAACTGCAGCAGGCTGCGGATCTCTTCCAGACTGAAACCCAGATCCCGGCCGCGGGTAATGAAGCGCAAACGCTCGATATCGGCAGGCTCGTAAACGCGATACCCGCTGCCGGTGCGACCAGGTTGGGGTAACAGGCCGATCCGCTCGTAATAGCGGATGGTTTCCAGATGGCACCCACTGGCCTCGGCGGCCTGACTGATCTTCATGTGGCGACTTGACTCTGTAGTAGCTACGGACTTTACCTTGCCCCCTGTCCAGCCGCCAGCCTCCCGCCCGCGCGCCTCTACCCGTGTCCGGAGCTCTCCATGTTGCGCTCACGCCTGATCCGGTATGCCGCGTATCCCGCCCTGATGGGCGCGGTTCTGGCCGGCACGGCCGCAGTATTGGCCGATGGCCTGCCGGCTTGGCCAACCTTGGCGATCCTGGCGACCGCGGGCATTGCCATGGTGGCGCTGCTGGAGTGGCTGCAGCCCTACGAGCCGTCTTGGCGCCATAGCCAAGGCGACCTCAAAGCCGACTTGATGCATGGCGCCGTCAACTTTGGCCTGCTGGCCGGCACCGCCTATGGATTGCATGCCTTTCGCGGCCTGCTGCCCGCCGGCAGCCTATGGCCGACCCAGTGGCCCCTGATCGGGCAGATGCTGCTGGCGGGGCTGGTGATCGACTTGGGCCTGTATGCCATGCACCGCTTCAGTCATCGGGTGCGATGGGCATGGAAACTGCACGCTATCCACCACAGCGCTGAGCGCTTGTATTGGCTCAATGGAGAACGTCGTCACCCGTTGAGTGCACTGCTGATGGCCGGCCCGGGCTTGGGGTTGACTGTCGCCTTGGGTGCGCCGCCGCTGGTGATCAGTGCGTGGCTGACACTGATGAGTGTTCAACTGGCTTTCCAACACGCCAACTTGGACTACCGCGTTGGCCCGCTACGTCGCTGGCTAGGCGTGGCCGAAGTACATCGGTGGCATCACAAGCGTGACTATGAAGATGCCCAGGTCAACTTCGGCGAGTTCTTCATGATCTGGGATCGTCTGTGCGGCACCTTCCTTGATCGCCCTGAAACGCTGCGCGCCGGCGAGGTCGGGTTGCGCGAGGAAACGATGCCTGCCAGCTATTGGGCGCAGATGTGCTGGCCGTTTAACGAGGCTCCAGATCAACGGGATACGGCCTTTGCGCAATATCTTTGGCAAGGCGATCAAGCGCTACAACAAGGCGATCTCACGACGGCCTACAAACGGTACGAATTGGCCCACGTGCTCTCGCAGCACCGCACGCGCTTGCACGTGCGTAGTCATTGGGCGTTCGCAAGATGGGCGTGGCAAGCCCACGACATGCGCGAAATGGCTGGACAACTGCTGCGCCTGATGGCCGCTGCGACCCTGACATGGGTGTGGATGCCTAAAGGCAATACCGGTGGCGCTCGGGTAAACGCCTTGCGCACGATGCCGATTCCTTCAGAACTGCGTAATTACATGGAGAACACCCGATGAGTGACTGTGGCTGCCATCACGAGGCCAAGAACGCCCAGGAGCGACGTGTACTGTGGATTGCCTTGGTCCTCAACGCGGCCATGGCCGTCATTGGTGGCATCGCCGGCTGGATTGCCCATTCCACAGGTCTGCTGGCTGACGCGCTGGATATGCTGTCTGATGCCACCGCGTACGCCATTGGATTGGTGGCCATCGGACGCACGGCCCGCTTCAAGGCCAATGCCGCTTGGCTCAGTGGCAGCATTCTGCTGGTGCTGGGTATTGGCGTGCTGGTGGAGGTCGGACGACGGGTACTACAGGGCGCCGAACCACTCAGCGGATGGATGATCGGCACCGCGCTGCTATCGCTTGTAGTCAACGTCATCGTGTTGCGCATGCTCTCGCCGCTGAAGTCCGGGGAGGTCCATCTGCGAGCAACGTGGCTGTTTACCCGAGCCGACGTGGTGGCCAACATCGGCGTCATTCTTGCGGGCGTACTGGTGTGGTGGCTGGCCAATCCCTATCCCGACTATGTGATTGGCACCCTTATCGGTTTGTACGTGATCAAGGAAGCCATCGAGATCCTGCGTGACGCACGTCGGGCCAGCACGCAAGTGGGCAAGCCGACCGCGTGAAGATGCGTGTGCGAGCTCTGCCCGCGTTCCGCTGGCTGCTGGCGCTGAGCCTGGCACTGGGTGCCATATGGCACCCGGTGCTTACGGCGGTGGGCGAAATGCACGAGGCAGCCCATACGTGGTCCGGCGCTCACGCAGTGCTGATGACGTCCCACGCGGCCGCTGATGAGAGCGCCTTGGGCAAATCGCTCCATCAGTTACATCAACTCGCGCATTGCTGCGCGCACGCAGTCGCCGCTCCGGCGATGACTTGGGCGCCACCTCCTGCTCCGCAGCAGCAGGCCGTAGAGCCACACGCGGTGGAGACGGTGCCCACAGGGCCATTGGTCGATCCGTTCCGACCGCCTATTGCGGGCCAAGCGCTGGCGTAGGCCAGTCCTTAACCATTGGTCTGAACTTCTGGAGTGTTGCTATGCAAGTGCGACGTGCGGCGCTGGCCGCTTGGTTGCTGCTGGGTGCAGGGATACCTGCCTGGGCGGTCGACCCCATGACATTGGACGACGCATTCGACCGCGTTGCCCAAGCCCATCCAGACCTGCGCCTGGTGCAGGCACGTACCGCGGTACTGGCGGCCGAGCACGAGGGCGCCAATCAGCGCCCGCCTTGGACATTGGGTGCCGAGGTGGAGAATGCCCTGGGTACCGGAGATGCGAGAGGCTTGGACAGCGCCGAGTTCACCGTGAGTCTGAGCTCGGTGCTGGAGCGAGGCGGGAAACTGGATGCGCGCAGGGCCCTGGCGCAGAGCCGCATCGATGCGCTGGCTGTTCAGCGGGAAGCTCGTCGGCTGGATCTGTTGGCTGAAACGGCGCGGCGCTATCTGGCATTGGTTGCAGCGGACAAGGCCGCCAAGATTGCCCAAGTCGA
This sequence comes from Pseudoxanthomonas sp. SE1, assembly GCF_029542205.1. Taxonomy (NCBI): domain Bacteria; kingdom Pseudomonadati; phylum Pseudomonadota; class Gammaproteobacteria; order Lysobacterales; family Lysobacteraceae; genus Pseudoxanthomonas; species Pseudoxanthomonas sp. SE1. The sequence continues at coordinate 2,221,182 of NZ_CP113783.1, read as the reverse complement.
TATCCAACAGCGCCAGCGTACCGTGGCCGCTGCTCGTCAACGTGTGCAGGCCGGCGCCTCACCCGAGTCGGTGCTGTTGACTGCACAGGCTGCCTTGGCAAGAGCCGAGCTGGCCCAAGCAAGGGCCTCCCAGCAAGCCAGCGCTGCACGCCAGCATCTGGCCGCCCTCTGGGGGGAGCGTGAACCCGTGTCGGCGCCGGTCGCTGGCAACCCGCTCGCACTACCGGCGATCGGTTCTCTGGAAACCCTTTCCTCAGAACTGCAGCGTTCTCCCGAGCTGGCCCAGTTTGTCGACGAGCGGCGCATTGCCGAAGCACGTTTGAATCTGGCTCGCACAGCAGGCACGTCGGATCTGGCTTGGCAAGTCGGCGTGCGTCGGATGCAGGACACAAGCGACACCGCGCTCGTGGGGGGCATCTCGCTGCCTTTGGGTGCTCGAAGCCGGGCGCAACCAGAGATTCGTGCCGCTGAGGCGGAGTTGGAAGTGCTTTCGATCGAACGTGAGGCGCAGGGAATGGCGTTGTATTCCACCCTGGTCGAAGCCCACGGCCGTTACACCGTCGCCCGTGACGAAGTGGCCCGTCTTCAAGACGATGTGCTGCCCAAGCTGACCAAGGCTGAGCAAGCGGCCGAGCGTGCATATCGCGCTGGGGCCATCAGCTATCTGGAATGGGCGCAGCTGCAGTCCGAAAGGACCGCAGCTCTGCAGCAACAACTGGACGTCGCGCTCGATGCGCAACGTGCCCTCATCGAAATCCAACGGCTCACCGGCCAGGCCATGGTTGCCTCTGCCGCTGCCGCCACCTCCGGAGAGTTGACCCCATGAGCCGTTTCCCCTGGATCGCGCTGGCCCTGACATTGGCCCTGACGGCTTGTAGTGGCCCGGCACCCAATGCCCGTGGCGAGGCCGAAGAAGGCCATGAGGCCGAAGAACAAGGCGAGCACGAAGAACTGCCCCAACAGACCACGATCGAGGCCCAAACGGCACAGTCCGCCGGCATCCGCGCCGCCCGCGTGGGTCCTGGCCAGATCGCCGATGAGCAGGAAGTCCAAGGGCTGCTTACGCCGGTCGAAGGTCGCATCGCCCTGGTGACTGCACGTTTCCCCGGTCCTGTGCGTGCCGTTCGCGTAGGCGTGGGCGACCAGGTCAAGGCAGGACAGGTGCTCGCGACGGTGGAGAGCAACTTGAGCCTGACGACCTATTCCGTTACCGCCCCCATAAGCGGCGTGGTGATGGCGCGGACCGCCTCGGTCGGCACGTCTGCCGCCGAAGGCGCGCCCTTGTTCGAGATCGCAGATCTGTCCACCTTGTGGGTAGATCTGCATATCTTCGGACGGGACGCCGGGCACATCGAAGCTGGTGTGCCGGTGACCGTGAGCCGATTGAGTGATAGCGTTTCCGAGCAGACGACCTTGGAACGCGTGCTGCCCGGCACCGCCACGGCCAGCCAAAGCACGATCGCACGCGCGAGCTTGCGCAATGCCGATGGACGCTGGCGGCCAGGTTCCGCCGTTAAAGCACGCATTACCGTTGATCGCGCAGAAGCGGATCTGGTAGTCCCCGTGACCGCGCTGCAGACCGCCGAAGATCGGGACGTGGTGTACGTGCAACAGGGCGAGGTCTATCACACGCGCCCGGTGAAGCTAGGCCGACGCGACGCCGAACGGGTGGAAGTCTTAGAAGGCCTGAAGGCCGGTGAGCAGGTGGTGGTGGCCCAGAGCTTCCTGGTCAAGGCCGACATCGAGAAGTCCACCGTCGAAGAAGAAGAGTGAGGCCCGCCATGCTCGAACGCCTCATCCATTTTTCCATTCGCCATCGCTGGCTGATGCTGGTACTGACCGCAGCGCTTATTGCGCTCGGCGTGTGGAGCTATCGTCAGCTGTCCATTGACGCCACGCCCGACATCACCAACGTCCAGGTCCAGATCAACACCCAGGCGCCAGGTTACTCGCCGCTGGAAGCCGAGCAACGGGTGACATTCCCCATTGAAACGGCGATGGCCGGCTTGCCCCAGTTGGACTACAGCCGCTCGTTGTCTCGCTATGGGTTATCGCAGGTGACGGTCGTCTTCAAGGATGGGACGGACCTGTACTTCGCGCGCCAGCAGGTCGCCGAGCGCCTGCAGCAAATCACGTCTCAGCTTCCTGAGGGGCTAGATCCTGAGATGGGGCCGATCTCTACCGGTCTAGGTGAGATCTTCATGTACACGGTGGAAGCCGAGCCCGATGCCCGCAAGCCCGATGGCTCCCCGTACACGGCCACGGACCTGCGGACGCTGCAGGATTGGGTGATCCGCCCGCAACTGCGCACCACGCCTGGGGTGACCGAGGTCAACACCATCGGTGGCTTTGAACGGCAGATCCACATCACTCCCGATCCAGCGCAACTGGTAGCCCTGGGATTCACGCTCCAAGACGTTGTTGGCGCGGTGATGCGCAACAACCAGAACGTGGGAGCCGGCTACATCGAGCGCAACGGGCAGCAGTTCCTGGTGCGCGTACCGGGCCAGCTACGGGATGTGGACGCGGTCGGCAGCATCGTGCTGGATCGTCGTGATGGCGTCCCGATCCGCGTGCGCGATGTCGCCACCGTTGGCGAAGGCAAGGAGCTGCGCACCGGCGCGGCCACGCAGAACGGGCATGAGGTGGTCGTCGGTACGGCCTTTATGCTGTTTGGCGCCAACAGTCGCGACGTTTCTCGGGCCGCTGTGGCCAAGCTGGAGGCTGCCAACGCCAGTCTGCCCGAAGGTGTGCACGCCAAGGCGGTGTATGACCGCACGGCGTTGGTAGATCGCACCATAGGGACCGTTGCCAAGAACCTGATCGAAGGCGCGCTTCTGGTGGTGGTGGTGTTGTTCCTGTTACTGGGCAATGTCCGGGCGTCGTTGATCACCGCAGCTGTGATCCCGCTGGCCATGCTGTTCACCATCATCGGCATGGTGCGAGGCAACGTATCGGGCAATCTGATGAGCCTGGGCGCGTTGGACTTCGGGCTTATCGTGGATGGTGCGGTCATCATCATCGAGAACTGCCTGCGTCGTTTCGGCGAGGCGCAGAATGCGCTGGGCAGGCAACTCAACGATCAAGAGCGATATGACCTGACGGCTTCGGCAACGGCGGAAGTCATTCGACCGAGCCTGTTCGGCCTGGGCATTATCGCGGCCGTCTATCTGCCGATCTTTGCCCTCTCCGGCGTCGAGGGGAAGATGTTCCACCCCATGGCCATTACCGTCGTCCTGGCGCTGACCGGCGCGATGATGCTGTCGCTGACGTTCGTGCCAGCGGCCATTGCAACCTTCCTGCGTGGACGCGTGGCCGAGCACGATAACCGACTGATGCGCTGGTCACGAGCTCGCTACACGCCGCTGCTGGATTGGGCGCTACGCCGTCGATTGGCCGTACTGGGCGGCGCCACGGTACTGGTGGTCGCGTGCGGCATCCTGGCCACGCGGCTGGGATCGGAGTTCGTGCCCAGCCTGGATGAGGGCGACATCACGCTGCAGCCGATGCGGATTCCAGGCACGAGTCTGGAGCAATCGGTGGCGATGCAGGAAACATTGGAGAAGCGATTGGCGCAGTTTCCCGAGGTGGCCAACATTTTCTCCAAGATGGCCAGGTTTGCCCAACGCCCAAAAATGTAAAGTTCGCAAAGCCCGCCGGAGAATCAGGCTTTCGCCGCCCACCCCGACGCAGTTGACCAATATCGCTATGGCGTGGACGACATAGCGTCTGCAGGCGGTTGGTCGATCGCTCGGAAAAGGAGCACCCGGGCCGCCTGACCCCGGAGCTGCTGGCACACATCCGCGGCCGGTTCCGTTCGGCAACATCAACTTCAGCGACACTCTCCGCTGGAGAGGTCATCGCCGGGGAGATGACGATGTCACCGGAGCGAAGGGGGCAACGGACGGACGCGGCCACTGCCCAAGCACTCACCGCCGCGGATGGCGCGTGGCCTTGCTTGCTTGCCACGAACCCGATGCGCTGCACGACACACATCAGATTGGCTTCAGCACCTTGCGTCGTTCGGGGCGCTAAGGCGCTCTCCGGAGCAGGTCGTAGATGGCGATGATCGTGCTGCCCACGCCGAGCGAGAACCAAAACACCGAGAAGTGATACTGCGGCAGCGCAGGTTCGATGATGAGGATAAGCCCAATGGCGAGTAGGGCGTATACGGAAAGAGGCTTTCGCCGCAACCGGTCGCGCATGTCGATCTCCCTTCAGCCCGCACAGCAAGAAAGCTGCTTGATGTCCTTGACGAAGGTTTGTGCGGCAAGCTTCAGCCCCTCGACAGTTCCTGCACCTGGTGCTCGTGTCGACGCTGCTCCTGCTCGCGCTGCTCTTTCACCAAGGTCCGGTAATGCTCCAGCGCCTCGCGGGCGTGGGCGTGCTTTTCTTCCAGCGATTGCACATGGGCTTCGTGCTCGGCCAGGCGCGCGGTCAGCCCAGTGATGCGCTCGCCGAGCTGGGCGATCTCGGTGACCCGCTCCGCTAGCGCCTGCCGGGTGGCAGCGTGCGCTGTCCTTTCGTCGTGCAGCGCGGTTTCGGTGTGCTGAAGGCGACGATCGACACGGCGGTGGCGGGTGAAGGCGGTGAAGCCGGCGGAGTTCGAGCGGGTGATCGTGGACACTACGGTACAAGAAAAGGCGATTGCGCATCCGACCGACTCGCGGTTGTTGGAGGTGGCGCGCTATCAGGTGGTGAAGGCAGCGAAACGAGCCGGGATCGAGCTTAAACAAACTTTCGCCAAAGAGGGCAAGTCGCTCCGGCGCAAGGCTGGGGGCTACGCGCACGCCAAGCTGTACAAGCGCTTGCGGCGCGTGGTGAAGCGTCAGCGCACCATTCTGGGAATCGTGCTGCGCGTGGTGCGGCGCAAGCTCGATGCGGGTGTTGGCGCAGATGCCGTGGTCCTGTCCAGGCTTAACATCTACTACCGGCGTAGAGTGAATTCTGCATAGGCAACCCTTCAGCCTGGCGGATCAGAAACAGCCGCTTCAACGATCACCGCGGCGACGCGTTCCGGTCCTTCCGCTGAACGGCGATGAGCCGAGTCCCCCATGGGGACCTTGACTCCGTATGCGCATACGGTACTAGCATGCTAGCCGGCTTTCTCGCACGAGGTGGACGTGACCGCTTGGATTGGCTTGTATCGGGTTCCTCTGACTTGCGCGGCCGTACCGGAGATCGCTTGCGGTTGCCTTTCCAAGCCGTTGCTCCAGCGCTTGGAGGACGACCCGGATGTCGACACCACATGGATACACCGCACGGGTGGCTTGATCGCCGTGCAGTGGCGCCAGCCGGTCCCGCTTGGTCAGCAACTGGCTCCGGTTGCGCAAGCACTTGGCGACGGCACAGCCACGGGGATGCCCCCCGAAGCCACGTCGGCTCTGCTGGGAACACTCGGGGATTCCGGGCAGTGGTACAGCCGCTGCACAGTGGACCGATTGAGCGAGGAAGAGGCGGGCGTGCTCGCCTCGCGGCTGGTCGAGCACTTGGTCGACGCGCGTATCCCGACGCCTGATGGAGCCGCCCTCCGCTCGGACCTTGAGGCAGTCCTCCGGGATGTGCTCGTTACACAAGACGATATTCCTCTCGGCGTCCGACTGCAGCGCTTGCTCGAATCCGCACGGGGCGTACTTCGCAAACATCTCGATGCACCCAGCTTCCGAATGTGCGAACCCTTCCTGAGTACTATCGCGCTGTTGCCCACGAACGTGGGACAAGCAGAGCCCGGCTTTCTCGGCGGGATTGACTCCGTACTCGGGTACGGGGTTACAAAGGCGTTCGACCCCGTATTCCGAATGGCGTTGGGGCGTCGACCAGCAGCTTTCCACATCTAAATCCCATTCGAGGCACCCAACAATGATGATGTTCCGATCCACGCTTCAGGCCGCGTGCGTCAGCATGGCGCTGAGTGCGCTCGGCAGCGCTTCAACCGCGATGGCAGGCGAGATGCCAAGGGCTGCCGCAAACGCGTTCTATGAAGTACCCCTGCGGTGCCCGTCGGCGCCACAGATCGCTTGCGGCGGGAAGGTGAAGCCCGTTCTGAGAGCGCTCGAGAACCAGCCTTCGGTAGCGGAGGCATGGGTTGATCGCACAGGGACCATCGTGGCCGCGGTCTGGAAGAGCGGCAGCGATAGTGTGCAGCGCGACGCCGCGGTTGAGGAAGTTGCCTCGATTCATGACCTGCGATTCCGGCGGCTTGGTGGTTCGCGCGCCCGTGCGCTTCAGGAGAGTTTCCAGACACGCGACGGTTGGTACAATAAAATGACGGCCGACGAACTCAGCAACGATGAGGCGCGCTTTATCGCCCAGCGCCTCACGCGACGTCTGGTTGCCCACGCCCCTTCCGCCGCGTCGAAGGCCGCCACTGTAGTGGATGCGATCGAGCCGCAACTTCGCCAGGACCTCGTTGGGCAATCTGTTGGCACTCGCAGTGAGCGATTGATCGGCGCCGTCAGCCCCTTGCTCGATGAGAATGAACTGCGTGCGTTCGCGGATGCACTCAAACTTGGCACCCGACCGCTCAAAGGTGAAGAGTAGTCCTGATTCCGACGCCGCTTGAACCTTCTGCTCGACTGCTCACACGTCCCTGAGGATCGTCCCCATGAAAAAGTACGTTGCCGTGCTGTCAATGACTCTCGCTCTCTCCTCGCCGGGTTGGGCTGCCACCCGGACCACGACCTTGGTCGTTGATGACATGACGTGCTCAACGTGCCCCGTCACGATCAAGAAGGTTCTAAACCGGATTGCCGGCGTACAAAAGATCGACTTTCGCGTAGAAGCCAAGGAAGTCCAAGTGTCGTTCGACGATGCCAAGACTACGGTTTCAGCGCTCATCAAAGCCACCGCGGATGCGGGTTACCCGTCGCGCGTCAAGTAACCTTTCCCTGTTGACAAGTGGTGCTAACGCTCGCGCTCGATCCGTTGAGTGTGTCGTTGGCACCCCAGTTCGGCTGAAAACGGCCAAGCCGCGCCGGGGCATTTGCCAGTCGCCGCTGTCCCCGCAGCCGCGGTAGCGATCCGTCCGGCGAAGCGGGCATCTACCTCATCGCCTGGGAAGCGAGCTCTGTTCAGCCGGGCCAGGTAGCGGCTGCACTTCAAGCTCAAGCGAGCCGCGCGCTCTCGCGAAGGCGGCGTCGGCGCTGGCCCGCGCCCGTCGCGCCGTGGTCAGACGCGGCGACCGGTCCACTAGGAGGACCGCGATCACCCAGCCCGAACTGGCCGCACTGCTCGCCACCTGCGATGCCACGCTTACCGGGGTGCACGAGCGCGCGCTGCTGCTGTCCGCGTTCGCCAGCGGCGGGCACCGACGCGGTGAATTGGCCGCCGCGGACATGAGCGATCTGTGTCGGTTTGGCGAGCGCGCGTTCACGTTGCGGGCCCGGTCGACACTCGACGTCACTTCGAGGAGCATTGTTTTGGCGTCGCACCCGCGCAAGGCGCACGTGTCGCCATAACGCAAGCTATCGATCACGGCGACCTTGCAGCCTGCCGCCGCAGCCATGCCGGCGACGCCCTAACGCCGGCACCGGTACCGGCGCCGATCAGGATCCGGTCGCATAGCTGTGGCGGCTGCATGCCATGCTCCATTACATCCGACGGACATCGAGCAGCGCTTCGAGGTTGATAGCGATCGTGGTCGCAAGGCGCTTGGCCCGGACGGCGGCGTGCCCGCAGAATTGCTCATCCACGGTCTCCACAAATAGTTCCAACCACCGCTGAAAATGATGGTGTTGCAAGGAATGGCGCGTGTGCAGTGCAATGTGCTGGGCAATCATGTTGCGCCGATAGCCCTCATGCTCGCCGAGCAGCATCTTGCGCCAATACGCGCGAATCGTTGGTTTATGTTGCTGCAGGTCAACTTCTTTGAAGATCGGACCAAGCGCGGCATCAATGATTACTTTTGCGTAAAACGCGTCCACGCAGTCGGCAATGGCCTCCGGTGAGTTCAATTCGCGCGAATTCATGGCGATGGTTTCCAGTTGGCGCTCAAGGGCGTGCGGATGCGTCGATCGGCCGTCGACGAATTCAAGCTGACCGGGCATCAAACCGCTCATGCGCGTCCTCCAAACGTACGCGTCGCCCGCCACACGGATAGCCCGAACAACCTGATCAATCCCAGTGCCGCGATGACCCAGTGCGCCCTGAAAACGGCGCCGGCCGCCTTACCCGCCGAGTGCGGGGCCAGGAGCGGGAGGTGACACGGGCACTTCAGCACAGCCATCGCGGCCCACGAGTAACCCGTGACGGATCTGCGCTCGTGACCGTTCATCGCCTGCCTTTCCGTGTCGACCAACCTCTGCCCGCAGCGCGCTCAATTGTGCCTCCAACCCCAGCAATCCCTGCCGCCGCTCATCAACAATTGCGCCTGACTCTGCACGGCACGTCACCACCTTATCGGCCTTCGATGCATCCAGTGACCGACACAATCGCATCCAGCGGTCGGTCGGCGCGCAATTCGCCGTGTGCCGTGGTCAGCACGAACGCGCCCTCTGCGTAGGCGACCTGGCCAGACTGGGTATGCTCCGGCGCCGCCAGACAGTTCGACGCTCGTAACCTCAGCACCGGTCACCACTTCAATGCCCTCACGCTGAAGTATCTCCCGCAACACGGCGCTAATAATGTCCGGCTCCTCTTTCGGCAAGAGACGCTCGGCACGTTGGACTAGGCGACCCGGCCCCCTCGAGGCGCGCATTGCCCTCGATCAAGTGAAGATTTTTGATTTTTCCGACCCCGCGGTACGCACCATCCCGGATCGGCTTCACCACCTCGTCCTTTCGCCGGATGATCGCCTGGAGATCCGCCTTGGGCTCCCCGACGACAATGCCAAATTCGGCGGCGCGCCGAACGTGGTGCATGATTCTTGCCGAGTGAATCATGGTCTTGGTCGGAATGCAGCCGCGACTGAGGCAGGTGCCGCCGAGAAGTTCTTTCTCGACCAGGGCTGTCTTCCGACCCTTCAATGCCGCTTTCTGCGCTAACGGGGGCCCTGCCATTCCGCCACCGATCACGATGAGGTCGTACTGTTCCGTGGATGTCTTGGTCATTGGAATCTCCCGAGCAGAGTTGCAAGGGCCAGTCCGACGCTTTCCATTATGGATCGCCCAAGCCGCCGGACACTGCCACGGCACTTGGAACAAGATCTCCTCGGCAAAGTTGTTCGTCGTCTACACGAGGCTAGTCACCGCACATGCGGCGATGAAACAATCTTCTTATCTATTGTTCCTTTCTCGAAGCGTCCGTTGGAACTTCCACGCCTGGACGTGAGCCAGAGCGTTGCCCAGCGTCAGACGCCAGCAGCGCGCTGCTGGCAATGCCTAAGGTTAGACCGAAGCCCGCGTGTCCGACGGCCTCCCAGATGAAATTCGCAATGGTGTGGCTCCCCATTGCGAAGACCATGCCCGGATAGATCACCAGCACCAGGTAGGGTATCGCCCATTTCCATCCCCGTGCGCCAAACAGCACGAGGAACGACAGGCTGAACATGATCCCGCTCCAATAATGCCAAGCGTAACCCAGAGCGACGGTGGCCCCTGAGCTGAGAGAGGAAACCGGCTCATGCTCTGCGGCGTGTTCCGCCTCTGGCTGATGTTCCTCAGACGAGGCTGCCGAGCCGTGTGCATCAGCCGGGCTCGGAGCAGGCGGCGCTTGTTCGCGCTCGGGACCGACTTCGTGTTCGTCGGCATGCATGGACCCATGCCCCCCCGGCGCGACTTGCCCTCTGAGGCGCCGCCCAAAGTCGAGCGCTTCGTCCATCGCGACAACTCCGGCACTGATCCCCGCCACCCTGCTGGAGTCGTACGTAGCGGTTGCCATGTAACCCGCTAGGAAGGCCACGATGACCAGCCAGACGAAGCGCTTGTCACCGGCCCGTCTGGCCAACGCGACCGAGGCGACGGTGAGCAGGATCGAAGCCAGCCAGAAGATAGGTCCGATGATCGACATCGACACGCTCCACTTCAGGTCGAGGACCAGGGGAAGAGGCCCGATCACACTCGCCCCAAGCGCCAAAATGCGCGGTAGCCAGAAGTCTATGAACGTTCGACCCGCTCGAAAGCCATTGAAAATCGAGTCGTCGAGTTTGTCAGTAGCGGTAGCCATAGTTTGGATCTCCCTTGTCATCGGTGTTGAGCCGCCCCTCGCGCCTTGGTCGCGCTGTCACGCGGGTCGGCAGGGCTCTGCGCTTGGCCGCTCCGATGCTTCACGCGTCAACGGTCGCGGCGATGCGGGTACGCAGAAACGCCTCGTCGTGTTCGGCCAGGTCGGCTAGGTTCTTGAGCGCCGGCAGGCGGCGCAATTCATCCATGCCCATCGGAAAATCCAGGCGTGGATTGATGCGGTGATACGCCGCACCGAGCAGGCCTTCGGCCAGCAGGTTGACGTACTGTGATTGGCTTTCGCTGGAGACGCTGTGAAAGTGCCGTCCCCAAGCCAGCTGACCGCCGGTGCGCAGGCGATCGGGGTCGAAAGGCATGGCGCATTGTTCGCCCGTGCCCACCGACAGCACGGCCAGCTGCTCCAGGCAGGTGGTGCCGAGGTCGTAAGGTGGCGCCACGCCACGGCGACTCTTGCGCGAGAAGCGGAAGGACTCCACCACGCCGAGCAACGCGGGGTTGTTGGCGTACAAGCCCCCATCGACCAGATCCGTCCAATGTTCGGTCGAATGCGCGGCAAAGAAGGTGGGGGCGGCGGAGGCGGCCAGCGCCAGATCGACGAGACGTCCGTCGATGCGCGATGCGCCCCGATGGGCGTAGTCGCTCCGGAACAGTTGGGGCCGTGCATTGGCCAGCGAGAGCGCAGTAATACAGACATCCGTCTGCACATCGCCCAAGGTGAGGTCGCCGAAGAGGGCCCGCATGGCCTCGCGCAGCGCATCGCTGCAGTAGCGAGGGCGAAAATTGTCGACCCCGGCCCAACGGCGCATGGCCGGCCCGAAGATGCGTGGCAGATGCGCCTCGTAAAGCGCCGACACCTCGCTGACCGGCCGTCCGAGGGCGAGCGCCAGTGCAATGATCCCGCCGGTCGAGGTGCCGCAGACAAGGTCGAAGTGGGCGCCGAGCGGAAGCGCCGCGCCGGTCAGCCCATTCAAGTACGCCTCGACCTGTTCGAGAATCTTGAGTGTCAGGTAGCCGCGCGCACCGCCGCCATCCAGGGTCAGTACCGAGAATAAAGCCGCGGAAGCGGGGTCTCGTGGCGCCAGGGGTGCGGCGAACTTCGCGGACGAGGTCGGGTTCACGGTGGGTCCTTGGTGGCGTCCTCTCGGAATGACGGCGTCGAGACGGCTTTGGACTCGTCGCGCATTGCGAAGCGCTGAAAGCACTCCAGACCGCAAAAGTGTTCAACGTAGCCGGCGCCTTCCGGTGTCAGCGCGGCGCTCAGCGGAATATCCTGGCAGCAGACACTGCAACTGATGAGACCGGTATCGCGTGTACTGACGGCGAATGTGGTCCGTTGCGCGAGAAGTGCGGCCAGTGCGTTGGCGGGCATCGCCTGGGCAAACAGGAAGCCTTGGGCTTCGTCGCAGTTCAACAGTCGCAGCACGTCCAAGTCGTCGGCGTGCTCAACACCTTCGGCAACGACCCGCATATCCAAGGCATGGCCCAACGCAATGACGGCCTGCACGATCGCGTGGCTCTTGGGATCGTCAGAAACGCGATCGACGAAACGGCGATCGATCTTCAACGCAGTCACCGGGCAACATTGCAGATGCGCCAGGCAAGCGTAGCCGGTGCCGAAGTCGTCGACTCCGACGCTGACTCCCAGGCGGGCGATTTCACCCAGCATCGCCATCGCAAGCGGATCGCTAAACGCGACCGACTCGGTGAGTTCAAGCTCCAGATATTTCGGAGGCAGTCCCGTTTCTTCAAGTGTGCGACGAACCGTCTGTTCCAATGCCGCACTCAACTGCAAGGCTGAGGCATTCACCGCGACGCGGACCCACGGCAGCCCCTGCCCTTGCCATTCGCGATTCTGACGACAGGCCTCGCGCAAGATCCATTGGCCGAGTTCGACGATCAATCCCGTCGATTCGGCCAAGCCCACGAAGTCCTGCGGCAGGCGCAAGCCATATCCCGGGCGCTGCCATCGCAACAGCGCTTCAACACCTACGATGGCGCCGGTGCGCAGATCAATCTGCGGCTGGTAATGGAGCAAGAACTCCCGGCGCTCCCAAGCCTGTTGCAGCACGGAAGCGATGAGAGGCTGGTGAGTGAAATCGGTCATGAGAAGCGGTCAGGTCCGGCGACCGAAGGCCCGCAGCATCCGCGCCACTGAAAGGACGAACAAGCCGATCAACGCAAGTGCTGCAACACCCCAGTACTCACCGAGAAAGGCGCCGGCGGTAGTGCCGGCGAGCACGACGGCGAGAATCGGTAGATGGCAGGGGCAGGACAGCACGGCCAGCGCGCCCCACAGGTAACCGGCGATCGGCCGGCGCCCTTGGGACGATGTACGCTGGAGGCGGTTCATCACGGCACGCTTTCCGCTGGGTATGCCGGCTCAGCTGGCATGGCCGCCAACTGCGCTTCCAGGTCGGCCAGTGACTCGCGTCGGCGCTCGAGTTGCTGACGCAGCCCGGCGAGTTGCGCAACTGCATCCGCGCCGTCCGCCGCATCCAGCGCCCGGCACAGCCGTGCCAGTACGTCCAAGCCGATTCCCGCCTCGAAAGCGGCCCGAACGAACCGCAGCCGGGCCAGCGACTGCTCGTCGAAAATGCCGTATCCGCTTTCCGTGCGCCGTGCCGGATGCACCAGACCGCGGAGCACGTGATCGCGCACCACGTGGACGCTCACGCCTGCGTCTTCAGCCAGTCTGGATATCGTGTAGGCGTTCATCTCAATCGGTGCCTGGCAGCTAACCTGCGCAGCACGACAGCTGTTTGACGTCCTTGTGGAAGGTCTGCGCCGCGAGCTTGAGTCCCTCGACCATCGTCAGATAGGGGAACAACTGGTCGGCCAAGTCCCGCACGGTCATGCCGGCGCGGATCGCGAGCGCCGCGGTCTGGATGATCTCGCCGGCTTCCGGGGCGACGGCCTGCACGCCGATGAGCCGGCCGGTGCTGGCCTCGGCGACCAGCTTGATGAAGCCGTGCGTGTCGAAGTTGACCAGCGCCCGCGGCACGTTGTCGAGCGTGAGCGTGCGGCTGTCGGTCTCGATGCCGTCGTGATGCGCCTCCGCCTCGCTGTAGCCGATGGTCGCCACCTGCGGATCGGTGAATACCACCGCCGGTACGGTGTCGAGATCCAAGGTCGCGTCACCACCGGTCATGTTGACTGCCGCACGGGTGCCGGCGGCGGCGGCCACGTAAACGAACTGCGGTTGGCTCGTGCAGTCGCCGGCAGCGTAGATGTCCGCTGCACTGGTGCGCATGGCCTGGTCGACCACGATGGCGCCGCGCTCATCCAGCGACACACCGGCATTCCCCAGCGCCAGGCTGCGGGTGTTGGGGGAGCGCCCGGTGGCGATGAGCAAGCGATCAGCACGCAGTTCGCCGTGGTTGGTGGCGAGGACGAACGCACCCTCTTGGTAGGACGCCTGAGTGGCCTGGGTTTGCTCCCACACCTCGATGCCCTCGGCACGGAAGGCCGCGGTCACGGCTTCGCCGATGGCCGGATCTTCGTGGAAGAACAGCGTGCTGCGCGCCAGGATCGTGACCTGGCTGCCCAGGCGGGCGAAGGCCTGCGCCAGTTCCACCGCCACCACCGAGGAACCGATGACAGCCAGTCGTTCGGGGATGGCGTCGGTGACCAACGCCTCGGTCGAAGTCCAATACGGCGTGTCTTTGAGCCCTGTGATCGGCGGCACCGCCGCGCTGGCGCCGGTGGCGATCAGGCAGCGGTCGAAGGCGACTTCGCGTTCCCCGCCGTCAGTCAAGTTCACGCTCAAGCGGTGGCTGTCCTTGAAGCGCGCTTCGCCCCGGACCAGTTCGATGTTCGGATTCGCTTCCAGAATGGCTTCGTACTTCTCGTGGCGCAGTTCGTCGACGCGGGCCTGCTGTTGGGCCAACAAGCGCGTGCGGTCGACGGCGGGCGCGCACGCGGCGATACCGTCGTCGAAGGGGCTGGTCCGCCGCACATGCGCAACGTGCGCGGCGCGGATCATGATCTTCGAGGGCACGCAGCCGACGTTGACGCAGGTGCCGCCAATCGTGCCACGCTCGATGAGCGTGACCTGCGCCCCGGATTCCGCCGCCTTGATCGCCCCTGCCATGGCGGCGCCGCCGCTGCCGATGACGGCGATCCGCAGGGGTGCTGGTGACGCTCCCGAAGCGTCGTTCGAGGTGCTGCGCGGCTGCTTGAGCAGGCCGCCCAAGGCGCCCAGAACTTTGTCCACAGCTGAGGGTTTCGTGGTTGCGGTTGGCGCGGCCTCGGCTACTGCTGGCTCCACCAGCCGGTAGTTGCGGGGCAAGGCCTCGTTCAACTGCGCCAGTGTCAGCGGATGCGCGCTGCGGACACGGACTTCCCTTTTGGGATAGCTGACCGCGACCTTCGCGAGTTCCGGCACGGCTTGCAGCGCCTTCTCGATGTGATGGGCGCAGTCCGCGCAGGTCATGCCGGTCACGTTCAAGATGCGTTCGTTCATGGGTGTTTCCAATTTCCAATGGGGCGGAGGCAGTGTGTCTGCCCTCCGCTGCAACGGGAGAAGCCGTTTGTCGTGGCGCGGGAGGCGCCCTTGTCTCAGCAGCAATACGGCGCGGCCACGATCAGCAATAGCGCAATGCCGACGATGATCCCGATCGCATAGAGATCGTCTTTCTTCGAGCGCAGCCACGCCTTCATGTATTGCAACGCCTTGTGGTCGGGTTAACAACAGTCTGTCTTGTCATCGGTCGTGGTGCCGGCCTTGCGTGGCCGGGAAATCAAATCCCAGATCGCCACCGCAACCATCAGCACCAAACCGGGATACAGCAGAAAGCCGCTGCGCTGATCCAAGACCACCATCACGAACACCGCGGCCAACACGAGGAGCGGGCCAGTCACTCCCAACGCACCCCGGAACCATTGCCCGTGACGACGCCCACTGATCACGTTGGCCAGGAGCGCAATGCCGGCGAACAGTGGTAGCAAGTAACGGATAAAGACTCCTTCGTATTGACTCAGGAAGCCCAAGCCGATGGCGGCGCCCAAGCTGCCGAGCGCGGGAAAGCAGCCCGCGCAGCCCATCGCGGACACCAGGGCACCGACCGAGCCGGCCTTGTCACCGAGACGGGCAAACCAGCCGATCGGAGTGGTCATGACTCGCTCACTTCTTGACAGTGGACGGATAACCGGCGTTGGCCGTCGCGTCGGTGAGCGCCTTGAGCGTGGTCTTGGCGTCATCGAAGGTCACAACGACTTCCTTCGCTTCGTAGTTGACCTCGATCTTGGTCACGCCTTCGACCTTGCTCAGCCCCCGCTTGACGGTGATCGGGCAGCTGGCGCAGTACATGCCGTCCACGGTGAGCGTTACGGTCTTGAGGGCCGCCCAGGCCGGTGCGGTGAACGCGAGGGCCAGGACGAGAACGGTGGCGAGTTTCTTCATGTGCGGATCCTCCGGGAAGTGTCAGTAGAACCACGGTGCGAGGTAGGGGAAGGTCAGTGCCAGCAGAATCAAGACCGCGACGATCCAGAAGAGAATCTTGTATGCGGCCTTGACCTGCGGTACCGCGCAGACTTCGCCCGGCGCGCACGCCGCGGCCGGCCGGTAAATACGGCGCCAGGCGAAGAACATGGCGACCAGGGCGGCGCCGATGAAGAGCGGGCGGTAGGGTTCGAGCGCCGCGAGGTTGCCCAGCCACGCCCCGCTGAATCCCAAGGTCACCAGCACCAGGGGGCCGAGGCAGCACGCCGAGGCCAGAACCGCCGTGACGCCGCCGGCGAGCAGCGCCGTGGCGCCCGTTTTATTGGTGTTTTTCATCGCGATGCCGTGGATCCATCTGGGTTGACGCCTGCACCTTACTGCCGTACTTGGGTACGGAGTCAAGCGCCATGCTCACAGGGCGCTGCATCGGCGGGCAGCAGCGTGGCGAGGGTCAAGACGGTCTCCCAGGGCACCCCGACGTGCTGTTGCAGCACGTCTCGCGCGGCCGCGAGCAGTCGCGCCAGGCGGGCTTCGATGCGGATGTTCTCGTCCGCGATGAGTACGTCCCGCAGCGCACACGCCAGATCGCATTGCAGCGCCGCGCCGTCAGGCAGCGGCACGCCCCGTTGCGACAGGCGCAGCACGATCCGGGCGGCAATGGTGTGCGCCTCTTCCTCGCTGAGCTGATCGACGGTTTCGCACCGGTACCACTGCGACGGGTCGGGAAAGGTCGCGAGCAAATCGCCAGCCGCCGCTGGAGTGCATGCGAACTCACGGCCGCCACCAAGTGCGACGTGCAGCAGGCGGACCTGCTGATCGACGTCGAGTTCGCATCGCCACTCGATCGCGATCAGGTCGCCGCGACGGTGCAGCCACGCGCGCGCGATGGCCGGTTGATCCTCCAGCTGAGCCAGCACGGGCTTGGCGAGGCACCCACAGCCGATCTGCGGGACGGCTGCGCACACCAATGCAGCAGAGTAGAAACCAATGGGGGCGATGGGCATGGGCTTCTCCGGGCGGGTCGAACGGTCGTAAGCTACCTCCGTAGTCAAGTACGGGATCAAGCGGATGGATCACACTCCGGAAAACCTGACCATCGGCGCCTTCGCCAAGGCGGCCGGCGTCAATGTCGAGACGATCCGGTTCTACCAGCGCAAGGGGCTGTTGCTCGAACCAGTGAAGCCCTACGGCGGCATCCGTCGCTACGGGCCGACGGAAGTGGCGCGGGTCAAGTTCGTGAAATCGGCCCAGCGGTTGGGCTTCAGCCTCGACGAGGTCGCGCAATTGCTCAAGCTGGACGACGGCACCCACTGCCACGAGGCGGCCGAACTTGCGGCGCTGCGGCTGGCCGACGTGCGCGCGCGCCTGGCGGATCTGCGGCGCATGGAACAGGCGCTGTCCCAACTGGTGGTCGCTTGCCATACGCATCACGGCCAAGTGTCGTGCCCGCTGATCGCCGCGTTGCATTGAGTCCGCACGCGCAGCGGTCTGGACCGCTGCCTCGACGCCGCCACTCGCGGCGCGAACACCTGCTGTGCACGTAATGGCCGCGTCACGCAGCTAAATCCGATCGGTTCCGCAGGCGGCACCACGGCAACGGTGGTGCCGCCTGATGCATCAAGCGCTCAGCGGCAACGGTTCGGGCACGGGACTTGCAGCGCGTGCGTCTGCAACTGCTCGGCCGCCTCACCTGCAAGTTCGTGCGGACGCAGCACGCCAAATCCTTGGCCTCGGGACACCTTGCCTGCCAGTTCGCCCTGATATGTTTCCGAGATCAGCAGCGGGCACTGGTGGTACACGAATACCACGTCAGATCCGATCATCTCCGAGGCATGGAAGAACAGGGGCAGCTCGGCGAGGAGGTATTGAACGCCAAGCATTGCCGCATCGAGGCCAACCGGCTCACCATCCTTAGCAGACAGAACCCAACGTGTCGTGTCGAGGCACCTCCGACGAAAAACGTCGTCAGTCTCGAACCGATCGAGCGCTTCTGCGAGCCGGTTTTGGTAGGCCGCATTGGTCGCCAAGGACTCGCACCCGAGGATCGCAAGGCGCCTGGCACCCATCGCTTGGTTCATCTTGTTGCGCAGGTAGCGCATTTGCCGGCTGGTTTTCCTGACTGCTTCGTCTTTCGTGTAGCCGCGGGCTTGCAAGGTGAACCGCGTGACGTCGTCCGGGACGAACAAGGCAACAGCGCGCCCGCCGTCCTCGCAGAAGTCGATGATTGATTGAATGCGCTCGGTACTGAAATAGCTGTTGAAGGGGCTGATACCGACCAGCGCCATGGCGCCTTCGGACCACAGTCGGTCGCATTCACGGGTTATGCCGCGAAATTCCATAAGTCGTCTCCTCTGACGACCCTCGCACCTACGTGCAGGGTCAAGCTCCACCTTGTCGCGTTTGACTAAGGCGTTCGGAATCTGGGGAAAGCGGCTCAGGCCTTGGGCGGCGGGAGCGGCGGACGCTCGTCGTGTGAGCGTAATGCTGGAAAGTTGGCTTCTGGCCGTTCGGCGACCCGGATCTTCAGGTGAAAACGTAACTCGTCTGGCACCACAGCGCAGGGGACCGAGCAGCGCAGCTTGCTCCTTCCTCCCGCATCCTCAGCGCCGGGCCCCTCGCATGCTGCAGCCGCTGGCGTGACCGTAGGGCACGGACTATCCCTGTCCGGCATGGGCAACGGCGTCCAGTACTTCGGCAGCAGGAAGCCGCACAGCAGCGTGATGATGAGCAGACAACTGATCCGACCCGCGTTATCCAAGTGCATAATGCCGACTCATTGCAACGCCTACAATCCACTTGAAGGTTGTACTGGATACCGCCGTTCCGCCCACGTGGGAACGGATCTGACGCGTGCCTTGATGCGCGGTCACCCGCTGTGCGCCAACGCGGGGGAGAGGTTCACTCCCCGCAAGCACCGCGTGCTGACTCCGATCTACGACCAAGACGCGAGGCGAAAGTTCAGTTGCACGGGTAGACGGGCACAGGATGTTGGCCCCATGGGTGATCGGCAGCACGAGCCTTGACTGCGTCCACGGAGGCGCTTACGCGCGATCACGCGCGGTCAGGGACTTTCGGCCGATGACGCATGGTTGGGCGACGGCGACGCGTCCTCGGCTGGCACTGCGAGCGCGGCCCCGGGCAGCGTCAGCGCGCTCACGCGGCTCGAGAGCAAGGCGCCTGCTTGGAAGTAACCCATCACGGTCCCCACGCTGCGGTGCTCGGTCATCGCCATGACTTCGCCCAGCGCCACGCCCTGGCGGCCCGCTTCGGTCACGAAGCCGGAGCGCAAGCTGTGCGCGGCCCAATCGCCTTCGAGGCCCGCCAGTTTCGCGCGTCGCTGCACGATGCGGGCGATCTGGTCACTGGACAGGGCGCGCGAACCGACCTTGTCGTGACGATACATCCGCCGGAAAAGCGGGCCTTCGGTGAGGTTTGCCGCCTGCAGCCACGCCGCCACCGCCCGCGCCGCATCGCCGCGCAGCGGCTTGTCCCGGCGCGGGCCGCTCGCGTTCGTCTTGGTGCGTCCCAGGGCATAGGTCCAGGTGTCATCCCGCAGGCGGCGCAGGTCGCCGACCTGCAGTTCGACGACTTCCGACCGGCGGCGTCCGCCACCGCTCCAGGCGAGCAGCAGCAGCGCGCGATCGCGCACGCCCCGAAGGCCATCGGTGCAGGTATCCAGCATGGCCTGCAGCGGCTCGGCGACGGCCGCCGTTTTCTTGCGCGTGACGATGCCGCGCTTCGCTTGGGCTCGGCGCGCCTTGGCGACCAGCGTCTTGATTCGGTGGTCGTCGGTCGGCGACTCCCACTGCTGCAGACGATGCCATTTGGCGAGCACCGCCAGTCGGTGTCCGACCGTAGCCGAGGACAAGGGGCCGAGCGCTTTCTTCGCGCCCAGCGCCACGAGCTGCGCGTCCACGGCCGGCGGCAGATCGTGGCGCAGTCCGGCGCCCACGCGGCGCTCCAGATGGTCGATGACGAACTGGTTCACCACCGGGACGGGCACGGGCTGCGCGTGGAAGGCGCCGCCGTAGCGCAGCGCGTACCAGGCCGCCCAGTAGCGCATGGCGGAGGCGTAGCTGCGTGCCGTGTTCGCGGGCGTGCCTTCCGCGAGGAATTCTTCGGTCGCGCGTTGAGTGGCGGCGTCGAGCGCCCTCGGATCCAACAGAGCGGAAGTCGCTGGGTCGACACAGGGGACCGGAACGAGCGTAGTATTTGTTACGTCCGACATAGCAAAACTGCCTTATGAGTGTCCATTAGTCGGATAACTGGTTGCTTATCAGACCTTAGCATAGGAGAAGGGGAGATGGCCGTCGGGGTCCCAGAAGCTGACGTTTTCGCCGCCGCTGATCGCGTGCTCGAGCGCGGCGAACGCCCTACCGTCGAGCGCGTGCGCCTGGAGCTCGGACGCGGGAGTCCGGCGCGCGTCGGCCAACTGCTCGAGGCGTGGTGGGATGCGTTGGCGAAACGGCTCGCCGGCGAGACCCGGCTGCCGGCGCTGCCCTCGGCCGCCTCGGCCGCGTTCACAGACCTGTGGCGCGTGGCCATGAACGAGGCGCGTGCCGTGGCAGAGCGCGAGCTCGAGGAGCAGCGTGCGGCTGTCGAGGCGGAGCGCGCGCAGTTTCAAGCGGACCGGAGCGTCTGGGACCAGCAGATCGCCCAGGCCGCCCAGGCGAGGGTCGAGGCCGACACGGCGCGCAGCCAGGCCACCGAACGGTTGGAGGATCTGCAGCGCCTCACGACACAGCTCGAGCACCAAGCCGTCGAGGGCGGCGAGCGCCAAAAGGCCTTGGAATCGCAGCTGCAAGCCGCAGAGTGCGATCGGCGCGCGTTGCAGGAGCACGTGTCAGCGCGGGAGGCGGCGGCAGCCCAGGAGCGCGAGGCGGCGGCCCAACACTTACGGGCAATCGAGGACCGCAGTCACGCCGAGGTGGATCGGGCCAGGCAAGAAGCGAAGCTCCTGCGCACCGAAGTGGAGCGCGCGGAACGGGCGCACCAGCAGGAAATGCGCGAGTCGCACGAGCGAGAATCCGAGCTGCGCCAGCGACTCGGGCAGGCGGAACGCACGGTCGGGGAGCACGCGGCGCGGGTCCGTGCGCTCGATGAGCAGCTGGCTCGTCTGGATGGCTTGGGCGATGCGCTGCGCAGCGCCCAGGACGCCGTCCGCGCCGGGCTCGACCGGGAGGCGCAGCTGCGCCAGGCGCTCGAGGAAGCCGCGCGCCGGACGTCGGAGGGCCACCCGCCGGACGCCGCGAAACCGCCTAGAAGGAAGGTGGCAGCCAAAGCCAAACGGTGACCGCCCTTTCCACACCTAGGCCGCTTTGGCGGGTCGTTGCCCATAACTTTACATTTTCGGGCGAATGACGGCTTCTAGTTGCACGCGTCTGTTATTGCTCACGTTTTTCTGCAAGGGAGGCGGTGCAGCGCGGCTCGGAATGCGCAGAATCCGGCCCAATTTGATGGCGGTGTGGCCAGGTCTGACGCCTGAATGCTCTCGGTACCCTTCAGAACTTTACATTTTTGGGCGACTGAGCGTTTCTTGTTCCAATAGATTGATTTGTTTCGATAAACAAGGGGCCTTTGCATGACTGAGCGCTCGCATCGTCTCTCCATCCTGCGTCAGGAGGAGATCGATGAGCTGTGGGGCCAGCCGCGCTTCGATGCCCGGGACCGCGACTTGTACTTCGACCTCACACCGCAGGAGTTGGAGGTCGTGGTCCAGCGGCGTAATGCGGTCGGGATCCATTTTGTCCTGCAGCTGGGCTACTTCCATGCCCGGCGCATGTTCTTCGACCCCACCGGGGAGTCGGCCCGCGACGATATTGAGCACATCGTCGGCCGCTATTTTCCCGACCGTCGCCATCTGCCGCTTCCAGAACCGCCTTCGCGCCCAACGATGCAGTCGATCCAAGAGCAGATCCTGGAACTGCTGGGATATCGGCGGTGGACGGGCATGCGCCCTGCGCTGTTGGCGCGTCTGAACGAGTTGGCGATGCGGTCCACGCAGCCCAACTACCTTCTCCGAGAGGCCCTCAAATTCGTCGACCGCGAGCGGGTCGTCCGGCCGGCGTACTCCGCGCTGCAGGACCTTGTGGGCGAGGTGATGAACACCGAACGCGATCGTCTGACGACGAGCCTGCGCAAGGCACTCAAGCCCCCGGTGCGCAAGCTGCTCAATAGCCTGCTTGCGAACGACGGGTCGGTGAACAGCCTCGGCTTGCTCAAGCAGGACCTTCGAGACTTCAGCTACACCGCGCTGCGCGAAGAAGTTTCACGCCGCCAAACCTTCGCTCCGTTGTACGCCTTCGCCAAAGTATTCCTCAAGCAGGTGAACATCTCCCCGGAGAGCAGCAAGTACTACGCCTCCATGGTGATTTTCTACACGTTGTTCAAGCTCCAGCGCATGGACCCGCAGGTCGTCCACCTCTATCTGCTGTGCTTTGCGTTCCACCGCTACCGCCAGATCAACGACCACCTGGTGGAAGCGTTCATCACCCGCGTGGAGCTCTACACTCGAGACGCGCGAGCGGCGAGCGAGCAAGCCCTGCTGGAGACGATGGAAAAGAGCGTCCAGGGCCTCCATGGCGCGGGCAATGTGCTTGAGTTGTTCATCGACTCCAACATTCAGGACAAGACGCGGTTCGCCGCGGTGAAGGACAAGGCCTACCAGCTACTCCCGAAGGACCGTTTTGCGCCGGTGGCTGACTATCTTCGAGACATTGCGTTCGACAAGACGGCCTATCAATGGAAGGCGTACGGCGAGCTCTCGCAAGCGATCAAGAAGAACCTGCGGCACCTGTTCGCCGAGCTGGACTTCGACGGCCCGCATACCAACGAGGCGCTCCTGGAGGCGGTGGCTTTCTTTAAGAAGCTCCTTCGGGATGGCCGCTCGCCCAGGCAAGTCCCTCCGAAAGACTTTCCGACGCAGTTCATCTCCAAGCGCATTCGCCGCTATGTGTTCGTACCTGACGCCAAGGGCAAGCGGGAGCTGGACGTCGACCGCTACGAGTTTGCGCTCTACAGCGAACTGTGCGACGCGATTGCGGCGGGCAACGTGTTCATTCGCGACAGCAACGAAAACCGCGGCCTGGAAGATGACTTGATCGACGCCGAACGTTGGGAGAATGACAAAAACGCCATCCTCAAGTCGTTGGACGCACCTGTCCTGGAGAGGCCGATCGAGGAAACTCTGGCGTCACTTCGCGAGGAGCTGGAGGCGAAATACGCCAGCGTCAACGAGCGTATCCGGAACAAGAACAACGCACATTTCCAGCTGCGCGGCAAGAAAACCACGCGGTGGAAGCTCGAGTATCCGAAGGACGAGTCGCCCGGGGTGGGTGGCTTCTACGCCCAGTTGCCGATGATCGGCATCTCCGAGCTGCTGAAATTCGTCGCCGCCCAGACAGGGTTTCGCCAGCACTTTACCCATGTGCTTGAACGCTTCGCCAAGCAGCCGCTCGACGCACCGCAGCTCGATGCCGCCATCGTCGCGCTCGGAACGAATATGGGCCTGTTGAAGATGGCCGAAGTCGCCGATATGAAGTACTCCGGCCTGTCCACGACGGCTCGCAATTTCATTCGCCAGGAAACGCTGCGCGCGGCCAACGACGCCATCGCTAACGCCACCGCCAAACTGCCGGCCTTCAAGCTGTTCCACATACAGGAGCGCCTGCACTCGTCGAGCGACGGCCAGCGCTTTGAGACACAGGTAGACACCTACAAGGCACGGCATTCGCCGAAGTACTTTGGGCTGAAGAAAGGCATCAGCGTGGTGACGGCAGTGGCTAACCACATCCCAATTGCGGGCACGGTGATCGGAGCCCATGAGCATGAAAGCCACTACGTCTTCGACTTGCTCTTCAACAACACCAGCGAGGTTCGTCCGGAGCAACATTCCACCGACACGCACGGGACCAATCAGATCAACTTCTTTGCGCTCGATACCTACGGCTACCGCTTCGCGCCTCGCTATAAGGATGTTCGTTCGAAAACCGATCGGATGCTCGTTGGCTTCCGGGCACCCCGCGACTATGGGGACATGCTCATCAAGCCGTCCCGCAAGGTGAGGGAGGCGCTCATTGTCTCCGAATGGCCGAACATTCAGCGCATCATGGCCTCGCTCGGCCAGAAGCATGTGACGCAGGCGACGATCGTTCGTAAACTGAGCAGCTACGAGCTCCAGAACAAAACCAAGGAGGCTCTCTGGGAAATGGAGGGGATCCTTCGATCGCTCTATATCCTGGACTATATTGACGACGTCGAACTGCGCCAGTGCGTGCAGCGTGCGCTCAACCGTGGCGAGGCTTACCACCGGTTGCGGCGGGTGATCGCCTACGTCAACAATGGCAAGTTCCGGGTCACCACCGAAGAGCAACAGAAGATCTGGAACGACTGCGCGCGTCTCATCGCGAACGCTGTGATCTACTACAACACCGCGCTGCTGTCGATCATCTACGAAACCATGCTCGCTGCCGGAAACGCGGAGGCGATCGCACGATTGACGAAGGTATCGCCAGTGGCCTGGCAGAACGTCAACCTGTTTGGTGCGTTTGACTTCAGCGATTCGGAGGTGGACGTGGACCTCTCAGCGATTGCGTCCATCGTCGGAAACCCGCAGCTGTGGGGTGTCGTCGAATCGAACCTGGAAGGTGAGCTTTTCGATCAGTGAACGGCCATTTTCCCCGCGGAAATTGCTAACTTTACATTTCTGGGCGTTGGGTAAGATTGGCCAAGATCGGTACCGCCGAGGTAGCCACCGATCCGATGCCCCCCTCGATGGCCGACACGTTCCTCATGCTCAAGCCGCGGGATCAGTGGCCAGATCCCCGCAAGCCCAAGGCAGAGTTGATCGAAGAACTGGAGCAAGCCGCCAAGAAAATCCCCGGTAGCAACTATGAGTTCACCCAGCCCATCCAGATGCGCACGAACGAACTGATCTCCGGCGTCCGCTCGGACGTGGCGATCAAGGTCTATGGCGATGATCTGGATCAGCTCGCACGACTTGCTGGCCGCATCGAGCGGGCAATGCGTGAAGTGCCTGGTGCTGAGGACGTGAAGTCTGAGCAAGTGAGCGGACTGCCGTTGCTCACGGTAACCCCAGACCCGGTAGCGCTGGCACGGTATGGATTGAATCCAGGAGATGTGCAGGAGACGGTGGCCACCGCTATCGGTGGTCAGGTAGCGGGCCAGTTCATTGAAGGCGATCGTCGCTTCGCTCTCGTGGTCCGGCTACCCGAAACATTGCGCTCAGATCCGGCGGTGCTGGCAGACCTGCCGATTCCGTTGCCCGAGGACAATAGTCCCGATGAGTCCAGCCGTGAGGCGACATGGCGTGGCGGTAGCCCTCGGACCGTGCCGTTACGTGAGGTCGCTACCATCCAAGTCGAGCGTGGACCGAACCAGGTGAACCGCGAGAACGGCAAGCGACGCGTGGTCATCACGGCCAATGTGCGCGAACGCGATCTGGGAAGTTTCGTGGGAGATTTGCGCACCAAAATCGGCGAGGAAGTGAAGATGCCGGAAGGCTACTGGGTGGCCTATGGAGGCACGTTCGAGCAATTGATCTCCGCCAGCCAGCGCCTTTCCGTAGTCGTTCCGGTCACCTTGGCTCTCATATTTGCTCTGCTGTTCATGGCCTTTGGGTCGGCAAAGGACGCTGCGATCGTGTTCAGCGGGGTACCGCTGGCGCTGACCGGCGGCGTCATCGCGCTGGCGCTGCGCGGAATTCCGTTGTCCATCTCCGCCGGCGTGGGCTTCATCGCCCTATCGGGCGTGGCGGTGTTGAACGGCTTGGTCATGATTGCCTTCATCCGACGCCTGCGCGAACAAGGCGATCCGCTGGATGAGGCCGTGCGCGATGGTGCGCTCGGCAGGCTGCGTCCGGTGCTGATGACCGCGCTGGTGGCTTCTTTGGGCTTCTTGCCGATGGCTCTCAATGTCGGTGCGGGTTCGGAAGTCCAGCGGCCCCTGGCGACCGTGGTGATCGGTGGCATCTTGTCCTCGACCGCCTTGACCCTGTTTGTATTGCCCGTGCTGTACCGGTGGTTACACCGAGAGCGCGACCGGCCCGTTCTCCCGACCACGGCGCTCGCATGAGGCAGCATCATGCCCAAGCCTGACCTGGAAATTGTGCGTGCGGCGATGTTCGCCGATCCCGGGGTGAAGGCGGTCGACGATCTGCGGTGGATGCCTGCCGCATCCGGGCTGGGCATTCAGGCCACGGTGACAGTGGCCTCATCGGCGGTGGACCTGGCCACAGTGCAGGCCGTCGTGGGCCAGATTCTCGCCACTCAGTTCGGCGTAACAGAACTACACCTGACATTCAACGATCCCGGGCCGGCACCGGCGCAACCGACCCGTGGGCCTATCGAAAAGAGGTAAAGCGGAGGGCGGCATTGCCGCCCTCCGAACCCTCAACCAATCCAACCGAAGGCAAACACCGTTCCCAAGGTCGTGCTGAGCGCTGCTACGCCCCACAACCCAAACGCTGATCCGTCGCAATCGCGTGCAGGTGGCGGCCAGCCTGGGGTCGGCTGGGCACGGAGGAGCGCGTGCTCGCCATAGCAGTGCGCCAGAGAGCGCCAGCAGGCCAAAGGCCAGGCCGAACACCAACGCCTTGTGCAGCCCACCGGGCGCGCCGGCAGCGTGGGAGCAGCACCCGACTAGTCTCGGGACTCATAGACTTGGTGCCCTGGCCAGGCGCAGGCGCCTGCCAGGACAAAGGCCACGCTTTGCCGGGCCCGCGTGAACGCCACGTAGTACTTCGCCGGTGAGGTGATACGGGAGGCGTCAGCGGTGCGCAGGAACTGGGCCAGGGGGCCATTGGGATAGATCAGCACGCGGGAGTATGTCCGTCCCTTGGCTTGTCCAAAGTTGACCGCAGGATAGCCATCGCAGGCTTCCCGCCGGTCGTAACGCAGGACGGTGGGCGCGAACTGCAGTACATATTTTTGCACCAGAGTGGGTGCCACCACATAAATGCCCTCATGCCCGGTCAGCTCGCTATTTCCTGACTCGGTGCGCGGCATCTGCGGATACAGCGCATCGGCCAGATCACACAGCGACTGCGCACAGCGGTGGCTGATCACCCGATGCTGGATCTGACACAAGTTCCGCGCCTGCCAGGCTTGGAAAAGCCCCATCATGGCCACACCACGGTATTGCTGGTGACGCGGAGAATGGTTGGTGGCGTAGGTCGCCTGGCGGGTATCACCCACCAGCGTGATCTCGATGCCGCTGGAGAGCAGGCGCTCGACCAGGTCCAGGTCGTAGCCGGCCAAGTCCTGGACCTCATCGATGTAGAGCTCGTCGTACATGGCCGCCAAACGCTCGATGACACGGCCTTGGGTAAGCTCATCGCAGCGCACGGCAAAGTCAGCGGCGCGATCGGAATATATTCGATCGCCGGCCAGATAGTGACGAGCCACCTGACTACGGGGAGCACGATTGTTGGTCCTGCCCTCAACGAAGAGGATGGACTCCACGCGGGGCTGGGCACACAGCGCCGCCTGATAGGGCCGAATGCACTCGCGCAGCAGAAAGCTGTACCAACTGTAGAGCGACACGTGCGCCGGCACGGCGCCAGCCTGCCGTTCAAACGCGCGCCTGATCTCTTCCAGGTTCTCAAGCGTGTAGGTCAGGATGGCGATCCGGCGTTGCGGGCGCGCCAGGGACTGGCGCACCAACATCGTCGTCTTGCCCGAACCGGCCGCCGAGAGCAGTACCTGATTAGGCGATGGCACGCTGGACATAGTCCGGAAACACGATCGAGTGGGGACTATTGAAGATGGCCAACGCTGTATCGGTCTTGTTGCCCTTCATGAACTTCAACAGCGCCGCCTCATCGGCGAACGTTTTATCCAACACCAGATTCAATTGCGCCAGCGTATTTGCCTTGATCAATTGTTGCTCCAGCGAGGGTGCGTCCTCATCGGAGTCATAGTAGATGTAGTTCAGGAAATCAGCGTAGCGTTCCTGCAGCAGGGCTACGTCGCCGTCGTTGTCGGTAACGACAGCGGTTGGGATATCCAGGCGTTGGGCGATCTGCAGAAATCGCTTGAAGGCCAGGGAGTTGACCGAGATCACGTCCACGCCACGGGCCAACGGCGACACGCCGTGGTGATCCTTGAAGGCTCGCTGGACGATCAACTCGTCCGAGGGGCCCTCGACAAGGATCGCCTGCTTGGCCAGGATCAACCGCAGGGTGTCATGACCCGGCAGCTTCATGAAGTAGTCGTGCGTATCGGTCGGCAGTTGGTCCAGTTTTATGTGTCCGCGTGCACTGAAGAGGATCACGTTGTCCACGCCGAGCTTGTTCAACACGAAGCTGCTATGCGTTGCAATGATGACTTGCTGGGCGGTGGACAGAGCTGCGATCTTGTCGATCAGTTGGGTCATACTGGAGAAGGACAGATGATTCTCGGGCTCTTCTACCAGCAGCACGTGCGCAGCACCGGCCGCGCGCATGGCCAGTTTCATTTTGACCGCACTCTGTTCGCCTTTGCCGGCGTGGGTGAAAGGAAGATCGTCCAGGTAGGGAGACAGACTGGCCTCCCACGTCGACCGCGCCGAGGTGTCCACACCCACGGTCAGCGTCTTATTGCTGACATCGCCCGCATTTTCGGCCAGGAACGTGTTGATGGCCGCCACGTCCGTTTCCTGGGAAAAGCTCTGCCGCATGCGGCGATAACTCAGCGACAAGGCCACGCGCTGAGCCGGAGAAAGCACCTGGTCGATGATGCTGCCGATGTAGCGATCCGTGCCTGAAAAGGTCTTGGCACTGGTGGTATCGATTATCGTGGAGTCGAATGGGATGCTGCGGGCGGTGACGCCATTGTTGGCGAAGGAATACCAGCGGACGGTGTAGTACTCCACCGGCAAGCTGCCCCCCTGGTGCTCGCGCAAATAGGCATCGAACTCGGGGCGATAGTCTTCGTTGAGTTCGATCAGCAGCCGAATGCCGGCCATGTCAGCGCCGAGGGAGTTGTTGGTACCCCGCAATGAAGCCAGGGTGGCATCCCGTCCGAGGTAAGCCTCGATCACGATCCGCGGAGGCGAACCAGGCTGTCCATCCCGCAGACGTGCCAGATACTCGTCGACAGCCGGTTGGTGGAACAGGTAGGGGGTGATTTCGTAGGCGATGCCTCGTCCGTGCAATTGGCCGGTCACGACAGCATGAATAGCTTCCAATAGCGTGGACTTGCCGACCTCGTTGTTGCCCACGATCAGGTTCATGTGGGGGTTGAGCGGCAAATCCAGGTGGCCAAACGCCTTGAAGTTCTCGATGACGACTCGTTCGATCGGCATGGTTCATCCCTGTACGACTGCAGCGCGAGCACGGCGCCCGGAGCCATCCGGACACGCCGGCATGGCGTTCATACTAAACCGGGCCAGTGGGGCGGATTTCGTACGGGTGAGACACCCCGGAGGCGGCTGGCGGCCGATCACGCGGGATAATTCAACATTATCCCGCCTGAGCAAAGCCGCCGCCGAACGGCCGCCTGCACTCTTTATTAGTATGTAATTACATGGTATGTAATACATTACGAAATAATTGGAGAACAGCATCATGGCGCGCGCAGGACTCTACAAAGGGGATGTCCAGAAAGCGCGTGACGCGCTGCTGGCCCAAGGCAAGAAGCCTTCCGTGGACGCGGTTCGGGTGGCTCTGGGCAACACGGGCTCCAAGACCACGATCCATCGCTACTTGCGTGAACTGGAAGAGGAGGAGGGCGGCGGTCCGTCACGTGCGGTGGCCGTGAGTGAGGCCTTGCAAGACTTGGTCGCGCGCCTGGCTGCGCGACTTCAAGAGGAGGCAGAAGCGATCCTCACCAGGGAGCGAGAACGCCATGGGGCCGAACTCCAGCGTCAGCAACAAGCGCTTTCCACCGCCCAACAGGAAGCCGCTGCCCTGGGCAGTCAGCTGCAGCGCACTGAGACCAGCTTGACGCAAGAGCAAGCCGCTCACGCCCTACTTCAGCAGAATCTGCGCGACAAGGTCGCGGAAATCGCCCAGTTGAATGAGCGCATCGCCGGCATGACGGTGCGGCTGGCTGATTACGAGGCGCATACGCGTTCTCTGGAGGACAAGCATGCCCACGCCCGGGAAGCGCTCGAGCACTACCGCGCTTCAACCAAAGAGCAGCGCGAGCAAGAGCTTCGCCGTCACGAGCATCAGATCCAAGAGCTGCAAGTAGCCTTACGTCAGGCCAATGAAGCCTTGGGCGCGAAGAATCAGGAGCTGTTGGTGCTTAACCGCGACAATGGCCAATGGCTGGAGCGCCATGGGCGGATTGAGCGTGAGCTTGTCCAGTTGAGGCAGGTCCACGAAGGCCAACACAGCGAGATCGTGGCGTTGCGCCAGACCGCAACGGACCACATGGCACTGCAGGAGCGCTGGAAGACTGACGTCAAGGCCTTGGATGCCCTGCGCAGCGAGCTAGCTCAAGTCCAAGACACCCTTGCGCAGGAGCGTGAGCGCCGCCAGAGCGCTGAAGCCGATGCGTTGCGTGCCAACGCGCGTCTTGAAGCGCTGGAGCCCCTGCTGAATCAACTGACGCCGGCACAAAATACGGTGAAGAGAACCCGGCGCAGCAGTACGCAGGGTGGGGGAGCGGACTAACGAGGCTACTCGTTTGCCTGCTAGCGGCCGGGATAGCGCTCCCCAGTCCAGTACGCCCATTCCATAGGTACGACCCAGTCTACGAACAGCTTGGCTACTGAGGACTCCGGTGCCAGATGGTAGGGCTTGAACATGCCTTGCTGGGGCGAACTGGTCATCAGGTAGCGCAAGCGCTTCTTGACCTCTTGAAAGATGGCCTCGCGCACATGGGCGCTGTCGTGCACGCCAAGGAAAAGGGTGCCACGAAGCCCCAACGCCTCGATGCTGGCGACCCCAGATGGCGTCATTGACGAGGTTCCGGGCATGCGGGTTCCGGGGGTGAGGGAGCGGCGTGGCTCCTGGCGATGGCAGCGCTACCGGGGTCGCCGGTTGCCTCAAAGCTAAGAATATCTTAGTATGCAAGGCAGGGTACATCCGCCATCCTTATGGGGTCTCCATGGGGTGCGCGCGTGACTTTGTCAGTCGACTCAACACCGACCTTCGCTCGACGCCTCAAACAAGCCCGCCTGCACACGGGCTTGTCGCAGAAGGAGTTGGGCATCCGGGCCGGTCTGGATCCTCACGTGGCCAGCCCCCGAATCAACCAGTACGAGCGTGGCAAGCACGAGCCGAAGCTGGAGACCGCTGAGCGGTTGGCTCAAGCGTTGGGGATCCCCGCCGCGTTGCTGTACACCGATGATGATCTGCTGGCGAAGTTGCTCCTACGCTGGGGCTCGCTCAGCAAGCAGCAGAAGCGCGAGCTGGTGAAGCTGATCGAGAGCACATCCGAGAAGTAGGCCGTACGGTCGCTCGCTTTATGGGCAGCACTTCGCTTCAACCCGGCCCTTTGGAGCGCCCCCGGATGGAACACCAGTGGGCGCGGCTAGCGCGACTAACGGGGCGCGGCATCTCAGGCCTGCCTGAGATTTTGTTCACGACCGATACACGCGCGCCTTGTCTAAAGTGATTTACCATGTCACCCGTGTCAGCCTCCTCACTTCTACTGCGACTGATCCTGATCGCCATGCTCGTGCTTAACGGGGCGTGGTCGGCGTTTGCGTCGGTCAGTATGAATCCGGTGATGGAAGAGCAGGCCAGCGAAGTCGCTGCCGCGGTGCAAGTCGACGAAGACTGCGTCGCCCATCACAGTGCTGAGCATCATCCCGATGCCACATCGATTGAAAAGGCTGGCACTGGGCACGGCGATCATGCCGGCCCCGACTGTTGCAAGTCGTCTGCGTGCCGGTGCGCCTGCGTGCACGCGTGCGCGAGCGCATTGCCTGCGCGCCTGCATGTTTCGGTACAACTGGCCTTGGGCCTGGATGTCATGCCGCTGCCCTTGGGGCATCCGGCGCCTGCCTTGCCTCATCTGATCCGACCACCGATCGGCTAAGCGTCCCTAGGCGCCGCAATGGCGCCGTTGGTGTGGCTTGCATGCCTGTATAGGCCAGCCACCCGCTCTGTACCACCGCCTGCCGGTGGCAACACGACGCTTGGAGCATTTACATGTCGCATGATGATTTTCGTGGTCCACATGGTGGACCGCTGCTGCCTTCGCGGCGGCGATTTGTCCAAGGCTTGGCCTTGGGAGGCGCAGTCGCAGGATTGGGGTTCTGGCCCAAAGCCAGTTGGGCGCTCAAGGGCCCCGGACAAGCCAACGTATTGTCGGGCACCGAGTTTGACCTGACCATCGGCGAGACGCCGATGAACTTCACCGGCAAGACCCGCACCGCGATCACGGTCAACGGGTCCGTTCCGGCGCCGTTGCTGCGGTGGCGGGAAGGCACCACGGTCAACCTGCGTGTCTCCAATGCATTGCCGGCCAACTCCCTCCATGGCACGGATACTTCCATCCATTGGCACGGCATCATTCTGCCGGCCAACATGGACGGCGTGCCGGGCCTGAGCTTTGACGGCATCGGACGTGGTGAGACCTACCACTATAGGTTCACCCTGCATCAGGGCGGAACCTACTGGTACCACAGCCACTCAGGTTTCCAGGAACAAGCTGGGCTTTATGGACCGATCGTGATCGATCCACTGGAGCCAGAGCCTTTCAGCTTCGATCGCGACTACGTCGTGATGCTGAGCGATTGGACAGACCTGGACCCGACGGCCCTGTTCGATCGTTTGAAGAAGATGCCGGGCCATGACAACTACTACAAGCGCACGGTCGGCGATTTCGCGCGCGATGTGAAGCGCAATGGTCTGTCGGCCACGTTGGAAGATCGCAAGATGTGGGGCGTGATGCGAATGACGCCCACGGATCTGTCCGACGTCAACGCCAACACCTACACCTACCTGATGAACGGCACGACCTCTCTGGGCAACTGGACCGGGTTGTTCCGCAGTGGCGAGAAGGTGCGTCTGCGTTTCATCAATGGCTCTGCCATGACGTACTTCGATGTGCGTATTCCGGGGTTGAAGATGACCGTGGTCGCGGCGGATGGCTTGTACGTCCATCCGGTTTCGGTCGACGAGTTCCGCATTGCAGTAGCAGAAACCTTCGATGTGATCGTGGAGCCCTCCGGGCAGGACGCATTCACCATCTTTGCCCAGGACTCCGGTCGCACCGGCTACGTCAGCGGCACGCTCGCCGTGCGCGAAGGACTACGCGCGCCTCTTCCGTCTGTGGATCCCCGGCCGCTGCTGACGATGGCAGACATGGGCATGGATCATGGATCGATGGATATGTCTGGCGGCAGCAAGGGCATGGAAGGCGGCTGTGGTGCAGCCATGGGCATGCCCGGCATGACCCCACCTGCCAGCGGCAATGAGGCCTCGGCCCATGCGGGTCACGCGATGCCCGCCGCCGGCGATGGTGCCATGGCCGGCATGCAGCATGGGGGCATGCAATCACACCCTGCCAGCGAGACCAACAATCCGCTGTTGGACAACCAAGCCATGAGCGTGACTTCGCGCTTGGACGATCCGGGCAATGGCCTGCGCGATAACGGCCGTCATGTACTGACGTATTCCATGCTCAAGAGCACCTTTGAAGACCCTGACGGACGCGACCCCGGTCGCGAGATCGAGCTGCATCTGACCGGACACATGGAGAAATTCTCCTGGGGTTTCAATGGTCAGAAGTTTTCCGATGTCGAGCCGCTACGGCTGAACTACGGCGAGCGCATGCGCATCGTATTGGTCAACGACACGATGATGACCCACCCGATCCATTTGCACGGCATGTGGAGCGATGTGGAAGACGATAGCGGCAACTTCATGGTGCGCAAGCACACGGT
The DNA here is from genome assembly GCF_029542205.1 of Pseudoxanthomonas sp. SE1. Classification (NCBI taxonomy): domain Bacteria; kingdom Pseudomonadati; phylum Pseudomonadota; class Gammaproteobacteria; order Lysobacterales; family Lysobacteraceae; genus Pseudoxanthomonas; species Pseudoxanthomonas sp. SE1. Next base: position 2,187,783 of record NZ_CP113783.1, on the reverse strand, counting down.
GGACATGCCGCCAGGCAGCCGACGTACGTATCGCGTGCGTGCCGATGCGTTGGGCAGCTGGGCGTTCCATTGCCACCTGCTCTATCACATGGAAGCCGGAATGATGCGCACGGTGAGGGTCGACGAATGAACATCAATAGACGCAATACCACCCTGACTGCGCTGACCCTGGCTATCTCGCTGGCCCTGGCCAATGCGGCCAGCGCCCAATCCATGCAGCACGGCTCCATGCCGATGGAGCAGGGCGCGCAGACCCAGGCTCAGGATCACTCTGCACATCAGGCGCCGACATCAAAGCCTGCGCCAGCCCCCAAACCTACAACACCGGCCAAGACCAGCGAAGCGACTATCGATCATGCGGCGATGGGCCATGCCGCGCCGCCGGCTCAAGCAGCCGAGCCTGCCATGCAGGGCATGGACCACTCGCAGATGGGGCACAGCTCGCCCGCGAGTACACCTGCAGCGCCCAAAGCGCAGACGCAGCCGATGCAGGGCATGGATCACAGTCAGATGGCACAGCCCGCTGCGTCCGACGCCTCCAGCACGTCCACGCCTGCGATGCAGGGGATGGACCATTCGCAGATGGGCCACGGTTCGCCCGCATCCGCTACGCCAGAAGCTGGCATGCAATCGATGGAGGGCATGGACCACAGTCAGATGGGACATGGGCCTGTCGCACCAACGCAGCCGCGCACCCCGATTCCTGCGGTGACCGAGGCTGATCGTCAGGCGGCCATCGCGCCCGCACACGCGCATCCGGTGCATGACAATTCGATCAAGAGCTACGTACTGCTCAATCGCCTGGAAGCCTGGGATGCCGATCCGGGCACCGGGCTGGGTTGGGAGGGTCAGGGTTGGATCGGTACGGACCTCAATCGCGTCTGGTTCCGCAGTGAAGGCGAACGCACAGATGGTCAGACCGAGTCGGCTGATCTGGAAGTGCTCTACGGCCGCAGTATCTCCACGTGGTGGGATGTGGTGGCCGGTGTGCGCCATGACTTCAAGCCGGGGGCTTCGCAGAACTTCGCCGCTATTGGCGTACAGGGCTTGGCACCGATGAAGTTCGAAGTATCCGCCACAGCCTATCTCGGCGAAGGCGGCCAGACTGCTGCCAATGTCGAGGCCGAGTACGAACTGCTGCTGACCAATCGGCTGATCCTGCAGCCGCTGGTGGAGGTCACGGCGTATGGCAAGAACGATCCATTGCGCGGAATAGGTTCGGGTCTGAGTACCGCTGAGGCGGGCCTGCGACTTCGTTATGAGTTCACCCGAAAGTTCGCTCCCTACATCGGCGTGGTGTACGAGCGTGCGTTTGGCAATACCGCAGACATGCGACGCGAGCATGGCGAGTCTTTTGAAGACACGCGCTTGGTCATCGGCCTTCGTACCTGGTTCTAAGGGGAACTGACAATGAAATCCAACAAGAAGATGTGGGTATGGCTCGGCGCCGGCGTGGCATTGGTTGCGGTGGTCGCAACCGCCGCGGTCTCTCTGGGCGTGTACAACGTGGCCGCTGATGATCCGCATAGTCGCCCGGTGTATGCGCTACTTGAAACGGCGCGTGAGCGTTCCATTGAGGTGCGCGCCGCCAAGCTTCAGGTACCCACGAACCTGGATGATCCTGAGCGTATCCGCCAGGGTGCGGGCAACTACAACGCTATGTGTGTGACCTGTCATCTTTCGCCAGATGCGGCGGCCACCGAGATGAGCAAGGGTCTGTACCCCGCGCCACCAAACCTAAGCAAGCACCCGGTGGGTCCAGCTGAGGCGTTCTGGGTGATCAAGCACGGCATCAAGGCCAGCGGCATGCCTGCGTGGGGCGGCAGCATGGACGATGAGTTCATCTGGAACATGTCGGCCTTCCTGCAGAAGCTGCCCAAGCTGGACAAGGCCGGCTACCAGGCGTTGGTGGCCAGCAGTGATGGCCATTCACACGGTGGCGGTGAGACCGGCGGGCACTCGCATGGCGAGGAAGCGGGTGCAGATCACCATGGCGGCGGTGATAGCGAAGAGATGGGTGATGGCCATGGCCATGGCCAGGGGCATGAAGCAGGTGGCATGGGCATGGACATGAGCAAGCCTAAGGAAGGCACCACGCATGTGCATGCCGACGGCAAGACGCACGTGCATGCGGCCGAGCCGGCAAAGCAACCTGCGCAGGCCAAGTCCGAGGGCGAGCACGATCAGCACGGCTCCATGCCAGCCAAACCAGCCGAGCCAGCTCCCAAGGCCGATGACGGCCACGATCACCAGCATTGATCCCTTCATGGAGCTGCCCCGGCTCCACGCCCGAGCGCCTCGGCGCTCGGGCATCTCTTAAGGAAGCATGATGAACACTTCACGCAGCTGTCTCTTTCTGCTGGCCACGGCCTTGTCGCTGACCGCATGCGCGCGCCCCGAATCGGCTGTCAATTCAGAGGCGGCATCGGACGCCCAATCTCCGACATCGGCGGCTGCGCAGCAGGTCACTCAACCGCAGCGTCCGTTGCCGTTGGTCAAAGTACATAAGAGTGCGACCTGCGGTTGCTGCCAACTGTGGGTGGAGCATCTGGAGAAAGCAGGTTTTACGGTTGAGGTGCACAACAGCGAAGACCTCAACCCGATCAAGGCGCGCTTGGGCGTTCCCTATGGACGCGGCTCGTGCCATACCGCCGAGATCGATGGCTACATCGTCGAAGGTCATGTGCCGGTGCAGGACATCCTGCGCCTGCTTCGTGAGCGCCCGGTAGGCCGTGGATTAGTGCTACCGGGGATGCCCGCCGGTTCTCCTGGTATGGAGATGCCCGACGGACGTGTTCAACCCTATACGGTGGAATTTGTACTGCCCGACGGCACCACGCAGCCTTACGTCCTGCACGGTCAACGCAGCTGACAGTTTGCTCGCGATCCCTTCTTCCAGACCAGAGTGATCCATGTCCCCTCATTCCCACGATGAAGCCGGCAAGGCGATGCCGCAGGGTGCCAGCGATGGTCCAGACTCGGTGCGTGATCCGGTATGCGGTATGCAGGTCTCTGCGGCTAGAACGCCGTACCACGCCCTGCATGGCGGAACGAAGTATCACTTCTGCTCAGCCAAATGCCGAGAGCGGTTCATCACCAGTCCCGTCCGCTATACGGACGATGCTCCCCAGCAAGTTGAAGTGACCGCCCCAGCAGCGGTGGCCCAACCCAGCGGTACCCACGCCACGGTCTACACCTGCCCGATGCATCCGCAGATTCGTCAGCCAGGTCCCGGCACCTGTCCGATCTGTGGCATGGCGCTGGAGCCGGAGATGCCCTCGCTGGAGGAGGACGACAATCCGGAGTTACGCGATTTCACCCGAAGGTTCTGCTGGACATTGCCCTTGACCTTGATCGTCCTGGTCTTGGCCATGCTGGGACACCGTCTGCCCGGCTCGTCCACGCAGGCGCGCACCTGGATTGAGCTCGTGCTGAGCGCTCCAGTGGTGCTCTGGGCGGGGTGGCCATTCTTTGAGCGCTGCCTACAGTCCATCGGCAATCGCAGCCCCAACATGTGGACGCTGATCGGCATCGGCGTGGCCGCCGCGTTTGGCTACAGCGTGGTGGCCACCGTTGCACCGGGCCTGTTTCCGGACTCTTTCCGCGAGCATGGACGGGTAGGGGTCTACTTCGAGGCGGCAGCGGTCATCGTCTCGCTCACCCTGCTCGGACAGCTGCTGGAACTGCGGGCGCGTTCCAAAACCTCGGCGGCCATCAAGTCCCTGCTGGGATTGGCGCCCAAGACGGCTCGCCGCGTCAAACCCGATGGGGGCGAAGAGGACGTTGCGCTGGATCACGTGCACGTGGGTGACCTGCTTCGCGTACGACCGGGCGAGAAGGTGCCGGTCGATGGGGAGGTCATCGAAGGCCGCACCAGTGTCGATGAGTCGATGCTGACCGGTGAACCCATTCCGGTGGAGAAGGCTGTCGGTGATCACGTTATAGGCGCCACGCTCAACGGGACGGGCGCCTTGGTCATCCGGGCGGACAAAGTCGGATCCGGGACGGTACTGGCGCAGATTGTGCAGTTGGTAGCCCAAGCCCAGCGCTCCCGCGCGCCGATGCAGCGTATGGCGGACAAGGTGGCGTACTGGTTTGTCCTGGCCGTGCTGGCCACGGCGGTGCTCACGTTCTTCGGATGGGGTCTGTTTGGACCCGAACCGTCCTGGACTTTTGCCGTCCTCAATGCCGTATCGGTTCTGATCATTGCGTGCCCGTGTGCCCTAGGTTTGGCTACCCCCATGTCGATCATGGTCGCCACTGGCCGCGCTGCGCAGGTCGGGGTCCTGTTCCGCGATGCTCAGGCGATCGAGCAGCTACGTCTGATCGACACGTTGATCGTGGACAAGACCGGTACGTTGACCGAGGGCCGTCCAGCCTTTCGCGACACGCTCTCCTACGCCGGTTTCGATGCCGATCAGATCCTCAGCTTGGCTGGCAGCTTGGAGCAGGGCAGTGAGCATCCCTTGGCCGAGGCCATCGTGGCGGAAGCCCAGCGACGTGGCTTGAACCTGGTGGCCGCCCAAGATTTTGATTCGCTCACCGGTCAAGGCGTTCGCGGGCGCGTGTCCGATCAGGATGTGGTGCTTGGCAACCAAAGCTTGATGGCATCGGTAGGGGCTGATGTTGCGCCCTTGCAGAGCAGCGCCGAGCGTCTGCGCAAGGAAGGCGCCAGCGTGATGTTCCTGGCGGTCAATGGACGATTGGCCGGCGCCATTGCGGTAGCAGATCCCATCAAAGTCACGACTTTGCCTGCCTTGAACCTGCTACGTGCCGATGGCCTGCACGTGGTGATGGCCTCCGGTGACGCACAGGCGACGGCCGAGGCCGTGGGGCGCACGCTGGGCATCGAGGATGTGCGTGGCGGCGTCAAGCCGCAGGACAAGGCCGAACTGGTCCAGCAACTCAAGGCCCAGGGTCGTCGTGTGGCCATGGCTGGCGACGGCATCAACGATGCGCCGGCCCTGGCGGCAGCCGATGTGGGCATCGCGATGGGGACGGGCACGGATGTGGCCATGTCCAGCGCCCAGCTCACCCTGGTCAAGGGTGATCTGAGGCGCATCGTGCAAGCCCGTGCCATCTCGTCTTCGACGGTGGCCAACATGAAGCAGAACCTGGGCTTCGCCTTCGTCTACAACGCCATCGGCGTGCCTATCGCCGCCGGCCTGCTGTATCCCAGCTTCGGCCTTTTGCTCAGTCCGATGATGGCGGCCCTGGCCATGAGCCTGAGCTCGGTTTCGGTGGTCACCAATGCCTTGCGTTTGTCCGGCTCCACCGTTGTTGCCACCTCCCCCCCTGACCGCGCCGATGAGCCTGCGCGCGGCCATTCCTGTCACTGATGGCTCATATCCCACAAGGAGTACTGCAATGAAGCGTTATGCCTCCCTCTCGATGATGGCCCTGTTTCTGATGGCGGGCGCGGCCTTCGCCGGCGGCCAGACCACCACGCCCACCACCGACCACGGTCAGCACAAGCCGATGGACCACAAGAAGCAGGAGCATGGTCAGCACAAGCCGGCCGCGGCCGATGCCGATTTCACCAAGCTCGATACCAACAAGGATGGTGCGCTGTCCAAGGAAGAACTGGCCAAGCACAAGCTCGCGCCGCACTTCGGCATGCTTGATGGCAACAAGGACGGCAAGCTGAGCCCGCAGGAATTCGCTGCCGGCAAGGGTATGTAACTGCTATCTCCCCGGGGGCTGGTTCCTTGGCCCCCGGGATTCGGCGATGTTCTGCCATTCCCACGGAGATCGACATGTCTTCTTCGCACGGTAAGCACGAAAGCACGCACACGCAGCATTCAGAGCAACACGCCTCGCACGGAAGTTCCGGTCAGACGCATCAGGGCCACTACGGTCGCCTGCTGCTGATGATGGCCTTGTCGTTCCTGGCCATGTACGCCCTGATGTATGCCATGGTCGATCAGTGGGCCAACGTCTATAACAACGTCAACCAGTTCTACATGGCGGGCCTGATGGCCGCGCCGATGCTGTTGATCGAGCTTTGGCTCATGTCCAGCATGTACCCCGATCGTCGGCGTAATCTGATCCTGGCCGGCGTGACCGTGGCGTTCATGCTGTTCTGCTGGTGGGGAATTCGCACGCAGGCAGCGGTCACTGACAAGCAGTTCATCCGTTCGATGATTCCCCACCACGCTGGCGCCATCCTGATGTGCGAGGAGAATCGCCTGAAGGACCCTGAGTTGGTGAAGCTCTGCCAAGACATCATCACCTCGCAGACACAGGAGATCGCGCAGATGAAGCAACTGTTGGCTGAGCGCTCCCGCTAGCTCACTGCCTTTTGCCAGCCGGTATCACCCCATTGAGCGTGCGCACTGACCATGCGGTGGATCAAACGCGCGGCCACACGTGCGGTGGCCTGATCCGGATCCAAGGGCGGACACAGTTCCGCCACGTCGACCACACGTACCTTGCCCGAGGCCATGACCAGATCCAGCAGGGCTTCCAGGACCTCCAGACTCACTCCGCGTGGGTTGGGGGCACTCACGCCCGGGGCCACAGCCTGCGGCAGCACGTCCAGGCACAGCGTCAGGTAGATCACGTCAACCGCCTCACACCACGCACGCAGCACCTCAGCCTGTGCCAGCCAGTTCCAGGTGCACAGCACGTCATCGGTGAGGTAATGGGCGCCTTCGCGCTCGGCCGTGGCGAATAGACGCGGTGTGTTGCCGGATCGACTTACACCAATGCAGTGATACTGCAGCGGGGAGCCACTGCTGCGGGCATGCTCCAGTGCCTGCAGGAAGGGCGTGCCCGAGCTCGCACTGCCTTGCTCACGCAGATCAAAGTGTGCATCGAAGTTGAAGATGCCGATGCGAGCGTTGGATGCGCCCAGGTGACCCCGCAGTGCGGCGTAGCTGGCATAGCCGATCTCGTGCCCGCCGCCCAGACCAATCACCCAATTTCCCTGATCCAGCAGTTGCTGCGCTCGATGGGAGTAGTGGGCCTGCGCCAACTCCAATGCCTGATCCGCGCAGGTGATGTCGCCCGCATCGTAGAGCGGAGCACAGTGGAGCACGGGCAGGTTGGCCAAGGCGTTGCGAAGTGCACCGGGTCCTTGTGCGGCGCCCAGTCGGCCGCTGTTACGACGAATCCCTTCATCGCTGGCAAATCCCAGCAGAGCAATGCCGGGCGCCCCAGGCTGCGGGTCCAAGACCACCCTTTGGTGCCAGCGTTGCGTATCGGCGGTGGCCGGCAGGTCCACGCGTCCGTGCCACGCCAGATTCACGCGCGCAGATCCTGCAGCGGCCAGTCCAGGAACGCGCGCAAACCGCCCCGCTCGATCAAGGCTTCCATCGCCTGCATTTCCGGGGCCAGATAGCGATCCTCATCGTAGCGGGGGACCTCGCTACGCACCTGTGCATGCACTGCCTCCAATGCCTGCGAAGACGCCAGCGGCCGCCTGAACTCAATGCCTTGGCAGGCGGCGAGCAGCTCGATGGCCACGATCCGGCGCACGTTGTCGGCTACCTCGCGCGACTTGCGCGCGGCGAAGGTGGCCATGCTGACGTGATCCTCCTGATTGGCCGAGGTGGGCAGGGAGTCCACGCTGGCCGGGTGGGAGAGGGTCTTGTTCTCGCTGGCCAGGGCGGCCGCGGTCACGTGCGCGATCATGAAGCCGGAGTTCACGCCCGGATTGGCGACCAGGAAGGCGGGCAAGCCGGAGATCGTGGCATCGATGAGTAGGGCGATGCGCCGTTCCGACAGTGCGCCAATCTCGGACACCGCCATCGTCAGCTGGTCCGCGGCAAAGGCCACCGGCTCGGCGTGGAAGTTGCCGCCGGAGATCACCTCGCCGGTGTCGGTGAATACCAGCGGATTGTCGGAGACTGCATTGGCTTCGGTCAGCAGCACGTGGGCGGCGTGCTGCATGACATCGCGCACCGCGCCCATGACCTGAGGCTGACACCGAAGGCTGTAAGGGTCTTGCACGCGGGTGTCGTTGTGAAGGTGCGATTGGCGAATGGCACTGCCGGCCAGCAGCCGCTGGTAGTGCGCAGCCACTGCTATCTGGCCCGGCTGGCCACGCACGGCGTGGATGCGCGGATCGAACGGAGCATCGGAGCCGCATGCCGCATCCACGCTCATCGCGCCGGTTAGCACGGCGGCTGCATAGACTTGTTCGGCAGCAAACAGCGCCATCAGCGCAATACCCGTGGACACTTGGGTACCGTTGAGCAGCGCCAGCCCTTCCTTGGCGGCCAGTCGGATGGGAGCGATCCCGGCGTCTTGCAGCGCTTGGCTGGCCGACATGATCTGCCCGTCGACGCGTACCTGGCCTTCGCCCATGGCCGCCAAGGTCAGATGCGCCAAGGGGGCCAGATCACCGGATGCACCGACCGAACCCTGGGCGGGGATACAGGGCCAGATCCCGGCGTTGTAGACCGCGATCAGGGTGGTCAGCGTCTGCTCGCGCACACCCGAGTAGCCCCGCGCCAGGGAAGCGATCTTGGTGGCGAAGATCAGGCGCACGCAGGCATCGTCGAGCAATGGCCCCATGCCCACGGCGTGCGAACGTACCAGGTTGGTTTGCAACTGTTCCAGTTGCTCGCGTGGGATGTGGACTTTGGCCAGTTTGCCGAAGCCGGTGTTGATGCCATAGGCCGGCTCGCCGGCGGCCACGATGGCCTGCACGGCCTGCGAAGAGGCGCGGACGTTGTCCCAGCAATCTGCGTCCAGGGCGATGGGATCAGTCCCTTGCGCGATCTGCCGCAGCTGGGCCAACGTCAGCTGGCCCGGTGTCAGGGTAAGCATGCGATTCACTCCAGAATGGCCGGCAGGGTCAGGCCATGCTCACGGGCACAGGCCAGTGCCTGCTCGTAACCCGCATCGGCGTGGCGCATCACGCCCGTGGCTGGGTCGTTCCACAGCACACGCGCCAGCCGGCGATCGGCTTGCTCGGTGCCATCGCACACGATGACCACGCCCGAGTGTTGCGAGAAGCCCATCCCGACGCCGCCGCCATGATGCAGGCTCACCCAGGTCGCACCGCCACTGGTGGCCAGCAGCGCGTTGAGCAGCGGCCAGTCCGCGACCGCATCGGAGCCATCGCGCATGCCTTCGGTTTCACGGTTGGGGCTGGCTACTGAGCCGCAGTCCAGGTGATCGCGTCCGATAACAATCGGTGCTTTGAGCTCGCCATTGCGCACCATTTCGTTGAAGGCCAGCGCGGCCTTGTGGCGCTCGCCCAAGCCCAACCAGCAGATCCGTGCGGGCAGACCTTGGAAGGCAATGCGCTCGCGGGCCTGGTCCAGCCAGTGGTGAAGATGCGTGTTGTCAGGAAACAGTTCTTTGACCTTGGCATCGGTCTTGTAGATGTCTTCTGGATCCCCGCTCAGGGCCACCCATCGGAACGGGCCCATGCCGCGGCAGAACAGCGGACGGATACAGGCGGGCACGAAGCCGGGGAAGGCAAAGGCGTTGTCCACGCCCTGATCCAGCGCCACCTGGCGGATGTTGTTGCCGTAATCGATCGTCGGCACGCCCATGGCGTGGAAATCGAGCATCGCGCGCACATGCGTGGCACACGAGGCCGCAGCAGCCTGCGCCAGCTCGCGTCGCTGACCATCGTCACCGCCGCGCGCCTGTTCCCACTGTGAGAGGGTCCATCCGGCGGGCAGATAGCCATTGATCAGGTCATGCGCTGAGGTCTGATCGGTCACGGCGTGAGGGCGGGAACCTCCATTGCGCGCGCGCGCGACGAACTGCGGCAACAGTTCGGCCGCATTACCCAGCAAGCCCACCGATACCGGCGTCGGGCTGTGTTCGATGATCTGCAAGGCTTCATCGATGGAGTAGGCCTTGTGATCGACATAGCGGGTGCGGATACGAAAATCGATCCGAGACTCCTGGCACTCGATCACGATGCTGCTGGCCCCGGCTAAGGTCGCCGCCAACGCCTGCGCGCCCCCCATACCGCCCAAGCCGGCGGTGAGGATCCACTTGTTCTGCCAGTTACCACCATAGTGCTGGCGACCCAGCTCAACGAACGTCTCGTAGGTCCCCTGCACGATGCCCTGGCTACCGATGTAGATCCAACTGCCGGCGGTCATCTGCCCGTACATCATCAAGCCCTTCTTATCGAGCTCGTTGAAATGCTCCCAGGTCGCCCAATGAGGCACCAGGTTGGAGTTGGCGATCAGTACGCGCGGTGCATCCGGATGCGTGCGGAACACGCCTACCGGTTTTCCCGATTGCACCAACAAGGATTCATCGTCCTCTAGCGCCTGCAACGTGGCCAGGATGCGATCAAAACTTTTCCAGTCACGCGCGGCACGACCGATTCCACCGTAGACCACCAGATCTTCCGGGCGCTCGGCCACGTCGGGATCCAGGTTGTTCTGGATCATGCGGTAGGCCGCTTCAGTCAGCCAGCTCTTGCAGTGCAACTGGGTGCCGATCGGAGCGCGAACGGTGCGCGTAGGGGAAGCGGAGCGTTCCAAGGTATCCATCAAATCCTCAAGGGGTCAGGGGGGCGCCAACCTGGAAGGTGCCCACAAAGCGGTAACGAGATGCCGGGTGAATCAACCGCACAAAGCTGGCCACCTGTCCGCGCGACCATGTACGTCGGGTCAGCACCAGCAACGGATCGCCTTCATTGACCTTCAGTTGCGCAGCCAGACGCTTGCTGGCCGTCTCGGCTTCAATCACATGTTCGGCGCGCTCTAGCGGCGCAACGCGCATCAGGTACTGGTGCGGAATCTCGGTGTGGAAATCGATGTCCAGGTAATCCGGCGCCACGCTGGGTTGCACAAAGCGATCCTCCAACTGCACGGGCTTGTCATCGCTGTGGTGGAGCAGGCGGCTGTGGAACAGCTCCGTGCCCGGTGTCAGGCCGAAGTTGGTCGTCACACTGGAGCGCGCCTCGACCGTCTCGCAGATCAGCACCTGGACCGAGTGTGTCTGGCCGCGGGACTGAATCTCTTCGCGAATGTTGCGCACCTCAAACATCGCCGATTCGGCCTTTGGCCCGGCGACGAACGTGCCCACGCCTTGCACTCGGGTCAGCACGCCGGCGTCGGTCAACTCGCGCAGCGCTCGATTCACTGTCATGCGAGACAAGCCGAACTTGGCCGTCAGTTCGTTCTCGCTGGGGACGCGACTGCGCGCGGGCCAGTCGCCGTTGGTGATGTGACGCAGGATGAAGTGCTTGAGCTTCTGGTAGTGCGGCTTGGGTTCGTCCATGGCCCAAGCATTACATGTCTATACAACCAGTCCAACCACTTTCGATGCTGTGCTGCACAAGCAGTTGACACTAAGAATTTCCTCGTGCTATTGCTGTGGTATAGACAACCTGCGGGTTCGCCACACGCTCATGCCTTCGCTTCGCGTGCTACTGCGTATGTTCCTGATCCTCGTGCTCTGCGCGGATGGGATCCTGAGCGCGCAGGCCACCACGCGGATGGCCGTGCGGCATATTCCTCCCCCAGGTGCGGTGAATGGCACCCACTCGGTGCACGGCGGCGCGCGTGTCAATGAACGCGTCAAGATTAGTAACGATTGCAACAAAATTCGTCCCGGTGGCATGCAAGCCGGGCAGGGTGATCAGAACGATCATCAGTGCGACTGCAGCACCACCTCCTGCGACTGCAGCTGTGTGCTCACCTTCTTCGCAGGGCGTGTGCCGGTCATCTTTGCCGCCCAGCACGCCCTGACGAGCACCTACCTACCTACGCCTGAGTTGCCGCCGCTGCGACGACAAGTATCCCGGCTGTTCCGACCTCCCATCGGCTAATGCTGCTTGGTCGCCATTGATTGGCGACGTCTACGCACGCCCTGATGTCGCATAGGCCCCCACGTCTGGGGCACCAGGGTCATACGCATGCATTGCCCTTCGGGGGAGAGAGAACCCATGTACTTCAAGCGCAATCCTTTGGCGGTATCCGTCGGTGCCCTTCTGTGCGCCGGTTTTTCCACGGTGGCTCTGGCTCAGCAGGCTGAACAGGGCGCCACGAGCGAGTCGGCTAAGACGCTGGACACCGTCCAGGTCACCGGCAGCCATATCAAGCGACTGCAGCTCTCCGGTGTTGGTCCGGTCAGTGTGGTTGATGCGGAAGCCATCGAGCGCTCCGGCGCCACTTCGGTGGAGACGCTGCTGCAGCGCCTACCGGCGTCGGCCGGCTTTGCCGGCAGCCAGTCCAATGCCTACTGGGCCGAGAACGGCTACGGCACTACCCAGGTCAATCTGCGCGGCCTGGGCATTAACCGCACGCTGGTTCTGCTCAATGGTCGTCGTGTGGTCAATGGTGGCACCGGTGCCAACAGCTCGGTGGACCTGAACATCATCCCGGTAGCGCTGATCGAGCGGATCGAGGTCCTCAAGGACGGTGCCTCAGCCATCTACGGCGCCGATGCCGTGGCGGGCGTGGTGAACATCATCACCAAGAAGAACTACGACGGTGCCGAGGCGGCAGTGCGGTACGGACAGACCTTCGAAAGTGATGGCGAAGAAAAGTCGTTCGATTTCGCCTGGGGTATTACGTCGGACCGCGGTTCGTTGATGGCCGGCATCAACTACTCGGAGACCGGCGCGGTCAACATGGCCTCACGCGCACCGTGCGGCTTGGGTGAGGTCGACGGGCAACTCGAATGTGTGGGCAGCTCGGCCACCATCGGTGGGCGCGCATTGCTAGCCGACGGCTCGCGTGTGAACTTCAACCAGGATCCCAATGGTGACGGGGATTTCTATGAACCGTATTCGGCGGCCAAGCACAACTACAACGGCAATCCCTATCTCAATGCCGTCAATCCGATCAAGCGTTTGAGCTTCAGCCTGTTCGGCGACAGCACTGTGAATGAAACCACGCGCGTGTTCACCGAGCTGATGTTCACCAACCGCCAATCCGATCAGCTGGCCACACCCGGCAGCCTGGGTGTCTATCGCCCGATCAACATCGCGGCCAGCCACCCGACCAACCCGACCGGCCAGGACCTGCTGCTGCAGCGCCGCCGTCTGGAAGAGGCCGGCCCGCGCGAGTTCTTCCAGGAAACCAATACCTTCCGCGTGGTCGCGGGCATTGAAGGCCAGTTGGGCATGAACTGGGACTGGTCGGCCGCGCTGAATTGGGGCCGCAACACTGGTGTGGATGGCTCGACCAATGTGGCGAACCTGGACCGGGTGGATGACACGCTCAACACCGCGCTGTGCAGCAACACTCCCGGCGCGGCGATCCCCTGCGGTGACTATCTCGGCTACGGCGACCTGACCCCCGAGGTGCTCAACTACATCCTGTTCAGGACGCGCGACAACGGCGGCAACGACCAGAAGAGCTTCACCGCCAACATCAGCGGCCAGCTATTCGAGATGCCGGCCGGTTGGGTGGGCTTTGCCTCCGGCATCGAGGTTCGCAAGGAGCGTGGTTGGCGCGATCCCGATCCGCTGACGGTACTGGGCATTGCCAACACGAACCAACAGGATCCGATCGCCGGTGAGTACACGGCCAAGGAAGCCTTCGCCGAGTTTGCCGTGCCGCTGCTTCAGGACAGCGTGATCGCCGAGAGCCTGACGCTCAATGCCGCCGTGCGCTACTCCGATTACGATCTGTTCGGCGAAGACGTGAACTACAAGGTGGGCCTGGATTGGCAGATCGTGCCGTCCTTGAAGGTGCGCGCCAACTACGCCACGGCTTTCCGCATCCCCAACATCCCCGAGTTGTTTGGTGGCGTAGCCGAGGGCAACCTGACCACGACCGATCCCTGTAGCGGCTGGAGCAGCTTGCCGGCTGATTCGGTAGTGCGTCAGAACTGTCAGGCGTACGGCGTGCCGGCAGGTTACGTACAGCCGGGCAACACGATCCTGACCACCTCCGGCGGCAATCCTGACCTCGAGCCGGAAGATGCCAAGTCCCTGACCGTGGGTGCGGTGTGGACGCCGAGCTTCTTGCCGGGACTGACGCTGACGGTGGACTACTTCAACATCAAGATCGACAACGCGATCCAGCGTATCGATGGCTCAACCAAGCTGTCGATCTGCTACAACACCCCGGGCCTGGCGCATCCGTTCTGCGGCAATGACAACTTCACCCGCAATCCGATCACCGGTGAAGTGGACTTCCTGTCGTCCCAGCCGGTCAATGCGGCCAACGAACGGGTACGGGGCATCGACCTGGGTGGTCTGTACGAGTTCGCGGTTGCTGGCTTCGATTCGACCTTGAGCGTGGATGTGTCCTATCTGGACCAGTACGACGTGCGGCCGTTCCCGGGCGCGGATGTGATCGAGTACGCCGGCAAGATCACTGGTGGCCGTGGCAGCTTTACTCACTGGCGCGCCTTGACCTCGCTGACGATGGAACGCGAAGCCTGGTCCGGTTCTTACAGCTTGCAGTACATCGGCAAGGCGGATGACATCAACGCTAGCCCCGGCGACATTGGCGATCACGCACCCAGCGTGACCTACCACAATGTCCAGCTCAAGTACGCACCGAACAAGACTTTCGATGTGTCCTTCGGCATCGACAATCTGTACGACAAGAAAGCCCCGTTTATCCAGAGCTACACCGACGCCAATACCGACACGATGACGTATGACCTGCTGGGTCGTCGTTGGTACGCCCGCGTGGGATACCACTGGTAAGACCTGCTTGGCCTGCTCCCGTCCTGGTGACGGGAGCAGGCGTTGTCCTCTTGTCGAACGAGATCACTATGAAATCGGCTTTCTGGGCACGCAAGGCCCACAAATGGATTGGCCTGATCATTGGCGTGCAAGCGCTGCTGTGGATGATCAGTGGCGTGTACATGACGGTCATCTCCTTGGACATCATCCATGGCGATCACTTGGCCCATGCCCATCAGCAGCCGCTGGTGGCACCCACCCACTTGTCCGGTGAGGAACTGCAGCGGCGCTATCCGGGCATGACGCAGGTCAAGCTCAAGCGACTGCTTGAGCGGGATGTCTACGAGATTCACGCGCGCGATCAGGTGTACCTGCTGGACGCCACGACGGGGGAGGTGCTCTCCCCAGGTGATCAGCAGATGGCGATCGCCTTGGCAAAAGACGTCTATCAGGGCCAGGCACCCGTAGCTCGGGTCGAGTGGGTCACTCAGGCGCCACAAGAAGTGGCCACCCGCCCGGTTCCCATGTGGGCGGTGCACTACGCCGATGCCGGTGAAACCACCCTGTATTTCTCGCCCTATAGCGGCGAGCTACTGGCGCGGCGGCACAGCCTGTGGCGCTGGTTTGATTTCCTGTGGATGTTCCACATCATGGACTACGAGGCCCGTTCGGACGTCAACAACACCTTGTTGCGCGTGGCCTCGGCAGTTGGCTTGGTGTTCGTGCTCAGCGGTGCCTGGTTGTTGTTCTACAGCTTTCGCAGGAGGGCCGCAGCATGACGCCCTGGATGAGAACGCTGCACAAATGGGTCGGCTTGATCATCGGCTTGCAGTTGCTGCTTTGGATGGCCAGTGGCGTGATGATGAGCTGGCTGGACCACGATCAGGTGCAGGGCCATGAGTTCCAGGCGCACGAGCATGCGGCCCATGAGTGGCCTGCCAATGCCCGTTCGCCGGCCAGTTTCCTGGGTGGAAACAAGAAAGTCAGTCGCGTCAGTTCGGGCTGGTTGCTGGATACCCCGGTCTATCAGTTGGCCGATGCCCAGGGCATTACCTTGGCCAACGCCGTGTCCGGCCAACCCATTGCCTTGGACGCGGCCTGGGCCACACGCCTGGCGCAAGCCTCCTATACCGGCCCCGGTACGTTGAAAGCACCGCGCCTGTTGGAGTGGAGTGGTGAGGTACGCGATCACGAAGGCCGACTGTGGCGCGTGGATACCGACGATGGCCAGGACACCACGGTGTACCTGTCTGCGCAGACGGGCGAGGTGCTTTACCACCGCAACAAGACCTGGCGCCTGTTCGATGTGTTCTGGATGTTGCACATCATGGACTACACCGGGCGCAAGAACTTCAACAACCCGTTGGTGGTCACCGCCGCGATCGGCGGTCTGTGGTTGGCCCTGACCGGCATCTGGCTGCTGTTTGCCAGCTTCCATTGGAGCGAGTTCGTGCCGCGCCGCTGGCGTCCGGCCCGCGAGTTGTCGGTATTCGGTCCGGATGGGACGCGGCTGCGTACCGTCCGGGCGTCGGCAGGCGACAACGTCTACGTATCGCTGGCGCGCGAAGGCGTGCAACTGCCGTCCAACTGCGGAGGAGGGCAGAGCTGCGGCCTGTGCGAGGTGCGCTTCCGCGGCGCGGCACCCAAAGCCACCGCGGCCGATCGCGCCCACCTAGGCGCGAGCAAGGTCAAGATGGGCTATCGCCTGGCCTGCAACCTGGCCGTGACGGAAGACACCGATGTCGAGGTGGCTGGCGGGGCTAGTCTGTGGACCGAGTATGGCGCCACCGTGGAGCAGGTCACGGCCGTGACGCCTTTCCTGCGCGAGATCGTGCTCAAGCCCGATGAGGCCCCCGGGCCGGAATATCAACCTGGCGCTTACTTGCAGGTGCATGTGCCCAACTACGAGGTACCGGTGAACAAGCTCGTGCGGCCCGAGCACCACCATCAGGAGTGGGCGGGCGTGGACCTGCCCGAGAAGTTGGTCAACCGCGAACCGGTTCGTCGGGCGTATTCGCTCGCCTTGCCTGTCGATCAGGCACAGGGGCGACTGACCTTGCTGGCCCGCTTCAGTCCTGGACGATCGGACAAGAAACGCCATCCTCCTGGCAGGGGCTCAACCTACCTGTACACGCTCTCGCCCGGAGATCGGGTCTGCTTCAGCGGCCCCTTCGGCGACTTTGCGCTCAAGCCTCACGGACGGGAGAAAGTGTTCATCGGTGGCGGCGCCGGCATGGCTCCGTTGCGCGCGATGATTCGGACGCTGTTGGCGGGGCAGGGCTGTGAACGGATCCATTTCTGGTATGGCGCGCGCAGTCTCAAGGAAGCGCCCTACATCGAGGAGATGGAGCGCCTGGCCCAGCAGCACGAGAACTTCAGCTGGCATCTGGTGCTGTCGGATGAAGCGCAGAACGACGATGCGTTATTGCGGGGTCTGGTGCATGAGGTGGCGCATGACCGCCTGCTTAAGGCCCATCAGGCCTTGGCCGATTGCGAGTTCTACTTGTGCGGACCGCCGGCCATGCTTAAGGCCACACGCGAGTTGCTGACCCGGCTGGGTGTACCCGACAGCCAGGTGGCTTTCGACGACTTCAAGATCTGAAGTAGCCCCGCCGGCCGAACGTGCCGGCGGGCGGCGTGTACCGGATTTTTCCCCTGCACTCGTCCCAGTGAGTGGACGTGCTTGAGCCTGCCTGATGAATCAGCGAGTAGCCCGGTGACCACGGCGCTGGATGAGTGGTTCATATCCCATGTCCTGCCGCTGGAAGGCTTGATCCATGCCTTCCTGCGCCGGCATGGACATGAGGACAGCGAGATTCCTGATCTTAGGCAGGACGCTTACGCACGCATCTATGAAGCCGCGCGACGGGGCTTGCCCGCGCAGACCAAGCCCTTTGTCATGACCACCGTACGTAACCTGCTCATCGATCGTATCCGCCGCTCTCGCATTGTGTCCATCGAAGCGATGGCCGATGTGGAGCAAGCGGTCATGCAAAACGATGAGGTCACGCCTGAGCGACATCTAAGTGCCCGTGATGAACTGCGCCGCTTGCAGCAAGGCTTGCAGAAACTGCCCCACAAATGTCGACAGATTGTGGAGTTGCGCAAGATCTACGGTCTATCCCAGCGCGAAGTAGCCGGACGGTTGGGGATCGCCGAAGATACGGTAGAGCGCCAGACTCTGTTGGGTATGCGGGCCTTGGCAGACTTCATGCTCGGCGGTACCGGCAAGATCCAGCGTCCGTCACGGCGCTTCAACAAGGAACGTTCGCAGCCATGAGCCCACACAAGGACATCGAACAGGTCGCGGCGCAATGGATCAACCGTGCCGAGTCCCCACAATGGACTGCACAGGACCAGATCCAGCTGCAAGCCTGGCTGGAACAGGACACCGCCCATCGTGTGGCCTGGCTTCGTTTGAAGTCGGTGTGGACGCGCGCAGACCGGTTGGCGGCCGTGCGCGCCGTGCAGCCGCCACGCATACACCGTTGGCGAGCGCCGATGCGCTGGGCCATTGCCGCGAGCGTTGCCATGCTGGCGGTGCTGTTCACCCTCACGGGGTGGGGCCCTGGCACGCGCTACAGCACCGAGGTTGGCGGCCGGGAGGTGATCGCCCTGTCGGACGGTTCCCGCCTGGAGCTCAACACGCACACGCAGCTGCGGGCGCAGGTGGACCCCTCGCTGCGCCACGTGTGGCTGGACAAGGGCGAGGCATTTTTTGATGTGAAGCCCGATCCGGCGCACCCGTTCGTCATCCACGCCGGCGAGCATCGTGTCGTGGTACTGGGAACAAAGTTCTCGGTCAGGCAGGAACGCGAACGCCTGGAAGTGGCCGTGCTGGAAGGCAAGGTACGCGTTGAGCCGCTGGTGGCCAAACCGGGACGGCCGCCGGTGATCGTGCAGGGCGGGGGGCTGCTGTATAGCAAGCCGGCGGGCACGCTGGTGGCAGTCAACGCTCAGGACAAGGTGCGCCGGTCCTTGAGCTGGCGCCATGGCACCCTGGAGTTCGATCAAACCACGTTGGCGGATGTGGCGGCCCAGTTCAATCGCTACAACGATAAGCAGTTGGTACTGATGGATCCGGAAACGGCCCACATGCGTGTGGGCGGCAGTTTCGATGCCACAGGTGTGGATGCCTTCGCACGTCTGTTGGCCACCGGCTTCAACCTGCGCGTGGAGACGCAGGGTGATCAGATTCGCGTCTCCCAGCCGCACTGAGACGCCAGCAGAAATCAATCTGAAATATTTCATACCGGAAGCGTGCCGTCCTCTCGTCACAGATATCAGGCCGATTCGCGCCGACCTGGGGAAAATGCATGGCACGTACGAAAGTGGCGAGGACAGCATTGGCTGTCATGTGTGGTCTGGTCATCGCGGCCTCCGCCGCTGCACAAACGAACAGTTTTGATATCCCCGAAGGGGATCTGAAAGTCGCGCTGGAAGCCTATGCCCGGCAATCGGGTGTTCGCCTGGTCTATTTGAGCGAAGATGTTCGTGATCGACGCACCGCAGGCGCCCGTGGGGACATGTCCCAGGATGCAGCGCTGAACCGCCTGCTCGCCGGAACCGGGCTGACGGTCAAGCGCGATCAAAGCGGCGCGCTGGCGATCGTGCGAGAAGGTGCCAACACGCCGACGCCTACGCGCAACGCACCGACTTCCGGTGTAGGGCAAGACGGTCCCGATGCCTACAGCGCCTCCCTCTCCGGCGGCGCCGACGCCTCAACGCCGTCGGCCGCTTCACCCACCACCTTTGATGCGGTCCAGGTGACCGGCAGTCACATCAAACGCGCCCAGATGTCCGGTGTGGGCCCCACCACGGTCATTGATGCCGAGACCATCCAGAGCTCCGGTGCCGTCTCGGTCGAGACGCTGCTGCAGCGCTTGCCTGCATCGGCCGGTGCAGCCGGCTCGCAATCCAACAACTTCTGGACGGGTAACGGAAACGGCACCACCCAGATCAACCTGCGTGGCTTGGGCGTCAACCGCACCTTGGTACTGCTCAACGGCCGACGCGTGGTCAACGGTGGTACAGGCGCCAACAATTCGGTGGATCTGAACGTGGTGCCCTTGGCCCTGGTTGATCGCATCGAGATCCTGAAGGACGGCGCATCGGCCATCTACGGCGCCGATGCCGTGGCCGGCGTGGTGAACATCATCACGCGCAAGGAAATGGATGGCGTGGAGCTATCCACCCGCTATGGTCAGACTTTCCAGGGCGATGGCGAGATCGGCTCCTTCAACCTGGCCTTCGGTACCACCGGCGAGCGCAGCTCAATGTCTGGCGCCCTGACCTATGCCGAAAGCGGCACGATCACCATGGCGTCGCGGGCACCGTGTCCGTTGGGTGTGGTGGCCGGCACCCTGCAGTGCGTGGGCAACTCGTCCACCATCGGTGGGCGAGCCCGACTGGCCGATGGTCGCGTGGTCAACTTCAACCAGGATCCCAACGGGGATCCACGCTCCTACGAGCTCTATGATCCGGCCAAGCACAATTACAACTACAACTTGTTGCTCAATGCGGTCAGCCCGATCAAGCGAGTGGGCTTGAGTGGCTTTGGTCAGTTCGACCTGACCGAGAACACCCGTCTGTTCACGGAACTGATGGCGACCAATCGCCAGTCCAATCAGCGTGCCTCACCCAATACCTTGGGGGTGTATCGCACCATCCGGATCGCCGCCACCAATCCCACCAATCCCACCGGCCAGAACCTGACCCTGGAACGTCGGCGTCTGGAAGAAGCCGGGGCGCGCATCACCGAGCAGGAGGTCGATACGTTTCGCACCGTGCTTGGTTTGGAGGGGCAGTGGGGCGACAACTGGGCGTGGAATGTCGCGATGAACTGGGGCCGCAACTCTGCTACGGACAGCTCGACTAACATCGCCAACCTGGATCGAGTAGAGAACACTCTCAACACCAGCCTGTGCAGCAACACACCAGGGGCGGCTATTCCGTGCGGCAACTACTTGGGCTACGGCAACCTGACGCCCGAAGTGCTGGATTACATCCTGTTTACCCAGCGCGGCTCGGGTGGCAACAGCCAGCAGGGTTTTAGCGGCACCATTTCCGGCGCCCTGTTCGATTTGCCCGCCGGTAGCGTCGCCTTCGCCTCGGGCGTGGAGTTTCGCAAGGAACGCGGATGGCTGTACCCAGATCCGCTGGTAGTCAACGGCAGCGCCAACATCGTGCGTCAGGATCCGATCGAAGGTGAGTACTCGGCCAAGGAAGCCTTTGTCGAGTTTGCCGTCCCGCTGCTGCAGGACGTCCCGTTGGTGGACTACGCGACCCTGAACCTGGCCGGCCGCTATTCCGACTACGACCTGTTCGGCAGCGACACCAACTACAAGGTGGGGCTGGATTGGCAGGTGGCCGAACCGCTGAAGATTCGTCTCAACTACGCGACGGCTTTTCGTATCCCCAGCATCCCGGAGTTGTTTGGCGGCATCGGCCAAGGCAGCCTGACCACCCTGGATCCGTGCAGCAACTGGAGCACCTTGCCCGCGGACTCGGTGATTCGGGCCAACTGCCAGGCCGCCGAGGTGCCGACCAACTTTCGTCAGTTGGGCAACACCATCCTCACCACGACCGGCGGCAATCCCGACCTCAAGCCTGAAGATGCGCGGACCTTCACGGCAGGCTTTGTGTGGACCCCAGGCTTTGCGCCGGGGCTGACGCTCACGGCCGATTACTACCGTATCCGCATCGAGAATGCGATCCGTAGCATTGAAGGCTCGGTCAAGCTGCGTGCGTGCTACACCACGCCGAACTTGGCCCATCCGTTCTGCTCACCGGCCAACTTCACTCGTGATCCGGTCACCGGTGAGGTCAACTACCTCTCGTCCCAGCAGGTCAATGCGGCCAGCGAGGAATCCGAAGGCGTGGATATCGGTGTGCTGTATCAATTCGATGTGGCCGGCTGGCAGGCAAGCGCGAGTCTGGACGCCTCGTATCTTGAGCGCTACGACGTCACTCCCTTCGCCGGTGCCACCACCATTGAGTACGCCGGCAAGATCACCAGCGGCTTGGGTAGCTACACCCAGTGGCGTGGCTTGGGCTCACTGCGCATGGGCAAGAACCGTTGGACTGGCGTCTATTCGGCGCAGTACATCGGCAGCGCGGACGACATCATCGCTGTACCCGGCACGATCGGCTCGCATGTGTCCAGCGTGGTGTACCACAACCTGCAACTGAGCTACGGCATCAAGAAGAAATGGGACATATCGGCCGGCGTAGAGAATGTGTTCGATAAGAAGGCGCCGTTCGTTCAGAACAACCCCAACGCCAACACCGACACCATGACGTACGACTTGCTGGGTCGTCGCTGGAACGTCCGTTTTGGTTACCACTGGTAAGTCACGATCCCAAGGAGCTACACATTATGAGAAACACGCAACTATCCGCCGCACTATTGCTGTTCGCTGTGGCCGGCAGCGCCGGCGCGCACGACCTGTTTGTCGCTTTCTCCAAGCCCGGCACCGCAGCGGGCGAGGCGAACACCGCCTTGGTGAACAACGGCACCTTCGATGAAAGTGCTGGCGCAGTCACCCGGGCGCGTCTACAGGACGTTTCGCTAAGCCATGGTGGTGCCAAGGCGGCCCCGGACTTGGCCAGTTGGAAAGAGGTCGGCAAGCAAAGCCAGCTCACCGTGCATCCGGCGGGCGAGGGCACCTATCTGCTGGGCGTCTCGACGATGGCTTCCACCAGCACCCGTACGGCCAGCGAGTTCGGCAAGTACCTGGAGTTGGAAGACTTGCCCGATACTCTGGCCACCTATGATGCGAGCAAGTTCCCCAACGGTGTCACCTACAGCTACACCAAGCATGCCCGTGCCATTGGCCAGGTGGGCACGAAACTGACCGACGACTTCGCCGCCTCGCTGGGCTATCCGTTGGAGATCCGCCTGGCCCGCAATCCTGGAAGCGTGAAGGTCGGCGAACAGCTGTCGTTCCAGGTGCTGCAGCAGGGCACGCCAGTGCCCAACCTGCGCGTGTACGTCGGCCATCGTGCTGACACACCGGTCAAGGGCGGGCACGGTAGCGCCACGCTGCTGCGTACCGATGCCCAAGGCCAAGCCAGTTTCCAGGTGAACGCCGCCAAGACCTGGTACATCCACACCAATCACATGGTGCCCTCTACACAAAAAGGGTTGGATTTTGTGTCAGATCGGGCGTCCCTGAGCTTTGAGATTTCCCCGCACGCCGGGCACTGATAAGTAAGCACGTAGGCGGTACTCTCCCCTTTGACGCCAGTCATGACTTCTTCCATGACTGGCGTCTTTTTGTGGAGACGCACCTCAAGTGCTCAGTCTGTCTCTCATTGGTCGCCCCGCGCCGCGCGCAATCCACGTCGCCGCACCAGATAGAACGCTGCGGGAATCACCACCATGGAGAGTACCGGTGCGGTGAGCATGCCACCCAGCATCGGCGCGGCGATACGTTGCATGACCTCCGAGCCGGCACCGGCACCGATGAACAGCGGAAACAAGCCGGCCAGGATGACGGCTACCGTCATCGCCTTGGGGCGTACGCGCTGCACGGCACCTTCGTAGATGGCCTCTTGCAGGGTAGCGACATCTTCCGGCGCACCGCTGGCCAAGCGCTGCTCCCAGGCATGACGTAAGTACAGCAGCATGATGACGCCGAACTCAGCCGCGACGCCGCCCAGGGCGATGAATCCGATCATGCTGGCTACCGAAATCGCATGGCCCAGCCCCCAGATCAACCAGAAACCACCCACCAATGCCAAGGGCAAGCTGAGCAGGATGATGGATACATCGCTGAGCCGGCGGAACACCATCCAAATGACCAGGAAGATGATCGCCAACGCCGCGGGCACCACCCACTGCAGGCGTGCCAATGCCCGTTGCAGGTACTCGTACTGCCCTGACCAGGCCACCCCATAGCCGGCGGGCAGGCTCACCTGGGACTGCACTGCGGCTTGCAGGTCCTCGACCACCGATCCCAAGTCGCGATCGGCCACATCCACGTAGATATAGCCCACCAACCGGCCGTTATCGCTCTTGAGCATCGGCGGGCCTGGGCTGACCGACAGCTCCGCCACCTGGCTCAAGGTCAGTTGCACACCGCCTGGCGCGATCAGCGGCAGATCCTGCAAGGCCTGCAACGAGTCACGCTGGCCACGGGGGTAGCGTAAGACGATGGGATAGCGCTCGCGCCCCTCGATCGTTTCCCCGATTGGATCACCGCCAACGACCGTGGCAATCAGTTGCTGGAGTTGGCCTTGAGTGAATCCATAACGTGCAGCGATCTCCGGGCGCACCTGTACATCGACATAGCGCCCGCCGGTGACGCGTTCGGCCAGTGCCGAACTCACGCCGGGCACAGTCTTGGCGACCTGCTCGATCTGCTGGCTCAGGCGCTCGATCTGCTCCACATCCGGTCCGGAGACCTTGATCCCAATCGGGCTCTTAATGCCGGTGGCCAACATATCGATGCGATTGCGAATGGGCGGTACCCATAGATTGGTCAGACCGGGAATCTTGACCGCGGCATCCAATTCCTGGCGTAGCTTCTGAGGGGTCATGCCCGGGCGCCATTGATCCCGCGGCTTGAAGGTCACGGTGGTCTCAAACATTTCGATAGGTGCCGGATCGGTCGCACTTTCGGCACGGCCCGCCTTGCCGAACACGTGCTCGACCTCCGGTACGGTTTTGATCATCCGGCCCGAGAGCTGAAGCAACTGGCGCGCCTTGTCGGCTGACAGGCCTGGCAGCGCTGTGGGCATGTACAACAGGCTGCCTTCTTCCAAGGGCGGCATGAACTCACTGCCCAGCCGGCTGAAGGGGATCAAGGTGAGCACCAGCAGCAGGCCGCTGAGCAGCAAGGTGACACCGGGATGTTTGAGGACCCACAGCAGGATGGGCCGGTAGCCGGCGATCAGGATGCGATTGATGGGGTTCTGCTGTTCCGGGCGAATGCGGCCGCGGATCAGGTAGCCCATCAAGACGGGGATCAAGGTCACCGACAGGCCTGCTGCGGCGGCCATCGCGTAGGTCTTGGTGTAGGCCAGGGGCGAGAACAATCGCCCTTCCTGCGCCTGCAGGGCAAAGACCGGCACGAAGGATAGGGTGATGACCAGCAAGCTGGCGAACAGGGCCGGTCCGACCTCGGCAGCCGAGCGGGCCATCAACTGCCAGCGCTCCTCACCTTGGGGTTCCCGGCCGTGCGCTTCGCGCCAGTGCTCCAGGTGCTTGTGTGCATTTTCGATCATCACCACCGCTGCATCGACCATCGCACCAATGGCGATGGCGATGCCACCTAGCGATAGCAAGTTGGCGGATATCCCCTGGGCGTGCATCACGATGAAGGCCGCCAGGATGCCCAAGGGCAGGGTGATGACGGCCACCAGCGCCGAGCGTAAATGCCACAGGAACAGCAGGCATACCATCGCTACGACCAGGAACTCCTCGCCAAGCTTATGGGTGAGGTTGCGCACTGCATCCTGGATCAGCTCGGAGCGGTCGTATACCGGGACCACTTCCACGCCCTCGGGCAAGCTGGATTGCAACGCCTGTAGTCGCGCTTTGACGTTCCGGATGGCCCCCAAGGCATCCTTACCGGTGCGCAGGACGATCACGCCGCCGGCCACCTCACCTTGACCATCCAACTCTGCGATACCACGACGGAAGGTCGGGCCGCGACTGATCGTGGCCACCTCGCCAAGCAAGACGGGGATGCCATCGTTGCCGGTCACCGGCACCTGTTCGAACGCCTCCTGTGTGCGCAGGTAGCCTTCGCTGCGCACCATCAGTTCGGCTTCGCCTTGTTCGATCACCGAGCCACCGGTAGCGCCGTTGGCCGCATCCACCGCCTCGATGAGCTCGGCCACCGTCAGTCCACGGGCCGCCAACGCCTGCGGATCGGGCTGGATCTGCCAGGCGCGCACCGCACCGCCCACACTGGCTACTTCAGCCACGTCCGGCACAGTCTTGAGCTCATAGCGAAGAAACCAGTCCTGCAACGCACGCAGTTGCCCCACATCGCGTTGACCGGTCCTATCCACCAGGGCGTACTGGTAGATCCAGCCCAGTCCGGTCGCATCAGGACCCAGCGCTGGATTCACGTTAGGCGGAAGTCGATCGCGCACCTGGCTCAAGTACTCCAATACCCGAGAGCGAGCCCAGTACAGATCAGTGGCATCGTCAAACAGGATGTAGACGAAGGAATCACCGAAGAAGGAAAAGCCGCGTACCGCCTTCACACCGGGCACGGACAACATTGTGGTGGCCAGCGGGTAGGTGACCTGGTCTTCGATGATGCGCGGGGTTTGCCCCGCCCATTGCGTGCGGATGATGACTTGGGTATCCGACAGGTCCGGCAGCGCATCCAGCGGCGTGTTCTTTACCGACCAGATGCCGACCACCGCCAGCAGCGCAGCGGCAACCAGCACCAGCACACGATTGGCGATGCAAGCATGGATCAGACGCGCGATCATGGCGTGCCCTCCATCGCTTCGGACATGACCTCGCTTGCCTGGCAATCAGCGGCTGCGGCGGGGCCGAACTTGGGTACCAGTTGCATATCCATGAACGGTGACTTGCCCGGCTTGTCGAAATGCTTCTCCGGCACCATCGGGTCATACCAGTACTGCACCGGGCAGCGCGGCGGCGTGGAGGGGGAGGTCTCTGGCGCGACAGGCGCAGGCTGTCTGGACGGTGACGGCACAACCGTGCGTGCCTCGTGCCCGGCGTCATGGCGCTCGTTTACACCTGATGCGCTGGTAGGGCCGGTTGGCTGCGTAGCGCCCAGGCGCTCCAACGCACCGGAGAGACTGGCTTCAGAGTCGAGCAGGAACTGACCGGAGACCACCACGCGTTCACCACCGACCAAGCCGGCCACGATCTGCGTGCGCCCTTGCACGCTACGTCCAGCACTCACCCGTACTGGCCGGAAGCTCCCGTCCGGATCCTGCACGATGACCCGGCTGTCCCGCCCGGTGGCAATCAGCGCCTCCGTGGGGACGACCGGCAGGGGCTGCTCGGCATCGGGCTGCACCAGCACCTCGGCGAACATGCCCGGCACCAGCCGACGCTGCGGGTTGCGCAGCACAATTCGCGCCCGCTGCGTGCGACTGGCCATGTCGACCTGGGGAAGCAACGCCTGGATCTGTCCGGCAAAGCGCTCTGCCGGCCATGCACTGACCGTGGCCTGCACTGAGGTCCCCGGTCGCAAGGTGCCCAGCGCCGCCTGGGGCACCGAGGCCTCCAGCCACAGCGTGTCCAGCCCATTGATCTTGAAAAGTGGCGTACCGGGCATCACCGTCTGCCCCTCGCGTGCAAGGATCTCGGTCACGACACCATTGTGGTCTGCGCCAAGCACGACGCCACTTCTGACCGAGGCGCCAGAAGGAACGCCCAACGAACGCAAACGTTGTTGCGCGGCGCCCTGTAGCTCACGCGCGCTCGCGGACTGAGCTTGGCTCAGCGCATGGGCTTCGGCGATGGCGGCGTTCCATGCCGGGGCCTGCACTGTGGCCAGCGCTTGACCACGACGAACCTCGGTAAACGGCGCCTTTACCTGCACGTGGGTGATCAAGCCTTCCATGCGCGCACTGACCACGGTTTCCTGGGTCAGATCCCACGTCAGCGTGCCCGGCACGCGTACGGCACTTCCTAGTGACTCTACCGCCACTTCTTGAGTGCGTATGCCCACGTTCTGCTGCAGGCGCGGATCGATCTGCGTTCCGCCCCCCATGGCCTCATCTGCGTATTTGGGCAGCAACTCCATATCCATGAACGGAGATTTGCCCGGCTTGTCGAATCGCTGCTCCGGCGCCATGGGGTCGTACCAGTACAGCACCTTGCGTGCTTGATCTGCGCCGCTCTTGCCGATGGGTGGGGTGGTATCAGAGGTTCGAGTCATCCAGGCATAGCCGCCGGCAAAGCCGAGCGCGAGCAACCCGAGGGCCACGGCGAGCTGTGTGAGACGCGTTTTGGTCGGGCTCATGGCGTGTTCTCCTCATGGGGCAGCAGATAGGCCAGTGCCGCCCAGGCACGGCCCTGTTCGCCCAGCAGGCGGGCGTTCTCCAGTTGCAGTTCGATCTCATCGCGCCGCGCTTCCAGCCACGGCTGCAGGTCGGCACCGGCGCCGTAGGCAGCCAACGCCGTGCGTGCGCGATCGCGCGCCAAAGGCAGGCTCTGCGTGTTCTGACGCTCTAACTGGCCGGTTAATCCGCGCCATCGCGCCATCGCGCGGTGTACCGACTCGGCTTGGATGCGCCGGGCCTCATCGCGCTCTGCGGACACCGCCTCCAGCTCGGCCCGTCGTGCCGCGATGCCTCGTGCTTGGCGGTTCTTCTGGAACAGCGGCAGGCCCACGCCCACTTCCACCATGAGCATGTCGCTGCGCGCCATGCCGTCGGGTGCGCGCTCGCGACGTCCGTAGGTGAGTTCTACACTCCAATCCGGACGGGTCTGGGCCACCGCCGCATCCACCTGGGCCTGGGCAACGTCCTGGCGTGCCTCCCAGGCCAGTAGCGGCGCGTGTTGGTCCAGCTTGGCCAGCAGTTGGGTGGGCTCCAATGGCAACTGCGAAAAATCCGGGGCCGGACCGCTGGCCAGTACCGTTTCAGGTGAGATACCCAACCATCGCGCCAGACCGGCCTGTGCCGCGGCGTGCTCCGCATGTATCTGTTCGAGGCGATCGTCCAACTGCAGTAGCGCGGCCTGGGCGGCAAGCACGTCGCTGGCCCCTGCCGTGCCGCCTGCCAAGCGCGCACGCGCCGCACGCTCGGCGATGCGCGCCGGCTCGCGCAAACCCTCCAACGCATCTACGGCCTGCTGGGTACTCCACAGCTCGATCCAGGCCTGCGCAGCTGCTTGGGCCACCATCTGTTGTTCGGCCAACGACAGTGAGCGCGCTTGCGCCAGCGTCGCTTGAGCCAGCGCTTGCTCGGCACGTCGTTTCGCACGCGCAGGAAACTCCTGCATCAGACCGACCTGCTGGGTGGTCATCTCATCGGCGCGCAGGCTGAAGGCATCGGGTCCGCTGACGGGCCAGTTCGCCAGCCCCACGATCAAACGTGGGTCGGGCAGCGCGCCAGCACGCGCGGCTTCTTCAGTACTGGCATCGATCTGGGATCGGCGCACCTGCAGGGTAGGGGCGTTGGCAAGCGCCCGTTGTAGGGCTTCTGTGTAGCTGATCGGGATAGCGGGCGGTGCTGCCACCACAGGACCACTGAGCGCCAGGGCAAACACGAATCCACACGCCATCCTGCGCCTTGCATGCAAGAAGAAAGACATCTCCATAAGACC
Organism: Pseudoxanthomonas sp. SE1; assembly: GCF_029542205.1. Classification (NCBI taxonomy): domain Bacteria; kingdom Pseudomonadati; phylum Pseudomonadota; class Gammaproteobacteria; order Lysobacterales; family Lysobacteraceae; genus Pseudoxanthomonas; species Pseudoxanthomonas sp. SE1. The sequence goes on along the minus strand of NZ_CP113783.1, from coordinate 2,158,939 downwards.
TCCGGACAAACGACAACGAGCGCGCTGCAATGCATGCAGCACGAGCACGGGTCAATCCAGGAGGGGGCTTAAATCAGCAGGCTACAGAAGCGCTGCAGGGGAGGCGGATCGGACACGCACACCGGAACATCCCGATAGAACTGCGCGTGTACCGGTGGCAACAGAGCCTGCGCCAGCGCGAAGGCGACCAGCGCCGGCTGGTAAGGCACTTGAGGGGCCTTCGCATCGGCCGTGGTGATGTGATCGCGCAGGCAATGCTGGTCGCACAACGCCGGAGCATCGGGATCCGGCGCGGGCATCTCTTCGCAACCGACCATCAGGGTCGCTTGTCCAGCTTCCACCGATTCCAGCGGACAGGCGTAGGCCACCAGCGCCAGCTGCTGCAACAGCAGCGCCCACAGTCCCAGCCATGCCAGTCGGGCACGAGGGCGGGAACGCCGCCATCGCCTGAGCAGCTTCACCATGACAGCTCACGCACGCCCGAAGCAGCGCCTGCGGACGCTGGGCGGATCAGGGTAGGGGACGTGCCAGCTCTCATGATGGCCAGTCTAGCCCTCTTGGGGCCGACTGGCATTGATCAAGATCAAGCCGCAGCAAGGTTCCAGCGTAAGGCAAGCTGCACAAATAGCGGTATCCGAATGGCCTCCGCGGCCTGCCTGGCTCCGGATCTAACACCATTGGTCCTGACTAGTCGCCTCGCGCTGTAAAAATTGGGTATCCGGAATCTGGTGTGGGTTCTGGCTCCTTGGGTCTTTGTAGCTATCACTTTCAAAGAATGGATTTTGGTGTTGGACGGCTGAGCGGATGTGCTAGAGTAAAAGTCGGATTTCAGTGTGGGTTCGCCCAAGGTGCTGAGTGACGGACTTTCTCCAGCTGCGAAGCCTGAAGACGCTTGAAATCCTGACCAGCGAGGACAGTTACGTCGTCAAGGCCGAAGGCGTCAATCAGTGGGTGACCTGCCCGCTGTGCAAGACCGGACGCCTGCATGGTCACGGCTCACAGGAACAGTCGTTTCAGGACACACCGACGCACGGCAAACCCGTCGTGATCTTCATCCAGCGCCGTCGCTATCGCTGTACAAGCTGCACCAAGACCTTGTTTGAGCCTGTGGCGGACCTTGATGGAAAACGCCAAGCCACGGCGCGTCTGGTGCGTTATATCCGCGACCAGTCCTTCTCCAAGACCTTTGCGGCCCTTGCCCGGGAAGTAGCCGTGGACGAAAAGACGGTCCGCCACGTCTTCGACGATTTCATCGAGGAGGTCGAGGCCAAGACCCAGTTCCGGACGCCGCGGGTGCTGGGTATCGACGAGCTCAAGATCATCGGCCAGTACCGGGCCATGATCACCAACGTCGAGCGCAAGACCGTGTTCGATATCCGCCCCAGCCGGGCCAAAGCCGAGTTGATGCCCTATTTCCGCGACCTGCGGGACAAGGACTCGGTCGAGTGGGTGGCGATGGACATGTACCACGTATATCGGCAGGTGGTGCGCGCCACGCTGCCACAGGCCCGGATCGTGGTCGATCGATTCCATATCCAGCGCATGGCGAACGACGCGCTGGAGAAGCTGCGCAAGCGCATTCGCAAGGATTTGTCCACCCGGCAGCGCCTCAAACTCAAGGACGAGCGGTTCCTGCTGCTCAAGCGGCAGCACGACCTGACAGGGAGAGATATGGACCGGATGCGGGAATGGTTCCAACAGTTCCCGCTCCTAAGCGAAGCCCACGCGCTCAAGGAAGGATTTCTGTCGATCTGGGATCAGAAGACCCGCCCAGCAGCAGAAGCCGCCTGCGCGAAGTGGCAGGCCAATATTCCGACCGAATTGGCGGCCACGTTCAAGGACCTGACCACCGCCGTGCACAACTGGCACGACGAAATCTTCGCCTACTTCGAGCAGCCGATTACCAATGCCTATACTGAGTCAGTCAACCGAGTGGCCAAAGACATGAACCGCATGGGCAGGGGTTACAGCTTCGAGGTGCTTCGGGCGCGCATGCTCTACGACAAGAAGGCGCGCAAGGATGGCTCGGTTATCGAAACCGTGTTGGTCGATGACGACGACCCAATGACCACGGACTTCGTGTTCCAGCGGATGACCACGGCGGCAACGCGCAAGAAGAAGATCACGCGCGTGGTCGAGTACGGCCCCTATCTCCCGACGCTGGCGCGGCTACTCGAAGAGGGGTATTTCGAATAGTCCTCAGCCCATTGTGCAAGAGGCGGCGCTTCAGCCTGAATTTGTGATTCAGCCGATGAAGCATAGGTAAGAGGCCCAGCCACTACCCCGCGCAACAGGACAGTTGCTTTACGTCCTTGGTGAAGGTTTGTGCCGCGAGTTTCAGCCCCTCGACCATCGTCAGGTAGGGGAATAACTGGTCGGCCAACTCTCGCACCGTCATGCGGTTGCGAATCGCCAGTACTGCGGTTTGGATCAGCTCGCCTGCTTCCGGGGCTACCGCTTGCACGCCGATCAGTCGTCCCGAACCGGCCTCCGAAACCAGCTTGATGAAACCGCGCGTGTCGAAGTTGACCAGCGCCCGGGGCACGTTGTCGAGCGTCAGCGTGCGGCTGTCGGTCTCGATACCGTCGTGGTGCGCTTCGGCTTCGCTGTAGCCCACGGTGGCGACCTGCGGGTCGGTGAACACCACCGCCGGCATCGCCGTCAGATCCAGCGTCGCGTTGCCACCCGTCATGTTGATTGCAGCGCGGGTGCCGGCCGCCGCCGCGACGTAGACGAACTGCGGCTGGTCAGTGCAGTCGCCGGCGGCATAGATGTGCGGCACGGTAGTGCGCATCGCGTGGTCGATGGTGATGGCGCCTTGCGCATTGACCACCACACCGGCCGCGTCGAGGTTGAGCGTGCGGGTGTTTGGGGTGCGGCCGGTGGCGAACAACAGCCGGTCGGCATGCAGTTCGCCGCGTTCGGTGGTGAGCACGAATTCCCCATCCTCATAGGCGACCTGGCTGGCCTGGGTGTGGTCCAGCACTTCGATGCCTTCGGCGCGGAACACGGCCGTGATGGCCTCGCCAATGGCGGGGTCTTCGCGAAAGAACAGTGTGCTGCGCGCCAGCATGGTCACCTTGCTGCCCAGCCGGGCAAAGGCCTGCGCGAGTTCGACGGCCACCACCGACGAGCCGATCACGGCCAGCCGATCGGGGATCGTGTCGCTGGCCAGCGCTTCGGTCGACGTCCAGAAGGGCGTGTCTTTCAAGCCCGGGATCGGTGGAATCGCCGGACTGGCCCCGGTGGCGATGAGGCAGCGGTCGAAACTCACCTCGCGCATCCCGTCGTCAGCGGTTGCCACGGTCAGCGTGTGCGCATCCTTGAATCGGGCATCGCCGCGCAGCACGGTGATGGTCGGGGTGCTCGTCAGGATGCCTTCGTACTTGGCGTGGCGCAGTTCATCGACGCGCCCCTGCTGCTGAGCCAGCAAGCGCTTACGCAGAATCTTCGGCGAGGCGGCGGCAATGCCGTCATCGAACGGACTCTCGCGACGCAGATGCGCAATGTGGGCAGCGCGGATCATGATCTTGGACGGCACACATCCGACGTTGACGCAGGTGCCGCCGAGAGTGCTGCGCTCGATCAGCGTCACACGCGCCCCTTGCTCGACGGCCTTCAACGCCGCCGCCATCGCCGCGCCGCCGCTGCCGATCACGGCCACGTGCAGTGCAGCCTCATCGTCCTCGCGCTTTGGTTCGCCGCCCAGCCGCTCTTGTGCATTGTTCAGCAGGTCGCTGGGTTGCCCCGGCGCATCGGCAAGCTGCGCTCGGTAACCGAGTGCGGATACCGCCGCGACCAGCGAGGTCACGTCCGCGGCGGTACCTACGCTGGCCTCAATCGCGGCCCGGCGCTGTGGGTAGGACACTGAGGCCGAACGCACGCCGGGCACCTTTTCCAAGGTCTGCTTGACGTGCTCGGCGCACGACCCGCAGGTCATGCCATCGATGTGCAGCGTGATCGCCTCGGTCATGAGCGTGTGCTCACTTCTTGACGGTAGACGGGTAGCCGGCGTTCTCGGTGGCTTTGGTCAACGCGGCCGGAGTGGTCTTGGCATCGTCGTAGGTTACCACCGCCTCCTTGGGCTCCCAGGTCACCTTGGCCTCGATGACGCCTTCGACCTTGGTCAGCGCCTTCTTGACCGTGATCGGACAGGTGGCGCAGGTCATGCTCGGCACCGACAGCGTGACGGTTTTGGTGGCGGCCCAGGCGGGAGCGCTGAGGGCAACGGTCAGAGCGAGCAATGCGACGAGTTTCTTCATGGCAATCTCCTTTCAGTAGAACAGGGGCATGAGGTAGGGGAACACGAGCGCGATCAGCACCAGGGCGGTGACGATCCAGAAGATCACCTTGTAGGCCGTCCGCACCTGGGGCACGGCGCATGCGTCGTCCGGCGCGCAGGCGCGAGCCGGCCGGAAGATGCGACGCCACGCGAAGAACAGCGCCACGAGCGCCACGCCAATGAAGATCGGCCGGTACGGTTCCAGCGCGGTCAAGTTGCCGATCCAGGCGCCGGAGAAACCCAGCGTGATCAGCACCAGCGGACCGAGGCAGCAGGTCGAGGCGAGGATGGCGGCGAGGCCACCGGCGGCCAGTGCACCGCGGCCGTTGCTGGGGTCTGCCATGTGAGGGATCTCCTTCCGAGACGTTGCGTGATGCGCTAAGGTTACTTCCGTAGTCAAGTACGGAGTCAAGCGCGATGGTGAACGATCCGCAAACACTGACCATCGGGGCTTTCGCCAAGGCCGCTGGGGTCAACGTGGAGACCATCCGGTTCTATCAGCGCAAGGGGTTATTGCCAGAACCAGGTCGGCCCGTCGGCAGTATTCGCCGCTACGGATCGGCGGACGTGGCGCGGGTGCGTTTCGTGAAATCCGCCCAGCGGCTGGGGTTCAACCTGGACGAAGTCGGCCAACTCCTACAGCTTGAGGACGGCACTCACTGCAGCGAAGCCGCCGAGCTGGCTGCGCTCCAGCTCACCGACGTGCGCACCAAGATGGCGGACCTGACGCGAATCGAAGCGGTGCTGTCACGGTTGGTCAACGAGTGCCATGCGCAGCGAGGCACTGTGTCGTGCCCGCTGATCGATTCTCTGCACGGGAGCTAGGCGCGTGGCTTAACCCGGTTTTCCGTTCCACTGCGCCTCAAACCCCAGTTCGAGCCGGGGGCAAGGTGACCTGCCACTGATTGTTTCCTTGCACCGACATGCGCCAGACAAAGCCCACACTGAAGGCTAAAAGCGCGTAAGCCTTGCGATACCAGAAACCTACCGAACGAGAGCTGTCAGACAAGAAGGGCTAGTGCGGTCTTCCCACACTAAAATCCGGATACCCCAAAAATTCCCCGCTCCAATCAATTCAGAGGAGAGCGGGGTAATGGAAGCTTGCAGTCTGCCATTTACCTCGCTGCCGCCTCGGCTTCGTGGAGCTTTGCAAGCTCCTCGTATTCCGTAGCGGCTTCTTCCTTCAACTTGACCAGCTTATCGCAGTGTCTGGCCAGAGTTTGGTCCGTGGCCGTCCCACTCTTGAAGGCTTGATGATTATGGCGATACGTGTTGCGCATCGTCTTGTGCGTTTCGGCTTCTGCCAGGGCTTCGCGGGCCAGCGTGCGGTAATACGCGGCGATGGCCAGATGGTTCTCCGGCTTGTCCGCGATATCGTTCAGGAGCGTTATGACCGGTTCTTCGGTGGGCTGCTGCGCATAGACCGGAATGGCTACGGCGAACATCGCACACAACATCATGACCCAAGACGCTTTGACAGACTTCATTGAAATCTCCTGATGGGCTGGGGAGGTATGCCCGGTGCCAGCCTAGGAAAGCCCTTCTTTCATCTGAATGACCCATTCATTACATTTCTGCAATGCGCTGGTCACTTCGGGGGCGGCTGAGCGCGTCCACGAGAGGAGCGAATTCAATACGCGCATCACTTGATCCAAAGGTCTTGGTTGAATGACGAGACGATTGCAGCATCGTAATGGCGGGGTCATCCCGTCGACAGCTTGCCGTACGTAGGGTGGAAGCGAACAAGCCGGCCGCAGACGCGGACCGGTTTCTTTTGTGGGTGCGCCGCATCCGCCGGTTCCCGAATGGGGATCGCCGCCAACTTATCGGAGGTTGTCATGAGGCATTATCGTCGGCCCTCGCTGGTGATGGTTTGTTTGCTTGGTGCGACGCTCGCCGGCTCGGCGCTGGCCGATGACGACAAGCACAATCATGGTCAGTCAGGCGCCATGGGGCAGCCGCCCGCCAGCACAAGCGCCCCAGCGGCGCCCCATCCTCCGGCGGCACATGCTTCAGATCCACAGTCTCCTGCTTCCCAGAATTCGCCTGCCTCGCCCGATGCCATGGCTTCGCACATGGAGGAGATGGCAACGATGATGCGTGAACGGGGAAAGGCCATGGAAGCGATGGGCCGCCAGATGCAGGAAGGCAGCATGCAGATGCATCAGCAGGCCATGTCGATGAAGGCAGGAGACACGTCCACGCACAATGACATGGACATGTCCGCCGCGATGCAGCACATGGAACAGATGAAGAAGGATATGGAGAACTGCGAGCGGCAGATGCAGCAAGTCGATTCGACCATGCAGAAGATGGATTCGAGCATGGGCGGCGGCATGGCCAAGAAGAAGATGGGCCATATGTAGGAGGCGGCCGCTGTGTCGACGGAGAGCTTCATGGGGTGGAGGCGAATCGTTGCCCTGACCGTGCTGGCGATGTCGCTGGCGTATGCTGCGGCCGGCGCTCAGACAACTGCCGATCCGCACGCTGTTCATCCACCGAACAAGACCAACAGCACGGCGGCCGCTGGAACGACAGCCGCGCAAGACAGCAGTTCGATGGGTGGCATGCCGATGGAACCCACGCCGTCGGCTGACGCGCCGATGGGCGACGACGATCACGCTGACCAAGCCGCAAACATGGCGGCGCCGCAACCGGCTGTCGGGGGCGCACCGATGCAAGGCAGCAGCCCGATGCAGGGCATGCCGATGGGCACCCCAACCCCGGCTGACGCAGGCATGGGCGATGACGACCATGCCGCGCATCACCCTGACGCGGCTGGCGGCATGCCGGCTGCGGCAGGTGCGTCGATGGGCGGCTCCATGGGCGGCATGATGGACGACATGATGCGTGGCTGCCGCGGAGACGAGTGCGGTCGCGATCGGCGCCTCAACAAGCTGCTGTATCCCCAACTGATGGCGCTGCCGGACCTTCCGCCGGAGCGGCGTGCCAGCGTCGAGCAGCTCGCCCACCATCGGATGCACGAAGGCATCCAGCAGTTGGCGACCCTGTCGTCGGAGGCGTCGCATGCGGTTCAACGCAACGACTACGCCGGCTTGCAGGAGGCGTCTGATCGGATGCGCGTGGCCTGGGGCGAGTTTGACAGCGGCCTGTCGGCCTACCGCGCGCTGGCCGAAGGACAGGCGCCGCGCGGCATCGCGTTGGACTGGTTCCGTCGCGAAATGAATCTGACCGATCCCCTGACCACGGTCCCGGCGCACGGGGTCTTCGGCCTGTCGGGCTTTCACTACTTCACGATGGCGCTGCTGTCGGCTTTTGCCTTGCTGGGTGCGTGGATGTACGTCGCCCGCAACCGGCGTACGAACGCGGTGCTGGCCACGTTGCGCACGGGAGCACCGGCGTCTCCGGCGTCCTCCCCGGCACCGCGTGCCGGCGCATCGCCAGGCCCCGCGGTACAGGCACCTGCCGTTGCTTCGCCCGAAGGCGCCCCGCAGGCGCGCACGCCTGCGTCCACCACGGGCAGTTGGGTCGGCAAGCTGCGGGTCGCGCGCATCTTCCCGGAGACATCCCGGGTCAAGACGTTCCGCCTGGCACCCGTCGAGGGGACAGGTGCCCTGCCTTTCGAGTTCGAGCCCGGCCAGTTCCTCACGCTCTCCGTGCCCTCGGAAGGGAAACAGGTCAAGCGCTCTTATTCGATCGCCTCATCGCCATGCTGCCATGGCTGGTGCGACCTGACCGTCAAGCACGAAAGCGGCGGCATCGTGTCCGGATACCTCCACGAACACGTCCAGGAAGGCGATCTGCTCGATGCGTCCGGCCCGTACGGCCGCTTCACCTTCCGCGGCGTCGAGTCCGACAGCGTCGTGCTCTTGGGGGGCGGTGTCGGCATCACGCCGTTGATGAGCTCGATCCGCTACCTGACCGACCAGAGCTGGAACGGCCGGATCGACCTGGTCTACGCCTGCAAGGACCTGGAGAACGTGATCTTCCACGACGAGCTGAACCAGCTTGCCCGTCGGCATCCGAACCTGCATGTGTCCATCGTGTTGAGTGAGGAGTCATCAGAGGAGTGGACCGGCGCACGCGGGTTCATCACCGCCGAACTGCTGGGGCAGATCCCCGAGATCCGCTCGCGCCGCATCCACCTGTGCGGTCCGCCGGTGATGATGGATGCGGTGCGCAACGAGCTGGGCAAGCTGGGCATCGATCCGGCGTCGATACACTCCGAGCTGTTCCTGAGCCCGCCCAAGCCGGCGACGCCCGAACCGGGCCAAGCCGGCGACACCGCTGCGGCCGTGACATGCCGCTTCGAGCGATCCGGGAAAAGGGCGCCGCTGATCGCCGGCCAGACCGTCCTCGAGGCCGCCGAAGAAGTCGGCGTCCCGATCGAGTACGCGTGCCGGCAGGGCTACTGCGGCATCTGCAAGGTGAAACTGCTCTCGGGCGAGGTCACCATGGCGGTGGACGACAGCCTGACCCCGCTCGACCGCTCGTCGGGGATGATCCTGGCCTGCCAGGCGAAAGCGTCGGCCGACATCTCGGTGGATGCCTAGATGGGCAGGCACGATCGCATCGCCGCGACGATCATCGTGTCGATGCTGGCGGTGCTGTGGCTGGGCTTCCTGGTACACCGCGCTCCGTTCTTCGCCGGTAGCCTGTGGGGTGGCGTGTTCGGCGTCGTGGGCGCCGCGTTCTTGCTGGTGCCGCTCGTCTACACCGTGGTCAAGCGCAGCGCCACGCTACGCCGCGCATTCACCCGCGAGCACAGCTTCGCCGCATTGCTGCAGGCGCACGTGTATTTCGGCCTGATCGGCGCGCTGCTGGCCATCATCCATAGCGGGCACAAGTTCCAGAGCGTGCTCGGGATCGCGCTGACGGCGTCGATGCTGCTGAGCGTGCTCACCGGGTTCATCGGCCAGCATTACCTGCGCTACGTCGCCGAGAACATCCGCGAGAAGAAGACACAGCTCGACGGCCTGTGGCGCCTCCTGGATGGGGCGTACTGGGCCTACGCGCAGGCGCCGGCAGGCGGCGCCGGCACGGCCAAGGCCGGCGCCGAACTGCTGCCGCTGGCGTCCGGCGCCGGCGACCTGCAGTACTCAATCCAGTTCCAGGAGCGGGTGCGCAAGCTGTTCACCGGCTGGCTGTCGGCGCACATCGCGTTCTCGATCGTCTTCTATCTCCTGCTGGCGCTGCACATTTGGGCCGGCATCTACTTCGGGCTGCGCTGGTTCAGATGAGTCGAAAGGGAACGATCATCGTCGCGCTGCTCGCGGTGCTGGCGTCGGTGGCAGCACTCGCGCTGTGGAAGGCGGTGCCGCAGACGCTGCACGTCGCGACGTGGCAGAGCATGGCCTCGCCTGGCCCACTGTCCAGCGCGCATGCGTTCCTGCAGGAGGATTGCGCGGCGTGCCACACGCCGGTCAAGGGGGTGCAGGATGCGACCTGCGTTGCCTGCCATGCCAACGAAACCGCCCTCCTGCAGCGGCAGCCGACGGCGTTCCATGCCGACATCGCCGAGACGAACAACTGCGTGGCCTGCCACAAGGAACATGACGCCGGTCGCAGCCTGCGCGGCATGGACCATGCGGCGCTGACCGACATCATCGTGCGATGGCTCGATCGTGCTCCGGAGCGCCACGAGGGCGCGCTGCTGCTCGCGCACGTGAAGGCGCACAGGCCAGAGGCGCTGCCCGGCAACGTCTCGCTCGCCAGCGGCATGACCTACAAGGAGACGCTGCTGGACTGCGCGAGCTGCCACAAGACCACGGACCCTCACGTCCAGGTGTTCGGAAACGATTGCGCGACATGCCACGGCACCGGCACGTGGTCGATCGCCGGGTTCAGGCATCCCTTGCCCAGTTCCACCGAGTGCGGCCAGTGCCATCTCGCGCCGCTCAGCCACTACAAGGAGCACTTCTCGATGATGTCCAAGCCGATTGCGGGTGTCCGGAATGCGCAGCCCGAGCAATGCTACCTCTGCCACCAGACCACGTCTTGGAACGACATTCGCGGGGTGGGCATCTACGACCACCATTGACCGGACAGGCCGATGAGCGTCGACTTGCCACATGCCGCCATCGGAATCGCGGTGGCTGGATTCGAGTTGTTCGGTGTCGGCGTCATCACGCTGGGAAGCCTGTTGGCGTGTGGGCGGTTCGCCTTCCTTCACACGAAGGTCGGGATGACGGCGCGCTATCACGCCCTGCGGCAGGAGCTCGGCGGCACGATCGTCTTGGGCCTGGAGTTCCTCGTGGCCGCGGACATCATCCGCACCGTCACCATCGATCCCTCGCTCCAGGGCGTGGCGATCCTTGCGCTGATCGTGCTGATCCGCACCTTCCTGAGCGTTGCACTGCAAATCGAGATCGAACGAGGATGGTCGTGGCGGCGCCGTCGACCGGCGGCGCCCGACCACCCGGATGATCCCGGCTGAGCGAACCGGCCCACACGCTCAAGGCACAGCGTCGTGCGACGACCGCGCTGGCGAGAGCCCCTTCGCTGCTTGCAGCCGATCAATGGGACTTGAACGCTCCGCCGGGCGGCGCGTCAGGGATCGACGCCAATCGCCTGGTAGCCCGCCTTGGTCAGGGCGGCTTTCACGATCTCGCTAGGCTGCTCGGACACGACCTGCACCAGTCGGGTATGAACGTCAGCCTGAACCCGGGCATCCGGGTCGACGGACTGGATGGCGCGCGTCACACCTCGGACGCAGCCGCCGCAAGTCATGTTCTGGATGTGAAATGCGTGCATGGGGCACCTCCTGCTGATTTGTGTACGGTTAGGATGGGCCTTGCCATCGTTGGAAGGTCAAGGGTTTTCGCGGGCCATGCAGGGGTTGACCTTCCCACCGTAGGAACCCGCAGACTTGTTTAGTGACCATTGCACCGGCGAGATGAACACCATGGATTCCGTTGCCCCAAGCGCCTCCCTGCGAACGAACGCTGTGCGGAAGACCGAACTCGCCATCGAGGGCATGACCTGCGCGTCCTGTGTCGGACGTGTGGAGCGCGCCTTGCGCGCCGTCCCTGGCGTGATGGCGGCGCGCGTCAATCTGGCGACGGAGCGCGCAGTCGTGGAAGGCGGCGCGGACTCCCCACTGCTGATCCAGGCCATCGACGACGCAGGGTATGCGGCACGGCCGATCGACCGGGCGGCCTTGCGCGAGGCCGATGACGCAGCCCGCAAGGAGGCCGAGCAGGCGGCACTGAAACGCGCGGTGGTCGTGTCCATTGCGCTGACCTTGCCGGTCGTCGCGCTGGAGATGGGCTCGCACCTCGTTCCCGGCCTGCATCACCTGATCGTGCGCACCATCGGCATGCAGTGGAACTGGATCATCCAGTTCGCGCTGACGACGCTGGTGATCCTCGGGCCAGGCCGGCGCTTCTATCAGCAGGGTTTCCCCGCGCTGTTGCGCCTGGCGCCGGACATGAACTCGCTGGTGGCGGTCGGCACCTTGGCCGCTTACGCCTACTCGCTGGTCGCGACCTTCACGCCCGCGCTGTTGCCCGCGCAGGCGGTCAACGTCTACTACGAGGCGGCGGCCGTCATCGTCACCCTGATTCTCATCGGCCGGTCCCTGGAAGCGCGGGCCAGAGGGCGCGCCTCCCAGGCGATCCAGCGGCTGGTCGGGTTGCAGGCGCGGACCGCGCGCGTGCGCCGTGACGGGCAGACGGCCGAGATCGCTCTCGGCGAGGTGGCGCCGGGGGATACCGTCGAAGTGCGGCCCGGCGAACGTGTACCGGTCGACGGCGAGGTGATCGAGGGCGACAGCTACGTCGATGAGTCCATGATCACGGGCGAGCCGGTGCCGGTGGCGAAGACCGCCGGCAGCGCGGTGGTCGGCGGCACGGTCAACCAGAACGGCGCGCTGGCGTTCCGCGCGACCGCAGTGGGCGAGTCCACGGTGCTCTCCCGGATCATCCGCATGGTCGAGGAAGCACAGGGCTCCAAGCTACCCATCCAGGCTCTGGTCGACCAGGTGACGTCGTGGTTCGTCCCGGCCGTGATCGGCGTGGCGCTGCTGACATTCCTGCTCTGGCTCGCCTTCGGCCCCTCACCGGCGCTGACGTTCGCGCTGGTCAACGCCGTCGCCGTGCTGATCATCGCCTGTCCCTGCGCGATGGGGCTGGCCACGCCCACCTCGATCATGGTCGGCACCGGGCGCGGCGCGGAAATGGGCGTGTTGTTCCGCAAGGGCGAGGCCTTGCAGTTGCTCAAGGATGCCAAGGTCGTCGCGCTGGACAAGACCGGTACGCTGACCGAAGGCCGGCCGGTGCTCACCGATCTGGAACTCGCCGAGGGCTTCGACCGGGCGCAGGTGCTGGCGCGGATCGCGGCCGTCGAGGCGATGTCGGAACACCCGGTCGGCCGCGCCATCGTGGAGGCCGCCCAAGCCGAAGGCCTGGTCTTGCCGGAGGTCGCCGGCTTCAGGTCCGAGACCGGGTACGGCGTCGAGGCCAAGGTGGACGGATTGGGTGTCCAGATCGGTGCCGACCGCTACATGGACCGGCTGGGGCTGGATGTGACCGCCTTCGCCGGCAACGCGCAACGGGTGGGCGACGAGGGCAAATCGCCGCTCTACGCAGCGATCGGCGGCAAGCTCGCGGCCGTCATCGCCGTGGCCGATCCGATCAAGGACACAACCCCCGAGGCCATCGCCGCGCTCCACGTGTTGGGTCTCAAGGTGGCCATGATCACCGGCGACAACCGGCGCACGGCCGAGGCCATCGCCCGCCATCTGGGCATCGACGAGGTGGTCGCCGAGGTGCTGCCGGAGGGCAAGGTGGAGTCGGTGCGCAGGCTCAGGGCCTTGCATGGCCATCTGGTGTTCGTGGGCGATGGCATCAACGACGCGCCGGCCTTGGCGGAGGCCGAGGTGGGTATCGCCATCGGCACGGGCACCGATATCGCGATCGAGGCGGCCGACGTGGTGCTGATGTCGGGCAGCCTCAAGGGCGTGCCCAACGCCATCGCGCTGTCGAAGAGGACGATCCGCAACATCCGGCAGAACCTGTTCTGGGCGTTCGCCTACAACGCGGCCCTGATCCCGGTTGCCGCGGGTGTGCTGTATCCGGCGTACGGCGTCTTGCTCTCGCCGGTCTTCGCCGCAGGCGCCATGGCGTTGTCGAGCGTCTTCGTCCTCGGCAACGCACTCAGGTTACGGCGATTCCAACCGCCGACGACGGCCGCGTCGGCTGGCCAACTGCCGGCTTCGAGGGGTGCCGCCGCTTCGGCGAGTTTCGGGGCGGCGGGCTTGGGACCGAAAGGAGAATGAGGTGAACATCGGTGACGCGGCGAAGGCCTCGGGTGTATCGGCCAAGATGATCCGCTACTACGAGCAGATCGGGTTGATTCCACCGGCTGGCCGCACGCACGCAGGCTACCGGGATTACACCGAAAAGGACGTCCACGTGCTGCGCTTCGTCCGGCGCGCGAGGGATCTGGGATTCTCCGTCGCCGAGATCGATGGCCTGTTGCAGCTCTGGCGCAACCGCCGCCGGCGCAGCGCCGACGTCAAGCGTATCGCCCTGGACCACATCGAGGATCTGCAACGGCGGATCGCCGACATGCAAGAGATGGCAGCGACACTCCAGCAGCTGGCGACATGCTGCTCGGGGGATGACCGTCCCGATTGCCCGATCCTGGCCGATCTCGAACAGCCGTCTGCGGCGGCGGCGAAAGAACCCAAGCGCCGACGCGGCGCGGTCGACGACCGTGGTGTCGGCAAGCGCAAGGCCCAGCGGGGGTAAGGCGCAACCGCCCAAGCATCGAGGCCTCTGGCAGGGCGAATGACCATGAAATGACGGGAATGTAATGGATGGGTCATCCCGCCGAAAGTGACCCCCTCCTAGGCTGGTCACCATGACGCGAGCACCACGCCCTTGCGTTCAACCCCGACCGTTGCCTGGATCCTGTGCGGCCCATCTGGCAAGCATTCCGGCCACCGTCACGTGGCTTGTCATGCGCACGCTGACCCGCGTTCCTCACCACGCTGGCGCTTTCTCCGGCGCGCGTGGCCGGCACCCAGATCGTGGCGATGGGCCGGGCGGGCTCGATGTCAGCCGATACCGATCATAGGAGGTCATGCATGCGATCCAGACTTTCAGGCACGAACGCCGCCGAGCAGCTGCTGCTGTCTCGAAGGCAGTTCGTTCAAGGATTGGCAGCGGGTGGCGCAGTGCTGGGCCTGGGACTTTGGCCGAAGCAGAGCTGGGCGCTCCGCTCCCCTGGCCAGCTCGAAGTCCTGTCGGGCACGCAGTTCGACCTGACCATAGGCGAGACCCTGGTCAACTACACGGGCAAGACGCGGCCCGCCATCACCGTCAACGGCTCGGTGCCTGCACCGATCCTGCGCTGGCGCGAAGGCACGCGGGTGCAGCTCAGGGCCCGGAATGACCTTCCCCCCGGCTCGATCCACGGCGACGCGACGTCGATCCACTGGCACGGCATCCTGCTGCCCGCCAACATGGATGGGGTTCCCGGCTTCAGCTTCGACGGCATCAACCGCGGCGAGAGCTACCTGTACGAGTTCGATGTCCGCCAGAGCGGAACCTACTGGTACCACAGTCATTCGGGGTTCCAGGAACAGGGCGGCATGTACGGGCCGCTGATCATCGACCCCATCGATCCGCCTCCGTTCTCCTACGATCGAGACTACGTGGTCTTCCTGTCCGATTGGACCGACATGGACCCGGCGCGCCTGTTCGCCCGGCTGAAGAAGCTGTCGGAGTACGACAATTACTACCAGCGTACGGTGGGCGACTTCTTCCGCGACGTGCGCCGGGACGGCTTGAGCGCGACGCTAAGCGATCGCGAGGCATGGGGACGCATGCGCATGACGCCGACGGACCTGTCCGACGTCAACGCGCATACCTACACCTACCTGATAAACGGGACCACGTCGCTGGGCAACTGGACGGGACTTTTCCGTGCCGGTGAGAAGGTGCGCCTGCGTTTCATCAACGGTGCGGCGATGACCTACTTCGACGTCCGCATCCCGGGCCTGAAGATGACGGTCGTCGAGGTCGACGGCCAGTACGTCCACCCGCTGACGGTGGACGAGCTGCGCATCGCCACTGCCGAAACCTTCGACGTGATCGTCGAGCCTACCGGGCAGGACGCCTTCACGATCTTCGCCCAAGACTCCGCGCGCACCGGCTACGTCAGTGGCACGCTTGCGGTCCGCGAGGGCTTGCGTGCTCCGGTACCGGCGGTGGACCCGCGGCCGCTGCTGACCATGGCCGACATGGGGCATGGCGGCCACGGTGCCCATTCCGGACTGGCGGCCGCATCGGCCGATCCGCATGCCGGGCATGGCGCCGCGCCGGCGCCGGACCCCCACGCGGGCCACGGGGCGGGGGCCGTGGCCGCCGATCCGCATGCCGGGCACGGCGTTCCGGCCGCACCAGGCGCGCACTCCGCGCATGAAGGCGGCGGCATGCAGATGCAGACTCATCCGGCCAGCGAAACGGGCAATCCCCTGGTGGACATGCGGACCATGACGCCGGAGCCGCGACTGTCCGATCCTGGGATCGGTCTGCGCGGCAACGACCGCAAGGTGGCGACGTATGCCGACCTGAAGAGCCTGTTCGAAGACCCCGACGGTCGCGAGCCGGGGCGCACGGTGGAGCTGCACCTGACCGGCCACATGGAGCGCTTTGCCTGGTCGTTCGATGGGATCAAGTTCGCCGACGCCGAGCCGCTGCGCCTCAACTACGGCGAACGCATGCGCATCGTGCTGGTGAACGACACCATGATGTCGCATCCGATCCATCTGCATGGCCTGTGGAGCGATCTTGAGGACGAACAGGGCAACTTCCACTTGCGCAAGCACACCATCGACATGCCGCCGGGCACGAAGCGCAGCTACCGGGTGCGCGCCGACGCGCTCGGTCGCTGGGCCTACCACTGCCATCTCTTCTTCCACATGGAATCCGGGATGTTCCGGGAAGTGAGGGTCGAAGAATGACGAGCGTGAGAACATCGATGCGTTGGGCTGCGCTGGCCGCAGCATTGCTGCTCCCTCCTGTCGGCGCCCACGCGCAGCACGCCGGTCATGGCCAGCCTGTCCCGTCGAGTCCGACTGCGAACCAGCAGGAAGAGGACGCGACGACAGCGCAGTCTCCCAATGCCGGCATGGACCACTCGCAGATGGATCATGGACAGCATGGTCGCCCACAGGTCGACCACTCGCAGATGGATCATTCGCAGCATGATCGTCCGCAGGTCGACCATTCGCAGGTCGACCATTCGCAGATGGATCATTCCCGGATGGGGGTGTTCGACTCGCCACGCGAACCCATCCCCGCCGTCACGGATGCCGATCGCCTGGCGGCATTTCCGACGCTGAAGGACTACCACAAGCATGGAACCAGCCTGAACTCCTTCTGGCTTATGGATCAGCTGGAAGGGGCGAACACGGATGAAGGCAGGGAGATCGCCTGGGAGGGAATCGGCTGGGTCGGTAGCGACATCAACCGCCTCTGGCTGAGGACCAAGGGGCACGCCCTGGACGAGAACCTGCAGCGCGCGCGGGTGGAGGCGATGTACGGACGCGCGATCCATCCCTGGTGGGATGCCGTGGTGGGCGTGCGCCGGGATTTCGGTGACTTCGGCGGAGGCGGAACGCCGCGCACCTGGGCCGCGTTCGGCGTTCAGGGGCTGGCGCCCTATAAGTTCGAGGTTTCCGCAACGGGTTACGTCGCAGAAGGCGGCAAGACGGCGGCGATCGTCGAGGCCGAGTACGACATGCTGTTCACCAACCGGCTGATCGCAAGCTGGGGTGTCGAAGCCAACTGGTTCGGGCAGTCCGATCCGGCGGAAGTCATCGGGTCAGGCTTGAGCACGGTAGAAGGAGGTGTGCGATTGCGCTACGAGATCACGCGGCAGTTCGCGCCCTATATCGGGTTCGAGCGCGAATGGAGCTTCGGCGAGACGTCCGACCTGCGCAGGCTCAGCGGTCATTCCCGAACCGACAACCGCTGGGTGGTCGGCCTGCGCTTGTGGTTCTGACGTAGATGCGTTTGGGGTTGGGGAGATGGCGGGGTGGTGCCATCGTAGGAGGGCCTGGAATGCAACCCGCATCAGGCCATCGAACACGAAATCGAAGGTCATATGCGTCCACCCCGAATCTCATCGTTGCGTCGTGGCATTCAGATTGTGGTCGCTGCCCTTGGATTCGGTTTGGCATGGTGGCGCCTGCGGAAGACCACGCCATCGGTGCTGGCGGAGCGATTGCGCGAGACGCTGGAGGGGCTGGGCACGACTTTCGTGAAGCTCGGTCAAGGCTTGAGCTTGCGTCGCGACATGCTGCCCGACGCGTACCGCGTGGTGCTGGAGGACTTGCATAACCGGGTGCCGCCGTTCTCGTCGCAGCTTGCCGAAGCTGCCATCAAAGATGCGTTCGGTCAACCGGCGGCAACGCTGTTCGCACGGTTCGATGCAATTCCCTTTGCTGCAGCGTCCGTGGCCCAGGTTCATCGAGCCCGTACGCACGACGGGCAAGAAGCCGTGGTCAAGGTTCGCCGCCCCGGTGTCGTCTCCCAGGTCAAGACCGATCTTCTGCTGCTGCGCTTGCTGGTGAGGATTTTGCTTCCTGTGTGGCCGCAGCTCAGGCGGCAACAGCCGCTGGCGCTGATCGACGAACTCGGCATGCAGTTGCTTGCAGAAATCGATCTGGATCACGAAGCGCGGAATATGCGGCGTTTGCAGTCAGCAATCGCGGGGCTGCCAGGCGTCATGATGCCCCGCGTCGTCGAGCCCTATGTCTCGCCTAACGTACTGGTTCAGGAATACAGCAGCGGCGTCGTCGTCACCGACTTCGCCGGAAGCGACCGAGGGCGCGCCATTGCCGATCAGTTGTTCAATGCCTATCTGCACCTCTTGTTCGTTCGCGGCGTGTACCACGCCGACCCACATCCAGGAAACCTGTTCGCGATGGCGGATGGGCGACTGTGCCTTCATGACTTCGGCTCGATCGGATACCTAGATCCAAAGGCGCGGCTGGCACTCGCACGCATGATCGCTGCCGTGCCCTATGCGGATGCGGACGAGGTGCTGGATTCGGCGCTTCTTCTGGGTTTCATCGTTGCACCCGTGGACCGTCGCGAGTACACGCGCGCCATCGGCGAGATTCTCGACAAACTGGAGAGCCTGCCCGTCACCGAGTGGTCGCTGGCCGAGATGGTGTGGCGGATCTCAAGCCTGGGCGGAGGAGAGCGTTTCCGGCTGCCCCGGCATCTGCTGGTCCTGATCCGAACACTGTTCCTGGTCGAGAACACGATTCGCCAGCTCGATCCGGAGTTCAACCTGCTGGGAAGTTTCGAGCTCCACCGCGAAACCCTTGCAGCTTCGTTGAGCAAGGAGGCGAGCCGCAGCCGGCGGCCGGTGGCCGAGCGTGCTGCGCGCACGGCCGACAGCTTGTCGACGATCGCATCAGAACTGCTCAGGTCGGCGATGGTGGATGATGGCAGGCCGAGCCTGACCATGTACCACCGGGGGCTTGAGGCATTGCAGGCCAACATCAGCCGGACCGGCAACAGACTGTCGGTCGCGTTGATCACGCTGGGGCTTTACCTTGCTGGATCGCTCTTGATGCAGCACAGCATTGGGCCTCGCATCTGGGGCGACATGCCGTTGTTCGCGGTCGTCGCGTATTTGCTGGCCCTATTGCTGTCGCTACGCCTGGTTCTGGCGATCTCGCGCTCCGGTCACTTGTGACGACTGGCGCCTAAGCCTTCATCCGCCGATCCACTACGCAACCAAGCCGCGACCACGAATCGTCAGGCCGCGCCGAGCCTTCTCGGCATGGCGCCGAACACAAGCGCGAACCACCATTCCATCGCCTCGTCGCGATGCTTGCGCCCATCTTCGATGGCCTGGGTAACCTGCGCGATCACCGCCTGCTCCTGCGCCGCGAAGGGGTTGTCCGCGGGCAATGGCGTCCGCTCCTTCCTGATCAGGGGCGCCAGGGCCGCGACGGCGTGCATCCAAGGGCTGAAGGCCTCCGAAAGCAGGTAGCGGCTGGTGCGCATCGGATGCAGCCATTCCAGCGCCGGGGCGCTCCAGGGATTGCTCATGGCGCTCACGACGGGACTCACGAACGTCTTGTAGAACAATTCGTTCGTCTCCGACATCCCTCGCACTTTCTCGAACGCTGCACTAGGGACATCGAACCGCAGGTCCTCGACCTGTCGCTCCTCGAAACGGACGGTGTACTGCGACCGCGCGCAATCCGGGTCGCCGGTAGGGTTGTCGATCCTCATCTCGTAGAGGCCCGGGGCCAATGCCTCGACGTCCGCCAGGGTCTCCAGGATGGCCCGATGCTCGAAGCGGGCGACCTTCGCGGAGACGAAGATCCCCAGGTGACCAACATGCGGGTTGGTCAGGTAGACGATGCGCTGATCCGCCTGCTTGAGCGCGTTCGTGTCGGGATAGACCACGGGAATCCAGCCCAGTGCCTGGTGAGGCGGCGTGATGTTGTCACCGTAGGAGGCGAAGACCACCAGCGGGTTGCGGATGCGCTTCAGGTCGACGGCGCAGTGCTCGTCGATCCGCAGTTTGCCTTCCTCAAGACGGTTGCCGATGAACAGGTTCTCGACAATGGCGACGATCTCTTCGCGGCTCATGAAGTACCAGGCATTCCACCAGCGCTCGAACTGGAGGAAGCGATCACGCTCGGTATCCACATGAGCGAAGAGGTTGGCGTACTTCTCCCACACGCCTTCCGGCTTGAGATTCTCGAAGTTCTGGATGAGCCAGGCGCCGTCGAAACGACCATTGCCCAGATCCGCGAGCAGATGGGTCATCCACACGCCGCCCACGAATCCTCCGGCGAGCCGCATCGGGTTCATACCCGCGGCGCCCGCCCAGTAGGACAGCGGCGATCCGTTGAGCACGACTGGCCCGCTCAGGCCCTGGCAGTCCGCCGCGAGCAGCGTGAGCGCCCAACCCGCCTGGCAGTTGCCGTACAGCACAGGAGGCAGGCCGGGATGGCGCCTCGCCTCTTCCTCCACGAAGCGCCGCAGCGCCTGCAACACGTCCGCGAGCGTCTGGCCGGGACATGGTTCAGGATAAAACGAGACGAAGTAAACGGCATGGCCGCGATGCAGCGCGATACCGACTTCGGAGTCGGTCTTGAAGCCGCCGATGCCTGGGCCATGTCCGGCACGCGGATCGACGACCACCACGGGCGGCCTGGAGGCATCCAGGCAGTCTTCGATGCAGTGGTCCCCGGCCCGCGTGATGCGAAGGAGCGCGTAGTTGGCCGGACGCTCGAAGCGCCGGGCATCGAGGAGGGTTTCGTAGTCGAAGTCCAGCAGCGGAGGCTTGCCCGCGCGCTCGTGGGCGATCATGTCGTCGGCCCGCTGGCGCAGCGTGTCCCAGAACAGCACCGCGCGCTCGAACACGTCACGCGAGTAGCCCACTGCCTGAGCGAAGTCGTACACGGCAGAACCTGCAAGCGCTTGTTCGGCGGAATGATCTGTCGACACCGACGGCACGGCTGCCACGGGTGATGCGTGAACAGCCCTTTCGCTTCTGGATCTGCCCGCAGCGCGCTTCGCTGAACGAGTCAGAGTTTCACGTGGGCGCATCTTGGCCTCCAATGGAGATACTGCCGCGACGTCTCAAGTCGCGATTTCGATGATGTCCGGGTTCCGGGACGCATATTCCATGGCATAGGCCAGTTCACCCGCGGTGTCGGCGTACAACTGAAGCAGCGGCTGTCCGATGCCGACGTCAGCTCCCAGCATGACCTCCATGGTGACGCCGGCGGCCTTGGCCTCGGGCGCACCGGCCAACTTAGCGAGCTGGGCAATCTTGCGGTTGTTGATCTGGACGATCCTCCCAGCACGCGCCGCAGTCAGGGGCCGGATGTGCAAGGCCCTGGGCGGCTCGCGCATGCCGCCCTGCGCCTGGCAGATCCGCTGGAACTTCGTCCAGGCCTGACCGTCAGCCAAGGTGGCCAAGGCCAGCGCATAGCCTGCTCCTGGCTCTGCCGCGCCGCCGATTTCGAGCGCGGCGCCGGCGAGCACTGCGGCCCGGTGCCGCAGATCGCCGGGCGCATCGGGTTTGTTCTGAAGGACGGCGAGAATATCGTGCGCTTCGAGGGCGGGGCCGATCCCTCGGCCCACCGGCTGGCTGCCGTCGGTGCGGATGCACGTCGCGGCCAACCCGAAGTGCGCGGCGACCGCGATCAGGCGGTCGCCCAGCCGATCTGCGGCTTCCTCCGTGCGGACCTTGGCGGTCGGCCCGACCGGGATATCGAGCACGACGTGATTGGAGCCCGCCGCGATCTTCTTGGACAGCACGGAGGCGATCAATTGCCCCTCGGTGTCCACGTCCAGTTCCCGTTCCACGCGAACGAAGATGTCGTCGGCGGGACTGAGATGCACAGCACCGCCCCAGGCGATGCAGCCGCCTTCCTGATCCACGACGCGCCGCATGGTGGCCAGGTCAAGATCCACAGGCGCCAATGTTTCCATGGTGTCGGCGGTGCCCGCCGGCGACGTGATCGCGCGCGATGAGGTCTTGGGCATCACCAGGCCGTGGGCTGCCACGATGGCGACGACGATCGGCGTGGTCCGGTTGCCTGGCAGTCCGCCGATGCAGTGCTTGTCCACCACCACCGGAGCGTTCCACGTCAGGCGCTCCCCGGCATCGATCATCGCGGCGGTCAGATCGACCGTTTCCTGTTCGTCCAGCGGCAGGGCCGCACTGGCCGTCAGGAACGCGGCTAGATGCACGTCCGTGTAGCGTCCCGCCGTCACGTCCGCGACGACGGCTTGCAGCGCGGCCGCATCGAGCCGATGGCCATAGATCCGCCGTCGAACGCTGGCCAAGGAGTCCAGGGCGGGGGCATGGGAGACCTCAATGGGGGCGCCCTCGGCGACGCCCAGCCGTTCCCAGGCGGATTCGGAGAGTGCGGCTTCGCCTGGCGCAACCAGATCGCCATCGGCCTGATAGAGCACTGCCTGCACCTGTCGCCCACCGGCCGAAAGCAACACCTGCGATCGTGAGGCGAGTCCCTCGGCGCGGCACACGTGGCAATCCGTGCGCATGACCGCAATCGACTGGTGTTGGGCATAAAGCCCCAGGCGCCGAGCGCGTAGCGTCGGCGGCGAATCGGCCACCTGGGCATCACGCGCGTTCATAGTTCGAACACCTGCCCGAAGCGCGGCACCGAGACAGGCCAGCCGTTCTCCTTGTCGATGCGTACGCGCAGCGCCTCGGAGGCCTCCGGTTCGCCATGCACGACGAAGATCCGCGAAGGCGCGTGCCGAAAACCGGAGAGCCAGCGCATCAGCTCGTTGGCATCGGCGTGCGCGGACAATTCCGGCAGGTTGGCGACCTGCGCATTGACCGGCACCCATTGACCGTGAATCCTGATTTCGCGCGTGCCTTGCAGCATCGCCTGGCCGCGCGTCCCCGCGGCCTGGTAGCCGGCGAACAGGATCGTATTCTCGCGCCTGGGCGCGAACGCTGCGAGATGGTGCAGCACGCGACCGCCCGTCGCCATGCCGCTGGCCGAGATGACGACCTTGGGGAATCGGCTGGCGGTGATCTGTTTGGATTCCTCGACCTCGCGTGTATACGTGGCGATCCCGCAGGCGGCATGGCAGATCTCGGCGGGCAGGCGGTGGTCGGCGAGGTGATCGCACAACAGCTCGCTGGCGTTGATCGCCATCGGACTGTCCAGATAGATGGGCACCGAACCCAGGCGCCCGGCCTGGCGCAGCTTCCAGAGGTGATAGAGCAGCAGCTGCGCCCGGCCCACCGCGAAGGCGGGAATGACCACCGTACCGCCGCGGCCGACCGTTGTCTCGATGACCGCCCCGAGTGCCTCGGCGGCATCGCTCGGGGCATGGGTCCGGTTGCCGTAGGTGGACTCGATCACCACGTAGTCGGCTTCGGTCACGGGCTGCGGATCGAACAGCATCGGGTCGTCGTAGCGTCCCAGGTCGCCCGAGAACACGATGCGCTTGCCGCCCCAGTCGATCTCCACGGTCGCAGCGCCCAGAATGTGCCCGGCGTAGCGGAACGTCAGTGTCGCGCCGTCGGGAAGCGCGAATGGCTTGCCGAAGGGCACGTTGGAGAACTGCTTGAGCGCGCGCTCGGCATCCTGCACGGTGTACAGCGGCAGCGCGGGCTTGTGCTTGCTGAAGCCCTTGCGATTGGCGTACTCGGCATCCTTCTCCTGCAGATGGCCGCTGTCCTTTAGGATCAGTTCGGCCACGTCGCGGGTTGCGGCGGTTGCGTAGATGCGTCCGCGAAAGCCGTCGCGCACGAGCCGGGGAATGTAGCCAGAATGGTCGAGGTGTGCATGCGTCAAGACCACTGCATCGAGCTCCTTCGGCGCGATCGGCAATGGCTCCCAGTTCAACTCACGCAGGTTCTTCAGGCCCTGGAACAGGCCGCAATCGACCAGGATGTGTTTTCCGTTGTGGCTCAGCAGGTGCTTGGAGCCGGTGACGGTGCCAGCACCGCCGAACGAGGTGAGATGCAAGATGGTGCTCCTCAAGATGTGGAGGGGGCAGTAAAGGAATCGGCATCCAACGGGTCGATGTCATCGAGAGGTTCGGGTGGACGGCGATGGCGCACGAGGCGGGCCTCTGCCTCAGGAGAGGCGGCAAGGAACTGCGCGATCAGGGGAGCCAGTGCAATCGCATTGCTCTGATGACGCACGGCATCGGTGGAGACGATGCGGCTGCATAGCTGCGCGAGTTGTGGATAGGCATCCTCGGCGAAGATGGCATGCACCACAGCGACCACGGGCAGCGCGAAGCCTTGCTGAGGCAGCTGCCGCGCGGCCTCGATCAGCGTGCGTCCGGAGGACGCAATGTCATCGACCAGCACGGGCTGGCGATCGCGCCAGGCGGACAGGTCGGACAATGCGACCTCGACATTGCGGTCGCCGTGGCGGATCTTGCGCAGGACTGCATGGGGTGCGCCGATGCGCTGGGCGATGGCCGCCACCCACTGCTCACTTTCCTCGTCCGGACCGATCACCAACGGCCTTTCCACCTCGCCGGTGATCCAGTCGGCCAGCAGCGGAGCGGCATGAAGGGTGTCGGCGGGCACGGTGTAGAGCGCCGACAGCGCCGGGTAACGGTGCAGATGGGGATCGACCGTTACCAGGCGGTCGAAGCTCGACGACACGAGACGGGCAAAGCTCCGGGAGGTGATCGCTTCTCCGGGGTGGAAGCGGCGATCCTGCCGCATGTAGGCCAGGTAAGGTGCGACTAGGATCACGTCGCGGGCACCGAGGTCGCGGGCGGCGTCGGCGGCGAAGACAAGCGACAGGAAGCCGGGATCGGGCTGGGCCAGGGTCTGCACGAGGACGACCGACTTGTCCGCCACCTCCGCGGCGATGCGCACGTAGCTTTCGCCGTCGGGGAATCGCCGGGTTTCCAGCTCTCCCAGCTCCCACCTTCCAGCGACCGCCAACTGGCGGGCGAATGCTTCGTTGCCGGGAAGGGGAAGGATCACTCGGCTGGAGGAATCTGTCGTAGTCATGTTTGTCGCCTGTAGAAACGGAGAAGCTGGGCATTGATGGCGACGATCACCGTGCTGGCCGACATGAAGACGGCGGCGATGGCAGGCGTCATCAGGAAGCCCGTACCGAAGGTGATGCCCGCCGCCATGGGCACCGCGATCGTGTTGTAGCCGGTCGCCCAGATCAGGTTCTGCACCATCTTGCGGTAAGTGGCGCGAGACAGGCCAAGGATGGCGCCGACATCGCGCGGATCGCTGCGCACGAGCACGACGTCGGCCGACTCCACGGCGACGTCGGTGCCCGCGCCGATGGCCACGCCCAGGTCGGCCTGGACCAGCGCCGGGGCGTCGTTTACGCCATCGCCCACCATGGCGACCGATAGCCCGCGGGCCTGAAGCTCCTGAATCTTCTGCGACTTCTGATCCGGGAGCACCTCGGCGAAGTACTCCGAGATCCCAAGTTCCTTGGACACCGATTCGGCCACGCCTCGGGCATCACCTGTCAGCATCACCGAGCGAATCCCCAGCCGGGTCAATTCGGCGATGGCATCCCGGGATTCGGACCGAACGATATCGGCAAGCGCGAACAGTGCGCGCGGCTGACCATCGCGTTCGAGTACGACGACGGTCTTGCCTGCCGATTCGAGCTGTCCCAGCCGCTCGTGGGTAATGGCGTTGCCCTGGCGGGCCAGATGACCTGGGCTGACGATGCGCACGCGCTCGTCGCCCACGTTGGCTACGATGCCTTCGCCGGTGATGTTGCGCACGTCGCTGGCCTTGGGGATGGGGATGTCGCGGCGCTTTGCCTCGGCCACGATGCCATGGGCGATGGGATGTTCCGACTGGCTCTCGGCCGCCGCGGCGAAGGCCAACTCCTGGCGCTCATCGCCCTCCTGCAGCATCACGATGTCGCTGACCCCGAATCGTCCCTCGGTCAGCGTGCCCGTCTTGTCGAACACGACCGCATCCAGTCGGCGCGCGCGCTCGAACGCGGCCCGGTCACGGATCAGCAGGCCGTTGCTCGCGCTCAGCGACGTGCTGACCGCGACCACCAGCGGCACCGCCAGGCCCAGGGCATGCGGGCAGGCGACGACCATGACGGTGACCATGCGCTCGATGGCGAAGTTGAGCGGCGCGTCGAGCACCAGCCACCAGACCAGCAGCGTGCCGACGCCCACGGCCAAGGCGATGTAGGTCAGCCAGGCGGCAGCGCGGTTGGCGATGTCCTGCGTGCGCGAGCGGGTCTGCTGCGCCTTCTTGACCAGGTCGATCACCTGCGACAGATACGTGGCATCGCCGGTTGCGGTGACGCGTATGGTGACGGCGTTCGCGCCGTTGATGGCCCCGCCGATCGCGGTGGCACCGACTCCTTTGGCGACCGGGCGGGATTCGCCGGTGAGCATGGCTTCGTTGAAGTCCGAGGAGCCCTCGGTGATCTCCCCGTCCACCGGCACCTTGGCGCCGGGACGGACGATCACGCGGTCGCCCGGCTGCAGTGCGCTGATCGGGACGTCGTGCAGGCTGCCATCGGCATCGATGCGGGTGGCACTGTCGGGCAACAGCTTGACCAGTTCCTCCAGGGCACGCGACGCCCCCATGACCGAGCGCATCTCGACCCAGTGGCCCAGCAGCATGATCGCGATCAGCGTCACCAGTTCCCAGTAGAACTCCTGCCCGGGAAAGCCGAAGGTCACTGCCACCGAGAAGATGTAGGCGGCCGAAATGGCCAACGCGATCAGCGTCATCATCCCGGGCTGACGCTTGCGCAGTTCGGAGACGACGCCGACCAGGAAGGGCCAGCCGCCGTAGAGATAGGCGACGGTCGACAGGGCGAACAGGAGGTAACGATCGCCTGTGAATGCCAACGCCTCGCCCAGGCCGAGCGCGTGCTGGATCATGGGCGACAGCGCGAGGACAAACGGGGTCAGCAGCAGCGTGACCCAGAAGCGTCTGCGGAAGTCGGCGACCATGGCGCCATGGTCGTGGCCGGCATGGCCTGCGTGACTCGAACCGGCGGCGCTTACGACTGCGCCGGTGCCGGGTGGAGACGCATGGACGTGTGCGCCGTGATCGTGCTGGTGGTGTGCGTGCGGGTCATGGTGACTCATTCGATCTGGCCTTCTCTATTGTTGAACAAGCGCCCAAGCCGCGGCACGAATGCAGGCACGTCGCTCGCGTAGCGTCGATACTGATCCCCGAACGTCGCTTCGACCTCGCGCTCCTCCCGCTTGGCGAGCCGCCAGTACATGACCAGCAGAATCGGCAGCATCACGCCCGTCACGAGTGTGGGCCATTGCAGGAAGAATCCGATCAGCACCAGGATGAAGCCCACGTACTGCGGATGCCGCACATGGGCGTACGGCCCGGTGGTGGCAAGCGATCCGGCGCGTTGAGCCTCGTGCAACACCCGCCAGCCGGCGGCGATCAGCCAGAACCCGCTGCCGATCAGCATGTAACTGGCCAGGTGGAACGGATTGAGATGAGGATCTCCCGACCAACCGAAGAGTGCGGGCCAGATGTGGCCGGCGTCGTGGGACAGCGGGTCCAGTCCCGGGAAACGATTGCCCACCCAACCCGCCAACAGGTAGAGCGTCAGCGGAAAGCCGTACATTTCCACGAACAGGGCGACGATGAAGGCGGAAAACGCGCCCAGCGAGCGCCAGTCGCGCGCCGTCGTCGGCTTGAAGAAGCTCAGGGCGAACAGAATGAAGATGCCGGCGTTCACCAGCGCCAGAAACCAGAGGCCGTAGGCGGGCGGGTTACCGGTCATCGCGGTCGCCCTCCTCCCGATGCGTCTGGTGGCCACCGTGACCGCCGTGACCGCGGTGCAGGAAGAAGTGCATGCCGATGCAGATCACCAGGGGCAGCAAGAGGGGGAGCGCACCGAGTACGTGCGCCCGGTGCTCCAGCCACAGGAAGAGTCCCGCGATAAAGAGAAAGACGCACAGGGTCAGGACGGCGGGGCTGCGCCAACCGCCTCGCTTCCGATCAGGAATTTCGCTCATCTCGATGCTCCAGGACGCCAGTTAAGAATGGACGGGACAATTGGCGAAGATGCGTCCTGAGCGTAGAAAGGCGTCGCTGTCGGGTCAGTTACGCGTCGATTACATTCATGTAATCACCACGTCATCGCGTGGCAGATGGCGGCTTGCAATGTAGGCAGCAAGCATCCTGGCTTACCGACCTGGTCGGGTCGGCGCTCGAAGCCGTTGTGGAGATTGGACGCGATGAAGCAGCACGTTGTCGATCGGAGGGACGTGCTGAGCGGCATCCTGCTCCTAGCGCTCGGCCTCCTCACCATGGGAACTGCGGTGTTCTTCCTAGTGTTGCGCCCCGCGCTTCTGCCCGAGGATATCCGGCACACCGGTATCGATCCGGGCACGTTGGCTCACGGCGTTCCTGGAATGGCTCGGCACCGTGTTCCGCGCTTGGGGCGCTTCATTGCCGGATTGGGCGTCCTGCTGCTGGGGAGTGGAGGCTTCCTGCTCTCCGGCCGGGCGCGATTGCCTGTACTGGGCCACGGCAATAGGCGCCCTCGTCGCGTTTGGGCGCTTCCTGTTCAGCAATATCCTCCTGGATTCGGATTTCCTCTGGTTCATTTCGGCCCTGTTCGCGTTGGCCGCCGCAACCGCGATCAGCCTGCTGCTGAGGCGCGGACGCTGACGCGATTGTTTGGCATTCACTCGTTCAAGGCCGCTCCGGCCCAAATGGTGACGAAATGATTACCAATATGTAATCTTTGCGTCATCCTTATGGCAGCTTCGCCTCGATAGATTCCAGTGACCCATCATGATCCATCCGTCGTGGCGGGGGCCGGAAGCACGAACGAGTGCGGGCATAGGGCTGACATGAAACTTCTGGTTGTCGAAGACGAGCACAAGACGGCGGACTACGTCCGTCAAGGACTGATGGAGGCCGGGTTCGTCGTCGACTTGGCGCGCGATGGGCCCGACGGCCTGCATATGGCCACGACCGAGCATTACGACCTGATCGTGCTCGACGTCATGTTGCCGGGCATGGATGGGCGGAAAATCCTGCAAACCATCCGGGCGGCCGGCAACCAGGTGCCGGTGCTGTTCCTGACCGCTCGCAGCAGCGTCGACGATCGCGTCCAGGGATTGGAGTTGGGCGCCGACGACTACTTGGTCAAGCCGTTCGTGTTCTCGGAACTGCTCGCACGCGTCCGGACGTTGTTGCGCAGAGGGGGTTCGCCTATTCCGCACGATCGCATCCAGATTGCGGATCTGGAGTTGGATCTGGCGCGCCGTCGTGCCACGAGGGCCGGGCAGCGTATCAACCTGACCAGCAAGGAGTTCGCCTTGCTCGAACTGCTGGCGCGTCGCCAAGGCGAAGTGCTGCCGCGTTCGCTGATCGCCTCGCAGGTCTGGGACATGAATTTCGACAGCGACACCAACGTCATCGACGTCGCGATCCGACGGCTGCGCGCCAAAATCGACGACAGCTTCGAGCCCAAGCTCATCCAGACCGTACGTGGCATGGGCTACACGCTGGACCTGCCGGATGCCTGACCGGTTTGCCTTTCTGCGGCGTCCGGCGTCGCTCTCCGCACGGGTCACCGGCCTCGTCGGCATCGCGATGATGGTGGTGCTCCTTCTGTTCAGTTGGGTCAGCGTGGGATCCCTCGACCGGCATTTCGCCGAAATGGATGAGGAAGAGTTGGGCGTGATCGCCAGTTCGGTCATCCGGGCACTGGGCGAGGTGCAGGACGGAAGCGATACGCAGGCCTTGCGCCGTGCGGTTCGGGGGCATCACGGGGTCTACTACTATGTCGCTGATGCCGGCGGAAAGACGCTGTACGCGCCGAAGGACGGTCCGGACCTGGCGAGCTTCGCCCGGCGCACACCTCCCGTCCCTCTGGCGGACAGGCAAAGCATGACGATATGGGAAGAGAACGGGAAGTCCTATCGAGGTGGCGTCATCCAGGTCGGGGGCGACACCAGTCTGAGCGGTACCTACACGATCGCCGTGGCGATGAACATCGGCGGCCATCTCGAATTCATCCGGAGCTTCAAGCGCATCCAGTGGTGGACCATCTGCGTGGTCATGTGCATCGCGATCCTTGTCGCCTGGTTCGCGGTTCGCTGGGGGCACATTCCGATCCACAGGGCGAACGAGAAGATTCGCGCGATCACCTCGTCCAAGCTGTATCTGCGATTGGATCCCAAGGCTGTACCGGTCGAGCTGGAAGAAACCATCGCGTCCTTCAACGACATGCTCGGGCGCATCGAGGATGGGTTCGAGCAACTGGCGAACTTCTCGGCCGACATCGCCCACGAGTTGCGCACGCCGGTCACGAACCTGACCACGCAGACGGAAGTGGCGCTCGGTCAGGCCCGCTCGGCCGACGAGTATCGGGAGATTCTCTATTCCAACCTGGAAGAGTTCGGGCGCCTGAACCGCATGATCAACGACATGCTGTTCCTGGCTCAGACCGAGAACGATCCGGGCAATCTGAATCTGGAGAGCGTGGTCCTTGAGGACGCCGTCCGGGGGCTGTTCGAGTACTTCGAGGCCTTGGTGGAAGAGCGAGGCGTGAAGCTCGAACTTCGCGGCCGCACGACACCGATCCGCGGTGATCGGGAAATGCTTCGCCGGGCGCTCAGCAATCTGATCTCCAATGCGATCCGGTACACGCCCAGTGGCGAAACCATCACCGTGAGGTTCTCGCAGAAGGATCGGGACGTCATCATCAGCGTGGAGAATCCCGGCGAGAAGATTCCACCCGAGGAGCTCTCGCGCATCTTCAACCGCTTCTACCGGGTGGGGCACGCCGCCCACCGAAAGGGCGAAGGCGCCGGGCTGGGACTGGCCATCGTCAAATCCATCGTCGAGGCGCATGGCGGGTCGGTCAGCGCGCTGTCCGACGAGAAGCTGACCAAGTTCTACATCCTCTTGCCGTTGACCGAGAGCTGAAAACACGTTCTTCATCGCCGCGCGCAGGCGGGTGATGGGGCATCGAGAGCTGCGGACTTCTGCCGTGCCGCGAGGTTCAGGGACGGGGACAATCGGGGGAGCCAGCGCCGCGCTGGGGCCAGAGCCGTGAAAGGCTGAGCGTCAGCATGAGCGAAGCCGCGGCCAGCCCCCAGGCAACGACAAACTGCCCATCCGTGCTGATGGCGGCGACGGCGATCGGCGCCAGAATCGGCCCGATGCTGGTCGCCGATTGCTGCGGACCGAGCCTCGATGCAGAAGGCGTGCCTTCACCGCCGATCCACAGGCTGGCGACCAGCCTGCCATCGCAACGAGAACCGCCAGAGTGATCGGGCTCCTTGCCAGCGGAAACAGGAGCATAGGCGTGCCGAACAGCATCAGCATCAGGAAGGCGAGCATCGCCGGTCGCGCAATCAGCCAGGGAAGATAGATGTGGAAGAGCTGAGCGGCGAGCATCGCAAAGCCGCACAGGGCGAGGGTGAATCTACGTATCTCTCCACGCATCGTGGCGGCGTCAGTGGGTTCTGAACAATTTCCTTGATATGGGATTGCTAACATAAGCGCAAACTGGACCGGCCAGCCTTTCGTAGACATCCGGTTGCCATAATTGATGGCAATGACCGAGGTGTTTATGAGCAACAGCAAGCAGTACACGGATGAGTTCCGGGCCGAAGCGGTGAAGCAGGTGATCGAGCGTGGCTTCACGGTGGTGGACGTCGCCTCCCGGATCGGGATTCCCAAGCACACGTTGTATGGCTGGGTGCAGGCGGCCAAGAAGACGATGCCGGCCGCTGGAGCCACGGTTGCGCCGAGCGACTCAGCCGAGATCCGCCGGCTCAAGGCCGAGCTACGGCGGGTGACCGAGGAGCGCGACATCCTAAAAAAAGCCGCGGTGAGTTCAACCCGTCGACGCAACGGCTTGGCTCAGCTTAGCGGCTGGCGTCTGGAAGCCCAAGGTCTTACGAGGTCTTTCGTTGAGACGTCTGGCGATCTTGTTCAAGAATGCCTGCGAATGGCGGGATAGATCCGTGCCGTCGGGGAAGTACTGCCGCAGAAGGCCATTGGTGTTTTCGTTCGAACCGCGCTGCCAAGGGCTTTGCGGATCGCAGAAGTAGACCTGCGTGTCGGTCGCCACGGTGAAGTTCTTGTGGCTGGCCATCTCACCGCCTCGATCCCACGTCAGCGATTTTCGCAGCGCGGTTGGCAGTGTTTTCACTTGCCGGCTCAGCGCCGAGACGACGCTGTTGGTGTCCTTACCCTTCACTTTCACCAGCATCACGAAGCGCGAGTGCCGTTCCACAAGCGTCGCGATGTGGGAATTGTTGCTGCCCGTGATCAGATCACCCTCCCAATGCCCTGGCACGGCGCGATCTTCGACCTCCGCCGGACGCTCCCGAATCGATACCGCGTCGATGATCCCGCCGCGAGGCATCGCGGTGGCCAGCTTTGAGTGGCGCATACGACGACGCGTGCGCAGGTGCGCCAGGAGTTCCTTCTTGAGCAGGCCGCGCGCCTGGATGAACAAGCTCCGGTAGATCGTTTCGTGCGACACCTGCAGTGCCTGGTTGAGCGGGAACCTCAGCTTAAGCCAGCCGGCGATCTGTTCCGGCGACCACTGCTGGCCCAGCTTGCAAGCCACCAACCAGCGCAGACGAGGGTTATCGGCCAACCGGCAAGACTGTGGCCTCCGGGCTGCCTCCCAAGCGGCCTCATCGGCATGTGCGGCCCGATATCGGTCACGGTCACCATGCCGTGCCACTTCCCGGCTAATCGTCGAGGTAGGCCGCCCTAGGCTGAGCGCAATCTGGCGAAACGACTGGCCAGAAGCTAGGCATCGAGATATCTCTTCGCGGTCCATTAAGCTCAGCGACCGGGCGGATCGGCGACGTTCCCTCGGCGCGATCCCGCCTTGCGCGGCCAGAACCCCGAAAATCGAACCCGGATTCTTGTCAAAGAAGCGGGCAATGTCGCTGAGCGACTGGCCGCCCTTCCATCGTCGCCATAGATCTCGCTTCTGGGCTCGAGACATGCCGGGCCGTCCCATCCTTGCCATATCGTTCGCTCCTATCAGTGCAACTGTTGATCATGTTGCATTGACGGGTTGAACTCACCGCCGCGTACTTTGCCAAGGGGTAAGGGCGAAGTACGCGTTCATGCGTGCGCACGCCCGGGAGTTCCGCTTGGTGGCGATGTGCCGGGTGCTTGGCGTGCAGCGCAGCGGCTACTACGCTTGGCTGCGCCATGGCGCCAGCGCTCGTGAGCGCGAAGATCAGCGCCTGCTGGGGCTGATCAAGCACCACTGGCTGACCAGCGGCACGGTGTATGGCTACCGCAAGATCACCCTGGACCTGCGCGAGGCCGGCGAGCGCTGCAGCCGGCACCGCGTCCTTAGGCTGATGAAGGCAGAAGGCCTGCGTGCCCAAGTCGGCTACGGCCGCAAGCCACGTCATCGCGGAGGTCCCGTGGGCGTGGTGACCAATGTGCTCAACCGGAACTTCGCGCCACCGGCGCCGAACACGGTCTGGGTGACGGACATCACCTACATCCGGACCTACGAGGGCTGGCTGTTCCTGGCAGCGGTGATGGACCTGTACTCGCGGCAGATCGTCGGCTGGGCGACGGCGCCGACGATGACCAGCGATCTGGTGCTGCAGGCGCTGGTGGCAGCGGCTTGGCGGCGCAAGCCGGGCCCAGGCGTGCTGGTGCATTCGGATCAGGGCTGTCAGTTCACCAGCAGCGATTGGCAGTCGTTCCTGAAAGCGCACCGGATGGTGCCGAGCATGAGCCGACGCGGGAACTGCCACGACAATGCCGTGGCCGAGAGCTTCTTCAGCGTGCTGAAGAAAGAGCGGATCAAGCGGCGGATCTACCCGACACGCGCGATGGCAGCATCGGACGTGTTCGACTACATCGAGATGTTCTACAACCCGATCCGCCGGCATGGTTCCGCTGGCGGACTGTCACCGGTAGAGTTTGAAAGGCGCTACGCGCAGAGCGGCGACTGAGTGTCTACAGAACTCTGGCCGGTCCAGTCCGCTTTTGGCCGATAGTAAAAAAACGCTACACAGTTACACCTCAAAACTTTGCGTTGGCTGACGTAGCGTCGAAAGAATCGTGCACTCGGCCCGCTGTCCCCCGTGGCAACTGATGATGACACGCTCAAGTTCATCGGCCATCCGGCGAAGATCTTCCTGGCGCGCACGAATATCGGTCAGATGTGTACGCGCCAGGCGATCGACGTCGTCGCAGGACAAACGCTCATCGCTGGCCAGTTGCAGGAGGCTGCGGATCTCTTCCAGACTGAAGCCCAGATCCCGCCCTCGCGCGATGAACCGCAGGCGCTCGATATCGGCGCTCGTATAAGCCCTATAACCACTGTCCGTGCGAGTGGGGTGGGGCAGCAGCCCGATCTTCTCGTAGTAGCGGATGGTTTCAAGGTGGCATCCGCTGGCTTCGGCAGCCTGACTGATCTTCATGGAAGGATCGCTTGACTCTGTAGTTACTACAGACTTTACGCTAGCCGGGCCCAAACTGTGATTTTCCGGTTGCAGGAGTGGCCCCTCAACGGAGCGCGTGATGTCTGAATGCTGTGGCTGCGGCAAGGTAGTCGATGTAGCGGGTATGCAAGCCAAGCAGCGCAAGGTGCTGGTGATCGTGCTGCTGATCAACCTGGCGACCTTCGTCATGATGGCCCTCGCCGCGTGGCACTCCCACTCTTCGTCCCTGTTGTCCGGAAGCCTGGACAACCTCGGGGATGCGCTGACCTATGCGGTGAGCCTGGCGGTGGTGGGCGCATCGGCACACCTGAAGGGCCGGGTGGCCCTGCTCAAAGGCTTCTTGATCCTAGGGGCCGCGATCGCGGTAGGCGTACAGATCGTCTGGCGCTTGGCCCATCCGGGTGTTCCGATCTTTGAGAGCATGGGGGTGGCTGCGTTGCTTAACTTGGCGGCCAATGCGGTCTGCCTGTGGTTGCTGAACCCCTATCGCGCCGGCGATATCAACATGGCCTCGGCGTGGGAGTGTTCGCGCAATGATATCTACGAGGGCGTCGCCGTCATCCTGGCCGCGGCGCTGGTGTGGGCCTTCGGCGCGGGGTGGCCCGACCTAGTGATTGCTGCAGCGTTGCTGGTTCTGTTCCTGCGCTCGGCGGTGCGCGTGTTGCGGGCTGCGTGGCGCGAAAGTCGACCAAGCGCGCAGCCCAGTGCCACGATCTAGCAGGAGTGATCGTCCTCGGAAGGGGACGAGGCGGGTTTGGCTACGGCGCTCGTACCAATGCTACGGTGATGGCGTATGTCCAGATACAGGCTATACGCGGCGGTGAAGGCCGGCAGCAGGTTCTGCACGACGCCCACGGCATCCTGCTTGGACGAGAACAGGAAGTAGCTCAAAGCCATCAGGCTGCCGCACAAACTCATGTACCAGAACAGGCGCGGGATCACCGGCCGGCCGGCGCGTTTGGACGCCACGAACTGGATCAGCCAGCGCACGCCGAAGAAGGCCGCACCGGTCAGGCCAATGAGCTTCCAGGGCGTTGTATGTAGGCCCGTCCAGCTCAACCATAGGATTTCCTGATCCATTACGTTCATGACTTGGAGCCAGCACTGAGCTCGCTGGTGGCGGTTACATGGCTGCGCTGGATCAGCCAGGCCACGCCCATCAGGTCGCGGATGCCCACCAGCGCACGGCCCAGGTTGGTGTACTTGGACTGGCCCGATCCCCGCGGTCGGTGGGAGACCGGCACACTGAGTGTCTTCCAGCCGGCGCGCTGCATCAGTGCCGGCAGGTAGCGGTGCATGTGATCGAAATAGGGTAGGTCCAAGAATGCAGCGCGGTCGAACAGCTTGATGCCACAGCCGGTATCGGGCGTGTCATCCCGCAACAGTGATTGCCGGATGCGATTGGCCCAGCGCGAGGCCCAGCGCTTGCTGGCCGTGTCCTTGCGCTCGGTGCGCCAGCCAGCGAACAGGCGTATCTGCGGCGAAGCCGCTTGGCGAGCGGTCAGTAGTTTCAGGATGTCGGCCGGATCGTTCTGGCCGTCGCCATCGAGCGTGGCGATCCAGGGCGAGAGCGCGTGCTTGACGCCATTGCGGATGGCGGTGCTTTGCCCACTGCGTTGATGGTGCAGCAACACCCGCAGTTCGGGCACCTCGGCTTTGAGCCAGACGAGTACCTCACGCGTGTCATCGTCGGAGCGATCGTCCACACAGATGATGTCGAAGGCGATCTTGCCGCGCAGGTGATGCACCACCTCCTGCACGAGCGGCCCGATGTTGCCGCGTTCGTTGAAGACGGGAATGACGACTGACAGACTGGGCATCCGGGGCAGGGACGGGCTTTGCATGGCGAAGGACTCAGCAGAAGGGCGTGCGGGAAAGGAGAAGGATGACTCAGTCTTCGCTGACATCGGCTGACCACGTGGCCGGGACTTCGCAGTCCAGAATCCAGGCCGTACCCGGTGCCAGAATCCAGGCGCGTCGATTGGAGGCGCCGATGTCGATGACCTGCATTGGATCCAGGCAAGGCCCAATGGCTTCCTTGCGCAGGAACAGCCAGCGTCGCGTCGGGTCCTGCAGCAGCCAGGTGTGCGCCTGCTGCCACTGCTCCACCCAGGGCTTCTTGAAACCGAACTCGGTAACCGGCCGGTCGGCCTGGAGCAGATGCTGTTCGCGCCAGCCGAGCATGGCCAGTTCCGCATCCAGATCGATGGTGGCCTCCACGCGTTGCATCAGCGCTTTGGCAGAACTGTCAGGACTGAGCGCCGGCATGAATCCCACGCCATAGGCGATCCACAGCGAGGCGGTGACCGCCACCAGCGCAAACACCACCCTCCGGCGTGCGGCGACCATCACGACCAGGCTCACGACGGTGAAGGCCAGCAGCCAGCCACTGACCTGCTTGACGGTGCTCATGTCCATGCCGCGTCCTTCGAGCAGGCCTTGCACGCGTTCGGGCGAGGCGGTCAGTAACCACAGGCCCAAGGCGCCCGTCAGGGTGATCACCACCGACAGGTACGACCACAGCACCGCGCGTACGCCACGCCGGCGCAGCAAGCCGGCCAACAACGGCGATGCGGCGAGCGCCAGGGCAGGCAGCATCGGGAAGATGTAGACCTCGCGCTTGCCCGGGCTGGCACTGAAGAAGACCAGCACCAGCAGCGCCCAACCGAGCAGTAGCGCGTAACGCGGGTCCACGCGACGCACACGCCGCCACCACGCCGGCAGCAACCACGGCGCGAGCAGCACGCCTGGCAGCCACAGCGTGAGCATGGTCTGTAGGTAGTACCAAGCGGGTTTTACGTGGTGCCAGGCATTGGCGTAGCGGGTGCCGGTCTGCTTGAACAGCATTTCCCGCGCGTAGGTGTGCAGGGCCGGATCCGATGAGGCCGCCACCGTGGCCAGCATCGGTACCAGCCACACACCCGCGCCCAGCACAAAACCCGCAATGCCGGCCAGCACATGCACCCCTCGGTGCGAGGGCAGGAGGTGGGGCGACTTCCACCGCACCCACAGCCAAGGCACGAACACCAACAACGGCAGAAAGCCCACGCCCTTGGTGACCGTGCCCAAGCCAGCGGCGAAGGTGCCCACCATCAGCAGCCAGGGGCTGGGCTTTTCAAGCAGGTAGCGCACCAGCGCCCATAGCGAGAGCGTGGTCATGCCCACCAGCACCATGTCGATCTGCGCGCGCTTGGCTTGCAGCACGAACTGCAGGCAGACGAACAGGCCCAACACGGTGTAGTCGGTCGTGCGCTTTCCCCACAGGCGCCGAGCAAGATCGCCGGTCAGCCACAGCGTCAGCAGCGCGGCCAGCAAGGACGGCAGCAGGAATGCCACATCCCAACTGCGCACCAGCACATAACTGGCCGCCTGCAGCCACATGAAGGTGGGCGGCTTCTCGGCGTAGAGCTCAATCCCGCGCTGCGGGAACAGCCATTGGCTGGTCTCCACCATGGTCTTGGCCGCCAGTACGAAGCGCGGCTCGTCTGCGGGCATCGGCTCGCGTAAGCCCAGGCCGGCCAGCAACGCCGCGATGACCAGCAGGATCAGCAGCCACGTCTGGCGAGGGGAGAGGTCGCTAAGGGAATGACGCATCGGCGTATCGCTCGTGCAAACAGAGGAAGAGAACGGGAAACCTTCGGTGCGGGATCGCGCGATCTAGAAGCGGCGTCGACGCTTTCGTCCGCCGTGCGGCGGCGGCCCGGACGGCCCTTTGCGCAAAGGCGGCGACGTCCCGTCCGGTGGGGACGGCCGGTTCTGATGGCGGGGAAAGGGATTGCCGAAGCTCTCGATCACCGGCGATGACAGGGCGCGTGCCTGCTCGATCGAAGCTCTGAATTTGGCCGCCGACACCCAGGCCGCGATCGCTGCCAGGGCCGACGTCACCCCCAACCACGGCGCGGCGCCCTGCATGCCCGTGCGGGTGGCGACAGCCGACTGCAGGACCGCGGTGATGGTGAACAGGGCGCCGTAGATCACGCTCAGCACAATGCCCGTGCGCCGCCGGCGCACGGGTATGGCCTGCAGGGGTCTGGCCATCAGCGCCGACGCGATGGCGAGCGCGTAGAACGGCGCCTCCAGGGCGGCGACCACGGTGCCGGCGGTGCCCACGGATCGATAGGCGATGAGCAAGCCGAGCAACATCACCGGCGCGGCCACCAGCAACTCACGCAGGCGTGGCCGCATCGCGGCCGCGAAC
Source organism: Pseudoxanthomonas sp. SE1 (assembly GCF_029542205.1). Lineage (NCBI taxonomy): Bacteria > Pseudomonadati > Pseudomonadota > Gammaproteobacteria > Lysobacterales > Lysobacteraceae > Pseudoxanthomonas > Pseudoxanthomonas sp. SE1. The sequence goes on along the minus strand of NZ_CP113783.1, from coordinate 2,120,553 downwards.
TCGGACAGATACCGGCGATCGTCGCGCTTGAACGCCACCAGCAGATCCAGCGCGTGCAGGGTGACCACCACCCAGAACAGCGCGCCCGTCAGCACCACGGTGCTGCTGAGAATCACGGTGAGGCCATCGGGGTGGGGAATCGACATCGCCGACTTCAGTCCCCAGCCCAGGGCAATCACCAGTGCGGCTAACAGTACGTATGCCATATCACGCTCCAAAGGCGTCGCATCAGCTGGCCAAGATGGCCAGCCATGTCAGCGCCGCCATGGCCAAAGTCAGGAAGACGGCGGCCGAACCCATGTCCTTGGCGCGACCGGCCAGTTCGTGGTGTTCGGGGCCGTAGCGCTCGATCACTGCCTCGATGGCCGAGTTGAGAAGCTCCACGGGCAGTACCAGCAGGACGGAGATCGCCAGCAAGGCGCGCTCCACACCGTTCTCACCCAGCAGCAGTCCCAGCGGTGCCATCACAAGGGCGATTACCACTTCAAGTCGGAAGGAGGATTCATGCAGCCAAGCGGCGCGCAGTCCTTGAAAAGACCAGCACGTGGCCATCATCAAACGCTTGGGACCACGCGGCAGGTGGCCATACCCATCAGCCATGGGACGTTCCTCGAGAAAGAGTGAGTGCGCGCTTCGATCGCAATCTCGCGCAAAGCATCGGAAGGCCCGGCGATGTTCGCCGGGCAGAGGTGGGAGTACAGTCGGAAGGCCTCATGGCGAGGCTCCCGCCGTGGCCTGACATCCGAAGAACACATCCAGCGTCGGCTCGTAGGCCTCGGTCTTGACCTGCATCAATGCCAGGACGGAATGGAACAGGTTGTCGTGGCTGATCGGCTGGCTTGCCCGACTGCGCACGCACGCGGTGTTGACGCCCTTACCGCCGGCCATGCCCGGTGAAAGCCAGGCCACCATCGGCACCTTGATCTGGGTGTCCGGCGCAATGGAGTAGGGCAAGCCGTGCAGATAGACGTTGCCTTCGCCCAGCGACTCGCCGTGATCGGAGACATAGATCATCGCCGTGTCGTGCGTGGTGTCTTGCGAGAGCATCTGGATCGTCTTGGACAGGAAGTCATCCGTTTCCAGGATGGCGTTGTCGTAGGCGTTGACGATCTCTTGCCGCGTGCAGCTGCCCAGATCCGAGGAACGACAGTCAGGCCGAAACTGACGGAGTGCTTCCGGATAGCGTTTGAAGTACGCCGGCCCGTGATTGCCCAGTTGATGCAGAACCACCACCGTGTCGCCGGGGTTGTCATCGATCACATCGTGCAAACCTTGCAGCATCACCGCATCACGGCAGGCCTGGTCATCGCACAGCGAGCTCTCCGGCGGCTTGCGGTAGGACTCGAAGGACAAACCATCGCAGACGCCCTTGCAGCCGGTCTGGTTGTCCCGCCACAACGTCTTGACGCCGGCCCGCTCCAGCACGTGTAGCAGCGACTCGGAACCCACGATGTTCTCGCGGTCGTAGTTGCGCCGGCCAGCAAGGGAGAACATGCAGGGCACGGAGACTTCCGTGTTGGACCCGCACGCAGTGACGTCGCTGAAGTTGATGACGTTCAACTTCGACAGCTGAGGCGTGGTCTGCCGTTCGTAGCCGTTTAAGCCCCAGTTCTGGGCGCGCACGGTCTCGCCAACCACGACCACCAACAGGTGGGACTTGGTCGAGGGCGCGTGCGCCTGCTGCCGGGCATCGGCCGCCACGACCTGGCGCGGCAGCTTTGGGCTCCCGGCCTCTTGGCTGAGCACGCGCGTGATGGACGCCAGGTAGTTGCCCGGCGCGATCAGGTAGCGCAGCGCTTTGTCATTGCGCATCAGCGAGGACACGTCCTGGAAGGTGGCCATCACCCCCACGCACGTGAGTAACAACATCGCACCCAGGAACAGCATCCGGCGTAGCAGGGCCTGCTTGAGCGTGAAGCGCGGCAAGTGCACCAGCCACAAAGCGGCCGCCGGCAGCACGCCCATCAGCGAGACCGTGCCCACCATGTCCCAGGTCAACAGCTCACGGGCCTCTGCCACATCGGTCCGGATCACGTTGCGGACCATGCTCGGATCCAGATAGACCGCGTACGTGCTGGCGAAGTAAGCCGCCGAGGCGGTGGTCACCAGCAGGATCGCCAGAACAGGTCGGGCAATCCAGCGGTTGAGCACCAAGCCGAACAGCAACGCATGCAAGCCAACCAGGGCAGCGGTCACCCCGATGTAGAAACGCAGTTCTCTCGCCCCGCTTAGGACGTCTGACTCTTTGACACTGGCCCAGAAGGCGCCGTTTGCGGTGAACGCAAAGAAGACGGCAACCGTCAGGATGACCAGCTCCAGGCTCAGCGCCACCCGCCAACGCGGACGGTGTGCGCTTGTTGAACCTCGGAGCGATGTGTCTTGGAATCGGGCGAAAACCTTGCGGAAACTCGCTCGATTCCGGTCAGGCATGGCCCACCTCGCTTTTGCACGAAGTGCGTTCCACCTGCAAAGTCACGTCGTGGATATCGAACTGCTGCTCGATCACCCGGGTGAGCTCGACTTGGATCGTGTCCGGATCGGGCACTCCCGCCGCCAGTACGATGTGAGCCGTCAGCACGACCTGCCCAATCCCCAACGACCACACATGAAGATCATGGACCTCTTGCACGGCCGGCATCTCGATCAGCCGCTTGCGGATGGCCGCCACATCCATGCCTTCCGGCACACCCTGCATCAGGATATGGCCCGCCTGCTTGAGCAGGGTCCAGGTACGGGGTAGCACCCACAGGCCGATCAACACCGCAATGATCGGATCGACCAGCGTCCAACCCGTGACCTTGATGACGATCGCGCCAATGATGACGCCCACCGACCCGAGCATATCGCTCCAAACCTCCAGGTAGGCACCCTTCACATTCAAGCTGGTGCCGCTGCCAGCGCGTAGCAGGCGCATGGAGATCAGGTTGACGATCAAACCCAGCATGGCGATGACCAACATGCCCGTGGACGCAACTTCCGGCGGCTCACGAAAACGTCCCACCGCCTCCCACAGGATGTAGCCGGCGACCACGAACAACAGACCGCCGTTGATGATCGCGCCGATGGCTTCCATACGGGCATAGCCATAGGTGCGGCGAGCATCAGCCGGACGTCGACTCATACGCACCGCGATCAACGACACGGTGAGGGCGATGACATCGGTCATCATGTGCGCCGCATCGGATAGCAGCGCCAAACTATTTGTTACCAGACCGCCGATTATCTCGGCGATGAGGAACGTGGAAGTCAGGCCGAGCGCCCACCATAGGGGCTTCTCGTACCGGATCTCGGACGTTCCATGATCATGCCCTGTGCTCATGCGTGTTCTCCTGGGAACAGATGCAAAAGAGCGGCTAGGAACGGGGTAGGGCGGCGGTGCGTACACCGCCGCCGTGCCCTGTCACGATTTCATGTGCGCCGGGGTGCGATTGAAGCGGGTGTGCACCCATCGGTAGAACACCGGTAGTACCACCAGCGTCAGCAACGTGGAGGAGATGATTCCGCCAATGACCACGGTGGCCAGCGGACGCTGCACTTCCGAGCCCGCACCGACATTCAGGGCCATCGGCACGAAGCCAAGCGAGGCCACCAACGCCGTCATCAGGACCGGTCGCAGACGCGTGAGCGCACCTTCGCGGATGGCTTCGGCCATCGGCTGACCGCTCTCGCGGAGGCTTCGGATGAAGCTGATCATCACCAGGCCGTTGAGCACCGCCACACCTGAGAGCGCGATAAAGCCCACGCCCGCCGAGATCGACAGAGGAATCCCGCGCAGCGCCAACGCCAGCACGCCACCGGTCAAGGCCAGCGGAACACCGCTGAAGACGATGAGCGCGTCCTTGGCCGAACCAAAGGCCATGAATAGCAGGGCAAAGATCAGCACCAGGGTCACCGGCACCACGATGGACAGACGCTTACTGGCCGAGATCAGCTGCTCGAAGCTGCCGCCGTACTCGATCCAGTAGCCGGTAGGCACCGTCACCTGTTGATCGATGGTGGACTGCAGTTCGGAGACGAAGCTGCCCAGATCGCGGTCACGGACATTGGCGGTCACGATGATGCGCCGCTTGCCGTTCTCACGATTGATCTGGTTGGCTCCCTCGGAGATCTCCACGCGTGCCACCGAACTCAGCGGTACGACCTGCGCCTGAGCGGCGTTGGCCTGTGTACCCACCGACTCATCAGCCTGGTTGGCCGCGATGGCCGCCGTCAGCGAGATGGGCAATGCTGAGAGCGCAGTGGGATCCAGTCGCTGCTGTTCTGGCAAACGGACCACGATGTCGAAGCGTCGATCACCCTCAAACAGCTGGCCGGCGACTTCACCCCCGATGGCCGTGGCCACGTTGCGCTGCACGTCAGCCGGATTCAGGCCATAGCGTGCCAAGGCATCCCGATCGGGCAGCACCGAGAGCATGGGCAGGCCAGCAGCCTGTTCCAGGCGAACGTCAGCTGCACCGGGTACCTTGCGGGCGGCGGCCTCGATCTTCTGGCCCACTTCCAGCAACGTATCCAGGTCATCGCCGTACAGGTTGATCGCCACGTCCGCGCGCACGCCCGAAATCAGCTCGTTGGTACGCATTTGGATCGGCTGGGTGAACTCGTAGTTGTTGCCGGGGATCTTCTTCATCTCCGCCTCAACTTCCGCCACCAGGTCCGCCTTGAGCTTGCGCGGGTTGGGCCACTGATCACGCGGCTTGACCATCACGAAGGTGTCAGCCACCGACGGCGGCATCGGGTCGGAGGCGACCTCAGCCGTACCAATCTTCGACCACACTCGCTCCACTTCTGGGAACTGCAGCAAACGTTCTTCCACGATGCGTTGCATGCCCAAGGACTGGGTCATGCTGGTGCCGGGAATACGCATGGCCTGAAGCGCGAAGTCGCCCTCATCCAAGCTGGGAACAAACTCGCTACCCATGCGAGAGGCGAGCAGCCCACTGCCAACCAGCAGGGCGATCGCACCGATGGCCACCAGCTTGCCGCTACGCAGGCTCAGATCCAGCAAAGGTTCGTAGCGCCCACGGAACCAGCGCATCAGCCAGTTCTCTTTCTCTTCGACCTTGCCACCGAGCAACATCGCCACGGCAGCGGGCACGAAGGTCAGGGACAGGATCATCGCGCCCGTCAGCGCCAGCACCACGGTGATGGCCATCGGGTGGAACATCTTTCCTTCCACACCGGTCAGGGCAAAGATCGGCAGGTAGACGGCGGTGATGATGCCCAGACCGAACAAGCTCGGTCGGATCACTTCGGCCGATGCGCTGGAGGCCACTTCAAAACGCTCTTCCAGCGTCATCTCACGCCCGAGTTCATGCTGACGTTCGCCAAAGCGACGCAGGCAGTTCTCGATGATGATGACCGCGCCGTCGACGATCAGACCGAAGTCCAGTGCGCCCAGGCTCATCAGGTTGGCCGACACGCCACCGCGCTCCATACCGGTCAAGGTGAACAGCATCGACAGTGGAATCACCGCAGCCGTGATCAGAGCAGCTCGGAAGTTGCCTAGCAGCAGGAACAGGATGACGATGACCAGCAACGCGCCTTCGATCAGGTTCTTGGCGACCGTGGTAATCGTGCGATCCACCAGCGAGGTACGGTCGTACACCGGCGTGGCAGTAACGCCCTTGGGCAGACTCTTGGCCGCTTCCTGAAGCTTGGCGGCCGCGGCTTGGGAGACGTCACGGCTGTTGGAGCCCACGAGCATGACCACCGAGCCGAGCACGACCTCGTGGCCGTTCTGGGTTGCCGCACCAGTACGCAGTTCTTCACCGTCGGCCACATTGGCCAGATCACGAACCCGAATGGGCACACCGTCACGACGGGTGACGACGATCTTCTGAATGGCAGGAATGTCCGAGACCTGTGCCGGCACACGCACCAGGAACTGCTGGCCGTTACGTTCGATGTAGCCGGCGCCCACGTTCTGGTTGTTGGCCTGCAGGGCCGTCACTACATCTTCAAAGGTCAGGTCCAGCGAGCGCAGCTTGGCAGGATCAGGCGTGACGTGAACCTCACGCTTGAAGCCGCCCATGGTGTTGACTTCGGTCACACCCGGAACGTTGCGTAGTTGCGGACGAATCACCCAGTCTTGCAGCGTACGCAGATCGGTGGCGGTGTAGGGCGTGCCATCGGGTTTGCGGGCTTTGGGATCGGCATCGATGGTGTAGGAGAAGATCTCGCCCATACCGGTGGCAATCGGACCCAGGGTGGGTTCGATACCTTCGGGCATTTGCGCCTTCACTTGCGCCACGCGCTCGGAGACCTGCTGACGCGCAAAGTAAATGTCCGTCCCGTCCTTGAACACGACGGTGACCTGGGACAGCCCGTAGCGGGAGATCGAGCGGAAGTACTCCATCTTCGGCAGACCGGCCATGGCCGTCTCGATGGGGAACGTGACGCGTTGCTCGGCCTCCAGTGGCGAGTAACCGGCCGCTTCGGTGTTGATCTGAACCTGGACGTTGGTGATGTCGGGGGTGACATCGATAGGGATCTGACGGGCACTCCAGATGCCGATGGCGATCAAGGCCACCGTCAACGTCATGACCAGCCAGCGATGATTAATCGCGACTTTTATGATTTTTTCGAGCATGACGGTCTCCTTTAGTGCGCGTGTGTCGCGCCGGACTTTTCGATGTCCGCCTTGACCAGGTAGCTCTGGGTCACCACGATGTCCTCGCCGGCCTTCACGCCTTCCAGCACGGCCACTTGCGTGGAGTCACGATCACCCAGCTTCACCGGCCGCGCCGTGTAGGTATCGCCGTCACGCACAAACACCACGTCCTTGCCGTCCATGCTCTGGATGGCCGACTGCGGAATCACGACGCCCGCATCGCTGGTGGACATCGTGATTTGCGCCTTGACCGCGGTGCCTGGACGCCAGAAGCCATCCTCGTTGGGCAGTGCGGCACGGGCGACCAGGCTCTGGCTCGCCGTTGACGTGCTGGGCAGCACGCGTTCGATGGTCGTCGTAGCGCTGACGTTGTCGTACAGGCGACTGACCGTGACGGCCACGCCCGGACGCAGGTACTGCGCATCGGCCCCGAACACATGCAGGTCGACCCACACCTTGGACAGATCGCCGATCTCAAACAGCGGCTGGCCTTCGGCGGCTACGCCACCGACACTTCCTTGTCGACTGAGGACGACGCCGCTGATCGGTGCGGTGATGGTGTAGGTGGTGAGGCTCAGATTGCTGTGCACCACGGCCAGCGCCTGGCCTTGACGCACGGTATCGCCCACATTGGCGCGCAGGGTACGCACCACGCCGGGGTAGCGCGCAGTGACCTGGGCCACGCCGCCTTCCATCGGCGTCAGCACGCCTTGGACTTCCAGTTCGTTCTTGATGGCACCCTCACTGACTTTGGCCACTTTCACGCCACTCTTGTCAGCTTCTTCCTGCGGGATCGTGGTCTTCTCGGCACCTTCTTCTTCATGACCGCCGGCTTCCTCACCGTGGCCAGCTTCCCCTTCCTCGTGCCCGGCTTCGCCTTCGGCGCCGTGATCGTCACCCTCAGCGCTGGCCTCTTTGGCAGGCGCCGTTTTCTCTTCCGTGGCGTCCTTGGAACCACCGCAAGCGGCCAGCATCAGGACAGCGCCCAGCAGCAACGTCGGAGCTGCAATCTTTGCAACGTTCTTCATGTGGAAATCCTTATGGAGTGGTGGTGCCGCTGGCGACGATCGGCTGCCCGGTCAGGCGCTGGATCTCGATCAGGGCAGCTTGTGCATCGACGGCCACTTGCAGCTGGCGCACGCTGGCTTCCACGCGTTGCGCCTGCAGCTGCGACCACTCCAGATAGCTGATCGCACCGGCTTTCCACGCGTACTCGGCGGCCTTCTCAGCCTTCTCCAAGCGCGGGATCACGTCGGTACGCAGGCGACCGACTTCCAACCGTGCCGTGGAGTAATTGCCGTAGGCGTTGGTGAGCGCGGAGTACAGATCGATACGCAGGGACTCGCGTTCGATCGGCGTCATGGCCAGTTCGGCTTCAGCCGCCCGGATGCCCGGTGCGGCACGGCGTGCCGACCCCAGCGGAATGCTGATGCCGGCCATGAACCCCACATCACTCGTAGATCGGTTGTAGCGTCCACCGGCCTGCCACTGCAGATCAGGCGTAGCTTGCGTACGAGCCAGACGTAGCTGGGCCTCACGCACACGCTCCACGCCCGCCAACTCAGCAAGCTCGGGCGTGTTCTGCAGGTAGTCACTCAGTGCATTGAAGCTCTGCAGTTCCGGCAGCACCAAAGGATTGCCCGCGGCCACGGTGAAGCTGGGCGTGCGCTCATTCCACAGGGCCGCCAGGTTCTGGCGCGTGGCCGCTTCATCGGCAATGGCACGATCCCGATCCAGCTCGGCCGTGGCCAAGGCCGCCTGTGCGGTGAGCACGACGGACTCAGGTGACGCACCTGCGGTCAGGCGGGTACGTGCTGCATCGACAGCGCGCCTACGTTGAACAATGTCCAACTCGGCGATGCTCTTGCGCTTGGTCGCCGCGGTGACCGCCAGATAACGCTGCGCCGTCTCGGCCAGCAGGTCCAGCCTTGCCATCTCACGCTGCGGCGCCAACGTATCAATGTTAGCCAGCGCCAGGGCTTGCCGGGCGTTGAGCTTGCCGCCGCGCTCGATCACCCCAGCCAGGGTGACCGTGAGCTCGGCCTCGCTGAAACCGCGATAGTTGCCGGTGCCGAGCGTGTTTTCGATGGTTGCGCCGAGGGTCATCGGGGGCTTGAGGGCCGCCGATGCCAAGTTGGCATCCAGGACCTGACGACGTCCGTCGAAGATGCGCAGGTCAGGGTGTGTCGTGGCAACGCGCGCAATGGCGTCGTCCAACGAAAGGGTAGAAGAGGGCGCCGTCCCCGTCTGCGCGTACGCAACGGGCACGACCAAAAAGGCAGCGCACGCTGCCAGTCGCAACCACATGAGGTATCTCCGATTAGGCGAAAGAACGATGCACCGGCAAGCCGGCGTGCAGCGTTAGGCCGTAATCGGGGGACGGGTTAGGGACAGCGGCTGCAGGGAATCCAGCGGCTGGATCTCGTGCACAGGCGCGATCGCCTGAGGAGCGAGCGGATCGACCACAAGGGCGGGCGAGGGAATAGCCACCGGGTGGCCGCACGCATGGGCGCCATGGACCAGCGCGTGCAGCAGATCGCCGGCCGAACCCTCGTCCTGATCGCCGGCATCCTGATCAACCACCGCGCTGGTGGCGTCATCGCTGACATCGCAGTGCTCCGGATCGGCATGATCGGCCACGGCCTGGGCCGACTCGTGGATATCGCCCACGGCCGCCAGCACCGGATTGGCCACCACCGCGAACAACAGCAGTGCCAGCGCCGGCAGGCGCAGGAATCGGCTGAGTTGGCGTAGGGCACGCGTCATGGTGCGCGCATGGTAGTCAGTCCCTTGCGCGTTAGACAATCACGCAATTCAGGAAACTGTCATCGCGCTGCAGCGTTAGGGTGTAACAGCGCTTGGCGTGCGCGACCGGGTTGGGTATCGTCGGGCCATTCGTGCAGCCCGGGACCTCCGCGTGCGCCTTCTGACCGCCCATCCCCGATCCTGGCTCGCCTTGGGCGCGCTGTGGCTGGTCGTGGCGGCGGTGCTGGCCCATCCGGTCCTGACCCAGCTCGGGCAGCTGCATGGTCTGGAGCACAGCGTACCGCACCTGCGCGCAGCCGCGCATGCGCACGATGCCAAGGGCGAGGTGCCCGATGAGCACGCCAAGGGGGCGCACAGCCTGTTCCATCACTCGGACGTGTGCGCACACGCGGTGATCCTGCCGGACTTCCCGGCCCCTGGGCCGCTCATCCCCGGCCAGGCCTATACGCCCATCGCCGCGGTCTTGGCGCTGGCCCAGCGCTCTACGCATCCCTTACGCCCACCCATCGCGTGATCGCGCCGGCGCACGCCGCCTTGGCGTAGCCGCTGCTTCGGGATCGCGTGCGCCGGTCGCAACGACCGTGCTGTCGCGTGGCACTCACTTGCGCTGTGGACACTCAGGTTCATCTGCGCAGCACTGACGAGATCGATATGGATACCTCCCTTGGCAAGTTGCGCCTGGACATTCCCGTTGTGCTTCCCCACGTGCGAGATGCCGCCGATGCGTGCATCGAGCGCCTGCAGAGCGAACTGCTCGCACGCCCCGGTGTGGATCGCGTCCACATTCGACCTGCCGAAGGGGAGGGGCTGGGCCAGCTATGCGTGCACTTCGATCCGCAGGTGATGTCGCTGGCCCGCATTCGCGAGCTGACACAGGCCGCGGGCGCACGCGTCACCGAAAGCTTCGGTCACCTCACCTGGACGGTCACCGGCATCGGACATGAGCGACGCGCCCGCACTGTGGCCGAACAGATGAGCTCGGTGTTCGGCGTGCTGGAAGCCCGCGCCAGCTCGGCCGGCACGGTGTACCTGGAGTTCGAGCGCGAGAAGATCGACGAGAGCGGGTTGGAGGCCTCTCTCAAGCGCATGGGCGTTACACGCGTGGTGACGGGCAAGCCGTCCCAGCACGAGGATCATGCCGGTCATGCGCATGACGGCAAACAAGGGGAGCACGGAGAGGAGAAGCACGACCACGACCACACCGGCGGCCTGCTCGGCCCCAACACCGAGCTGATCTTCGCCCTGACCTGTGGTGCGTTGCTGCTGGTGGGCTTTCTGATCGAGAAGTTCGCCGCTTCATTGCCGGGGTGGTTGCCCACAGCCTGCTATATCGGTGCGTATGTCTTTGGCGGCGCCTACACGCTGCGCGAGGCCTACGACAACCTCAAGCTCAAGCGCTTTGAAATCGACACCTTGATGCTGGTCGCCGCCGCCGGCGCCGCCGCGCTGGGCTCCTGGGCCGAAGGTGCGTTGCTGCTATTCCTTTTCAGCTTGGGTCATGCGCTGGAGCACTACGCGATGGGACGCGCCAAGCGCGCCATCGAGGCGCTGGCCGAGCTCGCGCCGGATACGGCGATCGTCATCCGCGGCGAGTCCACCACCGAGATTCCGGTCGGCGACCTCCAGCTCGGTGATCGGGTACTGGTGCGTCCCAACGAGCGCCTGCCGGCCGATGGATTCCTGCTGAAGGGCAACTCTAGCATCAACCAGGCACCGGTGACCGGCGAGTCCATCCCGGTGGACAAGCGGCCGGTGGAAGATGCCGCGCTGGCACGAAGCAGGCCCGACAGCGTCGATGCGGCCAGTCGGGTCTTCGCAGGCACCATCAATGGGGCCGGTGCGATCGAAGTGGAAGTGACCAAGCGCGCCGAGGACTCCGCGCTGGCGCGGGTGGTGAAGATGGTGAGCGAGGCCGAGACACGCAAGTCGGCCACCCAGCGCTTCACCGATCGCTTCGAGCGGATCTTCGTACCTGCGGTACTGGCGCTGGCGTTCCTGCTGCTGTTTGCCTGGGTGGTGGTGGATGAGCCGTTCCGCGACAGCTTCTATCGCGCCATGGCCGTGCTGGTGGCCGCCAGTCCGTGCGCGTTGGCCATCGCCACCCCGAGCGCGGTCCTGTCCGGTATCGCCCGCGCGGCGCGTGGGGGCGTGCTGATCAAGGGCGGCGCGCCGCTGGAGGATCTGGGTTCGTTGAAGGCGATGGCCTTCGACAAGACCGGCACCCTGACCGAAGGGCGCCCGCGCATCACCGATGTGGTGGCGGTTGACGGGGCGTCGGAGACCGAGCTGCTGCAGGTAGCGGTCGCGGTGGAGTCGCTGAGCGATCATCCGTTGGCCGCCGCGATCGCGCGTGATGGTCGCAGCCGATTGGATAGAGGCAAGTTGCCAACGGCCTCGGACTTGGAAAACCTGATCGGCCGCGGCGTCAAAGCCCGTCTGGGCGATCAGCCGGTATGGATCGGCAAGGCCGAGATGTTCGGCGCGGACGGGGTTCCCGCCCTGGGTGCCGCCGCGGCAGCGGCCATCGCCGCGTTGCGCGAGCAGGGCAGGACGACCATGGTCGTGCGGTTGGGCGATCGGGAGCTCGGCGCGATCGGCTTGATGGACACGCCACGCGAGGCGGCCAAGCAGGCGCTGATGCGCCTGAAGGCCATGGGCATCGAGCGCATGATCATGATCTCCGGCGATCACCAGAAGGTGGCCCAGGCCGTGGCCAAGGAGGTCGGCCTGGACGAGGCGTGGGGCGACCTGATGCCCGAAGACAAGGTCGAGGCGATCCGCAAGCTGCGCGATCAGGACAAGGTCGCCATGGTTGGCGACGGCGTCAACGATGCGCCTGCGATGGCCAATGCCACCGTCGGCATCGCCATGGGCGCGGCCGGCTCGGACGTGGCCCTGGAAACGGCCGATGTGGCATTGATGGCCGATGACCTGAAGCACCTGCCATTCGCCGTGGGTTTAAGTCGTCACACGCGCGGCATCATCCGGCAGAACGTCTTCGTCAGCCTCGGCATCGTCGCCTTCCTGGTGCCGGCCACAATTTTCGGGCTCGGCATCGGTCCGGCGGTGGCCGTGCACGAAGGCTCCACACTCTTGGTGGTCTTCAACGCACTGCGTCTGTTGGCCTATAAGGACAGGTCCTAGCGCCACAGCCTCAAGCTGATGACATCACGGTCGCGGCGGTGCCACATCGTGATCCTTCGCCGCGTCGTCATGGCCTGCCGAGTACCTCGGCAGGCCGCGCCAAGATCAGGGCTTCTTTCGGGTGCGCTGGAGCTCGGCTGCCACGAGCGCGCTCAATTGCTGAGGACCCAGTTCGGATAGCAGCTTGCCGTTGACGAAGAACGTTGGCGTGCCACGAATGTCGGCCGCTTCCACAGCGGCCACATCGCGTTTGATCAGGGTCTCGACCGCCCCGGTCGCCAGATAACGCTGTGCACGCGCACGGTCCAAACCGACGGCGACAGCAAACTCCCATACCTTTTTCGGATCCGGCGCGCCATGGCTGGCCCACACAGGCTGGTTTCTCATCAAGGTCTCCAGCACCGGCTCGAACTTCTTCTGTTCCCGGGCCGCTTCCAGCACACCAATGGCTTCCTTGGAGACCTGTCCATGGAAGGGCACATAGCGGATCACCAGACGCACGTCCTTAGGATGGGCGGCCAGCAGTTGCTTCACGTGGGGATACATCGCACGGCAGGAGTCGCAGAACTCCACGATCGTGCCTGGCGCAGTCACCGGCCCCATGGGCGGTGCGCCGGCAGGCCAGTAGAAAGAGCGCGCGGAATCAATCAAGGATACCGGCCGCACCCCGGCTTTACATAAGCGACGTTATGCGAAGTAAGTTATTGATTATATTAGTTTAAGTTGGAATTCGCAAGATCCGTAACTGCGCCGTGCGCTGGCTGGCCACAGACGCGATAAGCTAAGCATTCCTTAGTTTTAGTCATTCTTGATGCCATGACGATGCCATCTGAGCGCACCCGCAATGTGCTGCAGGCAGGCGCGTTCCTCAGGCAGCTAGCCGCCAGCCAAGCCGTGCCCAAAGAGGTGCGGCAAGAGGCATACCGACTGCTGCGGCACTATCCAACGGTCAGCGACATTGAGGCGATTGCTGAGCACGAAGAGCGGCTGCGAGCGCTGACCCAGTCGGCCTTCGTACGACCCTACTTGAGCACCGAGATCGAGGCGGACTGGTTCTCCGGATACCCGCTTGGCCCTCATCGCATCTGACCATGAAGCAACCGAGCAGGCCGCGTGGAAGAGGGACTACGTCTGCGGAGGCAGCGCTGGAGGCTTCCTTTGAACGGGCCCGCGACAGCGCAGCCGAGGAACGCGCATTCTTCAAGCGACTGATGGATGCGATCGTGTACGTGCATGCGCCCGTCTCGGACGACGCGCGGACACTGCGGCTAGTCCAGTTCCGCCATCCTGACGGTTTCGACGCGATCCCTTTCTTTACCTCGCTCGACAAGGCGCAGGCGGCCAGCTCGGCTGCTGTCAGAATTCTGGGAGTTTCAGGCCGTGAGCTGCTAACCGGTACTCGCGGCGCGACGTTGATGCTCAATCCCAACGACGGCGGCGTTGTCCTGTACCCGGAAGAGGTTGCGACATTGTTGGATACGGGCTTTCTGGCCAGGGTAGAACGGCTGTCGCCGGCTGAGTTCGCGGTAAGACCTGCCCCGGCGGCACCGGCTTGGCTCGCTCCGGCCATCAGCGCCAGCCTTGAGCACGCCGACTTCGTCTCGTCGGCTTATCTCCTGGAAACTCACTCGTCAGGAGGCGTCGAACAGCCTCCCGGTCTGTTGATCTGGCTGGTGGTCGACCTGGCTTTCGCCGAGCGGGCCGCTCGTCTGGTGACCACCGCCATACAGCCCTTATGCTCAAATTTGGACGTCATCATCGACTTGGCGGTCCACGACGTATCGCAGCCTTTGCCGGCGGGCCTGGATGATCCCCAGATCCTGCCCATATTCACGAGAATCAAGTCAACTTGAGCGCAGCTCATCGGCCTATGAGCCCTGAAGACAAGCTACTAGCACTCCTTCCGGAATTGACCGAGGAAGAGAAAGATCGGCGAACGCGCAAGGGTATGGCCGACGTCGACGCTGGACGTACGATCCCGCACGAGGAACTGCTGCAATGGATCAGGCGACGGTCGGAGCCTTCTTGAGTGTTTTCGTTGGGTCAGGAGCGTGGAAACTCTTGAATCCAATATTCAAGAAGGGCACGCGTGCCTGAGCAGTACTCCAGGAATGCCTGTGTCACACGGTTTCTGGTTCGATCAAGCCTAGTTCTGTAATCCACGAACTGCCTGACGTCGAGGGGTGTTTCCTCGTTGAATCATGGTGTTAGAGCCGATTCGGCTGTTTTTCTCACGAATCCCTGCCGACCCTCTTCATTGCCTGCGCTGCCGGCGTGATCACGTTGGTGGCTTACGGCGCACTCGCCTGCTGGTCAATCATCGCGGACTACCACTACACCCAGCGCCGCGCGCATGCCGCGTTCGTTCGCGAAGTGGTGCGCCAGCATCAGCGTGCACGCGAAGCCCGCGAGGCCACAGAACGTGCGTGACGGCTACTTCATCGAAGAGGTTGGCGGACTCGGCATGGTGGCCGCATACGGCACCGATGAGCCAGGCGCCGTATCCAACTGCCGTTGGTACAACTTCCTTACCCGTGGCCGTCGCGTGTTCCGCGTCGTGCTGCGCGTCGCCGATCACGTGGCGGTGATCCATGGCTGACGGGACCGGGACGGGACTCCCCGCGTCTAACAGGGGAGTCAGTGAATTCAGGAAGTCCGCGCGGCCTATCTCGGTCGGAATCGACTGGCTTGCCGCCTCTGTCGATCTGAGCGCGGTGCTTGATGAGCAGGGCTACGAAGGCAACCGAGGCGACTTGTGCGCCGATCTGGCAGGGGAGGGCGTGCAGGCCCGGGCCGTTGCCGAGATGGTGGCGTGTCACTTCTTCGCCGGGTGCGGCATCCGCGTCGCTGACGTGGCAGGGAAGGGCAGGTTCTACAAGCAGCGCGTGAGCCTGCGCGATGCTGACGACAACCATGTCGGCCTGATCGAAATGGGTGGGCCTCACACGATCCGGCAAGACGGCATCTACACCGCACGCATTGAGCTAACCGGTGACGGCTGCCGACTGTACGTAGGCGCGGCGGGCTCCGGCCATGCGAAGCGGTGGCTGGAGCTTCGAGCAAAGCTCGAAAGCTGCGCCGGAAGATTGACCCGTGTGGACGTTGCTGCCGACGACCTCGACGGGGAGTTCCCGCTCACCTGGGCGATGCAGATTTGGGAAGCGGGCGAGTTCGACAACCGGGGCCAGCGTCCCAAAGCACGCCACATCAACGACTTCGGCAGTGGCGACGGCCAGACCTTCTACGTGGGATCGGTGTCCAGTGAAAAGCAGATGCGCGTGTATGAGAAGGGCAAAGAACAGGGCGACCCAGAAAGCCCGTGGGTCCGCTACGAGGCTCAGTTTAGCGCTAGCCGGCGTAAGGAATTGCCCCTCGACATGCTGCGCGATCCTGCGGGCTATTTGCTCGGAGCGTACCCCGTTCTCCGATTCATCAACGCGCTCGCGTCGCGCATTGATGTGACCGATGCCGCAATGGCTGCGACGTGGAAGAGCGCACGCCGTCACCTGCGTCGCCAGTACGGCGCAACGCTGACCTTCATCTGCAAGAACACACCCAGCGACGAAGCATTGGCGCGGGTTATCCGAACACTCACGTCGCCAAAGCTGCCGGCGTGGGCGAGTAAGCAAGCAGCTGAATCATGGCCCGAGATAGTGGCCATCAACGCAGGAGCAGAGCAATGAGCGGAATCAAGGTGACGGTACTGGAAGAAACGCCCATCGAGCGCAGCGGAACGTTCGACGGTCGCGATGGCGAGCAGATCAGCTACACCACGCGCAAGCAGAAGGCCAAGCTGGAAGCCGGTGGCTTCGCGTATCCGCTGGATGTGCGGCTTGAAGAGGGCCAGAAGGCGTATCCCAAGGGCGATTACACCCTCGACCTCGAAGCGATGATCACTGTCAACAAAGGCGTGATCAACCTGAGCAAGTTCACCGCGCTCAAATCGCTCGCCTCGGCGAAGGTCTGACGCATGGCCCTGTGCGTAGCCCTTGCCTCGGACGGGACGCTGGTTCCCACGGGCCAGCCTGTCGCCGAGTGCACGGGCTACGTGCTGATCAGCGGTACCGAACACGCCGTTTACGGCCTCATCAATCAGGTATTCGCCACACCCACCCCCGAGCAAGCCGCCGGGTGGTTCGTGGGTTCAGCGGGTGCCGTCATGTTCTGGTTCGTCGTCGCGCACATCGCCGGCCGCGTCGCGAACTTCTTCAACCAATAGTCGGCGAAACAACTCAGGAGTAATGCAATGGATTTCTCGGGCATCTTGACCGGCCTGTCCGGTGCCACCGCCACCGAAGCCATGATCGGCGCCGCTGCGATCATCGCCCTGGTCGGCTTCGCCGGCTGGGCATCGAAGAAGGTCGCGAACTTCTTCAGCCGTTGATGTACGTGGGGGCGGTGCACCGCCCCCTTTCTATTTCCGGGGTGAGCCATGAACTTCGATTCGATCATCAGCACGATCAACGCGCTTGGGCCTGCTGCCGCGATTCTCGGCGCTGCCGCGCTGGTCGTGCTGGGTAGCTTCGTGCAATGGCTCGCTCCCAAGGTTGCACGATTCTTCGTGATGCGGGGGCGGTGATGATCCTGTGCCTGTTCTGTGGCTTTCTCGGCATGACCTGCGGCTTTGCTGCCGTCAAGGGGCTGGCGAAATGATGCGTCGCATCGTCGCGTGCTGCTGCATTCTTGCGCTCGCTGTGATCGTGATGGCGGACGTTCGTGCCCAGGACTATTCACAGTGCAATGTGCCTACAGCGACCAACGCACTGTGTCCTGATCGCGGCGCTGCCGTAGCGGCTGCCAAGGCGTCCGCGCAGCACTATTGCAGTCAACTTTCAAACTGCAACGGGCTTGATGACACCATCGAGACGTTCAACGGTTCGGACACGTGGAGCTATCGCACACGCTACCGATACGGTGAAGCGAACAACGGGTCCTTCGGTGTCTACAAGCGCACAATGATCAGCTGTCCAGCTGGGCACACGTGGAACGCTGCAACGATGACGTGCGACTCGGGCTGTAATTCCAAGCCGCCCATGACGAACGTGCGTTTTCAGGTCGCCGGCGGGATTGCCGGTTCTGCGTGTTCTGGTGGGTGTGAGTACATCGTCGATCTGCAATCCGGTAGTGGTCCCGCAGGCCTGACGACTATCGGCGGCGTTCAGTTCTACCGTGCCCCTTCGATGGTGCCCAGCGGTTCAACCTGCACGAATGGCAACCAGCCAATCACAAATGACAGTGAAGCGTGTGCCACGCAGGGGAATCTCACCCAATGCGTTAAGCCGGATGGTCAGCATTGCGCCACCGCGTCCAGTGGCAAGCAGTTCTGCTGGCAACCGGGCGAGAACGGCATCAAGGCGTCCGGCAATGATGCCGCCACCAAGTCTCCTGACGGCACGACACCCAAGCCGCCGCCACTGCCACCAAACAACGGTGGTGAATGGACACAGACGGGCCAAAGCACCGTCACCACGACGATCAACGACACCACGCAGACGAGTAACGTCACGGGATGGCAGTCCAGCTACGGGTCGCAAGGGCAGGGTGCTAACGGCAATGGTGCAAGCGGGGAGGGCAACAGCGGCAGTGGTTCCGGCTCTGGCCTCGGCAACGGCAATGGCAACGGTGATGACGAAGGCGACGATGACGGCCCCGGTAGCCCAGGTGCGGGCGTGGATGATCTGTACACGCCCACTGACAAAACCATTGCCAGCGTGTTCGCTGCCTTCAAGGCGCGCGTGGGTGAGTCGCCCCTCGTTGACGCTATCGATGGCTTCTTCACCGTCAACGCCAGCGGTGGGTGCGCCACATGGACAGTTCCCGCGTCCGAGTATTGGGACTCGATGACGTGGGATAAGCACTGCTCGGGCGACATGCTCAGCAGCTTGCAGGCCATCGGTTTCGTGCTGATGGCGATTGCTGCCTTCCTCGCAGCCATATGGGCGCTGTCGTGATGCTCCTGCGCGCGGGGTGGCTGCAGGATCTGACCAACTGGCTACGCGGGCTGGTACAGAAGCTGTGGGAGGCCATCGAGCAGTTCTTTACCGACCTGATCATTCTCGCCATTGAAAAGCTGCTTGATCTGGTCGCTACGGCCTTTGAATCGCTGCCCGTTCCGGAGTTCATCGCACAGAACAGCATCGGCTCTCTGCTGGCCAGTGCCGGGCCGACCGTGGGCTGGATCGTTCAGACCTTCAAGATTTCCGAGTGCATGGCCTTCTTCTCCGCGGCTGCCGTGTTCCGTATCAGCCGCAAGATTCTCACGCTAGGGAAGTGGTGACATGCTCGTTTTCAACGAAGGCGTGCCGCGTGCCGGCAAGAGCTACGACGCGGTAAAGAATCACGTTCTGCCGACCCTCAGGAAGGGCCGGCGCGTGTTCGCCCGACTCAACGGGCTGGATCACGTCAAGATTGCTGAACACCTGAAAATGTCGCTTGCCGACGTACAGGCGCTGTTGGTCGTGGTGGACACCAACGACGTGCGCAAGCTGTTTGCCTGTTACCAGGACGGCAGCGGAAAGTGGTGCATTCCCGACGACTTTAAGGATGCGCTGATCGTCGTAGATGAAGTCCACGAGTTCTACGTCAAGCAGCGACTGCCGCTGCCCGATGCGGAAGAAAACTTCTGGGCGCTGCTGGGTCAGAACGGCGGTGACGCGGTGATCATGACGCAGTGGATCAACCGTGTGCATCAGGCCCTTGTCGCGCGCATCGAGCGCAAGAACGTATTTCAGAAGCTGACGGCGGTCGGGCTTAAGAACCGCTACCGGGTGACGTATTACCACAGCACGTCACCGGGCAAGTTCGAGAAGGTGGGCGGCAAGACGGAAAAGTACGATCCGGCGATATACCCGCTGTACCACGGCTATGCGCCGGGCTCGGATAACACAGAGGTGTACGAGGAGGGCGGCACGACGGTCTGGAAAGCCATGGTCGTCAAGGGCGCACTGTTCGGCGTTGCTGGCCTTGTGGGTGCCTATTTCTTTCTGAGCTTCTTCTTCTCTGCTGGCGGCACGGAGGATGCGCCGCCGCAAGGGGAAGCGACGCAGGTGTTCGACACGGATGGCAGGTTCCTGCGGACTGAGCTCGATGCTCAGAGTACGGCTGCATCGCTGAAGGAGCCGCCTAAAGATGAGTTCGCCGACCTGTCGCCGGATCAGCGCTTCGTCGCCAAGTTGTCCGATCTTGGCCGTGCGCGCCTTGCTGCCCGCGCGGAAGTAGGGGGGCGCATTCGCGGCTGGGTAGAGTGGGTGAACGATTCTGGCGAGACGATGGAACAGATCGAGGTCGCGGCCATCGAGGCGTTGGGCTACACGGCCACCTGGGCGAATTACGGCGTCAAGCTCGTGGCAGGGGATCACGTCATCATCGCCACGCCGTGGCCTCGTGAGATTCGCGTCCGGGAGTCAGACCATACGCTTTACAACCTCAGCTCGCGCGACGGCGCTGCCGGCCTTGCGAGCGGCGCGAGTGAGGCCGGCAGCGCCGACCGCGCAGGCGTCACGATCGACTATGCCCCCGGCCAACGCCCAGACGTGTTCCCACGCAGCCCCGGCTACCAAGCGACGCAAACGTACACTGGTCCGGTATCGTCGCTTTGAAAGTAAGTGGCTGGTGATATCAGTCTAGAAACTCATACGGGTGAGATTCGTCTGTGAGCGCAAATCTGTGCGGAATCGTTGCCTGTAAACGTAGCCCATCGAGCATAGCGCTTAGTGACTCGTCCGATGATATCGAGCGCCCAGAGCCCATGTATGGGTATTCCGAGTGCTTAAAAACATGCACAGCCCCGCTGTAGCTATGCTTCAAACTCTCGCCTGAGTGTCTGTCAGGAAGATCGCTGAAGACCACCACCGCCGGGGGGAGGGCAGCGTGTTCTGGAAGGCGGGAGATATGGTCTATAGATTTTGTTGCGGCACGCAGGCGGCGTACAAGTTCCTCTTGGCTAGCCGCCGGGGCAAGATTGAGGTCTATACAGACAACTCGTGTCCCACCAACCCGTAGCCGCTTTTCCAGCGCGGATGTGAAGAGAGTTCCAAAAGTTCTCCACCTGCGCAGAACGGGGCCAAGATTGTCCGGCTGCTTCATTCGGCATTCGACGATGAAGGTGCGATTTTTCCGCCAGTGGGCCAAGAATTCGCCGTGCTGTGAACTTCCATCTGTTTCGTCTTCCCACTCGATCTCGAACCCACCTCTCAGAAAAGCCGCCGCCATTGCAATTTCTTGCCTGGCTGAAATGAAGCCGGACTTTGTTCGCAGTCTGTCATTGATTCGCTTGATCTCTTGCGGTGATTTGATAAGAGAATCGTTCGCCGTAATGGTAAGAAGGTCGTTTCCTAGACGAAAGAAGGCTGACGCGAATCCGGAGATCGGAAAAAACGAATAGTCGCCTCCCGGCATCACTGGCGCGTTTTTGCGCGCATGATCCAAGTGCGCTTTCCACATAGCAACCGGATGCCGCTCTTGGATCGGCTTTGTCGTCTCTTGTTCGATCCATGCGTTACCAAACCAGTCGCAGACAAAGAACGTTAGAAAATCAGTGAACGTTGCCCCGTCCGGTCCGGCCATGAGTTGGCCCCCGAGTAGCAGGAGCCTTCTTCCCTTGTGGCGCACCACCTTAACTTCTCGTCCCCGGCCAAACAGTCGCCTATCGGCAGCTTCCTGAGCTCGAATTACTGCGAACAGATGTGCACCGACTGAGGCAGAGTCATTTTGATCTAAGATCTTGCCGTGGCAGGCTCGATAGCGGAACCCACTTCCACATGGACATGGACCTAGTCGCCTAGGCTTTTGTTTGAAGGTGATTGGACATGCTGGCTGAAGTTGCATAGTTACCCCCGCGTAGATGATAGCCGGGGTGTAGGGGCAGCGCCCCTACGGTGAAAGCGACTGGAAGGAGCGGGCTCTTATCCCGCGCGGCTGCCGAAGTGGCGGGCCTGCCAGTCGGCGAGTTCTACGACGACGACCTTCACGCACCCCTGCGAAACCTTCGCTTTGGCGTTCCGAGCCCGGGCATTGTCCCGGCGGGCTTCGGCCTCCATTCGCCACATGATCCCGCGCATCCGTTCCGGGCTGATCCGCTGGCCATCTGGGGCAACCAGGTATCGGCCGCGCTGCTTCCAGCCCAGCCAGTCCGCGCGCAGTTCGGTGTGGCCGTGCACAACGCGGTTGTAGTGCGCCAAGGCGCAGGGATTTTGCTTCTGTCCGTCCTGCCAGCACGGGGGCTGATCCATCAACATGCAAATGCCTCCAAAGTGTCCTTTGAAGGGGTAATCCCCCCGCGGATTAGCTGACACCAGAAGTGGAATTTTCTCGTACGCTTTCCCGAGGAGGTTCCATGAAGAAGTCCCGATTCACCGACAGCCAGATCATTGCCGTGCTCAAGCAGGCCGAAGGCGGTACGCCCGTGCCTGAGCTGTGCCGCGAGCACGGCATCAGCTCGGCGACGTTCTACAAGTGGCGCAGCAAGTTCGGCGGCATGGAGGTGTCCATGGTCGCGCGGATGAAGGAGCTGGAGGAAGAGAACCGGCGCCTGAAGAAGATGTACGCCGACGCCCAGCTCAGCGCCGACCTGCTGAAGGAGGCGCTGTCAAAAAAATGGTGAGGCCATCTCAACGCCGGGAGATGGCCCGAACAACGGTCGAAGGCGGACGCACGAACATCCAGCACGCCTGCCGGACATTCGAGGTGAGTCAGACCTGCTACCGGTACCAGGCCAAGGCTTCGGACGAGAACGCCCGGATCGCGGACTGGCTGGTGCGATTGACGACGACGTATCGCGACTGGGGCTTCGGTCTTTGCTTCCTGTACCTGCGCAACGTGAAGGGCCTGGGCTGGAACCACAAGCGGGTGTACCGCATCTACCGGGAGTTGGAATTGAATCTGCGGATCAAGCCAAGGAAGCGACTTGTGCGCGAGAGGCCCGAGGCGCTGGCCGTGCCGGAGTCGATCAACCAGATCTGGTCGATGGACTTCATGCACGACCAGCTGGCCGATGGCCGCAGCTTCCGGTTGTTCAACGTCCTGGACGACTTCAATCGCGAGGGGCTGGCCATCGAGGTGGACTTGTCGCTGCCCTCTGCCCGGGTGATCCGATCGTTGGAACAGATCATCGAATGGCGTGGCAAGCCGCGTGTCATTCGCTGCGATAACGGACCTGAATACATCAGCGGGGCACTGCTGGCGTGGGCGGAACGCAACGGCATCCGGATCGAGCACATCCAGCCGGGCAAGCCACAGCAGAACGCCTACGTTGAACGTTACAACCGCACGGTCCGCTACGCCTGGCTGGCCCGTACCCTGTTCGACACCATCGAGCAGGTGCAGGACAAGGCCACGCGCTGGCTATGGACTTACAACCATGAGCGCCCGAACATGGCGCTCGGCGGCATCACACCAGCCATGAGGCTGGCGATGGCCGCATAGCTCCACTTTTGGCGACTGCTAAAAATGGGGGGATTACCAAGGCTTATCGGCACGGGCAGGGCCTTTCAGGAACCAGCCCACCAGCCGTATCCACCAGCCCAACTCGCCCCACAGGCTATTTCGCATAATGCCTATTATGTCAACGTCGGATTGGGGCTGGTGGTGGCAGCTGCTCCGCTGGTGGCTGGCATGGAAGCTGCGTGGCTCCAAGCTCATCACAGGGAGCTTGACCGCATGCCGCGCACCGTAAACACCACTGCCCCCCGGATCGTGGAGATCCGCACCGACGTACCCAGCCAGTGGACCGGGTGGCGTTTTACCGCCTCAGGATCCTCTCTGGTGTCGCCTGACGGCCAGCATATGACGCCGCACAGGCTCGCCGGGCTTCTCTGGCGGGATTCCATGGAACTTCGACGCGCCGGCCTCAGATCACGCCGGGAAGCCGAAAAGCCGATTCGGCGTGGACCGGTCAAGGTGGTCATTGTTGACCTGGCCGACTGGCACGCCCGGAACGTGGGCAGCCGTGCCGGCTGAATGTTGTGCCCCTACGGGGCGCGCTCGAAGCCTTGCCCGGTAAGCCGGCGCTTCCCCTGTCAAACGGGCTGATACGAGGCTCTTAAGCCCTTAGACCACGATTCCCGACGACTACGGGTGTCTCCCTGCGGTCGCCCTTGCGATGGCTGGACCGTTTGACAGCGCACCGTCTCACCTCGATTCGCTCGCCATGGCGAGCATCCGGAACCAAGCGCCCGGATGCGCGCCATAGCCCACTAACAGCGAGGAATGACCATGTACATCGTCCTGTCACGCCAGAACGCCTTTGAAGAGACCATCGAGGAGTACTACTCCAAGCTGGAGGACGCCCAAGCACACGTGCAGCGGAAGATGGCACAGATAGGCGATTACGCCGACCGGCTACACCCGGAGGCTTTCAAGATCGTGCAGCTGATCGAGACGGTTGGCGGGCCGCAAGAATAGGCACGCTGCCCTGCCCCTCGTACCCGGGGTATGATCGGGTCGGGGGTAACCATGGACCGGAAACGCGAAGAACCTACATTAGGCACGCCTGACCTGGCTGATATGGAGTTCAGGCCACGAAGCTATCGTGGACAACCGGCCAGACGAGGCCCCGACGAGACACACGTGTGGATCAAAGGGGCTATAGCTACAGCCGCCTTTGTGCTGGTCGCAATGGGTCTGATCGAATGGAACGCTAAACGCAGCGCCGCCGCGATGATGGCCGAACTAAGTAGACCGATGACGGAGAAAGAAAGGGCGGCATTCGATGCCGAACTTCGCAAGCTAACAGAGGACTCAGAACGCGACGTTCAGAACGCCGCTCGAACGATTTACATGACTCCGGATACGGAATACGCCGCCCCTGCTCCACTTAAGATTGGAGAGCGCTGCATTCGCGGACGCAGATACGAGAGACTACCAAATGGCTGGCGAGATAGACCCAACGAGCCCTGCCTCTGAAGACGAAGAGTCCGAAGCCCACTCGCTACGCTTCATTCCAAATACTACTGATATAGGCGAGTTCGGCATTGACACTCGCAATCAGGCCTGAGGCAACCCCATCGGACTCGTATAGCTTCGCATTCCGAACATCAAGAACGGCGAAGCATGTATCAGGACTCGATGCAGACAATACGAAATGCATCAGGTCAGTAATGACTTCTGTCTTGGCGCTAGTGAGTTTTTCATCCTTCAAGTAGAGCTTAATTACAAGCTTCTTGTCGCCAAGCTTCAATCCTAGCTCGGGATTAATGATGATCTCGACACCTGAAGACGCATACGTAGAACGTGGGGGATTGAACCAGACGGGCTGCTTCCTACCCCACCATCTCTTATAGCCATCGACGATCGAAGGATACGCCTTTGCCTTCTTGGGATCGACCAAAGACTTAAGTACGTCTGAAACGGCTTTTCTGTCGAGCGCTTTGCGATGAACGTTAATTACATGCTCGCGAAATGCCTTATAGAAATCGAATGCAGGCTCATAATCTGGTCGTTCGCGAACGTGCCTAACCTTAGTGGCTTTCGGGCGCCCAGCTTTAGCAACTACGTCTACAAAATCAGTCAATGAAATTGTGGGCATAAAGCCTCCTGTAAGACGGGCAACGACAGAAGCAGATCAGTAGTGCTAGATGCAAGGCAAGATCAAGTGACGCCTGACGACCACCCCCAGCTGCTACCAGAAAACACGAATATCTCCGAAACGAAAGACCTGGCTTTAAACCGCGTCTGTACAGCAGCGCGGACTCGAGCTGCCACGTCAACTCCACTAGATCCTTCGAAAGTACCGAACACCGTGGTCGTCGGTATTACGACATTACTCTTGTTATCACCGACAACTACCCTCTTTAAACCTAACGCCTGCAAGTCAGCGTAGGCAGTCTCGTAGTCCTTTGAGGATGCGCCCTTCAAATCGAAGGTAACAATAGTGCCATAACTCATCATCATTCCTTCCGAGGGGTCAGGTATGGATAAGTATACCTGCCCGATGCGCTATGGATTAACGAACAACCTACTTAAAAGGCCGCCAAGGAAAGGGCAGCTAGGTGCGCCGGATAGATGACATAGAAAGCCCACGGATGCCGCTGTAGCCGCCAATGGCCGATTGAGGCGAGCGCGATCACCGGAATGGCCAGCAGCGCCCACAGGTTATCGTTGACGAGGTACAGGGCCAGCAGGAAGGCAGCCGGCGCCACCAGTCGACCTGGGCGCGGCTCCCGGAAGTAGAACCAGCAGGCCAGCACCAGCCCCACCCCCATGAACCCGTAGTCGACGAAGACGCCAGCCACCGCCCAGACGAGCAGCACGCCGACAAGGCTGCGTTGCAGGATCAACCACATGACCAGGACCGCCGCGGCGAAGGTAAACAGCACGTTGAGCGGCAGCAACCCGTAAGGAAACGCGATCACGTGGAAGGGCTGCGCGATCACGGCGACGATCCCGAGGCGCGTGGCCACCCGCAGCAGATCCACACCGGGGCGCGCGGTGTTGTAGGCCAGCAGAAAGGCATAGATCGGGAAGACGATCCGCGCCATCTCGCTCAACGCCGGCAGCTGGCGGTCGAACAAGGCAAGGTTGATGTGGTCGCCGAACATGAGCGGCAGCGCGAGCCACTTCAAGAACTCAATGGTTCCGGTCGACAGGCGCAGGGTCATGGCGCGGTGCCCGGGTTGCCGGCTTCGCCCATAGAGCCGACCTTCTTCATATCGCCATCGATCACCGACGCAGCCGGCGCAGGCGCAGGCGCGTTCGCCATCATTGACGGTCCTGAATCGGACTGCGCGCCGCCCTCCCCTCGGCGTTCCTTGTACGGGTTATAGACCGGACCACGACGCGCGAGCGTGCGGCAATCGGCCTGCGAAATATCGTAGGTGGTGCCCTGCTCGGTCAGACACGTGCAGCTGTAGTCCAGGTGCGTACCGTGGGCATCGCCACCGGGGCTGGACGCCATGCAGTACAACTGCGGATCAGCCGTTGGTGCGCGCTCATCGAAGACCTCGGCGGTCCATGGCATCGCAGGGAAGCGCGGTAGGTGCGTTCTGGCGTACTCGCTGGGCGTGCCGAGACTTTTGCGGGGACCGGAGGCACCGCCCACCGCCGGCACCTTCGCTGTCGCTCCGTTACCGGCGGCGGCCGATGCTCCCGCGACGCGATCGCTATCGAACTGGTCGCTCATCCGCCAGAACGTCCATACCGTACCACCCGCAATGGCGACCACCAGCACGCCAGCGGCGTAGTAGTACCAAGGAACGCGCTTCTCCGTGGTGTCCAGCTCGGTAGATTTGTACAAGCCCTGTGGACGCTTGGGCAGACGCGTGCGCTTGAGGATCAGCGGATGCGCTTTCTCGGGGCGCGGCTCATACCGGTCGAAGATCCGCAGGTGCACGAAATTCATGCCGAAACGACGGCGGACGTGCGTGTGCTGCTCGATCAGGTCATGCACGAAGGTGTGCATCTGTTTCGATGGCGACTGACACACGAAGATGAAGTCAATGCCACGGTGCCGATGCTTGGCCAGCTGCTCGACATGGTGCGGCACCTTCACGCCCGGACCGAGCTTAGGCAGCATTTCGTGCTCGTAACACTCATCCACCAGCGCCACGGCGCCATCGGGCAAGAAGTTCGGCCAGTCACGGAACTGTTCCGGCGTCATCGGCAGCAAGCCCGAGCGCTCATAGTCCAGATCACGCACGTTGCAGGCGTACACCACCCTGCCCTGATCCTTGAACTCCAGCGCCTGCAGCAGCGCGTGCAGCGTCTTGCCGTGTCCGGGCTGGCCGGTAAATTGATAGATCACGTGCCCTGCTCCTGACCGATCAGGCCTTCGAGCGCGGTCAACGACGTTGTGATAGTGCGCATGCCTACCCGGGCCACGATGGCGCTGATAATCAGCGTCATGAAGATGTCCACGCCGGTAGCCGCGAGGAACTGGGTGACATTCGGCGGCAGGCCGGTGAACTTGTCCGACACCCAGCTTTTAACGGTCGGCAGCGCGTAGGTGAAGTTCACCCACGTCAAGCCGATACCGGCCATCGCACGCCCCACCAGACTGGTTGCCCCAAGCTTCAGGCCGGTCACGAGCAAACCGGCCAGCTTGACCAGAATCGATTCCATTACACGACACCCCTGCCGGCGACGATGCCGAACGCGATAAAGCCGCCGAGGCCGATCATCACCACACGCACGGCGGCCAAGAAGTCACAGATCCAGTCGTAGCCGTCCAGATCCACGGATCCGAAGATGCCCAGGTCAACGCTGCCGAAGGACGGGCACGAACCGCCGCCGAGAAAGCCACCGTCATCGAGCATGCCCAAGCCGAGCGAGCGCGTCTGATGCGGTTTCTCGGGCTCCTCGCCTTGCCCTTCAGTGCCGGTGCCGGTGACCTTCGTCCAATCCGGCTGGCCGTCTGCGGACTCGCCTTGATTCTTCGCCATCTTCTCGACAGCACACGTCGTGCGCCATTGCTGGAGCAGTGAGGCGTATTCCATGGCGTTGCACTTGTCACCCGTGCAAAGCGGCACCTGAGTACAGCTGCCACCGCTGACGTTGACGTTCTTACGCGTGTTGCAGTCGATGCGCCACTGGATGCGCGCCTGTCCACACATGATCGGGCCACCGGCACAGCTAGGCGGCGACGCACACGAGTCACCGCCGGAGAATGATTCCTTCTCGCTGTCGTTATCAGGATTGTCGTCGTCATCGTCGGCCGTACCGTCGCCGTCCGAATCCTTGCCGCAGGTGCCATCAGCCCGACGTGCTTCACCGGCCGCACACTGCCCCTCACCGGGCAAGCACTGGCCGGACGGCGATTTGACGTTACCCGGCGGGCACTCATTCTCCGCCGGCTTGCAGTGCAGCGCGCCCTGGGCGATGGCACCGGGCGTGCTGGGCGACACAGACACCATGCCGTCGGGGCAAGAATTCTCCGGCCTGCATTGACCGCCCTGCTCAACCTGCCCTTCTGGGCAATCGGGTTGTATGGGCTGACACACGCCCATGTAGCTGTTCCAGACGAAGCCAGCGCCGCATTCCTGCTTGAACTGCTCGTTACTACACATCGCGCCGCTGTAGCTACGCGTAGAGGTTTCATCGTCGCCGTTCTGCATGTAACTGACGACGCAGCCGTTAAAACACTGCTTGGAACCACTTAGCGGGAGAAAGGGCTGAACTGTAGAAGGGCGACCGGCACAGGACTGCTGGCATTGCTGAGAATACGAGTTATATACCTGCCCAGCAGAGCACTCAGCCGTCGAACGCTTGTAGTTACCCCACGCACCGTTGTTGGCAGCGCCGTATCGGTAGCGAGTACGCACTTGCCAGAACGTTCCCGTCCATGTTTCTTGCCTGTCGTCTGTGCCGTTGCACTCAGCTTGCTGATTGCAGTAGTACTGCGCAGACGCGTCCGCCGCCGTGCGAGCGGTTGGCAAGTCAGGACACAGTGCATTAGTGGCCGTTGGTGAAGAACACTGAGAGAAGTCTTGCGCCTTAGCGGCATCCAAGCCCAGCCACGCCAATGCACCCGCCACGATGACAAAGGCAATGCGCCGTGCAACTGCATTAGCGAGGATGCGCCCGAAGTTCATATGGCCTCGTAGCCCAGCCACACGGCGCCGAGGACGCCAACGATGATGATGTAACCGATCATGGGATTCTCCGGTGTAACGAGGGCGGGGCCCCGCCCTCGGTGTTACCGACGCGGGATCAGCGCGCCTTCTTGATCAGGTTGTAGACGACGAAGCCGATGGCGATCAGCACCAGCGTGGTGAGCAGACCGATGATGATGGTCTGCGCGGAGGTCAACTCCGTCTGAGCGCTGCCGCCGATGGACGAGGCGACGGAACCGGACGCCAGCGCCATGGTGCTCGCGCCGAGGGTCGCCATGCCGGTACTCACCTTGGCGGCGGTGGACTTGAACGCCTTGTGCAGACCGGCGTTGAACTTCTTGATGTTGGTACGCATGAAGCAATCTCCGTTGTTGGTCATTGGTTGCGGCCTTCCTGTTGTGTAGCCCGGATGTAGAGGCGCGCGACTACCCCGAGCGTCCAAGTGCCGACGATGGCAAACGCGATTTGCAAACCGTCTTCGGCATTCAGATAGGGAAAAAGAGTGGGCGGGTAGCTGTAGAACGGCGCGGAACACTCGCCGGTGGAGGCATCGAAATCAGCGACCTTGCAGGTCAGGACCAGCGTTTCCGCGACCTGGCTGCCCTCCTCGCCCTGCGACATGGTTTAAGCCTTCACCGGGGCAGGCAGCTGCACACCGGTTTCCTTGAATGCGACCGCCAGCGGCCACAACTTGACGCGCTTCAACTGCGGTTCGCCGTACTGGCTGGTGCCGTAGCTGTCCGGATGCACGAGGTAATCGCCCACCTGATACACGGGGCCAGTTCCGAGACTGACGTTGAAGGTGGTTTCGTACCCACCACCGAGCAAGACGCAAGCGCGCTGCTCACGGAAGATTTGCGGAACACCCTTGATGGTGACCTGACGTTCGATGACACGGTCATCTTTGACCCTCACGATTGACATAGCTGTACCCTTTCAGCGTTGATGGTTTCCCGCACATAGGCGGCGACGTTGGATGCCTTGCACACACGCTTGAACCGCGAGGGCATCCCTTCTCGCAGCACGCATTCCCGCAGGAAACTTTCAAACTGATCACCGAACGCCTCGGCGAGGACGTTCAAGAACGGGCCGCATTGGCGACGACCCCACCGAACGAGCGCAGCGCCGGTATGCTCCACAGCGCGCTTGGTGTACTCGACCGCGCACGCGATGCCATCACCGATACCGGCAAGCAGCATGTGGATGTACTCATAGGACCCGCGCAGATACTTCATCGGGTCCGTGAGGATGTCGGCCGGAATCTCCTGATGCTTACCGTACAGGCGCGCTTCGTACCGCACCCACGGCGACTCGGCGACGCCTAGCTGCTTTCCCTTTTCGTAGATGCACAGCTGCTTGTGACCCTTGGAGCCGACGTAGAGCGTGGATCCACTGCCACTTTGATGATCGTCGAGGAACTTTGTTTTGGGCGGTGTGCCGCCACTGGCGAACAGCATGCAGCCGCCGTGTTCCGTGAGGCTGGCACGGGCGCGAGCTTCATGTTCTCGCACGGTGCCAAATACACCGTCGTAATCGTCATAGGCTGCATCACAGCGAGAAATGCGACCACCGAGCGCTTCGATCTGCATGCGGACGGCGTGCCAGTTGCGGATGTAGGCGCAGGCAGTGCCGGACAGGCTGATACAGACGGTATCGCCGTTGCCTTCGGTGCCGATGCGGCCAACGAGTTCGCCGTTGCCGTCGACCAGCACGGCGCTGGAGCGGTAGAACTGCCAGCGCTTCGCATGCAACTCCCCTGCCCTCACGTCCGAGGGCTGCAATCCGAAGATGCCAGGCAGGAACAAGGACACGCGGGTGAGACCGCGTTCGACAAGGCGGTCAGAACTGAAAACAACGGTCAAAAAGTCCACCCGTGCGCCGTGCTGGGGGACCGGCTTGGACTTTTGGCCCGTGTTACTCCCCGGGCCAGTCGCACCGCTTACCACCGCATTTTCCGGGGAAAAGGTCGCTTCACGCATTTGCGGCCTCCTGTACGATCAGCAGTCCATCCGACAAGGAGTCCACAGCAATGAAGCCCCCTGCCCTGAATGCCGAACACTTGGGCGCCGTAGTCGACGCGCTGGCCACCACGAATGCACTCATGTTCATGAGCCTTGCCTCCCAAGAGGAAAGCGATGCTGTGCTTGGATTACTTGAGAAGATGGAGCACGCGTTCGATCAAGGCTCTGGTCTGGACCAGCTTCGGGGCATGGTGATGCACGCGACGGTGAAGGCGATGCGCGACATGCAGTCATTACGCGAAGGCAAACTCCCAGTTGGCGGCGCACGAACTCAGTGATGTCATTTGCCACGGAGTGAGCCCTCCGCAGCGGCACGCGCGATGGGCCACCAATCGCCCAGGCGGATATCCTCGCCGTCAACGGTGATGATGACGTCCACCAGATCGAAGCTCTCAATGCGGGGCGTGTAGCGCGGCTGCAAAACGCGCGGCGGACGCGGGACGGGGGCGCGGGACTCACGCACGAATCACCCCCTTGGCGCGGCGGCGTGCGAGGCGACGGGCGCGGCGACGGCGCCACTGGAACCTGTCCCACATAACGAACAGATCCCAGCACAGGAATGCACCCATGAAGCCGCCAAAGAGCAGCGACACAGCGAGCGCTTGGATCAGCACATCCCAATGTTCGGCGGTGACGGTAAAGCAGACCGGGGCGATCATGCGCGCTCTCCCGCTTGGCGGGCTTCGCGTGCACGCTGATGCTGGCGCACCACTTCGCGAATGAACGCGGCATGCGCGCGGCGCTGGGTGTACTGGTAGTCCGAAACGATTGACCAGCACCAGAGTGCGCCGTAGGCCACCAAAGTGATAGCGCCGGCAACGCCGACAATGAAGAGGTCCACACCACCCGCAACGAGCAGGACGCAGCCTACGAGAATGAGAAGAACGGTCATGCGACGACCTTCCGCACGATGACCTTGAAACCCTTGGGATCGATGCTGTGCGCGCAGCGGCACGCGGTCTGGTAGCTGGCGAACGTTGCGATTACGGCCCACTCGCCGCCGCAGTTCTGCAGAACATTGAACATGTTGGTGCCCCCTGCCCTAGCGCCCTAGACCCCGGTCACCCCAGCTAGGGCGCTGGGGGCCGGGTGGTCCGGGGAGGCCGGGCCAATGTCGAGTAGAACTCGACAGGCACCGTTGTAAAGTAGAACTCGACTCCCTGTCAAGCACAACTCGACATGAAAGCGATAAACGGTTTGATCGACCAAGCAGCAGCCAAATGCACTCCGGCCAACGACTCCACGCTGGCGAAGCGCATGCACGTGAGCAGGTCAGCAGTGAGCCTCTGGAGGCGAGGCGGTGCGATCAAGGAAGCACACTTGACAGCACTCATAGTCCTTGCGGACGTGGACGAAGTCGTCGCGCTCCAGGTGCTTGCCGAACAGGCAGAAACGAAGCACGGCAAGGGCGTATGGTCCACCCTGCTAAACCGTCTAGGGACAGCGGCAGCGATTGCGTTATGCGCAGTCGGTTTCTCAGGCGCGCTGCCCGGGAAGGCCTATGCCGTAAGCCTTTCAAAGTCGGAGATCTCCGACGTACGCGGGTCAATGCCTATTATGTCAAATAGGATTCCCGGAACTCGGCATGCGTCGGCAACACCAATTGATGTCACTTTGCCGAAGATCGCGCCCCTCGTTGATCTGGAAGGGATTTTGTTCGCGTCATCTACTCTTGCGCTGCTTCCCTCGCGCTTTGGGGGCCATGGTGTCGATCAGGCGCGTTGCGCCATCCAAGTCCTGTCTGACCTTCGTCCATGCACCCCACGGATGGGCCTTCATGCGTTCCATGCGGCGACGCGCCGACACCAGGGCATAGGCATCGCCTGCCTTCACCCGCCCCAGCTCGCTCCAGCGCAACGGCATGGCCACGGGCGCACCCGGCCTGGCGCGCAACGAGAACGAGGCGACGCTGGTGGCACCGCGGCCGTTGCGCAGGTAGTCGATGAAGATGCGGCCCTTGCGGAATTTCTTGCTGGCCGTCGCAACGTACGCCAGCGGTTCCGATGCGGCCATGGATTCGGCGAAGGCATGCGCGAACGGCTTCACCTGCGTCCATGGGCATGCCGGTTTCAGCGGCACCACCACATGCAGTCCCTTGCCGCCTGATGTCCGCACGAACGAATCCAGTCCCATCGCTTCCAGCCGCTCACGCACCTGCCGCGCAGCTTCCACCACCTGAGGCCATGCGACATCCGGACCGGGATCCAGGTCGAAGACCATGTAGTCAGCCTTGTCGGGCGAGGCCGCGGTGGCACCCCACGGATGGAATTCCAGCGCATTGAACTGGACCATCTCGAGCAGCCCGGTTCCCTCCTCCACCACCAGATAGTCCGCGCGCTCGCCGCTCTCTTCCTCGATGCTGACGGCGCCCACATGCTCCATGCCGGCCGTGTGGTGCTTCTGGAAGAAGCACGGCCGATCCGCGCCCTGGGGGCAACGCACCACCGACAGCGGCCGACTTACCACCTCGGGCAGCAGCCAGGGCAGCATCGCCTGGTAGTAATCGAACACTTGCGCCTTGGTGATGCCACCTTCCGCGAACACCACCCGACCAGGACTGCTCAACGTCACCGCGGAAGCCGAACGCTTCTTCTTTTTCTCCGTTGTTGAGGGCTGCGACTTCTCTGTTAGGTTGCGCATTCCAGCCTCCTGCAAATCGTCTGCCGTCTTGTCCGCGCGGATGGTTTTCAGCGACGACTGCCGCAACAGCCCCTGGCTGCCCCAGCCATGGAAGAACACTTCCGCCACGTGTCGCGGCCGCACCCATCGGGCTTGGCGCAGCTCGGGATCATCCACCGCGATGTGCACCATGGGCTTGGCACGCGCATTCCGGCCGAGCTTGGTCGACAGGTCCGCCAGCAGCTGCGCATTGAAGCCGGTACCTACGCGACCCACGTAGCGCCATCCATGCTCGGGATCCGGTGTGGCAAGCAACAGGGCGCCCAGACCCGCGCGGCTTCCCTTGGGCGGGGTGAAGCCGACGATGGCGAACTCCTCCGCGTTGCGCTGCTTGATCTTGCGCCAGGCATCGCCACGACCGCCGTGGTAGGACGCACCCGCACGCTTGGAGATGATGCCTTCCAGGCCGCGTTCGATGGCCATGGCCAGGGCCTGCTCGCCACGGCCGATGATGTGCGAGCTGTAGATCAGGTGCGGCGGCGGCTTCTTCAGGATCTCCGCCAGCAGCGCCTTGCGCTGGTACTGGGGACTGCGCGACAGATCCACGCCGTCGATCTGCAGCACATCGAACAGCAGATAGGACAGCACGGCATTGCGCTCGCCGGACAGCACGGCCTGCAGCAGGCTGAAGTCTTCCTGGCGCCCTGCCCCTGCCACCAGTTCGCCATCGAGCACGGCGTCCTGCAGCCCAAGTGCCTCGAGCGCGCCGACAATCTCCGGCACCTTCTTCGTCCACTCCAGTTCATTGCGCGACCACAGACGCACTTTGCCGCGGTTGATCTGCGCGATGAGGCGATAGCCATCCCATTTCGCCTCATGCAGCCACTCGTCGCCCACTGGCACGGTAGCGGTCAGCTTGGCGAGCTGGGGCGAACGGAATGACGGCGGATCGTCCGTCGCCCTGGCACCCTGCAGCTTGGCGGCGCGTGCGCCCCAGGGGTCGGAGCGTTTCGGCGACCTGCGCGAGGACGAAGGCGCCTTTGGCGCCTTTGACGCCTTTGCCACCTTTGCCGCGTTTGCCGCGTTTCCCGCCCTGGGCCGCGCAGGTTTCGCCGGCGCACGGATAACATCCTCCAGCAGGTCGTCTGCCTCCTGCTTGCTGGCATAGCGGTCACGCTCCTTGAAGAGTAGCCATTGCGGCGTGCCCGCAGGCTTCTGCGTCCGCACGAGATGCCAACCGCCTTTCAGCTTGTCGCCGAACATCTCGAAACGCAGATGGCCCTTGGCAAGCTGTTCCTCCGGATTGCCCTCGGTAGTCCAGATGCCCTTGTCGAATGTCGCCACGTGACCGCCGCCATACTCGCCCTTCGGTATTTCGCCCTGGAAATCGGCATAGTCGACGGGGTGGTCTTCCACTTCCGCCGCCAGGCGCTTGACCGCCGGATCCAGGCTCGGGCCCTTGGGGACCGCCCAGCTCTTCAGCGTGTCTCCAACCTGCAGCCGGAAATCGTAATGACGATGGCTGGCGTGATGCAGCTGCACGACGAAGATGGGGCGGCGCCCGCGTGGCAGGCGGCTGCCTGGCGCAGGCTCGGGCGTGCTGTCAAAACGGCGCTTGCGCCGATATTCCACCAGGCTCATCACCGCCTCCTTCAACGTTCCCTTTTATGCGACTCGGGTCGTCAACGCGATGTGCATGCGCGTGCATGTGCCGTCTTCCCGCTCAGGGAGGCAGCAGGCTGCTGCGCCGATGCCATTCCCGCAACGCGCCCGACACGACGTCGGAGAACTCGACCTCCAACTCACGACAGGCATCGAGGCAGTCGCGGATGGCTGCCAGTGGCGTGCGCTCCACCTGCCAGGGCCAGAATTCGATGGGGCCCCATTTCGCCACCGCCGCCTGCTCCATTGCCGCCAGTCGCCACCGCTCGGCGAACAGACGCTCCCGGGCCCAGGTCCGCAGACTTGCGTGCACGGTGAACCCTTGGCGGATGAAGTCGTCGCGCGCCGCTTCCAGTGCGGCCTGCGCTCCGCGCAGCCATTCGGTATGGCCCGCCGCTCGACGCGGCACGAGCAGCGGC
Organism: Pseudoxanthomonas sp. SE1; assembly: GCF_029542205.1. Classification (NCBI taxonomy): domain Bacteria; kingdom Pseudomonadati; phylum Pseudomonadota; class Gammaproteobacteria; order Lysobacterales; family Lysobacteraceae; genus Pseudoxanthomonas; species Pseudoxanthomonas sp. SE1. Next base: position 2,084,768 of record NZ_CP113783.1, on the reverse strand, counting down.
GGCGGCGCGGTGTGTGCATGCAGGCGCCTGCGCCACGAGGTTTCCCACTGCCTCGCCTCCCGCACGGAGTCCGCACGCACCAGCCAGCCACGCTCCAAGTCAAAGAACTCGAAGTAGCGAGGTGCGAAGGCGGACAGCCGGGCGAACGGCTCCTTCGACATGCCGAGCTTGGCGTAGTCCTCGTAGGCGCACGGGAACACGTAGAGGAACGCACCGCCCGACGCACCGGTGCCCACGCCATCCAACGGGACGATCGTCCGTCCGGCCATGGTGCGGCGTCAGCGGCGGACCAGGATGCCGACCAGCTTTCCGTCGTGGTCCACCACGGGAAGCCTGTTCGACGCCAGCATCGCCATTCGCAAGAGAACGTCAACAACGTCTTCGTCGTCGATGCAGTAGATCGCCCTGGATGTCATGACGTCACGGACGCAGGTGGATGCACTCCGACCCTCAGCGACGACATTCAGAGCGATGTCGCGATCACTTACCATACCGGCCAGCCGACCTTCGTCAACCACGGGCAGACTGGCGATGTCGTTCTCGGCCATCAGGATGGCGGCCTGCTGCGCGGTGTCATCCGGGGATGCCACGCAAGCATCCGGATTCATGGCATCACGCACCTTCATGCGAACCGTCCTTCGTTTCCTTGGCCATGGTCTTGACGCATCCGTCGATGCGTCGGGACGCGACAACCCACGGCAACGCCACCAGTGATGCAGACGAGAACCGGTAGCGGCTAGTCGCTGACCTGGCGTTCCCGGCCATCGCTACCCGGGCAAAGCGCATGGATTCCCAGCCTGCGTGCATCACTGGCGCCTACTTCGCCGCCGCCCGCTTCGTCGCCCGCTTGGCGGGAGCCTTCTTCTTTGCAGCCTTGCCGGTCGGCACCTTGCGCGTGGCGGTCTTCTTCGCTGGCGTCCTGCTCTTGCTGTCCAGGCTCTTCTGCAACAGCGCCATGAAGTCCACGACGTTGGTCGCCGCGTCTTCGTGTTCAACCGGCGCATCGACGAACTTCGTAGTCGCGCCCTTCGCCTTGATGCGCTTCTTGATGATCGCCTCCAGGCGCTTGCGGAATTCGTCCTGATAGGACTCCGGCGCCCATTCTGCCTCCATGGACTGCATCAGGCTCTTCGCCATGTCCACTTCCTTGGCCGTGATGCGGTAGTCGGCGGCCTTGCCGGAGGGCAGCTTGTACTCTTCCGGATCGACCAGTTCCTGAGGGTAGCGCAGCATCATCAGCACAAGCGCGTCGCCTTCGGGGATGACCGCGCACAGGTATTCGCGCGTTCGAATGACCACGCGGGCCACACCGATCTTCTTCGTGCTCTTCAATGTTTCGCGCAACAGCACGTATCCCTTCTCGGCCTTCTTGCCAGGGACGAGGATGTAGGGTTTCTCGTAGAAACGGATACCGATGCTGTCGGCATCGACGAAGGCTTCCACGTCCACGGACTCGTGCGTCTCCGGGGCCGCGGACTGGATATCCTCCTTCTCGACGACCACGTAACTGCCCTTGTCGTATTCGAAGGCCTTGACGATGTCCTTCCAGGGCACCTCCTCGCCGGTCTCCGCATTCACCCGCTCGAAACGGATGGGCTTCCTGTCGCGCGAGTCCAGCATGCGGAAACTGATGTCCACCTTCCGTTCGCCCGACATCAACGACACCGGGATGTTCAACAGGCCGAAAGACAGGGTTCCGGTCCAGATGGGACGTGGCATGGCGACACCTTGGGCGCTAAGGCTGAGGCCTGATCTTCATGCGTGCGCGGGCAAGACCATGTGAAGCGCGATGGCGCTACCGTGGCCCGGCCTCTTCCCGCTTGCGCGCACGGTGATCGCTCAGCAGCGAACTGATAACGATCCCGCACCCCAGCATCACGCCCACGAGGAACAACACTAACGCCACCACGGGATATCCCCACACCGTGTGCGGGGTGGAAACGCGCATCATCAGCGACGAGGCCATGATGAGTGCTGCGGTGATGACCCCGACCGAAATGCGGTTCGCGATCTTCTGCAGGTTCTCCATCAACCGCGACTCCTCCAACCCGGTGACGCGCATCTGCAGGCGGTTCTCAGCGACGAGCGACAGGATGTCGGATACCTTGCGCGGTCCGTCGCGCATCAGCGCCTGCACCTCCATCATCTCGCTGGCCAGGTTGGGCGAGGACAGGGACTTGCGCAGGCGCGCACGCATCACGTGCTGCAACTGGTCTTCCACCAGCCGCTGCGTGTCCAGCCCGGGGGCCAATGCATGGCATACGGTATCCAGATTCAACAGCGTCTTGCCCAGCAAGCTCAGTTCCGGCGCAGTACGCAGACCGCACTGCGTCGCGATGCGGACCAGTTCCAGGACGACACGACCCTCCGACATCGAGGCCTGGTGCGCGCTGTACCGCGAGATCAACTGCCCTACCTCGCGCAGGTAGCGCGGCTCGTCGTAGTCATCAAGGCGGACGCCCAGCGAGATGCTCTCCTCGGCGACCTGCTCGCCCCTGCCGTCCACGGCGGCGAACAGCAGCTTCAACAGGCGGTCGCGCTGACGCGGAGGCACATTGGCCACCATGCCCAGGTCGAATATCGCCAAGCGTCCGTCATCGGTGACGCGCAGGTTGCCGGGATGCGGATCGGCGTGGATCTCGCCATGCACGAAGATCTGGTCCAGGTAGCCGCGCAGCAGTTCCTCGGCCAAGGGCGTCATCGACTCCTCGGTGCGGCGCAACCCGGTGATCTGGTCGACCCGCGTGCCCTGGGCCAGTTCCATGGTCAGCACACGCTTGCTGGTGTAGTCCCAGATCGGCGCGGGCACCCACAGCCGTTGGAATGGCAGCAGGTGCTGGCGGAACCGCTCAAGGTTCTCCGCCTCGGCCACGTAGTCCAGTTCCGCCATCAGCGAACGCGAGAATTCCGCCAGCCACTCGGAGAAGCGCACGTGCCTGCCAAGCTCGGTCATGCGGTCCGCGGCGTCGGTGACACCGCGAAGCAGTTCCAGGTCACTCAGTAATTGTTGTGCCACGCCCGGCCGCTGGACCTTGACCGCGACCTCGCGCCCGTCGCGCAAGGTCGCGCGGTGCACCTGCGCAAGCGACGCGCATCCCAACGGTGTTTCATCGAAGGACTCGAAAGCCTTGCCGATCCGCACGCCCAGCGCATCCTCGACCTGTTCACGCACCAAGTTGTAAGGAATCGGCGCGACGTCTTCCTGCATCCTCTCCAAGGCGACGGCGTACGCAGGTGGCACGAGGTCGGGGCGCGTGGAGAGCATCTGGCCCAGCTTCACGAAGGTCGGACCCATCGCCTCCAGTTCGTCGGCGAAACGCTCCGGACTGCCTTCGTCGGTCACATCCTCCTGTTCGAGGCTCGCGTCCAACGCCAGTCCGTTGAAAACCCCGGATTTCCGGTATCGGAACAGGAACCGCAGAATGGTGGCGCGACGTGCCAGACGGCCGGTCTGCGGAGTCGATTCTGTCTCACTGCTCATGCCGAACCTCAATGATGCTGTTCCGGATTGTGATGATCGAGGTAGTGAGCTTGTCGTGAACGAACACGCGGCACGATCACGGTCCGATAACCACTAGGGAGTGCTCAATGCGTATACGCCCGTTCCGGGCTCTAACGAATGCAGGTTTCCAGATGAACCGGACCCCCGCGCATCGCGATAACGCTCACAGCGACAGCACCAAGGCGGACACACCCGACAAGCACAGGAACGAAAAGGCACGCTGGAAGGATCACGATCAACTCCAGGATCGCGACAGCCCAAAACCCGATCCGGAACGGGACTACCCCGGGGCACGCGACGCAGTACCGCGTTGAGTGCGGCCTCAGGTTTCGGTGGGTGTCGTGTCACGCGCGCCACCCGCCGCCTCACTCGCGCCGCTTGCAAGGCGAATATGGAAACGGTGGTCTGGATCGCGGACGCGAATCTCGCGCGGTCACGGCGTAGCGATGATGACGTGATCGCCGGCTATGGCGGCCCTGCCGATATCCCGGCCTCCGTCTGCCGTACCGGCTTCAAGGTTCCGTCTGGGTTGTACTGCAGATACTCGACCGTGACCGCGCGCCGTCCGATCGCACCGTTCTGGTCGCCGATGGCGAGTACGGCGTTGTGCAGGAACAGGTACCAATGGCCTTTGAACTCGGCGATCCCCGGATGGATCGTGAAGCTGTACTTGCCGGAGCCCGTCAGTTCGCCGCGATACGTCCAAGGGCCGGCCAGTGATGTCGCCGTGGCATAGGACACCTTCTCGTCGCGGTGCGTGGCACGGTCCAGGGAAGCGTACGTGAGGTAGTAAAGCTCGCCCCGCTTGTGCAGCCACGGGCCTTCTTCGAAATGCGGAGGCGTGATCTCGGTGATGGGGCCGTCCAGCTCGATCATGTTCGGCTTGAGCCGCGCGATGTAGCACTGCCGATTGCCCCACGCGATCCAGGTGGTGCCGTCGTCGTCGGTGAAGACCGTGGGATCGATGTCCTCCCAGCTGTGCGTTCCCTTGGGCGTCATCCGGTTGGTGATCAGGGCCTCGCCCTTCGCATCGACGAAGGGGCCTGTCGGGGTGTCGGACACCGCTACGGCAATGGCCTTCCCGGGCTGCGTGGCGTCATGTTCGACGGCCGCGTAGAACCAGAACCGCCCGTCCTTCTCGATGGCCTGCGACGCCCACGCGTCCGCCTTGGCCCAGGTGAAATCGGCCACCTTCATGATCGGTCCGTGGTCGACCCATGTCGCCATGTCCGTGGTCGAATAGACCAGCCACTCGCGCATGTTGAACATCTCGTCGCGCTGCGCCTGATCGTGCCCGACATACAGATAGAGACGGTCGCCGACCACGAGCGGCGCCGGATCGGCGGTGAACTTGTCGCGGATCAGCGGGTTCGACCGCGGCTTGGCGGCATGCCTCCCCTCCCCGATCGCCTGCGCCGACAACGGAAGCGGAAGCGGAAGCACGGTCGCTAACAGCAACACGCACGCAAGGCGATGGACGTTCATCGCGTCTTCTCCTCCATTGCGGGTTGACGTCCCTGCCCGCCCCGCTCCAGCCAACCATGCATCGCCATCCAACTCGCGAACGCATCGAACCAGCCCGTGCTCGTCGTCGGCTTGCGATACATCCCGAACCCGTGGCCACCCTGTTCGTAGAGATGGAATTCCACCGGCCGCCGTGCGGCGCGCCATCCTTCGACCAGGCCGAACCCGCTGTCGGAGAACAGGCCATCGTCAGCCGCGATCGCGACGAACAGCGGCGGTGCGTCCGCGGGCACCGCCATCGCGGCCAACGGCCCATAGATGGTGGCGATGAAAGCAGGCTTCGCGTCTTCGACGGCCAGCGTCGTGGCGAGCGTCAACATGGCGCCCGCAGAGAAGCCGACCATGCCGATGCGGTGCGGGTCCACGCCCCATTCGGTTGCGCGGCTGCGCACCAGGGCGAATGCCGCACGCGCATCGGCGAGTTGTGGACCAAGCCGCGGAATCGAGGCCGCCGGATCCACGCGATGCGGTGGCACGGGCCCGGACAGCATCGCCTGCACCGATTGTGCGAAGCCATCGAGGTCATCGGGTGTTCGCTCCAGCCGGTACTTCAGCACAAACGCGGCGATACCGCGGTCCGCCAATGCGCGTGCCACCTCCCACCCCTCGTTCTGCATCGACAACGAACGGAAGCCTCCGCCCGGCGCCACGATCACGGCAGTGCCGGTCGCCTTGGCGGGATCCGGCAGGAACGGCGTGAGCGTTGCCCTGCTGACATTGCGCACGAACACGCTGCCGTACTGGCGGTGCCAGGCTTCGGCATCCTTGCTGTCCGGCGTTGGACGGAAGACGAGCGGAATGGCGTCGGGCTGCAGCGGCGTGGCGATTGCGGTCATCGCATCGTCCTGCGCATGCACAGGCGCGGCGAGGATCCACACCATCGATGCGAGCACAACACAGCGGACGACAACCGTCCGAACACCGACTACCAGCGACGCGAGGCGAGAGACCCATTGCAGATGAACCTTCATGCCGCCCTCCCCTCGCCCCTCTGCCAGGCGAGTTCGAACGTCAGGTGCAGGCGCTGGCCCGGCGACAACACGCGCGGCGCAAGCGTGAACGCATCGGGTGGTCCGGTCTGCGGTTCGACGCAGGTCGAATGGGCGGCACCGTCGTACACCACCCAGTGATCGGTGTCGGCGCGCAGCTGCAACACCTGGTCGGCACGATGCAGGGCGATCTCACCGCCCGCCACGAAACAGTCATCCCACGGGCCGGGGCTGGGCGGTATGCGCGGCAGCGTGGCGATACCTTCGGCGTCGCGCGGGTACATGGCCTCGGGTTCGAAGACCAGTCGATCGGGTTTGCGGAACCAGGGGTGCCAACCGAGCACGGCGGGCATCGCCTGCTTCCCCGCCTGCACAGCGAGTCGCAGCAACAGTCGATCGCCTTCAATGCACACCGATTGCGTCGCGGTGCCTCCGAAGCGCCAGTAGTCGTCTTGCGGAAGCACGAGCGACATCTCGGCGCGGTTCGCATCTGGCGCATCGATCTGCCAAGCCCGCGAGAATCCGACGCCATGGATCGCATGACCACCGAAGTTCACCGGCACGGCATGGGACGCGCCGGCGAGGTCAAAGTGTCCACCACGCAGACGGCCCGCCCACGGCACCATGGGGTAGCAGCCCCAGGCGATGGTCGCGGGCCAGCCGTCGTCCGGTCCCACCAGCCAGTCCATTCCGTCGAAACGGATCTGCGCGAGACGCCCCCCGGCGTCCGGCGCCAACGCGACCTGCAGCCGACCTGCGCGCAACCAGTGCAGCGGACCGGCCGGCATGGGCGCAAGCGCATCGTCGCGCGGCGACAGCCGATCAGCCGCCATAGGGATCGATGGTGCGGATGCGCCCGTCCGCGTCGTGGTGCAGCACGGTGCACTTGGCGGAACGCAGGTGCGTCACGCCGCCCGACATCAACGCATCGTGATAGAACAGGTACCACTGCCCACCGAACGCACAGATGGAATGGTGGGTGGTCCAGCCGACGACAGGCTTCAGGATCACGCCGCCGTAGGTGAACGGGCCATACGGGTCATCGCCCACGGCATAGCACAGCAGATGCGTGTTGCCGGTGGAGTACGACAGGTAGTACCGGCCTTCGTATTTGTGCACCCAGGGACCTTCGAAGAATCGGCGCGCGTGGTCGTCGGCGCGCAGCGGCTGCCCGTGTTCGTCCAGGATCACGATCTCGCGCGTGGCTTCGGCCAGCGTGGTCATGCCCGCGTCCAACCGGCCGACGCGCGGCCCCAGCGCAGGCGCATCGCCCACCGGCTCCTCGTGGGCCGCGTCGTAGCGGTTGTCGCGGTACTTCTGCAACTGGCCGCCCCAGATGCCGCCGAAGTACAGGTAATGCGCCCCGTCGTCGTCCTCGAACACGGCCGGATCGATCGAGTACGCGCCTTCGATGGGATCCGGTTCGGCGGTGAACGGCCCTTCCGGTTTCTCCGCCACCGCCACGCCGATACGGAACAGGCCACCGCCGTCCTTGGCGGGGAAATAGAGGTAATAGCGACCCTCGCGGCTCGCGGCATCCGGTGCCCACATCTGCTTGTCGGCCCATGGCACATCATGCACGTGCAGAGCCATGCCACAGTCGATGGCCTCGCCCTCCGGTGTGTCCATCCGCAGCACGTGGTAGTCCTCCATGCCGAAGTGGCCTCCCTCGTCGTCGAAAGCCCCGCCGCTGTCGATGTCGTGCGAGGGATAGATGTAGAGCCGTCCCTCGAACACATGCGCGGAGGGATCAGCCGTGTAGATATGGGTGACCAGCGGCTTGGAGATGGCGCGTTGCACCAGTTGTACGAGCTCGGCTTCGCCCGGCTGGGTTTCGTCGTGGATGGCAGTGTCGTTCATGGTCAGAGATGTGGGAGTCACGCGGCTGCGCCCGCTGCGCGGCGACGCTGGTCGAGGTCGTGTTCGATGCGCGTCTCCATCCGCTTGTCGATCTGGTAGATGAAGAGCAGCGCCACGGCGACCAGGAAGGGAATCGAGCAATAGACGCTGACGGTCAGCCGGATGCCGTCGACGACCGCATCGGGCTGGCTGGCAGCCCCCGCCTGGTAGCCGTAGTGCGCCAGGATGCCGGCGACCAGCGCGCCGCCGACGCTGAGCCCGATCTTCAGGCCGCACAACATGGCGGAGAAGATGATGGCGGTGGCGCGACGATGGTTCTTCCACTCGGAATAGTCGGCAACGTCCGCGATCATCGCCCACAGCAGCGGGATGGTGATGCCGTAGCAGAAGCCATGCAGCATGAAGGCGCCGAATGCCAGCTCCACCGCGGTGGGAGGAAACACGTAGAACGCAAGCAGGAACAACGTCGACACGAACAGCGCCCCGCCGAACACATCGCGCTTGCCGAAGCGATCGGCCAGCCGGCGCGAGAATCCGATGCCCAGAATCATGCAGAGGATGCCGCTGCCGTTGAACAGGCTGAAGGCCGAGGTGGCCGGATCCTCGGGCCACTGGAACCCGGCCAGGCCCACCCCGGTCAGCGCGGCATTGAGACCGGCGATGAAGCCGTTGAATCCCGAGGCATCGAGGAACGACGCCAGCGCCGCCTCACTCATGTAGTACTGGAAGTAATAGATGTACGTGCCGCCCTTCAGGGCGAGGTTCATGAACACCAGCACCGTCAGCAGCAGCATCACCTGCCAGGGCCGGTTGCGTACCAGGTCCGCCAGGTCCTGCAGCACACCGCCGGATTGCTCCTTAGTCGGCACGATGCGTTCGCGCGTGGTGGCGAAGGTGATCAGGAAGAACACCGTGCCCACCACGGCGAATAGGGTCATCACCCGCTCGAAGCCCTGCACGCGGTCGCCGTCGCCCAGGATCAGCACCAGCGGCATCAGCAGCACCTGGATGATGAACTGCGCGATCATCACCGCCACGAAGCGATACGCCGACAGGCTGTTGCGCTGGGCCATGCTGCCGGTCAGCACGCCGCTGAGCGCGGAGTACGGCAGGTTGTTCGCCGCATAGACCAACACCAGCAGGCTGTAGGTCAGCAACGCATAGGCGACCTTGCCCCGCTCACTGAAGTCCGGCGTACTGAAAGCCAGCAACGACAACACGCCGAACGGGATCGCTGTCCACAGGATCCACGGCCTGAACCGGCCCCATCGTGTCGCCGTGCGGTCGGCGAGGATGCCGATCAGCGGCGTGAACACGAACGCACCCAGCAGGCCCACCACGAAAATGATGGTCGCCGCCGTCGCCGGTGGGAGCCGGTACACGTCGGTATAGAAGAACGCCAGATAGGTGATGAGCGTCTGGAAGATCAGGTTCGCCGCCAGATCACCCAGGCTGTAGCCCAGCTTTTCCCGGACCGACAAGGGTTGTTCAAGGTTGGACATGCGGTTCTTCCGAAGGTGTTCGATGGCGTGCGCGCGTGGCGTCGCGGGCACGATGGGAAAAGGATGTCATCGGCCGGCCGCCTTCACGTCGAACTGTCCACTGGCGCGCAGGTCGGCACTGGACGCACCCACGCGCACCTCGTAACGCCCGGGTGCCACGGCATAGGCCTTGCGGCTGTCGTCGTAGCGCCGCAATGCGGCATCGGCCGCGAGCACGAACGACACCGTGCGCCGCTCCCCTGGCTTCAGGTGGATGCGCTGGAAACCGCGCAGTTCCTGCTGCGCAGCGCCCGGCATGGCCTGCAGCGGACGCACGTACAGCTGCACGACCTCCTCGCCGGCGCGGGTGCCGGTGTTGGCCACCTGCACCTGCACCGTCATGCTCCCATCGGGCGCCACGACGCGCTTGTCCAGCTGCAGGTCGCTGTAGTCGAACCGCGTGTAGGACAGGCCGTGTCCGAACGGGTACAGCGGCGTGCCGCGGAAGTACCGGTACGTGCGGCCTTCCATCGCATAGTCGTCGAACGCGGGCATCACCTCGTCCGCCTTGTAGAACGTCACGGGCAGGCGACCGGCGGGATTGATGTCGCCGAACAGGGCATCCGCGACGGCGGTTCCGCCGCGCTGCCCCGGATACCAGCTCATCAGGATCGCGGGCAGATTCGCCTGCGACCAATCCACGGCCAGCGCGGAACCGCCCGTCAGCACCAGCACCACCGGCTTGCCGGTGGCGTGCAGCGCTTCCAGCAGTGCACGTTGCGGCGACGGCAGGCGCATGTCGGTGCGATCGCCTCCGGCGAAACCGGGATAGTTGACCGTCATCTCCTCGCCTTCCACATCGCCGGTCAGGCCGCCGACGAACACCACCACATCCGCATTGCGCGCGACATCGAGCGCTTCCTCAAACGGCGGCTTCGCACCCGGCATGCGCCAGGCCAGCCGCACGCCGGCATCGCGTTCGCCGTCGTAGTACTCCAGGCGCAGCTCGTAGGCGCGCCCGGCCTGCAGGTCGAGCTCCACACCCTCACTGCGCAGGCGGTCGCTCGCAGCCCAACGGTCGAGCACGCGCTTGCCATCCACGTACAGGCGGAAGCCGTCGTCCGCAGCCGCTTCGATCCGGTAGCGGCCCGATACCGGCGGCAGCAGCTGGCCGCTCCAGCGGATGCTGAAGCCATCGTTCGGGATGCCCTGCCCCGGCGCCGCTTCGCCGCGGGCCAGCAGGTTGTCGGTGGGCGAACCGCGATCCCAGCGGAAGCCGATCTGCGCATCGGTGCGCACCAGTGCCGGCGTGCCGGACAGATCCGGCGTGCGGAAGTACTCGCCGCGCAGGCCGCGTTCGGGGGAACCGGCCGCAGGCCGCAGGAAAGCGGCTTCGATCAGCGGCGTTGCGGCCGGATCGTCGCGCCCTTCCACCAGGTCCACGCCGCGCGCGTACGTCACCTCGATGCCTTTCGCCGCGTCGCGGATGCCCTGCAGCACCGTCACCGGCGCAGCCGGCGTGCCGTAGTAGTTGCCGAGCAGCGCCATGGTGTCGTCGGCGGTCGGGCCGATCACTGCGATGCGCTTCAGCGTGCGCGGCAGTGGCAGGGTGCCGTCGTTCTTCAGCAGCACCAGCGACGCCTGTGCCGCTTTCAGTGCCAGCGCATCGTGCGCTGGCGCCTGGTTGACTGCGTACGGAATGCGCGCCCAGCGCACGCGCTCCGGCGGGTCGAACATGCCCAGCCGCATGCGCGCCGCGAACAGCCGCGTCACCGCATCGTCGATCTCGGCTTCGCTGATCAGTCCCTGGCGCACCGCAGCGGGCAGCGTGGCGTATTCCTCGCCGCACTCCAGCTCGGTGCCATTCTTGACGGCCAGCGCTGCGGCTTCCTCGCGCGTGGCCACGATCTTGTGGTTCTTCCAGATGTCGACGATGGCCCAGCAGTCGGATACCACGTACCCCTTGAATCCCCAATCGCGACGCAGGACGTCGCGCAGCAGGAAACGGCTGGCGCTGGCCGATTCGCCGTAGACGCGGTTGTAGGCGCCCATCACCGCGTCCACGTCGCCTTCCTTCACCAGTGTCTCGAAGGCAGGCAGGTAGGTGTCATGCAGATCGCGCTGGCTCGGGCGCGCATCGAAGTGATGGCGGTCGGCCTCGGGGCCGCTGTGGACGGCGAAGTGCTTGGCGGTGGCATCCAGCTTGCGGTAGGTCGGGTCGTCGCCCTGCAGGCCGCGTACGAACGCCACCCCCATGCGCGCGGTCAGGTACGGATCCTCGCCGTAGGTTTCTTGGCCGCGACCCCAGCGCGGGTCGCGGAAGATGTTGATGTTCGGCGACCAGAAGGTGAGTCCCTGATAGCGGCCATGCGAGCCGTCGCGCACGAACTGGTGATGCTTGGCGCGCGCCTCGTCGCTGATGGTGGTGGCCACTTCGCCCATCAGCGGCACATCGAACGTCGCGGCCAGACCGATGGCCTGCGGGAACACCGTCGCCTGGCCCGCCCGCGCCACGCCATGCAGCGCTTCGTTCCACCAGTCGTAGGCGGGAACGCCCAGGCGTTCGATGGCAGGCGCGGCGTTCTGCATCTGCGCCGCTTTTTCTTCCAGCGTCATCTGCGAGACCAGCGCCGCGGCCCGCGCCTCGAAACTGCGCGAGGTATCCAGCCACGGCTTCGCATCGGCCGCCTGTGCAGACGGCGACGTCCATGCAGCGACGCACAGCGCCAGCGCGCACAGGCCGGGCGCGACGCGCCGGGCGATGGAAAAGCAAGGCATCGTCATCATCATTCGCTCCTCGGAGCGCGCTCGTCGCGCGCGAAAGGTCCCAGCAGGGCGCCGACGAAGCCGCCGGCACGATCGGTACTCAGCACGGTGCCATCGACCTGGCTGGCCAGTGTTTGCCATCCGCGTCCATCGCCCGCGTCATAGGCGAAACCGTAGTCGCCCTCGTCGCCTTCGATCTTCAGACGGAGTGCGTCGGTGGCGTCGACCTCGCGCGTGGCCAGCGTGCGGGTGGTGCCGCTGCCGTCGCGCCCTTCCAGGAACACCGCGACGCGGTCGCCCGGCAGACGGCGCACACCGAGGAAGTACCAGTACGCTTCGCTCTGGAAAGCGGCCAGTCCCGCGGCCACGCCCTCTGCCGGCGTGCTCATCGCGGTGCTTGCCTCGAAGCGCAGATGCTGCTGGCGGCGACCGAGGAATGCCGGGTTGCGCAGCGTTTCCAGGCCTTCCGGCAGCGGATGCACGGCGAGCGCGCCGGGGCGTACGGCCAGGTCTGCCCACGCCCTCTTGGGTACACGCACGCGCAACCATTCATGCGCCAGTGTCGTGCCATCGAACTCGTCGCGATGCACGAAATTGCCGGTGAAGGGCGCCTGCGTCGCATCCCCGCGCATCCATGCAGGCGCGGCGGCGATGTAGGGGATGGTCTGCCCCGCCGGCAGGATCACCGGCCAGCCATCGCGCCACTGCACCGGCAGCAGATAGGTTTCGCGCCCGGTGTTGTAATGGCGCTGCTGGTAGTTGCGGCTGGCCAGGAACACCGCCCACCACGTCCCGTCCGGGCCTTCGACCAGATCGGCATGCCCGGCATTGGTGATCGGCAGGCGCCGATCCGCCGGCAGGTCGCGCTGGGTCAGGATCGGATTGCCTGCATACGGCGCATACGGTCCCCAGACATCGCGGCTGCGCAGCACCACCTGCGAATGCTGCGGCCCGGTGCCGCCCTCGGCATCGGACAGGTAGTACCAGCCGTCGCGCTTGTAGATGTGCGGCCCCTCGATCCAGATCGGATTCTTCTCGGGTTCCACACCGCCATCGATCAGCACCTTGCGCGGGCCGATGGGCTGGAAGCGCGCGATGTCGATCTGCTGCATCCAGATGGCGCGATGGCCGTCGTAGCGCGCGGGTCCGGGCGGCTCGTCGTTGTTGAGCAGGTAGACCTTGCCATCGGTATCGAAGAACAGCGACGGATCGATGCCGCCGATGGTCGGCAGCCAGTGCGGATCCGACCAGGGCCCGGCGGGATCGCGCGCGGTGGCGATGAAGTTGCCGCCGCTGTCGGTAGCGGTTGTGACCACGTAGAAGAGGCCGTCATGGAATTCGATGGTCGGCGCGAAGATGCCGCGCGACACGCTCAGTCCATCGAAGTCGAGCTGCGAGGGCCGGTCGATGACGTTGCCGATCTGCTTCCAGTGCACCAGGTCCGTGCTCTCGAACACGGGGATGCCCGGGAAGAAGGTGAAGCTGGAATTGACCAGGTAGAACTTGCCGTTCGCGCTGACGATGCTGGGGTCGGCATGGAAACCGGCCAGGATGGGGTTGCGGTAGTGGCCGGCCGGCAGCGGCGGTTCGAATGCCGCATCGCGACCGGTGTATTCGAACCAGTCGAAGTAGACCGGCGGCGCCTGCTCCTTTGACTGGGCGTTGCCGGTGACCGTCAGCAACAGGAGCGCGGCGGCCAGGACGGTTCGCGCGGGGTTGCGGGTTGAACCCCGCCCATCGACGTGTCGGCGATCGTTCTGTTGGCGACGCAGGGAGAACAGCTTCATCGGGGCACCTCGACAGCAGGGACGGGAAGTTCGAAGGGACCTGCCGGCAAGCCGGCGGTGTCGCGCAGCGTGCATACCGGGCCATCCGCCCAGCAGTAGCGCACGTACATGGCATGGGCCGCACGCGGGCTGCGCAGCACGACGTATCGCCCCTCGAGGGCGGCATCCGCGTAGTCGCAGCGCTTGCCTGCATCGCAAAGTTCGAAGCCGATGGGGCCGTTCGCGCCGGTCGTCACCAGCGCACCGGTGACATCGTCGAACGCGACCCGCACGCCGTCCGTCATGCGCGCTGCCTCGCGTGCAGTCGGGCCGGACGGGGCGAGCCCGCGCTCACCGTAGACGACATGGCGTGCCACGCGCGCCAGGCGGCGACCGAGTTCCTGCTTGTTCGGCGGGTGGATGTCGTAGGCGTCACCGATGTCGATGGCGACCACCAGCCCGGCGTGCGGGTCTTCGGCGACAACCCGTCGCTGCGCCTCGCGCACCTGCGCCCAACCGCTTTCCACCGGTGCGGACGGTGGCATGCCATAGCCGGCCAGTTGCACCACCATCCACGGCACCTGCGCGCCGAAGCGCTGCCGCCAGTCCTCACGCAGCAGGCGCAGCCGCGCGGCATAGGCCGTGGCGTCGCCGGTATTGGACTCACCCTGGTACCACAGCATGCCGCGCAGACCGGCATGGCCGAGCGGCGCGATCATCCCGTTGTACAACGTCGACAGGCCCGCTGCCGCCTGCCACGGCGCACGCGGCGGCTCCCCGGCGCCGGGCTCGGGCCGGTAGCGCCAGCGGCTGTCCAGCACCACGCGGGTGCCATCGTCGAATGTCAGCGCGTGTGCACTGGCCGGGCCGGCGAGCCCGCCATCGCGATAGGTGTCCAGCACATTGACCACCACCGTGTTGATGCCCGCCTTCAACAGTCCGGACGGCAGCGGATAGCGACGCGGCTCACCGGCGCCGTAGCGGCTGCCCACGGCGGTCCCGTTCACCCAGGTCATGTCGGTCTCGTCGGCGGGCCCGAGTTCCAGCGTTGCGCCACGTGCCGCCTGCGCCGCCGTCAACGTCACCTGCGTGCGATACCACACCATGCCGTTGTAGTCGTCTAGCGCGGGCACGCCCCAACGCTCCCATGCACCCAGCGTTGCGGGCGCCGTGCGCCAGCCGGTGTCGGCGGCGCCTGCATGCCAGAGCGCGTCACCCGGCGTGGCGCCTTCGCGCGTGGTCCACCAGCGCTCCCAATGATGTCCCCATCGCGCAAGCGCGGCGGGTGTATCCGTGGCGTAAAGCGCAAGCACGTCGAGCGTTTCATCGCTTCCCCCACCGGCACGCAGTGCTGTGGCGCTGGTCCAGGCTTCGATCCGCGAACCGCCCCAGGCCGCCTGGATCAGGCCCATCGGCACGTCGACCGTCTTCTGCAGTTCCCGCGCGAAGTAGAAGCAGGCCGCGGAGAAATCCCGCACGGACGCCGGCGACGCCACCTGCCAGCGGGGATCGCCCTGGAAACGGGACTGTGGCGCGACGGCGCTTGCCTGCGGCACCGTGAACAACCGGATCCGCGGATGCGCCGAGGATGCGATCTCCGAACTCGCATCCAGTGCGCGCCAGACCGGCAACTCCATGTTCGACTGCCCGGCGCAAAGCCAGACGTCGCCCAGGTACACATCGCGCACCGTCTGCACGGCCGCGCCGGCATTCACCACCAGATCGTAGGGTCCGCCCGCGGCGCGTGCCCGCAGCGTCGCTTCCCAGGTGCCATCGGCAGCAGCACGCGCACGCGCCTTCGTGCCGGCCAGTACCACGCTGACCGCTTCACCTGGCGTGGCATGACCCCAGATCCGGATGGCGGCGTCGCGCTGCAGCACCATGTGATCCTGGAACAGCGCATGCAGCAGCCTGCCTTCGGTTTCTCCGGCATGGGCGACGGGTGCACCCATCACCAGCATCGCAACCGCCAGCACAAACCCGGTGATGCAAGGCGCCTTCATCGGCCGTCCCCCGGGGCATACGGGAACTGCAGTGCTTCGTAGTACGCCAGCGGATGCGGCGGCGGCGCCTGGCCTTCCGGCAGCGGGCGGCGCGCGAATGTCTGGAAGTACGCGATGCTGGCGTCGCGCCACCACTGTGCTTCCTTCTGCTGGATGCCCAGGAAGGCCGCGACCTGCGCATGCCGCGACGCATCGACATGCGATGCCAGGCCGCCCCAGGTGGACCGCATGCCGCGTACGTAGTCCACACCGCGCGAGTAACGCATCACCAGTTCGTCCCACAGCGGCCGACCCGACGCCATCGGGTGATCCCAGGGCACGTGGTGGAACCACAGAAGGAACTTTTCCGGCACGCGCCCGACATCGCCGAACTGCCGCGCCACCGGCGGAAAATACTGCGCCACCGCGTTGCTCCCGGTCGCCGAGCGATCAAAGCCGATGCCGTCCCGGTCGGCCCGGTGGTAGTACACCGATGTCCAGTCCGCCCGCGGTCCGCCCTGCACCCAGGGTCCGGGGCCGTAGTGATGGCCGCGCGCCATCAGGTGATGCAGGCCCAGCGGCGTCATGTAGTCCACGGCTGCCTCGCGCGACCCCATCATCATCTCCACGACGGGTGTCACCAGGCGGTCGTCGCCGGAGAAGGTCATGCGCACCCATTCCTCCGCGATGTCGCGCGAAGACAGCGACGGATTCCAGGCAAGCCGGCCGTACACGTACCAGTTGGCCTGGTCGAAGTGCGACCCGCTCCAGTTGCGGTCCGCGCCGATGTTCGCCACACCGGCCATGCCGGTGAGCGCGTGCCCCTCCAGCGTGCCGTCGATGACTTTCCTGACCGTGGAGCCCGTGCCGCGCGCATGCGTATCCGCGGCGAGCATTTCTTCGTACATCGGCCCCAGATAGACCAGATGCGTCGCGAACCCCAGGTACTCCTTGGTGATCTGCAATTCCAGCATCAACGGCGTACGCGGCATGGCACCGAACAAGGGATGGAACGGCTCGCGCGGCTGGAAATCGACGGCACCGTTCTTCACCTGGACCAGGACGTTGTCGCGGAACCTGCCGTCATGAGGGACGAATTCCGTATACGCCTGCTTGGCCCGATCATCGGGTTCTTCGTGCGAGTAGACGAACGCGCGCCACATCACCGTGCCGCCGTGGGGTGCCAGTGCGTCGGCGAGCATGTTCGCCCCGTCCACGTGGGATCTTCCGTAGTCCTGTGGACCCGGCTGGCCTTCGGAGTTCGCCTTCACCAGAAAGCCGCCGAAGTCCGGAATGAGGCGGTAGATTTCGTCGGCCTTTTCCTTCCACCAGCGCCGCACCGCCGGGTCCAGCGGGTCGGCCGTCTGCAGTCCGCCTATCTCCATCGGCGCACTGAAACGGGCGCTCAGATGGACGCGGATGCCGTACGGACGGAACACGGACGCCAGCGCCCGGGTCTTCTCCAGGTACATGGGCGTCAGGCTCAGTGCATTGGCGTTGACGTTGTTGAGCACCGTGCCGTTGATGCCCAGCGATGCGTTGGCACGCGCGTAGTCGGTGTAACGCGGATCCAGGTAGTCCGGCAACGTATGCCAGTCCCAGATCGACGCACCCGCATAGCCGCGCTCCACGTACCCGTCGAGATTGTCCCAATGGTTCAGCACGCGCAGCTTCACCCGCGGCGATTCGCGCACATCCAATGCACCAACCGCCTGCCCTGTCTGCAGCAGGCGAAGGAAGTGGAAGCTGCCGTAGAGCACGCCGACATCCGTGTTGGCCGCGATCACGGTGGCAGCATGCCCACCCACGCGCACGCTGCGGATCAGGTAGCCCTCATTGCCCAGCGGGCGCGTGTCCAATCGCAGGCCGGCGACAAGGGGGGAAGAAGCGACCGTGCCCGCCACCACCGCGCCATCGCGCGTGACTGCCGCCACGACATCCGGCGCCTGCCCGGTCACACCGGCAAGGCCACGCAGCAGCTCCGCATGCGCGGCGGCCAACGTGGCCGACGGCACCGGCATCACCAGCTGCGTGGTACGCGACCGGTAATGCTCCACCGTTGCCGGCGCAGCGGGTGCATAGCGCAGCCACAGGTCGTAGCCGTCCTCCGCCCGCGCACCGGTCGCTTGCGCGCACATCAGAAAGCCCAGCACCACCGTGTGGAGGCCGCGCAGGAAGGCACGCCCCTCGTCGCCCCGCCGCGTTGGCGATACCATGAGGCACGACAGCAAAACTGGCCAATGCGCGGATTTCATGGCCGTCACCGCGTTGGTTGCCGTCGCGCAGAGCGGCCATGGGTCGACCGCCTTCCGTCCCCTGAAAGGAACGCGTTTTGGAAAAACCGACGAGAGCCGTGCGACGCAAGAGCCGCGGCATCACCATCGACGAAGTGGCCGCACTCGCGGGCGTTTCCCCGATGACCGTGTCGCGCGTGATCAACGGCAAGACCAAGGTCAAGGACGCGACGCGCGAACGCGTCATGCGGGCCGTCCGCAAGCTCGACTACACGCCCAACCTGGCGGCCAGCTCGCTGGCGGCCGCCCAGCACACCCGCATCGCCCTGATCTATACCAATCCCAGCGGCGCCTACCTGCGCGAACTGCTGCTTGGCCTGCTGCGCGTCGCCTCGCGGACGACCATCCAGCTGGTGAGCGAATACTGGGAAGACGTGGATGCCGAGTCCGAGCGCAAGGCGGCGCGCGAACTGGCCAAGCGCGTCGATGGCGTCATCCTGCCGCCGCCCCTGTGCGAATCCCGCGCGGCGGTCAGCGAACTGGTGCGCGCCGGCGTGCCGGTGGTCGCCATCGCGTCGGGACGATTCAGCGACGAGATCTCCTGCGTGCGCATCGACGACTTCCGCGCGGGCAAGGAAATGGCCGAACACCTCATCGAGCACGGCCATACCCACATCGGATTCATCAAGGGCCGGTCCGACCTCAGCGCCAGTGCGCGACGCTTCGAAGGCTTCCAGGCGGCCCTGCATGAAGCCGGCCTGGCGCTGGAACCCGGCCTGGTGCAGCCCGGCGACTACACGTATCGCGCGGGGCTGAAGGCCGCGGAGAAGCTGCTGTCGCTGCGCCGGATGCCCAGCGCCATCATCGCCAGCAACGACGACATGGCCGCGGCCGTCATCTCGGTGGCACACCGGCGCGGGCTGGATGTGCCACGCGACCTGTCGGTGGTGGGCTTCGATGACACGTCGGCCGCCACGACGGTGTGGCCGGAACTGACCACCATCCACCAGCCCATCGCGTCGATGGCCAACGACGCCATCGATGTCCTGCTGCGCAGCATCCGCCGCCAGGACGGCACGACCCGCGTGCTCGCCGACCACGTCGCGGCACACCGTCTGGTCGTGCGCGACTCGGTCTCGGTACCGCCCAAAGCCAAGCGTCGCTGAATCTCCACGAAGCCGCAGCGCGGATCGCGCGATCGGACAACCGGGGTAGCGTGCCGCGGCAGGCATGCTCCGCTCCTAGCCTTCCATCTGCTCGAGTTCCCTGCCCTTCGTTTCGTGGACGAACCTCAGCACGAAGAAGACGGAGATGATGGCGGCCAGCGTGTACAGACCATAGGTGGCGGCCAGCCCGATGCCAGCCAGCAGCATGGGGAAGGTCATCGTGACCAGGAAGTTCGCGCTCCACTGGAACAGGCCCGCCACCGCCAGTCCCGAACCGCGGATCTGGTTGGGGAACATCTCGCCCAGCATCACCCACATCACCGGGCCCCAGGACAGGTTGAAGAACACCACGTACAGGTTCGCGGCCACCAGCGCCAGCACCCCCATGCTGCCGGACAACTGCAGCTTGCCAGCCGCATCCAGCGAACCACTGGCGAATGCCACCACCACCGCAGCCAGCGAAACCGCCATGCCAACCGAGCCTGTCCACAGCAGCGGCTTGCGGCCGATCCGGTCGATCAGCAGCACGGTGACGATGCAGGCGCCGATGCTCAGTGCGCCGGACAGCACGTTGATCAGCAACGCGTCGTTCTCGGAGAAGCCCACGGCCTGCCACAGCACCGCGCCGTAGTAGAACACCACGTTGATGCCGACCAACTGCTGGAACGTGGCCAGGCCGATGCCGACCCACACGATGGGACGCACCTTGCGCGTCGTCTTGCTGATGAGATCCGACAGGCGTGGGCGATGGTGGTCCGACGCCAGGCTGCCCTGGATTTCCGTGAGCTTCCGCCGTCCTTCGTCGCTGCCATAGAGCTTCTGCAGTACCGCCAGCGCTTCCTCGTGCCTGCCCTTCACCACCAGATAGCGCGGACTCTCGGGAATGAACAGCAGCGCCACCAGGAACAACCCCGCCGGCAGGATTTCCACCCAGAACATCCAACGCCAGGCTTCGTAGCCCAGCCAGTACGGCGTCACCGATCCGCCGGCCACCTTGGCCAGCAGATAGTTGCTGAGGAAGGCGGCGAACAGCCCGCCGATGATCGCGATCTGCTGCACCGTGGCCAGCCGCCCGCGATAGCGTGCCGAGGAGACTTCGCTGATGTAGGCCGGCGACATCACGCTGGCCGCACCCACGGCGAACCCGCCCAACACGCGATAGATCACGAACTCCAGCGACCCGGTGGCGATGCCCGAGCCCCACGCAGAGACGATGAAGAACACCGCCGACACGATCAGCACGTTGCGCCGACCGTACGAATCCGCCAGACGGCCAGCGAAGAAGGCGCCGATCGCGCAACCCAGCAGCATCGAAGCAACGTTGAATCCCGTGCCGACCGAATCCGAATCGAAAGCGGCCTGCAACCCGTCGACGGTGCCATTGATCACGCCGCTGTCGAAGCCGAACAGGAAGCCACCAATGGTGGCCACACAGCTGATCAGGATGATGAAGCGGGTGTTCTCCCCACTGGCGACATTGCCGCCTTCAAGCGTGGTGCTGTTCATTCGTTGCGCCCCTCCAGGCTTCGAATCGCTCTGCCGCCAATGCCGCCGCCCGAACCCCGCGGGCGGAAGCCGTCATCACGCACTCAGCGCAGCAGATACTGGTTGAGCAGGTTCTCGTACCGCTCCTGCTTGCCGCTGGTCTGCTTCGGTTCGCCCTGCGTAGCCGCCAGCGCGGCCAGATCGGCCAGCCCCAGCGTGCCATTCTCGAAGTCCTTGCCCTTGCCGCTGTCGAAGCTGGCATAGCGTTCCTTGCGCCACTGCTCCCACGGCGACTCGGTCAGCAGCGCATGCGCCACTTCCAGCCCGCGCGCGAACGCATCCATGCCGCCGATGTGGGCGATGAACAGGTCTTCCAGGTCGGTCGATTCGCGGCGCACCTTGGCATCGAAGTTCAGACCGCCCTCCAGCCCACCCTGGCGCAGCACCACCAGCATCGCGCCCACGGTGTCGTACAGATCGGTGGGGAACTGGTCGGTATCCCAGCCGTTCTGCGCGTTGCCGCGGTTGGCATCGATGCTGCCCAGCAGGCCATGGTCGCTGGCCACCTGCAGGTCGTGCTCGAACGTGTGGCCCGAGAGCGTGGCGTGGTTGGCTTCGATGTTCAGCTTGAAGTCCTTCGCCAGCCCATGCTCCTTCAGGAAACCGGCCACCGTGGCGCTGTCGAAGTCGTACTGGTGCTTCATCGGCTCCATCGGCTTGGGCTCGATCAGGAAGTTGCCCTTCAACCCGATGCTGCGCCCGTAGTCGCGCGCCATGGTCAGGAAACGGGCGAAGTGCTCCACCTCGCGCTTCATCTGCGTGTTGACCAGCGAGGCGTAGCCTTCGCGGCCGCCCCAGAACACGTAGTGCTCGCCACCCAGTTCCACCGTGGCTTCCAGCGCCGCCTTCACCTGCACCGCCGCGCGGGCGACGACGGCGAAATCCGGATTGGTCGAGGCGCCGTTCATGTAGCGCGGATGCGAGAACAGGTTGGCCGTGCCCCAGAGCAGCTTCATACCCGTCGCGTTCTGGCGCTCTTTCGCCAAGGCAACCATGTGTTTCAGGTTCTTCTCGTACTCTCCGATGTCGTCCGCATCCGGCGCCAGGTCGATGTCGTGGAAGCACCAGTACGGCACGCCCAGCTTGGTGAAGAACTCGAACGCGGCATCGACCTTGGCCTCGGCCGTGGCCATCGGTGTGCCGGCCTCCCACGGGAAGTGGCGCGTGCCCGGGCCGAAGGGATCATGGCCGGCGTTGCAGAAGGTGTGCCAGTAGCAGACGGCGAAGCGCAGGTGCTCCTGCATGGTCTTGCCACCGACCTTCTTCTGCGCGTCGTAGACCTTGAACGCCAGCGGGTTGTCCGAGCCGCGGCCTTCGAAGGGAATGCGGCCGATGCCGGGGAAGTATTCCTTGGCGCCGATGAAGGGCTGGGTGTTCATGCTGCGGTGATCCTGTGGTTGTGCGAGGTGTCGCGGGGGGGACGTCAGCCGCGTTGCAGCGGGGTGACGGCATCGAGGTGCTGGAGGAAGCGGGTGTAGGCCGTCGCATAGGCCTGCGCGCGGGACGCATCGGGCGTGGCGGACAAGGCCGCATCGAAGGCGATGTGCTCGTGCGTGATGTCGGCAATGGACGCGCCCTCGCCTTCTGCACGACCCAGCGCCCACAGCGCCTGCAGGGCCGCACCGAAGGCCGCACCCTCGGACTGCACGGGCACCTCCACCGGCAGGCCGAACACATCGGCCACCATCTGCCGCCACGCCGCGCTGTTGCTGCCGCCGCCGGTCAGCACGATGCGATCGAAGCACATGCCCGCGCGCACGAAGGCATCGAAGCCGTACTTCAGGCTGTAGGTCGCCCCTTCCATCGCGGCGCGGTAGACGTGCGCGGCGGTCAGGTTGTTCGTGTCCATCCCGGCCAGCACGCCCTTGCCCCGCGGCAGGTCCGGCGTGCGCTCACCGTTGAGGAAGGGCAGCATCACCAGCCCGTCCGCGCCGGGCGGCGTGGCATGCAGGTGCGCATCGCCCTCGCGCGTGCTGAAGCCGAAGGCCTTGGCCACCTGTTCGGTTGCCACCGTGCAGTTCATCGTGCAGATCAGCGGCAGCCAGCCGCCGGTGGAGGAGCAGAACGCGGCCCAGGCGCCATCGGGATCGACCACGGGCGTGTCCGAATAGGCGAACAGCGTGCCCGAGGTGCCCAGGCTCATCGCCAGCCGGCCCTCTTCCACGCAGCCGGTGCCGATGGCCGCCATCATGTTGTCGCCGCCCCCGACGGCGACCTTCGCCGTCGCCGGAAGGCCCAGTCGCGCGGCTGCGGTGGGATTGATGTCGAACAGCGCATCCGGGGCCGCGATCGGCGGCAGGCACTCAGCGAGATCGCGCTCCGCATCCGTCGCATGCAGCAGCTCGGCCGACCAGGTGCGCGTGCGGACATCGAGCCAGCCGGTGCCGGAGGCATCGCCGTACTCGCAGAAGCGCTGGCCGGTCAGCACGAAGTTGAGGTAGTCGTGCGGCAGCAGGATGGTCGCCAGCCGTGCGTAGGCATCGGGACGATGCGTCTTCGTCCACGGCAGCTTCGAGGCGGTGTAACCGGCCAGGATCGGATTGCCCGCAAGCGCAATCGTCGCTGTCGAACCGCCCACGGCATCCATGATCTGCGCGCACTCGGCGGTCGTGCTGGTGTCGCACCACAGTTTGGCCGGGGCCAGCACATTGCCTTCCGCATCGAGCGGCACGAAGCCGTGCTGCTGGCCCGATACCGACAACGCCACGATGCGCGCACGCACGGCCGGATCAATGCGGTCGAAGCAGGCCTGCATCGCGGCCACCCAGTCGGCGGGGTGCTGCTCGCGGCGGCCGTCGTCGCCGCCCATCAAGTCGAGCGGCGCGCTGGCCGTGGCCACGAGGGCGCGCGCGGCAGCGTCGTAGACCACCACCTTCAGGCTTTGCGTGCCTGCATCGATTCCGGCAGTAAAAGCCATCGACCACGACCTCCAACACACGAAAAGTTAGCGCTACCATTTTGTCCGGTAAAAAAAGGGAACCGCTCAACCGCTCCCTCTTCCCGCACGGCAACGTCGCCCTCTGCCGTGACGGCGACACTGTAACCAGCACCTGCCAAAAAAGCGTGCTGCACCGCAGAATCCCATGCAGAACAACGATTTGGACCCGAGGCAGCAGCCTCGCTCAGGTCACCACATCGATGAACGCGTTGATCGACAGCCGCCCCTGCATCGGGTCCGACGGCAGCACCCGGTCGTTGCCGATCCTGCCCGAGTGCAGCGCGTTCCTCCGGTACACGATGAGCCGGTTGAACACGCCCTCCACGCTGGCGACCCGCTCGAACAACGGCGTGTCCCCGTCGATGTAGCCAACCCTTGGCATGGCGTCCTTATCACTTTCCTGCGCCAGTCGCTCGAAGTACGCCGCATGGCGGCTTTCGTCGACATACTCGAACCCGGTATGGCGATGCCGGTAGAAATCCGTACCGCCCCACGCGCCGCGGAACAGGTAGTGCACTGTCGCAAGACCTCCGCTGCTCACCGAATCGATGTGCGGCACGCGCTGCAGGAAGTGCAACGTGGCCGGCGGCTGCGTGACCAGCGAGAAATGACACATCGGAAACACGAAGCGACCCGGCGCCAGATCGAAGCACTCGCGCAGCAGCGGGTTGAGCGTCGCCTCCAGGAACGATTGGTAGGAAACCGGCGCGGGCGCGCGGATGCCGGGAAACATCGACGACTGCTTCACGTAGTGCCGCGTGGCCGCTTTCCGCAGCATCCGCTCCGGATCGGCCAGCAGGTTGTCGATGACCAGCAGTGGCGCGCCCTCGCGCCCGACCAGCTGGCGGGTTATCCGGATATCCGGATGGCGGGCCAACAGCATCGCCGTCCCTGCGTCCGGCTAGCGCGGCACGGGCCGGTTTCCCCACACCTCGGGGCCGGCCTTGCAGTAGCGGTCGATGAAGGCTTGCTGCGATGGCATGCCGGCGACCGCACGCTCGATGGGCTGGCGGATGGAATCCAGCAGTTTGCGCAGGTCGTCGTCCGCGAGCGCGCGCGCCAACGGATGCGGCGGCCCCGGCTGGATGCCCTGCCCCAGCAGTACGTGGGTCCACGAATCGACCCGGAACAGTTCGTCAGGATCCTGCCAGGCATGCGCGCGCTCGCGCCATGCGCGCAGGCGGATTTCCAGCGAGTCCGGCAGCGGCATCTCACGGCACGCCTTCCACATCGGCTCGTCGCGCTGCGTGGCGTGGTAATGGAGGATGATGAAGTCGCGCACGTGCTCCATCTCCGCGCGGCTCACCTCGTTGTACAGCTCGACCAGCGACGAGGCGATGCCGTCGAACGGGAACAGCTGGACCAGCCGCACCACCGCGCTGATGGCCAGGTGGATGCTGGTCGATTCGAGCGGCTCGATGAAACCGCTGGCCAGGCCCAGTGCGACCACGTTCTTGTTCCATGCCTTCAACCGGCGTCCGGTACGGAACGGCACCAGCCAGGGATCGCGGATCGCCGGCGCGCCGGCATCGCGCAGCAGCTTGGCGCGCGCCTCGTCGTCGGACATGTGGCGACTGGAGAACACGAGGCCACACCCCACGCGATGCTGCAGCGGGATATGCCAACGCCAGCCGGCCTCGTGCGCGATGGCGCGGGTGTATGGCACGGGCGGCCCGACGGACTCGGTCTGCACGGCGACCGCCCGGTCGCTGGGCAGCCATGCGTTCCAGTCTTCGTAGCCGGTACCCAGCGTCTGCTCGATCAGCAGTCCCCGGAACCCAGTGCAATCGATGAACAGATCGCCTTCGATGACCTGCCCGTCTTCCAGCACCAGCGCCTGCACTCCACCATCGTGCGCGTGCTGCCGCACCTCGCGGATCTTGCCCTCCACGCGCCGGAGCCCGTAGCCCTCGGCGATGCGGCGCAGGAATTTCGCGTAGAGGCCGGCATCGAAGTGGTACGCGTAGTTGACCTGCGGTTGGGTCTGCAGCGAGAACTGGTCGCCTCGCGAGGCCAGCGTCTCAAGGCAGAAGTCGCCGAGGTCCGACGGCATGTCACGACGCAGGCTGTCCAGCCAGAAATGGTGGAACGCCGCCGCCCACGTGCCTTGTCCGGTGATGCCGAAGGGATGGATGTAGCGCTCGCCTGGACGGCGCCAGTTCTCGAACGAGATCGAGAGCTTGAACGTGCCGGCCACTGCACGCAGGAACTCCTGCTCGTCGATCTGCAGGAAGCGATGGAACGTGCGGATGGGCGGTACCGTGGATTCTCCCACGCCTACAGTGCCGATCTGCTCGGATTCCACCAGGGTGATGTCCAGCCGGTCGCGGAACTGGTGCGACAGTGCGCAGGCGGCCAGCCAGCCTGCGGTACCGCCACCGGCGATGACCACCTTGCGGATCTGACCTTCCGGCATGTTGGGAGAGTCCACTGTGGTTGCTCCAGGTGTCAGCGATTGAGGCGACCGATCAGCATGGCGCGGATACGCCGCGCCTGCGTCTCGTCGATGGGTCCCAGCATGTCGCGCGCCTGCGCAGGCAGGTGTTCCCCTGCCTGCCCGGCGGGACCGAACACGTAGTACGCGAAGACCTTCGCCCACGCCTGCTTCTCGCGTTCCGGGAGGTCGCGCAGCGTCCACAGCGCATGGTGCAGCGCCGGCAAGGGTGAAGACAGGAACGCCGGCGAACGGCGCCACCAGTAGTTCACCAGCACGTTGAAGGGCCCGAGGCTGCGCACGTGGTGCCACCACATGCTGGGGATGAAGATGGCGTCGCCGGGTTCCAGCAACGCGGTCTGCGCGGCGGCCAGCGCCCGACTGAATCGCGGATGGCGCTCAGGGTCGGGATGATCGAAATCGACCACGCTGACGACCTGGCCGCCGGGCGTGGGCTCGAACGGGCCCGGGTAGAGATTCTCGATCTGCTCGGGCGGGAACAGGGTGAACTGCCTCCGCCCCACCGCACAGCAGGCAAGGTTGTCGGGTGCGTCGAAATGGCAGGACGCCACCACCCGGTTGCCTATCCAGATGCCGGGTGGCGCATCGATCCCGTATCCAGCCAACCCCAGATCGTTGTCCTGCGTGAAACCCGGAAGCGCGCGATCGACCAGCAGCGATGCCACGTAGTAGGTCGGTGGTCGCGCATCCTCCAGATGTCGGCCGATCTCGTCCAGCACCTGCGCGAGCAGGCCGCGCCGGACTTCGACGTTGAGCCGCGTGAAGTCCTCGTTGTAGAAGGGACGCCCTGCGATGTCCGGGCCACCGAACGAATACTGCACGGGGACACCGGCATCGAAGCCGCGCAGATAGTCCATCGCCTCGCGCGTGGACCGCAACCCCGCCTGCACCAGCCCCCACGCGCGCGCGATGCCCTTCAGCACCACGGGCTGGCCTTCGGCCATCAATGCGTCCAGCGGCAGCGCATCGGCGCTGAGGTTCTCCAGCGTGCGCATCGCCGTGCCGTCGGCCATGGCGTCAGTTCTTGCCGGCTGGAACGGCGGCATCCTGCGCGCGCAGGCGACGCTGCTTTTCGGCCATCAGGCGACGCACGTTGTGCAGCGATGCCAGCATCAGGTACGCACCTTCCAGATAGCCCGCACGGTTCAGTTCCAGCAGCGCTTGCCCGTCCAGCATGGCCAGGCGTTCCCGGTCGATGCCGTGCAGCCCATTGACGGACACACGATGCCGCTCGTCCAGCTGTACGTCGAGGTTGACGGGCTGTATCAGGCCTTTTTCTTCCAGCGCGGCGAACATCGCCGCGCCGTAGGCGCTGCCGTCGCGGATCCCGCGCAGGACGTTGGCGACGTGTTCGAGATAGGGTGTGTTGCCACCCTGCGGCAGGAAGACCGGCTCGCCCGCGGCGAAGTTGACGCGGGGATGGTCAAGGTCCACGTGCATCACCGCTTCCTGCATGAGTTCGCCATCGATGCGCTGTTCCTGGAAACCGATCAGGAACGGCCCCCTGGCGGCGGCACCCGGGAGATAGGACGCATTCCACCGGCCATCCTGCAGGAACAGGTTCTCGCGCTGCTCGAAGCCCAGCAGCACGACGGATTGCCACTCACCCGTACCCGGGTCTTTCCGCAGGAAGATCGGATATTCCCGCTGCAGTTCCGCGAATTCGCTCGGGAACGCCGGCACCATGCCCACGTCATCGCCGTACTCGGGGCCGAAGCCGGTGGCGATACGCATGTCCCGGTGTGAAACGTTGTTGAGGAGTTCGTAGCGGGCCATCTTCTCGCTCGGTTCGGTCGGGAGCTATCCCACAATACAGCGCTGGCGGAACTTCTTCGAGACACCCTCCGGGGTTGCGCGCCTCGATAAAAGGGACCGCTGCTCACGCAGCGGTCCCGCTCGGCGACATCCGGAGAGGGCGGCTATCGCCAAGGTCAGAACTTGTAGCGGACGCCCACCATGTAGCGCGGACTCTGGTCGGCCAGCTTGACGATCATCTGGTCGGTACGTGCGCGCCAGCGCACGTCCTCGCCGGTCAGGTTGATCGCCTCCAACCCGAACGACCAGTGGTCGTTGAGCGTGTAGTTCACGCTCAGGTCCCACTGTTCGTACTCTTCCACGTAGTAGGGATTGCGGCTCGCGCCCTGGTTGGCGAGGATCAGGTACTCGTCGCGCCAGTTCCACGCCAGACGCACCGACCAACCATGTTTTTCGTACATGAACATGGCGTTGGCCGTATCGCTGAGACCGGTCAGCGCGAACTGGTCGATGGCCGGATCGCCGCCATCGTCGTAGCCCACGTCACCCCGCACGACGGTGTAGTTGGCCAGGATGCCGAAGCCACTGTCGCCGAAGAAGTACTGGCCACCGAGTTCCCAGCCATGCAGCTTGGACTGGTTCTGGTTGATTGGCCGATTGACGTTGAACATGTACAGCGGATCGTCGGCTTCGCCATACAGGTTGTAGGCGGCTTCGGTCGCCAGCGTCTGCGCACCGGTACCGTCGAACGCGGCCAACCCGGCCGGATCATTGCGCAGCAGCGCAAGGGCGGTGAACAGCGACGTGTCGTTGGCGGAACACGCGGCCGCGTTGGCGGCCCCCACCTGGGTCACGCACGCGGCACTGGTGAGGAAGTCCAGTGCGGCCTGCGCATCCGGGCCCGAGGTGGGATCCCTCAAACCGTACAGGGATTCCTGGCCGACGGTATTGCCGATGAAGTTGTCGACCGACTTGTTCCAGTAGGTCAGCGACACGTAGCTCGCATCGGCGAAGTACCACTCCAGCGCCAGGTCGAGGTTGTCCGATTCCAGCGGCTTCAGGCTCGGATTCTGCGCGTTCCCGCTTGCGCGGACGGAGGGATCGAGCAGCACCGAACCGAAGGGCTGCTGCGCGCCGGGGCCGGCGTACAGGTTGCCGTAGGGGGCACGCGCGATGCTCTTGCCGAATGACGCCCGCCCCTTCAGTTCATCGGTGAAATCGATGCTGAAGTCCAGGTTCGGCAGGATGTAGCTGTAGCTGGCCTTCTCGCTGAAGGGCTGCTGTTCGTCGGACAGCACGATGCGGAAGTCGTTGTTGGCCTGCCACTCGATGGCCTCGGGAATGGCGATCACGGAGGTCGACACGACGTCCGTCGTCTCGTACCTCACGCCAAGCCGGGTATTGGTACGCATGCCACCCAACTCGCCCTCCAGTTCCACCTGGAAGTACGCCGAATGGGTCTTCTCCTCCACCCGGTTGTCGGCCGCGCGTTGCGGACTCACGCCCAACCCCACGCCATACTGGTCCGCCGCCCACTGCGCGAGCTCGGCCGCGTTGCCGCGCCACGCCGGCCAGCTGGTGGCGTTGTAATCATCGAACAGTCCGACGAGGTTGACCGGTCGGAGAAGGTCCACCAGTCCAGCCGCCGTGTCCGAATCCACGTTGGCCACGCCCCAGTCGCCCAGCGTGGAATATGCTTCCGCCGCCTGGATGCGATGCGTCGTGGACTTGTTCGTGTCCACGCCGAACTGGAACCGGCCCTGGTCGAAGCTCCACTCGCCGTCGATGCGCGCCTGCTTGATCTCGCTGACCTGGGTCTGCGCATTGACGCGAAGCACCTGCGAGCCGATCTCGCCCTCCACGAATCCGGGATTGACCACGCCGTTGGTCCCGGCGATCGCGTCGTCGGTGGTCGGGTACCAGGTCTGCGTGCCGATCGGCAGGCCGTTGTTGAACACCAGCTCCTGCACCCACGAGCCGCCGCAATGCGGGCCGGTGGTGCAATTGTTGGTGCCGGCGATGCTCATGAAGATCGAGCCGCCGCCGGTGAGCGGGTCGTTGGGCCGGCTTTCGTTCTTCGAATTGTGGGCATCGAAGCTCAGGCGGAACCTGTCGCTGACATCCCATGTCGCATTCAGGCCCAGCGACCCGAGCTTGTACTTCTGCATGCTGCGTTGCTGTTCGAGGCCGAAATCCTTGGTGCCGGCGATCTCGCGGATGTAGATGGGCGTGGCGACGGCCCCGCTGGTGTCGAACTCGATGTCCGTGTAGTTGCTGTTCTGCAGCCACATCGCCTGTTCGCCGCGATTCTCGGTGATCTCGTTGGTCGAATAGGTGTAGTCCAGCGTCAGGGTCAGGCTGTCGGTCGGCGCGAACTGCACCACGGCCTGGCCATTCACGCGCTCGCGCTCGAAGTCGGAGAACGCATAGCGCAGATCATTGGGGCGTGCGTACAGATCGCCGATGGCCGGCGCATTGACCACCGTCGGATCGCCCGGCATCGTCCCGGTCCACGGCTGCACGTTCCAGTAGTTCTCGGTCGCCTGCACCGAGCCACCCTTGCGCTTCTGGTGGCTCGCACTCAGGCTCACGCCGAACGTCTTGTCCGGGTTGGTGTAGCTGAAAATGCCCGACAGTTCCGGCGTGAAGTCGTTGTCGAACGGCTGGCTCTGGTCGGAAACCACCTTGGCGCCGGCGCTGGCCACCACGCCGTCGTAGTTGAACGGTCGTGCGGTCAGGATGTTGATGGTGGCGCCGATGCCGCCACTGGGCACCTGCGCCTGGCTGGTCTTGTAGACCTCGATGCCGTTGATCGCTTCGGCCGCGAGCTGCGCGAAGTTGAATGCGCGCGTGCCGCCGTCCACGCCACCGATGGCGACCTGTCCGGAAGCACCGAACGCGTCCGCACCCGGCATCTGCCGGCCGTTGAGCGTGACCATGTTGAACTGGGGACCGAAGCCGCGCGCCGTGACCTGCGCGCCTTCGCCATCGCGACGCTCGATCGAGATGCCGGTGATGCGCTGCAGGGATTCAGCGAGGTTCGTGTCCGGGAATTTGCCGATGTCTTCCGCACTGATCGCATCCACGACGCCTGCGGAATCGCGCTTGATGTCCATCGCCTGGCTGAGGCTGTTGCGCAGGCCCGTGACCACGACGGTGTCCAGCGTTGTCGCGTCGGGCGCGGTCTGCTCTTGTGCCTGTTGGGCGGCTTGCGCCTGCGTTTCCTGCCCGAAGGCGGGGTTGATGACCAGTACGCCACCCACGAAGGTGAACATGGCCGTTGACTTGAACCTCGCCAACTTGCGACTCATCAGCATGTCCTCAGGTCTGGAATTGAAGGGCCAACGGCAACGCGGAATTCATGTGCCCGCGCTTCCGCAACGGCTTGGGCCTCGCTCGGTGCGCGGCATCGGAACCTGCACTCTTTCATGTGGTCTCCCCTCTCTCGTTCGATCAATGGATGTGTCGCCCTCCCCAAGGGCCCCTCGCGGGCGCAGACCCGCGCTTCCTGCCGGGCGCGGTGGCTGCGCCCGTTACTGCATTGCCGTTGGAAACGCCCTTCCAGGCGTGTTCCAGAGTCGCAAGGCGACAAAGCGTTCAATCGACTTCCAGGACAGGATCGATGGCGGATCGAGCAAATGTGGTAGCGCTACCATCGAGTTCGGCGCAGACTAATCACGCGCCCCCGTGCTTGTCACCATGCACCGCAGCAATCCCGGACGCGCCACGGTGCGCGTTACGCGATGCGGGCATTGCGGCGAGTCGGTGGAAGCGATTTCATCTGCGATCGAGGGGCGCTGCCATGTAATCGCGATTCCGGCGCAGCGTGTTGGCTGGCACATCGCAGGTGCTTTGTTTGCCCCTGCATGCGACGCTCGGCGCGCATGCGGTAGCCACACAGCCCGGCCGTTGGGGATCGGAGGAGACAGGACGGAATGGATAAAGCCAGCAGGTCGTTCCGGCGAAAAGGCGGCGCGATCACGATAGACGAGGTCGCGGCCCGCGCAGGTGTTTCGCCGATGACGGTATCGCGCGTGATCAATGGGCATGGCGGGGTACGCGACGCTACCCGCGAGCGCGTCATGCTGACAGTGCGCGAACTCGGGTACAGGCCCAATCTGGCGGCGAGTTCGCTTGCCGCGGCACAGCACACGTGCATTGCACTTATCTACACCAATCCAAGCTCAAGCTACCTGCGCGAACTGCTGGTGGGTGCCCTGCGCGGTTCGGCGCGTGCGGCGGCACAATTGGTCATCGCGACCTGGGACACGCTGGATGCGGACAGCCAGCGCAGCGCGGCGCGCGAGCTGACGAAGAGCGTGGCGGGCGTGATCCTGCCACCACCGTTATGCGAGTCCAAGGCGATTGTCATGGAATTCATCCACGCCGGCGTGCCCGTTGTCTCGATCGCCTCGGGCCGCTTCAGCGAAATGATCTCCTGCGTCCGCATCGACGACCATCGTGCCAGCCACGACATCACGGCACATCTGATCACCCACGGACATGTGCGGATCGGCTATATCAAGGGCGATCCAAACCAGACCGCCAGCGCCCATCGCCTCCAGGGATACCGGGATGCCCTGGCAGAGGCCGGCCTCGCATACGACGAAACGCTCGTCCAGCCAGGCTACTTCACCTACCGCTCGGGCCTGGATGCGGCAGAGAACCTGCTGGCGTTGCCCCAGCCGCCTACCGCGATTTTCGCCAGCAATGACGACATGGCCTCAGCCGTGGTCTCGGTCGCGCATCGCCGCGGCCTCGACGTGCCGCGGGACCTGTCTGTTGTCGGCTTCGACGATACGTCAGCGGCCACCATGGTCTGGCCGGAGCTCACCACCGTCCACCAGCCGATCGCGTCCATGGCTGATGCCGCGATCGACATCCTGCAGCGGGAAATCCGGCGTCCACACGCGTCCGCGCGGGACATCGTCAACCATGTTGTCCCGCACAAGCTGGTGACACGCGCCTCGGTCGCGGTCAAACGGCCGGGCAGGTCCAAACGCCGGTAGCGCGAGCGTCCGCCCAGGATGGATGCCGGAACCCTGCACCGCCAGCACGGGCGACTGCTCGCGAAGCGGGACGGCATGCACCGACCGACCACGGCCGACGCACACGCACCGTTCGCGCTCGTTCAACAGGCTTTGGCTCGTCCCGACGGAAAACTTCCTTGAATCACGCCTTTGGAAGTTCAGGTTGGCGGCAGTTGGCTCAAGCTGGCTCAAGCCGCCACGGATGGCTGTAGACCACGTGCCTGCTGCCACGAAGAAAGCCCACCAATGTCAGGCCGCACCTTCCTGCCAGATCCACCGCCAACGCAGTGGGCGCCGACATCGCCGCCAACAGCGGCATTCCCGCGACCGCAGCCTTCGCCGCCATCTCGTAACTCGCACGGCTGGTGATCAGTGCGAAGCCCGATCCTGTATCGGTGCCTTCGCGTTGCATCACGCCGATCAGCTTGTCTAGCGCGTTGTGGCGTCCGACATCCTCTCGCACCAGCATCACCTTCCCGTCCGCCCCCGCCCATGCCGCCGCGTGTATCGCGCCGGTAGCCGCATTCAGTGGCTGCCGCTGTTCGAGTTCGAACAATGCGGCATGCAAGGCGGACGAGGCGATGGGGCCTCCATGCCCGACGGACGCTGGCTGCCTGATGACGTCTTCCAGACTCCGGTTGCCGCAGATGCCACATCCACTTCGCCCCGGCAGCCAGCGTTGATGCCCCGTGGCACGCGCAGGCAAAGGATGGCGCGTGCGAAGGTCGAGCTGGATGCCTTCCAGCAATGTCTGCGCGGCTATCGACACAAGATCGTCGGCGGCAAGGCCCAGCTCGGTCAGCGCAAATCCATACGCGAAGT
Source organism: Pseudoxanthomonas sp. SE1 (assembly GCF_029542205.1). Taxonomy (NCBI): domain Bacteria; kingdom Pseudomonadati; phylum Pseudomonadota; class Gammaproteobacteria; order Lysobacterales; family Lysobacteraceae; genus Pseudoxanthomonas; species Pseudoxanthomonas sp. SE1. The sequence goes on along the minus strand of NZ_CP113783.1, from coordinate 2,050,953 downwards.
CGTCCAGGTCGCGCGGCGACACCATCATCACCGCCAACGGTTCGCCGTTGCAGTGGACCGCCAGGGGGACTTCCTCCGCCAGCTGGTCCTGCCGGACCGTCGACACGCCACCGGCAACATCGACGATCTCGCGCTCCGCCAATCCATCGATGCGTTCAGCCGGCATGGGGGTCCGGATCGCACAGCTTCCGCACGACGACGGGAATCGACTTGTAGGCCGGCGTCCCCGACTGCGGATCGTGGCTGTCCAGCGGCACCAGCCGGTTGCCTTCCGGGTAGTACATGGCGGCCGAACCGCGCGGCAGGTCGTACTCGACCGCGATGAAGCCTGAGACCGTGCGCGTCGCGGCGCCCTCGCCATGCATCCGCGATGCCACCTCGATCCTGTCGCCCTGCTCCAGCCCACGCGATCGCATGTCCTCGCGATTCAGGAACACCACATCGCGCCGGCCACTGATGCCCCGGTAGCGATCGTCGAGACCGTAGATCGTGGTGTTGTATTGATCGTGGGAACGGATCGTCGTCAGCGTCAGCAGTTCGCGCCGGTCGATGCCCGGATCTTCGTCGAGGCCGGGGGCGACCAGGAAGCGCGCCTTCCTGCCGGGGCCCCAGTCGCGCTCGGATGCACCGATGTACAGGCGGAATCCGCCCGGCTCGCGCACGCGGCGGTTGAAATCCCTGAAGATGGGGAGCACCGCTTCGATATCGTCGCGGATGCGGTCGTAGTCGCCGACCAGTCCGTCCCAGTCCACCCTGGTCTGCGGCAACGTGGCCTTGGCGATGCCGGCGACGATGGCCGGTTCGGAGAGCAGATGTTCCGACGCCGGCGTCAGGCCGCCCTGCGAGGCATGCACCATCGACATCGAGTCCTCCACCGTCACCGACTGCAGCCCGCTGGCCTGCACATCGCGTTCGGTGCGGCCGAGACAGGGCAGCAGGAAGGCCTGCTTTGCCGGAATGAGGTGCGAGCGGTTCAACTTGGTGGCGATGTGCACGGCCAGGTCGAGGTTGCGCATCGCGGGGATCGTCGTGTCCGGATCGGGCATGGCCACAGCGAGGTTGCCGCCCATGCAGACGAGCGCCCGCGAACGGCCGTCGCGAATGGCCCGCACCGCTTCCACCGCATCGTGTCCGTGTGTGAGCGGGAACTCGAAGCCGTAGGTCCGCTTGATCGCATCGACCAGCGCCTGCGTCGGCTTCTCGGTGATGCCCACCGTGCGGTCGCCCTGCACGTTGGAGTGGCCGCGGATCGGCGCGATGCCGGCGCCAGGCTTGCCGATGTTCCCGCGCAGCAGCATCAGGTTGGCCATCTGCTGCACGTTCTGGGTACCGCGCCGATGCTGGGTCATGCCCATGCCGTAGCAGAGGATCACGCGCTCGGCCTTGGCATAGAGGCGCGCGGCGTCGGCGATGTCATCGCGCGACAGGCCGGAGTGTTCGACGATCTCGTCCCACGTCGTGCGCGCCAGGTCCTCGCGCAAGGCATCCAGCCCCTCGGTGTGCCCAGCGATGAAGGCATGGTCGAGTACACCCTGCCCGCCTGCAGCAAGATCCGTGGCATCGGCGTCCAGCAGCCACTTCATCATGCCTTTCAGCAACGCCAGGTCACCGCCGATCCTGACCTGGTAGTAGGTCTGCGCAATCGGCGTGGCGGTGTTGGTCAACATCTCCGCCGGATGCTGTGGCGAGGTGAACCGCTCCAGCCCGCGTTCGCGCAGCGGATTCACCGCCACGATGGGCACGCCACGTTTCGAGACCTCGCGCAGCGTGGACAGCATGCGCGGATGGTTGGTACCCGGATTGTGGCCGAAACTGAAAAGCGCATCGCACAGCGCGAAGTCGTCCAGCGTGACCGTCCCCTTGCCCACGCCGATGGATGCGGGCAAACCGACGCTGGTCGCCTCGTGGCACATGTTGGCCAATCTTACCCAACGCCCAGAAATGTAAAGTTAGCAATTTCCGCGGGGAAAATGGCCGTTCACTGATCGAAAAGCTCACCTTCCAGGTTCGATTCGACGACACCCCACAGCTGCGGGTTTCCGACGATGGACGCAATCGCTGAGAGGTCCACGTCCACCTCCGAATCGCTGAAGTCAAACGCACCAAACAGGTTGACGTTCTGCCAGGCCACTGGCGATACCTTCGTCAATCGTGCGATCGCCTCCGCGTTTCCGGCAGCGAGCATGGTTTCGTAGATGATCGACAGCAGCGCGGTGTTGTAGTAGATCACAGCGTTCGCGATGAGACGCGCGCAGTCGTTCCAGATCTTCTGTTGCTCTTCGGTGGTGACCCGGAACTTGCCATTGTTGACGTAGGCGATCACCCGCCGCAACCGGTGGTAAGCCTCGCCACGGTTGAGCGCACGCTGCACGCACTGGCGCAGTTCGACGTCGTCAATATAGTCCAGGATATAGAGCGATCGAAGGATCCCCTCCATTTCCCAGAGAGCCTCCTTGGTTTTGTTCTGGAGCTCGTAGCTGCTCAGTTTACGAACGATCGTCGCCTGCGTCACATGCTTCTGGCCGAGCGAGGCCATGATGCGCTGAATGTTCGGCCATTCGGAGACAATGAGCGCCTCCCTCACCTTGCGGGACGGCTTGATGAGCATGTCCCCATAGTCGCGGGGTGCCCGGAAGCCAACGAGCATCCGATCGGTTTTCGAACGAACATCCTTATAGCGAGGCGCGAAGCGGTAGCCGTAGGTATCGAGCGCAAAGAAGTTGATCTGATTGGTCCCGTGCGTGTCGGTGGAATGTTGCTCCGGACGAACCTCGCTGGTGTTGTTGAAGAGCAAGTCGAAGACGTAGTGGCTTTCATGCTCATGGGCTCCGATCACCGTGCCCGCAATTGGGATGTGGTTAGCCACTGCCGTCACCACGCTGATGCCTTTCTTCAGCCCAAAGTACTTCGGCGAATGCCGTGCCTTGTAGGTGTCTACCTGTGTCTCAAAGCGCTGGCCGTCGCTCGACGAGTGCAGGCGCTCCTGTATGTGGAACAGCTTGAAGGCCGGCAGTTTGGCGGTGGCGTTAGCGATGGCGTCGTTGGCCGCGCGCAGCGTTTCCTGGCGAATGAAATTGCGAGCCGTCGTGGACAGGCCGGAGTACTTCATATCGGCGACTTCGGCCATCTTCAACAGGCCCATATTCGTTCCGAGCGCGACGATGGCGGCATCGAGCTGCGGTGCGTCGAGCGGCTGCTTGGCGAAGCGTTCAAGCACATGGGTAAAGTGCTGGCGAAACCCTGTCTGGGCGGCGACGAATTTCAGCAGCTCGGAGATGCCGATCATCGGCAACTGGGCGTAGAAGCCACCCACCCCGGGCGACTCGTCCTTCGGATACTCGAGCTTCCACCGCGTGGTTTTCTTGCCGCGCAGCTGGAAATGTGCGTTGTTCTTGTTCCGGATACGCTCGTTGACGCTGGCGTATTTCGCCTCCAGCTCCTCGCGAAGTGACGCCAGAGTTTCCTCGATCGGCCTCTCCAGGACAGGTGCGTCCAACGACTTGAGGATGGCGTTTTTGTCATTCTCCCAACGTTCGGCGTCGATCAAGTCATCTTCCAGGCCGCGGTTTTCGTTGCTGTCGCGAATGAACACGTTGCCCGCCGCAATCGCGTCGCACAGTTCGCTGTAGAGCGCAAACTCGTAGCGGTCGACGTCCAGCTCCCGCTTGCCCTTGGCGTCAGGTACGAACACATAGCGGCGAATGCGCTTGGAGATGAACTGCGTCGGAAAGTCTTTCGGAGGGACTTGCCTGGGCGAGCGGCCATCCCGAAGGAGCTTCTTAAAGAAAGCCACCGCCTCCAGGAGCGCCTCGTTGGTATGCGGGCCGTCGAAGTCCAGCTCGGCGAACAGGTGCCGCAGGTTCTTCTTGATCGCTTGCGAGAGCTCGCCGTACGCCTTCCATTGATAGGCCGTCTTGTCGAACGCAATGTCTCGAAGATAGTCAGCCACCGGCGCAAAACGGTCCTTCGGGAGTAGCTGGTAGGCCTTGTCCTTCACCGCGGCGAACCGCGTCTTGTCCTGAATGTTGGAGTCGATGAACAACTCAAGCACATTGCCCGCGCCATGGAGGCCCTGGACGCTCTTTTCCATCGTCTCCAGCAGGGCTTGCTCGCTCGCCGCTCGCGCGTCTCGAGTGTAGAGCTCCACGCGGGTGATGAACGCTTCCACCAGGTGGTCGTTGATCTGGCGGTAGCGGTGGAACGCAAAGCACAGCAGATAGAGGTGGACGACCTGCGGGTCCATGCGCTGGAGCTTGAACAACGTGTAGAAAATCACCATGGAGGCGTAGTACTTGCTGCTCTCCGGGGAGATGTTCACCTGCTTGAGGAATACTTTGGCGAAGGCGTACAACGGAGCGAAGGTTTGGCGGCGTGAAACTTCTTCGCGCAGCGCGGTGTAGCTGAAGTCTCGAAGGTCCTGCTTGAGCAAGCCGAGGCTGTTCACCGACCCGTCGTTCGCAAGCAGGCTATTGAGCAGCTTGCGCACCGGGGGCTTGAGTGCCTTGCGCAGGCTCGTCGTCAGACGATCGCGTTCGGTGTTCATCACCTCGCCCACAAGGTCCTGCAGCGCGGAGTACGCCGGCCGGACGACCCGCTCGCGGTCGACGAATTTGAGGGCCTCTCGGAGAAGGTAGTTGGGCTGCGTGGACCGCATCGCCAACTCGTTCAGACGCGCCAACAGCGCAGGGCGCATGCCCGTCCACCGCCGATATCCCAGCAGTTCCAGGATCTGCTCTTGGATCGACTGCATCGTTGGGCGCGAAGGCGGTTCTGGAAGCGGCAGATGGCGACGGTCGGGAAAATAGCGGCCGACGATGTGCTCAATATCGTCGCGGGCCGACTCCCCGGTGGGGTCGAAGAACATGCGCCGGGCATGGAAGTAGCCCAGCTGCAGGACAAAATGGATCCCGACCGCATTACGCCGCTGGACCACGACCTCCAACTCCTGCGGTGTGAGGTCGAAGTACAAGTCGCGGTCCCGGGCATCGAAGCGCGGCTGGCCCCACAGCTCATCGATCTCCTCCTGACGCAGGATGGAGAGACGATGCGAGCGCTCAGTCATGCAAAGGCCCCTTGTTTATCGAAACAAATCAATCTATTGGAACAAGAAACGCTCAGTCGCCCAAAAATGTAAAGTTCTGAAGGGTACCGAGAGCATTCAGGCGTCAGACCTGGCCACACCGCCATCAAATTGGGCCGGATTCTGCGCATTCCGAGCCGCGCTGCACCGCCTCCCTTGCAGAAAAACGTGAGCAATAACAGACGCGTGCAACTAGAAGCCGTCATTCGCCCGAAAATGTAAAGTTATGGGCAACGACCCGCCAAAGCGGCCTAGGTGTGGAAAGGGCGGTCACCGTTTGGCTTTGGCTGCCACCTTCCTTCTAGGCGGTTTCGCGGCGTCCGGCGGGTGGCCCTCCGACGTCCGGCGCGCGGCTTCCTCGAGCGCCTGGCGCAGCTGCGCCTCCCGGTCGAGCCCGGCGCGGACGGCGTCCTGGGCGCTGCGCAGCGCATCGCCCAAGCCATCCAGACGAGCCAGCTGCTCATCGAGCGCACGGACCCGCGCCGCGTGCTCCCCGACCGTGCGTTCCGCCTGCCCGAGTCGCTGGCGCAGCTCGGATTCTCGCTCGTGCGACTCGCGCATTTCCTGCTGGTGCGCCCGTTCCGCGCGCTCCACTTCGGTGCGCAGGAGCTTCGCTTCTTGCCTGGCCCGATCCACCTCGGCGTGACTGCGGTCCTCGATTGCCCGTAAGTGTTGGGCCGCCGCCTCGCGCTCCTGGGCTGCCGCCGCCTCCCGCGCTGACACGTGCTCCTGCAACGCGCGCCGATCGCACTCTGCGGCTTGCAGCTGCGATTCCAAGGCCTTTTGGCGCTCGCCGCCCTCGACGGCTTGGTGCTCGAGCTGTGTCGTGAGGCGCTGCAGATCCTCCAACCGTTCGGTGGCCTGGCTGCGCGCCGTGTCGGCCTCGACCCTCGCCTGGGCGGCCTGGGCGATCTGCTGGTCCCAGACGCTCCGGTCCGCTTGAAACTGCGCGCGCTCCGCCTCGACAGCCGCACGCTGCTCCTCGAGCTCGCGCTCTGCCACGGCACGCGCCTCGTTCATGGCCACGCGCCACAGGTCTGTGAACGCGGCCGAGGCGGCCGAGGGCAGCGCCGGCAGCCGGGTCTCGCCGGCGAGCCGTTTCGCCAACGCATCCCACCACGCCTCGAGCAGTTGGCCGACGCGCGCCGGACTCCCGCGTCCGAGCTCCAGGCGCACGCGCTCGACGGTAGGGCGTTCGCCGCGCTCGAGCACGCGATCAGCGGCGGCGAAAACGTCAGCTTCTGGGACCCCGACGGCCATCTCCCCTTCTCCTATGCTAAGGTCTGATAAGCAACCAGTTATCCGACTAATGGACACTCATAAGGCAGTTTTGCTATGTCGGACGTAACAAATACTACGCTCGTTCCGGTCCCCTGTGTCGACCCAGCGACTTCCGCTCTGTTGGATCCGAGGGCGCTCGACGCCGCCACTCAACGCGCGACCGAAGAATTCCTCGCGGAAGGCACGCCCGCGAACACGGCACGCAGCTACGCCTCCGCCATGCGCTACTGGGCGGCCTGGTACGCGCTGCGCTACGGCGGCGCCTTCCACGCGCAGCCCGTGCCCGTCCCGGTGGTGAACCAGTTCGTCATCGACCATCTGGAGCGCCGCGTGGGCGCCGGACTGCGCCACGATCTGCCGCCGGCCGTGGACGCGCAGCTCGTGGCGCTGGGCGCGAAGAAAGCGCTCGGCCCCTTGTCCTCGGCTACGGTCGGACACCGACTGGCGGTGCTCGCCAAATGGCATCGTCTGCAGCAGTGGGAGTCGCCGACCGACGACCACCGAATCAAGACGCTGGTCGCCAAGGCGCGCCGAGCCCAAGCGAAGCGCGGCATCGTCACGCGCAAGAAAACGGCGGCCGTCGCCGAGCCGCTGCAGGCCATGCTGGATACCTGCACCGATGGCCTTCGGGGCGTGCGCGATCGCGCGCTGCTGCTGCTCGCCTGGAGCGGTGGCGGACGCCGCCGGTCGGAAGTCGTCGAACTGCAGGTCGGCGACCTGCGCCGCCTGCGGGATGACACCTGGACCTATGCCCTGGGACGCACCAAGACGAACGCGAGCGGCCCGCGCCGGGACAAGCCGCTGCGCGGCGATGCGGCGCGGGCGGTGGCGGCGTGGCTGCAGGCGGCAAACCTCACCGAAGGCCCGCTTTTCCGGCGGATGTATCGTCACGACAAGGTCGGTTCGCGCGCCCTGTCCAGTGACCAGATCGCCCGCATCGTGCAGCGACGCGCGAAACTGGCGGGCCTCGAAGGCGATTGGGCCGCGCACAGCTTGCGCTCCGGCTTCGTGACCGAAGCGGGCCGCCAGGGCGTGGCGCTGGGCGAAGTCATGGCGATGACCGAGCACCGCAGCGTGGGGACCGTGATGGGTTACTTCCAAGCAGGCGCCTTGCTCTCGAGCCGCGTGAGCGCGCTGACGCTGCCCGGGGCCGCGCTCGCAGTGCCAGCCGAGGACGCGTCGCCGTCGCCCAACCATGCGTCATCGGCCGAAAGTCCCTGACCGCGCGTGATCGCGCGTAAGCGCCTCCGTGGACGCAGTCAAGGCTCGTGCTGCCGATCACCCATGGGGCCAACATCCTGTGCCCGTCTACCCGTGCAACTGAACTTTCGCCTCGCGTCTTGGTCGTAGATCGGAGTCAGCACGCGGTGCTTGCGGGGAGTGAACCTCTCCCCCGCGTTGGCGCACAGCGGGTGACCGCGCATCAAGGCACGCGTCAGATCCGTTCCCACGTGGGCGGAACGGCGGTATCCAGTACAACCTTCAAGTGGATTGTAGGCGTTGCAATGAGTCGGCATTATGCACTTGGATAACGCGGGTCGGATCAGTTGTCTGCTCATCATCACGCTGCTGTGCGGCTTCCTGCTGCCGAAGTACTGGACGCCGTTGCCCATGCCGGACAGGGATAGTCCGTGCCCTACGGTCACGCCAGCGGCTGCAGCATGCGAGGGGCCCGGCGCTGAGGATGCGGGAGGAAGGAGCAAGCTGCGCTGCTCGGTCCCCTGCGCTGTGGTGCCAGACGAGTTACGTTTTCACCTGAAGATCCGGGTCGCCGAACGGCCAGAAGCCAACTTTCCAGCATTACGCTCACACGACGAGCGTCCGCCGCTCCCGCCGCCCAAGGCCTGAGCCGCTTTCCCCAGATTCCGAACGCCTTAGTCAAACGCGACAAGGTGGAGCTTGACCCTGCACGTAGGTGCGAGGGTCGTCAGAGGAGACGACTTATGGAATTTCGCGGCATAACCCGTGAATGCGACCGACTGTGGTCCGAAGGCGCCATGGCGCTGGTCGGTATCAGCCCCTTCAACAGCTATTTCAGTACCGAGCGCATTCAATCAATCATCGACTTCTGCGAGGACGGCGGGCGCGCTGTTGCCTTGTTCGTCCCGGACGACGTCACGCGGTTCACCTTGCAAGCCCGCGGCTACACGAAAGACGAAGCAGTCAGGAAAACCAGCCGGCAAATGCGCTACCTGCGCAACAAGATGAACCAAGCGATGGGTGCCAGGCGCCTTGCGATCCTCGGGTGCGAGTCCTTGGCGACCAATGCGGCCTACCAAAACCGGCTCGCAGAAGCGCTCGATCGGTTCGAGACTGACGACGTTTTTCGTCGGAGGTGCCTCGACACGACACGTTGGGTTCTGTCTGCTAAGGATGGTGAGCCGGTTGGCCTCGATGCGGCAATGCTTGGCGTTCAATACCTCCTCGCCGAGCTGCCCCTGTTCTTCCATGCCTCGGAGATGATCGGATCTGACGTGGTATTCGTGTACCACCAGTGCCCGCTGCTGATCTCGGAAACATATCAGGGCGAACTGGCAGGCAAGGTGTCCCGAGGCCAAGGATTTGGCGTGCTGCGTCCGCACGAACTTGCAGGTGAGGCGGCCGAGCAGTTGCAGACGCACGCGCTGCAAGTCCCGTGCCCGAACCGTTGCCGCTGAGCGCTTGATGCATCAGGCGGCACCACCGTTGCCGTGGTGCCGCCTGCGGAACCGATCGGATTTAGCTGCGTGACGCGGCCATTACGTGCACAGCAGGTGTTCGCGCCGCGAGTGGCGGCGTCGAGGCAGCGGTCCAGACCGCTGCGCGTGCGGACTCAATGCAACGCGGCGATCAGCGGGCACGACACTTGGCCGTGATGCGTATGGCAAGCGACCACCAGTTGGGACAGCGCCTGTTCCATGCGCCGCAGATCCGCCAGGCGCGCGCGCACGTCGGCCAGCCGCAGCGCCGCAAGTTCGGCCGCCTCGTGGCAGTGGGTGCCGTCGTCCAGCTTGAGCAATTGCGCGACCTCGTCGAGGCTGAAGCCCAACCGCTGGGCCGATTTCACGAACTTGACCCGCGCCACTTCCGTCGGCCCGTAGCGACGGATGCCGCCGTAGGGCTTCACTGGTTCGAGCAACAGCCCCTTGCGCTGGTAGAACCGGATCGTCTCGACATTGACGCCGGCCGCCTTGGCGAAGGCGCCGATGGTCAGGTTTTCCGGAGTGTGATCCATCCGCTTGATCCCGTACTTGACTACGGAGGTAGCTTACGACCGTTCGACCCGCCCGGAGAAGCCCATGCCCATCGCCCCCATTGGTTTCTACTCTGCTGCATTGGTGTGCGCAGCCGTCCCGCAGATCGGCTGTGGGTGCCTCGCCAAGCCCGTGCTGGCTCAGCTGGAGGATCAACCGGCCATCGCGCGCGCGTGGCTGCACCGTCGCGGCGACCTGATCGCGATCGAGTGGCGATGCGAACTCGACGTCGATCAGCAGGTCCGCCTGCTGCACGTCGCACTTGGTGGCGGCCGTGAGTTCGCATGCACTCCAGCGGCGGCTGGCGATTTGCTCGCGACCTTTCCCGACCCGTCGCAGTGGTACCGGTGCGAAACCGTCGATCAGCTCAGCGAGGAAGAGGCGCACACCATTGCCGCCCGGATCGTGCTGCGCCTGTCGCAACGGGGCGTGCCGCTGCCTGACGGCGCGGCGCTGCAATGCGATCTGGCGTGTGCGCTGCGGGACGTACTCATCGCGGACGAGAACATCCGCATCGAAGCCCGCCTGGCGCGACTGCTCGCGGCCGCGCGAGACGTGCTGCAACAGCACGTCGGGGTGCCCTGGGAGACCGTCTTGACCCTCGCCACGCTGCTGCCCGCCGATGCAGCGCCCTGTGAGCATGGCGCTTGACTCCGTACCCAAGTACGGCAGTAAGGTGCAGGCGTCAACCCAGATGGATCCACGGCATCGCGATGAAAAACACCAATAAAACGGGCGCCACGGCGCTGCTCGCCGGCGGCGTCACGGCGGTTCTGGCCTCGGCGTGCTGCCTCGGCCCCCTGGTGCTGGTGACCTTGGGATTCAGCGGGGCGTGGCTGGGCAACCTCGCGGCGCTCGAACCCTACCGCCCGCTCTTCATCGGCGCCGCCCTGGTCGCCATGTTCTTCGCCTGGCGCCGTATTTACCGGCCGGCCGCGGCGTGCGCGCCGGGCGAAGTCTGCGCGGTACCGCAGGTCAAGGCCGCATACAAGATTCTCTTCTGGATCGTCGCGGTCTTGATTCTGCTGGCACTGACCTTCCCCTACCTCGCACCGTGGTTCTACTGACACTTCCCGGAGGATCCGCACATGAAGAAACTCGCCACCGTTCTCGTCCTGGCCCTCGCGTTCACCGCACCGGCCTGGGCGGCCCTCAAGACCGTAACGCTCACCGTGGACGGCATGTACTGCGCCAGCTGCCCGATCACCGTCAAGCGGGGGCTGAGCAAGGTCGAAGGCGTGACCAAGATCGAGGTCAACTACGAAGCGAAGGAAGTCGTTGTGACCTTCGATGACGCCAAGACCACGCTCAAGGCGCTCACCGACGCGACGGCCAACGCCGGTTATCCGTCCACTGTCAAGAAGTGAGCGAGTCATGACCACTCCGATCGGCTGGTTTGCCCGTCTCGGTGACAAGGCCGGCTCGGTCGGTGCCCTGGTGTCCGCGATGGGCTGCGCGGGCTGCTTTCCCGCGCTCGGCAGCTTGGGCGCCGCCATCGGCTTGGGCTTCCTGAGTCAATACGAAGGAGTCTTTATCCGTTACTTGCTACCACTGTTCGCCGGCATTGCGCTCCTGGCCAACGTGATCAGTGGGCGTCGTCACGGGCAATGGTTCCGGGGTGCGTTGGGAGTGACTGGCCCGCTCCTCGTGTTGGCCGCGGTGTTCGTGATGGTGGTCTTGGATCAGCGCAGCGGCTTTCTGCTGTATCCCGGTTTGGTGCTGATGGTTGCGGTGGCGATCTGGGATTTGATTTCCCGGCCACGCAAGGCCGGCACCACGACCGATGACAAGACAGACTGTTGTTAACCCGACCACAAGGCGTTGCAATACATGAAGGCGTGGCTGCGCTCGAAGAAAGACGATCTCTATGCGATCGGGATCATCGTCGGCATTGCGCTATTGCTGATCGTGGCCGCGCCGTATTGCTGCTGAGACAAGGGCGCCTCCCGCGCCACGACAAACGGCTTCTCCCGTTGCAGCGGAGGGCAGACACACTGCCTCCGCCCCATTGGAAATTGGAAACACCCATGAACGAACGCATCTTGAACGTGACCGGCATGACCTGCGCGGACTGCGCCCATCACATCGAGAAGGCGCTGCAAGCCGTGCCGGAACTCGCGAAGGTCGCGGTCAGCTATCCCAAAAGGGAAGTCCGTGTCCGCAGCGCGCATCCGCTGACACTGGCGCAGTTGAACGAGGCCTTGCCCCGCAACTACCGGCTGGTGGAGCCAGCAGTAGCCGAGGCCGCGCCAACCGCAACCACGAAACCCTCAGCTGTGGACAAAGTTCTGGGCGCCTTGGGCGGCCTGCTCAAGCAGCCGCGCAGCACCTCGAACGACGCTTCGGGAGCGTCACCAGCACCCCTGCGGATCGCCGTCATCGGCAGCGGCGGCGCCGCCATGGCAGGGGCGATCAAGGCGGCGGAATCCGGGGCGCAGGTCACGCTCATCGAGCGTGGCACGATTGGCGGCACCTGCGTCAACGTCGGCTGCGTGCCCTCGAAGATCATGATCCGCGCCGCGCACGTTGCGCATGTGCGGCGGACCAGCCCCTTCGACGACGGTATCGCCGCGTGCGCGCCCGCCGTCGACCGCACGCGCTTGTTGGCCCAACAGCAGGCCCGCGTCGACGAACTGCGCCACGAGAAGTACGAAGCCATTCTGGAAGCGAATCCGAACATCGAACTGGTCCGGGGCGAAGCGCGCTTCAAGGACAGCCACCGCTTGAGCGTGAACTTGACTGACGGCGGGGAACGCGAAGTCGCCTTCGACCGCTGCCTGATCGCCACCGGCGCCAGCGCGGCGGTGCCGCCGATCACAGGGCTCAAAGACACGCCGTATTGGACTTCGACCGAGGCGTTGGTCACCGACGCCATCCCCGAACGACTGGCTGTCATCGGTTCCTCGGTGGTGGCGGTGGAACTGGCGCAGGCCTTCGCCCGCCTGGGCAGCCAGGTCACGATCCTGGCGCGCAGCACGCTGTTCTTCCACGAAGATCCGGCCATCGGCGAAGCCGTGACCGCGGCCTTCCGTGCCGAGGGCATCGAGGTGTGGGAGCAAACCCAGGCCACTCAGGCGTCCTACCAAGAGGGTGCGTTCGTCCTCGCCACCAACCACGGCGAACTGCGTGCTGATCGCTTGCTCATCGCCACCGGGCGCTCCCCCAACACCCGCAGCCTGGCGCTGGGGAATGCCGGTGTGTCGCTGGATGAGCGCGGCGCCATCGTGGTCGACCAGGCCATGCGCACCAGTGCAGCGGACATCTACGCTGCCGGCGACTGCACGAGCCAACCGCAGTTCGTTTACGTGGCCGCCGCCGCCGGCACCCGTGCGGCAGTCAACATGACCGGTGGTGACGCGACCTTGGATCTCGACACCGTACCGGCGGTGGTATTCACCGATCCGCAGGTGGCGACCATCGGCTACAGCGAGGCGGAGGCGCATCACGACGGCATCGAGACCGACAGCCGCACGCTCACGCTCGACAACGTGCCGCGGGCGCTGGTCAACTTCGACACGCACGGCTTCATCAAGCTGGTCGCCGAGGCCAGCACCGGCCGGCTCATCGGCGTGCAGGCCGTCGCCCCGGAAGCCGGCGAGATCATCCAGACCGCGGCGCTCGCGATCCGCGCCGGCATGACCGTGCGGGACTTGGCCGACCAGTTGTTCCCCTATCTGACGATGGTCGAGGGACTCAAGCTCGCGGCGCAGACCTTCCACAAGGACGTCAAACAGCTGTCGTGCTGCGCAGGTTAGCTGCCAGGCACCGATTGAGATGAACGCCTACACGATATCCAGACTGGCTGAAGACGCAGGCGTGAGCGTCCACGTGGTGCGCGATCACGTGCTCCGCGGTCTGGTGCATCCGGCACGGCGCACGGAAAGCGGATACGGCATTTTCGACGAGCAGTCGCTGGCCCGGCTGCGGTTCGTTCGGGCCGCTTTCGAGGCGGGAATCGGCTTGGACGTACTGGCACGGCTGTGCCGGGCGCTGGATGCGGCGGACGGCGCGGATGCAGTTGCGCAACTCGCCGGGCTGCGTCAGCAACTCGAGCGCCGACGCGAGTCACTGGCCGACCTGGAAGCGCAGTTGGCGGCCATGCCAGCTGAGCCGGCATACCCAGCGGAAAGCGTGCCGTGATGAACCGCCTCCAGCGTACATCGTCCCAAGGGCGCCGGCCGATCGCCGGTTACCTGTGGGGCGCGCTGGCCGTGCTGTCCTGCCCCTGCCATCTACCGATTCTCGCCGTCGTGCTCGCCGGCACTACCGCCGGCGCCTTTCTCGGTGAGTACTGGGGTGTTGCAGCACTTGCGTTGATCGGCTTGTTCGTCCTTTCAGTGGCGCGGATGCTGCGGGCCTTCGGTCGCCGGACCTGACCGCTTCTCATGACCGATTTCACTCACCAGCCTCTCATCGCTTCCGTGCTGCAACAGGCTTGGGAGCGCCGGGAGTTCTTGCTCCATTACCAGCCGCAGATTGATCTGCGCACCGGCGCCATCGTAGGTGTTGAAGCGCTGTTGCGATGGCAGCGCCCGGGATATGGCTTGCGCCTGCCGCAGGACTTCGTGGGCTTGGCCGAATCGACGGGATTGATCGTCGAACTCGGCCAATGGATCTTGCGCGAGGCCTGTCGTCAGAATCGCGAATGGCAAGGGCAGGGGCTGCCGTGGGTCCGCGTCGCGGTGAATGCCTCAGCCTTGCAGTTGAGTGCGGCATTGGAACAGACGGTTCGTCGCACACTTGAAGAAACGGGACTGCCTCCGAAATATCTGGAGCTTGAACTCACCGAGTCGGTCGCGTTTAGCGATCCGCTTGCGATGGCGATGCTGGGTGAAATCGCCCGCCTGGGAGTCAGCGTCGGAGTCGACGACTTCGGCACCGGCTACGCTTGCCTGGCGCATCTGCAATGTTGCCCGGTGACTGCGTTGAAGATCGATCGCCGTTTCGTCGATCGCGTTTCTGACGATCCCAAGAGCCACGCGATCGTGCAGGCCGTCATTGCGTTGGGCCATGCCTTGGATATGCGGGTCGTTGCCGAAGGTGTTGAGCACGCCGACGACTTGGACGTGCTGCGACTGTTGAACTGCGACGAAGCCCAAGGCTTCCTGTTTGCCCAGGCGATGCCCGCCAACGCACTGGCCGCACTTCTCGCGCAACGGACCACATTCGCCGTCAGTACACGCGATACCGGTCTCATCAGTTGCAGTGTCTGCTGCCAGGATATTCCGCTGAGCGCCGCGCTGACACCGGAAGGCGCCGGCTACGTTGAACACTTTTGCGGTCTGGAGTGCTTTCAGCGCTTCGCAATGCGCGACGAGTCCAAAGCCGTCTCGACGCCGTCATTCCGAGAGGACGCCACCAAGGACCCACCGTGAACCCGACCTCGTCCGCGAAGTTCGCCGCACCCCTGGCGCCACGAGACCCCGCTTCCGCGGCTTTATTCTCGGTACTGACCCTGGATGGCGGCGGTGCGCGCGGCTACCTGACACTCAAGATTCTCGAACAGGTCGAGGCGTACTTGAATGGGCTGACCGGCGCGGCGCTTCCGCTCGGCGCCCACTTCGACCTTGTCTGCGGCACCTCGACCGGCGGGATCATTGCACTGGCGCTCGCCCTCGGACGGCCGGTCAGCGAGGTGTCGGCGCTTTACGAGGCGCATCTGCCACGCATCTTCGGGCCGGCCATGCGCCGTTGGGCCGGGGTCGACAATTTTCGCCCTCGCTACTGCAGCGATGCGCTGCGCGAGGCCATGCGGGCCCTCTTCGGCGACCTCACCTTGGGCGATGTGCAGACGGATGTCTGTATTACTGCGCTCTCGCTGGCCAATGCACGGCCCCAACTGTTCCGGAGCGACTACGCCCATCGGGGCGCATCGCGCATCGACGGACGTCTCGTCGATCTGGCGCTGGCCGCCTCCGCCGCCCCCACCTTCTTTGCCGCGCATTCGACCGAACATTGGACGGATCTGGTCGATGGGGGCTTGTACGCCAACAACCCCGCGTTGCTCGGCGTGGTGGAGTCCTTCCGCTTCTCGCGCAAGAGTCGCCGTGGCGTGGCGCCACCTTACGACCTCGGCACCACCTGCCTGGAGCAGCTGGCCGTGCTGTCGGTGGGCACGGGCGAACAATGCGCCATGCCTTTCGACCCCGATCGCCTGCGCACCGGCGGTCAGCTGGCTTGGGGACGGCACTTTCACAGCGTCTCCAGCGAAAGCCAATCACAGTACGTCAACCTGCTGGCCGAAGGCCTGCTCGGTGCGGCGTATCACCGCATCAATCCACGCCTGGATTTTCCGATGGGCATGGATGAATTGCGCCGCCTGCCGGCGCTCAAGAACCTAGCCGACCTGGCCGAACACGACGAGGCGTTTCTGCGTACCCGCATCGCCGCGACCGTTGACGCGTGAAGCATCGGAGCGGCCAAGCGCAGAGCCCTGCCGACCCGCGTGACAGCGCGACCAAGGCGCGAGGGGCGGCTCAACACCGATGACAAGGGAGATCCAAACTATGGCTACCGCTACTGACAAACTCGACGACTCGATTTTCAATGGCTTTCGAGCGGGTCGAACGTTCATAGACTTCTGGCTACCGCGCATTTTGGCGCTTGGGGCGAGTGTGATCGGGCCTCTTCCCCTGGTCCTCGACCTGAAGTGGAGCGTGTCGATGTCGATCATCGGACCTATCTTCTGGCTGGCTTCGATCCTGCTCACCGTCGCCTCGGTCGCGTTGGCCAGACGGGCCGGTGACAAGCGCTTCGTCTGGCTGGTCATCGTGGCCTTCCTAGCGGGTTACATGGCAACCGCTACGTACGACTCCAGCAGGGTGGCGGGGATCAGTGCCGGAGTTGTCGCGATGGACGAAGCGCTCGACTTTGGGCGGCGCCTCAGAGGGCAAGTCGCGCCGGGGGGGCATGGGTCCATGCATGCCGACGAACACGAAGTCGGTCCCGAGCGCGAACAAGCGCCGCCTGCTCCGAGCCCGGCTGATGCACACGGCTCGGCAGCCTCGTCTGAGGAACATCAGCCAGAGGCGGAACACGCCGCAGAGCATGAGCCGGTTTCCTCTCTCAGCTCAGGGGCCACCGTCGCTCTGGGTTACGCTTGGCATTATTGGAGCGGGATCATGTTCAGCCTGTCGTTCCTCGTGCTGTTTGGCGCACGGGGATGGAAATGGGCGATACCCTACCTGGTGCTGGTGATCTATCCGGGCATGGTCTTCGCAATGGGGAGCCACACCATTGCGAATTTCATCTGGGAGGCCGTCGGACACGCGGGCTTCGGTCTAACCTTAGGCATTGCCAGCAGCGCGCTGCTGGCGTCTGACGCTGGGCAACGCTCTGGCTCACGTCCAGGCGTGGAAGTTCCAACGGACGCTTCGAGAAAGGAACAATAGATAAGAAGATTGTTTCATCGCCGCATGTGCGGTGACTAGCCTCGTGTAGACGACGAACAACTTTGCCGAGGAGATCTTGTTCCAAGTGCCGTGGCAGTGTCCGGCGGCTTGGGCGATCCATAATGGAAAGCGTCGGACTGGCCCTTGCAACTCTGCTCGGGAGATTCCAATGACCAAGACATCCACGGAACAGTACGACCTCATCGTGATCGGTGGCGGAATGGCAGGGCCCCCGTTAGCGCAGAAAGCGGCATTGAAGGGTCGGAAGACAGCCCTGGTCGAGAAAGAACTTCTCGGCGGCACCTGCCTCAGTCGCGGCTGCATTCCGACCAAGACCATGATTCACTCGGCAAGAATCATGCACCACGTTCGGCGCGCCGCCGAATTTGGCATTGTCGTCGGGGAGCCCAAGGCGGATCTCCAGGCGATCATCCGGCGAAAGGACGAGGTGGTGAAGCCGATCCGGGATGGTGCGTACCGCGGGGTCGGAAAAATCAAAAATCTTCACTTGATCGAGGGCAATGCGCGCCTCGAGGGGGCCGGGTCGCCTAGTCCAACGTGCCGAGCGTCTCTTGCCGAAAGAGGAGCCGGACATTATTAGCGCCGTGTTGCGGGAGATACTTCAGCGTGAGGGCATTGAAGTGGTGACCGGTGCTGAGGTTACGAGCGTCGAACTGTCTGGCGGCGCCGGAGCATACCCAGTCTGGCCAGGTCGCCTACGCAGAGGGCGCGTTCGTGCTGACCACGGCACACGGCGAATTGCGCGCCGACCGACCGCTGGATGCGATTGTGTCGGTCACTGGATGCATCGAAGGCCGATAAGGTGGTGACGTGCCGTGCAGAGTCAGGCGCAATTGTTGATGAGCGGCGGCAGGGATTGCTGGGGTTGGAGGCACAATTGAGCGCGCTGCGGGCAGAGGTTGGTCGACACGGAAAGGCAGGCGATGAACGGTCACGAGCGCAGATCCGTCACGGGTTACTCGTGGGCCGCGATGGCTGTGCTGAAGTGCCCGTGTCACCTCCCGCTCCTGGCCCCGCACTCGGCGGGTAAGGCGGCCGGCGCCGTTTTCAGGGCGCACTGGGTCATCGCGGCACTGGGATTGATCAGGTTGTTCGGGCTATCCGTGTGGCGGGCGACGCGTACGTTTGGAGGACGCGCATGAGCGGTTTGATGCCCGGTCAGCTTGAATTCGTCGACGGCCGATCGACGCATCCGCACGCCCTTGAGCGCCAACTGGAAACCATCGCCATGAATTCGCGCGAATTGAACTCACCGGAGGCCATTGCCGACTGCGTGGACGCGTTTTACGCAAAAGTAATCATTGATGCCGCGCTTGGTCCGATCTTCAAAGAAGTTGACCTGCAGCAACATAAACCAACGATTCGCGCGTATTGGCGCAAGATGCTGCTCGGCGAGCATGAGGGCTATCGGCGCAACATGATTGCCCAGCACATTGCACTGCACACGCGCCATTCCTTGCAACACCATCATTTTCAGCGGTGGTTGGAACTATTTGTGGAGACCGTGGATGAGCAATTCTGCGGGCACGCCGCCGTCCGGGCCAAGCGCCTTGCGACCACGATCGCTATCAACCTCGAAGCGCTGCTCGATGTCCGTCGGATGTAATGGAGCATGGCATGCAGCCGCCACAGCTATGCGACCGGATCCTGATCGGCGCCGGTACCGGTGCCGGCGTTAGGGCGTCGCCGGCATGGCTGCGGCGGCAGGCTGCAAGGTCGCCGTGATCGATAGCTTGCGTTATGGCGACACGTGCGCCTTGCGCGGGTGCGACGCCAAAACAATGCTCCTCGAAGTGACGTCGAGTGTCGACCGGGCCCGCAACGTGAACGCGCGCTCGCCAAACCGACACAGATCGCTCATGTCCGCGGCGGCCAATTCACCGCGTCGGTGCCCGCCGCTGGCGAACGCGGACAGCAGCAGCGCGCGCTCGTGCACCCCGGTAAGCGTGGCATCGCAGGTGGCGAGCAGTGCGGCCAGTTCGGGCTGGGTGATCGCGGTCCTCCTAGTGGACCGGTCGCCGCGTCTGACCACGGCGCGACGGGCGCGGGCCAGCGCCGACGCCGCCTTCGCGAGAGCGCGCGGCTCGCTTGAGCTTGAAGTGCAGCCGCTACCTGGCCCGGCTGAACAGAGCTCGCTTCCCAGGCGATGAGGTAGATGCCCGCTTCGCCGGACGGATCGCTACCGCGGCTGCGGGGACAGCGGCGACTGGCAAATGCCCCGGCGCGGCTTGGCCGTTTTCAGCCGAACTGGGGTGCCAACGACACACTCAACGGATCGAGCGCGAGCGTTAGCACCACTTGTCAACAGGGAAAGGTTACTTGACGCGCGACGGGTAACCCGCATCCGCGGTGGCTTTGATGAGCGCTGAAACCGTAGTCTTGGCATCGTCGAACGACACTTGGACTTCCTTGGCTTCTACGCGAAAGTCGATCTTTTGTACGCCGGCAATCCGGTTTAGAACCTTCTTGATCGTGACGGGGCACGTTGAGCACGTCATGTCATCAACGACCAAGGTCGTGGTCCGGGTGGCAGCCCAACCCGGCGAGGAGAGAGCGAGAGTCATTGACAGCACGGCAACGTACTTTTTCATGGGGACGATCCTCAGGGACGTGTGAGCAGTCGAGCAGAAGGTTCAAGCGGCGTCGGAATCAGGACTACTCTTCACCTTTGAGCGGTCGGGTGCCAAGTTTGAGTGCATCCGCGAACGCACGCAGTTCATTCTCATCGAGCAAGGGGCTGACGGCGCCGATCAATCGCTCACTGCGAGTGCCAACAGATTGCCCAACGAGGTCCTGGCGAAGTTGCGGCTCGATCGCATCCACTACAGTGGCGGCCTTCGACGCGGCGGAAGGGGCGTGGGCAACCAGACGTCGCGTGAGGCGCTGGGCGATAAAGCGCGCCTCATCGTTGCTGAGTTCGTCGGCCGTCATTTTATTGTACCAACCGTCGCGTGTCTGGAAACTCTCCTGAAGCGCACGGGCGCGCGAACCACCAAGCCGCCGGAATCGCAGGTCATGAATCGAGGCAACTTCCTCAACCGCGGCGTCGCGCTGCACACTATCGCTGCCGCTCTTCCAGACCGCGGCCACGATGGTCCCTGTGCGATCAACCCATGCCTCCGCTACCGAAGGCTGGTTCTCGAGCGCTCTCAGAACGGGCTTCACCTTCCCGCCGCAAGCGATCTGTGGCGCCGACGGGCACCGCAGGGGTACTTCATAGAACGCGTTTGCGGCAGCCCTTGGCATCTCGCCTGCCATCGCGGTTGAAGCGCTGCCGAGCGCACTCAGCGCCATGCTGACGCACGCGGCCTGAAGCGTGGATCGGAACATCATCATTGTTGGGTGCCTCGAATGGGATTTAGATGTGGAAAGCTGCTGGTCGACGCCCCAACGCCATTCGGAATACGGGGTCGAACGCCTTTGTAACCCCGTACCCGAGTACGGAGTCAATCCCGCCGAGAAAGCCGGGCTCTGCTTGTCCCACGTTCGTGGGCAACAGCGCGATAGTACTCAGGAAGGGTTCGCACATTCGGAAGCTGGGTGCATCGAGATGTTTGCGAAGTACGCCCCGTGCGGATTCGAGCAAGCGCTGCAGTCGGACGCCGAGAGGAATATCGTCTTGTGTAACGAGCACATCCCGGAGGACTGCCTCAAGGTCCGAGCGGAGGGCGGCTCCATCAGGCGTCGGGATACGCGCGTCGACCAAGTGCTCGACCAGCCGCGAGGCGAGCACGCCCGCCTCTTCCTCGCTCAATCGGTCCACTGTGCAGCGGCTGTACCACTGCCCGGAATCCCCGAGTGTTCCCAGCAGAGCCGACGTGGCTTCGGGGGGCATCCCCGTGGCTGTGCCGTCGCCAAGTGCTTGCGCAACCGGAGCCAGTTGCTGACCAAGCGGGACCGGCTGGCGCCACTGCACGGCGATCAAGCCACCCGTGCGGTGTATCCATGTGGTGTCGACATCCGGGTCGTCCTCCAAGCGCTGGAGCAACGGCTTGGAAAGGCAACCGCAAGCGATCTCCGGTACGGCCGCGCAAGTCAGAGGAACCCGATACAAGCCAATCCAAGCGGTCACGTCCACCTCGTGCGAGAAAGCCGGCTAGCATGCTAGTACCGTATGCGCATACGGAGTCAAGGTCCCCATGGGGGACTCGGCTCATCGCCGTTCAGCGGAAGGACCGGAACGCGTCGCCGCGGTGATCGTTGAAGCGGCTGTTTCTGATCCGCCAGGCTGAAGGGTTGCCTATGCAGAATTCACTCTACGCCGGTAGTAGATGTTAAGCCTGGACAGGACCACGGCATCTGCGCCAACACCCGCATCGAGCTTGCGCCGCACCACGCGCAGCACGATTCCCAGAATGGTGCGCTGACGCTTCACCACGCGCCGCAAGCGCTTGTACAGCTTGGCGTGCGCGTAGCCCCCAGCCTTGCGCCGGAGCGACTTGCCCTCTTTGGCGAAAGTTTGTTTAAGCTCGATCCCGGCTCGTTTCGCTGCCTTCACCACCTGATAGCGCGCCACCTCCAACAACCGCGAGTCGGTCGGATGCGCAATCGCCTTTTCTTGTACCGTAGTGTCCACGATCACCCGCTCGAACTCCGCCGGCTTCACCGCCTTCACCCGCCACCGCCGTGTCGATCGTCGCCTTCAGCACACCGAAACCGCGCTGCACGACGAAAGGACAGCGCACGCTGCCACCCGGCAGGCGCTAGCGGAGCGGGTCACCGAGATCGCCCAGCTCGGCGAGCGCATCACTGGGCTGACCGCGCGCCTGGCCGAGCACGAAGCCCATGTGCAATCGCTGGAAGAAAAGCACGCCCACGCCCGCGAGGCGCTGGAGCATTACCGGACCTTGGTGAAAGAGCAGCGCGAGCAGGAGCAGCGTCGACACGAGCACCAGGTGCAGGAACTGTCGAGGGGCTGAAGCTTGCCGCACAAACCTTCGTCAAGGACATCAAGCAGCTTTCTTGCTGTGCGGGCTGAAGGGAGATCGACATGCGCGACCGGTTGCGGCGAAAGCCTCTTTCCGTATACGCCCTACTCGCCATTGGGCTTATCCTCATCATCGAACCTGCGCTGCCGCAGTATCACTTCTCGGTGTTTTGGTTCTCGCTCGGCGTGGGCAGCACGATCATCGCCATCTACGACCTGCTCCGGAGAGCGCCTTAGCGCCCCGAACGACGCAAGGTGCTGAAGCCAATCTGATGTGTGTCGTGCAGCGCATCGGGTTCGTGGCAAGCAAGCAAGGCCACGCGCCATCCGCGGCGGTGAGTGCTTGGGCAGTGGCCGCGTCCGTCCGTTGCCCCCTTCGCTCCGGTGACATCGTCATCTCCCCGGCGATGACCTCTCCAGCGGAGAGTGTCGCTGAAGTTGATGTTGCCGAACGGAACCGGCCGCGGATGTGTGCCAGCAGCTCCGGGGTCAGGCGGCCCGGGTGCTCCTTTTCCGAGCGATCGACCAACCGCCTGCAGACGCTATGTCGTCCACGCCATAGCGATATTGGTCAACTGCGTCGGGGTGGGCGGCGAAAGCCTGATTCTCCGGCGGGCTTTGCGAACTTTACATTTTTGGGCGTTGGGCAAACCTGGCCATGTTCGAACAATCGGGGAAGTTGTTGGTGCCGTATTCGCGCACCATCAGCTGGTAGAGGAAGGCGGCTTCGTTCGACGTGCGGCCGGAGGTGTAGAACTCGGCCATGTCGGGATGCGGCAGCGCTTGCAGCGCCTGGCCGATGCGCGCGAATGCCTCGTCCCAGCGGATCGGCACATAGCGGTCCGCATCCGCATCGTAGGCCATCGGCTGCGTCAGCCGGCCTTCGTCTTCCAGCGCGTGGTCGCTCCATTCCCACAGTTCGGACAGGGTGTGCCGTGCGAAGAACTCCGGTGTCGCGCGCTTGCCCGTGGCCTCCCACGACACCGCCTTGGCACCGTTCTCGCAGAACTCGAAGGACGACGTGTGGCGCGGATCGGGCCAGGCGCAGCCGGGACAGTCGAAGCCAGTGGGCTGGTTGACGCGGCGCAGGGCCGAGGTCTCTCGACCGATCGCCATCTGCCCTTTCACCGCGCGCGCCACGGCGGCGAGTGCCCCCCAGCCACCGGCGGCGCCGTCGTAGTCGTCGATGCCCGGGACCTTGCGTTCACTCATCGAAGAACCTGCCCATGTCGTGCCGCAGACGGTACCTGGGCAGGATACCCGATGGCATCGCGCGACATGGACATGACGCCCGCAGCGCGGGATGCAGGCGTGTGAAACGGACGCTCAGCATCGGGTTGCTAGCATGCAGGGCACCACCTCCCCGGTACCGCGCGCGTCCTGTGTTCCGCATCCTGCTTCCCCTTACCGCCCTGCTCGCCAGCGTCGCGTTGCTGCTGGGCGGCAACGGACTGTTGGGCACGCTGCTGGCCGTGCGCAGCCAGGTGGAAGGTTGGGGCGAGCGCACGACCGGGCTGGTGATGTCGGGGTATTTCGCCGGCTTCTTCCTGGGCACGTTCACGGCGCCGCCACTGATCCGGCGCGTGGGCCACATCCGTGCGTTCGCCTTCCACGCCGCGCTCGCGGCAGCCGCAGTGCTCGTCTATCCGCTTTGGGTGGAACCGGTGGGCTGGATGCTGTTGCGCGTGGTCACCGGCATGGCGCTGGTCGGGTTGTGCACGGTGATCGAGAGCTGGTTGAACGCACAGGCCGCGCCGGAACATCGCAGCCGCGTGTTCGGGGTGTACATGGTGGTGTCCCTGCTGGCATTGGCCGCGGGCCAGTTGCTGCTGGACCTGCAGCCGCCGCGCAGCCCGGTACTGTTCAGCGTGGTGGCGATCCTGTTCGCGCTAGCCATCCTCCCCGTCAGCGCCACGCGGCTGACGCCGCCGGTGATGACCGTGGCACCGAAGGTCCATCTGCTGCAGATCTGCCGCGCCGCACCAAGCGCCGCGGCGGGCGCGCTGCTCGCGGGCCTCGCGCTGGGGGCCTTCTGGGGCATGGGCGCGGTATATGCCGCATCGCTCGGGCTGGATCGCGCGGGCATCGGCACATTCATGGCGGCGACCATCGTCGGCGGTGCCGCGCTGCAGTTGCCGATTGGCCGTCTCTCAGACCGGGGCGACAGGCGCAGCACGCTGGCACTGGTGGCGGCATGCGGCGCCGCGACGGCACTGGTGGCGCTGCGCTTCGACACGCAGGCACACGCCGGCGCGCATGCGCTGTTCTTCCTGTTCGGCGGCCTGGCATTCGCGCTGTATCCGCTGGCGGTCGCGCACCTGCTGGACCGGCTGCCGGCCGACCAACTGCTGGCCGGATGCAGCGCGTTGCTCCTGCTCAACGGTGTCGGTGCCGCCATCGGGCCTGCCGCGGCGGGCGTACTGATGCAGGCGTTCGGCCCGGTGGCGCTGCCGCTGTTCTTCGCGGCCACGCTGGCGCTGCTGGCCCTGGTGGCGGGCGGACGGCGGCTGTTCAAGGCGCATCGGCTGCTGCACCCGGCGCGCTTCCACCCCATGCTGCGCACCACGCCTGCAGCGCTGGAAATGCTGCCGGAGATTCCGGATGCGCCGGAGGCAGCAGGCCACGATCCTCGGGGCAATTGATCCCGATCAATGCGGCGCCGGCCTGTGGACCCTAGCCTGTGCGCCATGGGCATCGTCTCCCCTTCCCCGCTGTTCGATGCGGACCTGCTGCGGCGCTACGACACGCCGGGGCCGCGCTATACCTCGTACCCGACGGCGCCCCAGTTCAGCGCCCGCTTCGGCGCAGAGCAGCTTCGCGAGCACGCCAGTGCGACCAACCTGCAGGACCACGCGCGGCCGCTGTCGCTGTACGTGCATGTCCCGTTCTGCACCAGCCCGTGTTTCTACTGCGGCTGCAACCGGGTGATCACGCGCGACAAGGCGCGTGGCGAACTGTACCTGGACTATCTGTACCGCGAGATCGCGCGCATGGCGCCGCTTTTCGACAGCGGACGCCCGGTGGTGCAACTGCATTTCGGCGGCGGCACGCCGAACTTCCTGTCCCCGTCGCAGATCGCCGACTGCGTGGCGGAGTTGCGCAGCCAGTTCAGCTTCGCCGCGGCCGGCACGATGGACTTCTCCATCGAACTGGATCCGCGCTTCGTCACCCCGCAGGACATCGGCGAACTGGCGCGGGTGGGTTTCAACCGCGCGAGCCTGGGGGTACAGGACTTCGACCCCAAGGTGCAGAAGGCGGTCAACCGCGTGCAGGGCGTCGAGGAAACGCTGGCCATCGTCGCAGCGTGCCGCGAGCACGGCATGCGGTCGGTCAACATTGATCTGATCTACGGCCTGCCGAAGCAGACACGTGAAGGTTTCGAGCGCACGCTGGACATCGTGATCGATGCGCGCCCGGACCGCATCGCGGTGTACAGCTATGCCCACCTGCCGCAGCTGTTCAAGCCGCAGCAGCGCATCGCAGAGGACGACCTGCCGGACCGCGAAACCAAACTGGCGCTGCTGCAATGCGCGATCGAACGCCTGGTTGCGGCGGGCTACGTCTACATCGGCATGGACCATTTCGCCCTGCCTGGCGACGAGCTGGCGCTCGCACAGGCGCGCGGCGACCTGCACCGGAACTTCATGGGGTACACCACGCATGCGGAAAGCGACCTGATCGGCCTGGGCGTCAGTGCGATCAGCCATATCGGCGACAGCTTCAGCCAGAACCCGCGCGACATCGCCAGTTGGGAGCGTGCGATCGACGATGGCCGGATGCCGGTCTGGCGCGGCATGCCGCTGGACCGCGATGACGTGCTGCGGGCCGAGGTCATCCAGGAGCTGATGTGCCATGGACGACTGGACTACGCACGCATCGGAAAACGCTTCGGCATCGACTTCACCGACTATTTCGCCGATGCCCTGCCCCGTCTGCAGGCCCTCGCCGACGATGGCCTGCTGGCCTTCACGCGGGTCGGTTTCCAGGCCACGCCGAAGGGCCGGTTGCTGTTGCGGGTGATCGCGATGTGCTTCGACCGCTACCTGCCGGCGGCACCTGCCGCGGACGCACCCCGCTTTTCGCGCACGATCTGAGGGCCCACTCTCAGCGGCAGGCATCGTTGACACGGTCGTCCAGTTTGCGGCTCGCCGCAAAGTCGCGCTTCAGTCCCAGCCGCGCGTAGGCCTGGTCACGGGCCTTCTTCGCACGCTCGCAGGCGGCGGCATCGCGATGCATCGAGATGACCGTGCCCTGCGCCGAGGCCTTCTGACGGCGTGCTCCCGTACGTGCGCGCGGACGGGAACTGTCCGTCGCCGGCACTGCGGATGCGGCGGACGCGGCGGGAGCCGGGGGATCCGGCGGATAGTCGCGTACCCATTCCGTGCGTTGCGTCGATGGACAGGGCGTGGCCTGGTAATGCGGCTGTCCGTCCGCGCCCCGGCACTTGTGGATGGGGTCACTGCCCCAGGTGGACGAGCCACCGGCGACAAGGATGCAGGCCAGCACGATGCGCCATGCGCACGACGAAGACCGGGACATGGCAGGCTCCTGCGGATGGGGACCTGCAGCATCCGCCGGTGCGCAATGCCGTGGGATCGGCCCATGTCGCGTCGTTCCGTCGGATTTTCCCCATGTTCACCGCGCCATAACCGGCCACCCTGCAAGAACGACATTCCACGACCCGGAGATGCGCGATGACCTCGGTCTATCTTTACCTCAATGCGATGGCCTACCTGTTGCTCGCGGCTTGGTGCACGCTGGCGCCGGCGCGCACCGCCGCGGCGGTGGGCTACGCCACGCTCACCCGGTCCGGGCAGACGGAATACCTGACGATCTACGGCGGCCTGCAGTTGGGCCTGGCGTTCCTGTTCGCGTGGTTCGCCTGGACCCAGCAGATGCGCACGGGGCTGGTACTGGCGATGGCGCTGTACGTGCCCATCGTACTTTACCGCAGCCTCGCGCTGCTGCGCTGGTGGCCGGTGGAAACCACCACACTCGCACTGGCGCTCACCGAGTGGCTGATGCTGGCGGCGGCCGTGTGGCTGTGGTGGCAGGGCCGCGCCGGCTGACGCGGGGTGATCAGAAGTTGATCGGCAGGCGCGCCGTGAAGGTCACGTCCGGCGTGTCGCGGGTGACGCCCACGCCCAGCGCGACGTTCAGCGACATACGGTCGCTGAAGCGGTAGGTCCCCCCCAGCAGCAGGGTCCCCAGTGTCGTGCGCACCGCACCGGCGACCTCTTCCCCATCCTGCTCGGTCTTGTCGACGATGCTCTGGTCGTAGCCGATGCTGATGGCCGCCTTCTCGTTGAGCGCCAGGCCCATGCCGAGGTTGAAGCCCAGGATGTCTCCGGCCTTGATATCGCCCAGGAATTCGGTCTGCCCGCCCAGCACGCGACGTGAGACGTCACTGCGCTTGAAGTTGTGCAGGTAGCTGAGGCTGCCGAAGAACACGACAGGATCCGAAGGGTACAGCCAGGTGACGCCGGGTTGCAGCGAATTGAAACCGCTGCCGGTGGGCAGGTCGAGCGGCAGGCCGGTACCGGTGGTATTGGCCACGCAGCGCGTCACGCAGTCGGTGACGACCTCGAACAGGTCGCGGCCCGTGCGGCTCTTGTAGCGCAGCCATGCGATGTAGAACGGCTTGTCGGCCGCACCCCGGTTGAGCTGGTAGCGGCCGGTAACTTCCACGTCACCGATTCCGCTGCCGCGCGCATTGAACACGCGGTCCTGGGCGGAACCGGTGAAGATCTCGCGGCTGACCGTATCGCTATGGATGTAGACGTAGGGCAGCTTTGCTTCGACTTCCATGCGTCGGCTGAGGCCATAGCGCCCGGTGAGCGTGGCCACAGCGGTGGTGGTCTTCACCTGCCGCACATCGATCAGGCCGATCAGGATGGCGGGAATGATGGTGTAGCCCACCAGCGCGACACGATCGTTGGCCGAGTAGCCGTACTGCAGCGACGGCTCAAGCACCATCTTGCCCTTGGGTGTCAGCACGCCGGGCTGATCGAATATCTGCGCGACCTCGGGTGGCCGCGAATCGCTTTCCGGTGCCTGTCCCACCCGTTGCGGCGCCTGCGTGTCTGCCTGCTGGCTCGCAGGCGGTGAGGTGCCCTGTGCGGAACCTGACTGCGCGACCTGCGTGCCCGTGCGCGCGCCGTCGGTACCCGACGGCACCTGCGGGGTTGCCTGAGGTGCCGGACCGGTCACGATGTAGGTCTGCGCCGGCGGCGGGGAATCGCGGAAGGTCGGCGCCTGGTTCAGCGCGGGCACGATCACCGGTGCAGGCGCGCCACGCGCGCGCGCATTGGCGAGGATTTCTTCGTTGAGCGCATTCTGCAGATTGAAGATCTGCTGCTCCTGCGCCTGCATGGCGTCACGCATGGCCTGCAGCCGCTGCGTCTGCTCATTGAGTTGGCGCTGCAACGCATCCAGCCGCGCATCGGCCGTGATCTCGTAAGGCTGCGCCGGCAACGGCGGCGGTTGAGGCGCCGGCATCATCGGCTCCTGTGCTCTCGCCTGGCCCGCATGCACGCCCAGGCCGACTGCAAGTGCCAGCGGCGCAACTTCTATCAGAGACGTCCCTTTCATGATGTTCCCCTTGTTCTGGTGCGTGTGTCGCGGTAATCCCGGCCTTGTACCTGCGTCACGGGCCGCCGGGCGCGCGGATGAGCGCATCCGTGAGCGCGCCATTGGCGTTGAGGGCCTGGTAGGCCCCCAGCGTGTCGACGCCCACGTCGATACGGGTGACCGTGCGGATATCCTGGTCATCCAGCGTGTTCTGGATCACCAGCCCGCCGCCGGCCTGCGCGGGGTCGAAGTGATTGCCGGTGCCGATCTGCACCACCAGTCCGCGATTGAAATCGGCCAGCGCCTGCGCCTGGTCCGGTGTGATGCGCGCCACGTCCGGAACCTGCACGGCGATGCGCGCCGTCAGCTCGCCGTTGAGGAAGACGACGCGCTCGATGCCGAACGACAGCATCATGCCCGAGGGCATCTGGAAGCCACCGCGCATCTCGGCGAGACGCGCGGGATCGACGGGCTGCCAGTCAGTGCCCAACTCTCCACCCTGCCCCCGCGCGCCAACAGGCACCAGCAGCACGGCCAGCATGACCGTGCCGCGGCAGACGCCCTGCCTGATCCTGTCCATGTCAGATGTCTCCCGGACCGCGCCTGGGCACGGTGACGTTGCGCAGGCCGTCGCGCTGGATTCCCATGTCGAGTGGCGCCGGAGGTGCGGTCTGCCAGTCGCGGGCCTGGTTGAAGCGGGCGCGTTCCCGCTGGTTGTGCACGACGAACATCACCCGGTTGTCCCACAACGCCTCGAAGCGCGAGCGCGGCATCGCGCGCGTGCCGCGCGCGGGATCGCCCAGCAGCACGCGACCATCGCGCAGGCCCTTGACGACGACGAAGTGCCGGTAGCCGCGATCGTTGAGCAGTACGATCGCGGGTACGTTCTCCTGCTGCAGCTTGTCCAGCGGCAGTTCGAAGCCATCGGCTTCGTACCCTTTGGAGCGCAGGTAGCGACGCATGTCCAGCAGCGAGAAGCCTTCCTTGCGGATACGCGCCTGGTCGCCGTTGTTGTACATCTGCACGAACACATCCACTTCGCTGACCGGATGCCCGTACTGATGGGTCAGCAGCGTGGCCGTGGCCGCGGAGCCGCAACTGAAATCGTACTGCTGCGGCAGCGTCGTCTTGAACCGTGCTTCCTTCAGGCTGGTCACGCGGACGCTGTAGTTGCTGCCCGGCACGCGGACGTCGCTGGTAGCCGCCGACGCACCGCCGAGCACGGCGAACGCACAAGCGACCGCGGCACATCGCGGCCATCGATGCTGCCACCCGTGGTGTTTCATTGCGGTCCGCCGGCGAAATCGACGGTCACGATCATCGCGTTCTGGATCAGCACGTTGCTGCCCGTGTTCTGGATGACCGTGTTGATGCCGCTGGCGTTGCCGAATGCGCCGTCAGCGATGCTGTTGGTTCCACTGGTGATGTGGTGCGCCGTGTTGCCATCCACGGAGCCGTCCACATCGATGAGGTTCTCGGTCTGGCTGCTGTCGCCGCCTCGCAGGGCGGACAGCCGGTCCACCGCGACCGCGCGTCCCAGTTCGCTGACGGCCACGACCGGGACGTCCGGAACCGATGTCTCGAACGTGATGGCGGGCGTCCATCCGGCGCGCGCAACGGCGTTGTCTTCCGCTGCGGCACCGAAGGCGAGAATGAGCAGTCCCCAGGTTGCGATGCGCAACCCGGCCTGTTGGTGCGTGTGCATGGTCAGTCTCCCTTGCCATGCGTCCATCGCGCAGCCGTGGGGCGTCCCGCCGTGAAGCGGGACGCCTGCGTCCACGCGGCGTGCCTGGCCCGGCCGGGCCAGGACACTGCGGAACGCTTATGGGCCTACGGTCAGGTTGGCTTGAACGGTGATGCCCTGCTGGATCAGCGAGGCCATGCCACTGTTCTGCGCCGCCACCATGATGCCGGCCGCCGACTGCCCGACGCTCGTCATGTTGTTCGACATGTCGAACGCACCCGCATCGACTGCGACGGAACCGCCCGCGCCGCCGGCACCACCGGTTGCGCCGTTGCCGACGCCACCATTGCCGTCACCGCCATTGCCGTCGCCTCCGTTGCCGACGCCACCGGCACCCCCGGTCGCACCGACCGCGCCGCTTGCGCCGTTGCCGGCTGTCGCATCGCCATTGCTGGCGGTGGAGGACGCGCTGCCGTTGCTGGCATCGCCATTGCTGGCATCGCCACCATCGCCGCCGTCGCCTGCGGTCGCCGTCAGCGTGCCGCCCGCGCCGCCCATGCCGGAGCCTGCGCCGCCGGTGCCGGTCGCATCGCCGCCCGCGCCGTCGCCCGCACCGCCAGTGCCGGAGCCTGAACCGCCCGTACCGGTGCCATCACCGCTGGTGCCCGCGCCCGCGGTGGCCGAACTGGCGCCGCCGGTCGACGTCGCGTCGCCCGAGGTGCCCGCGCCGCCTGTTGCGGTGCCGTCGCCGCTGGAACCGTTGCCTGCGCCACGTTCGCGCGAGTCACCGCTGCCGGCACCTGCATCACCGCCGGATGCGCCCGCGATGGAGCCCGTATCGCCGCTGGCACTGCCGGCATCGCCGCCGGACGCGCCGCTGGCGCCACCACCGTGCCCACCGTCGCCGTCACCATCGCCGCCATAGCCCTTGCCGTCACCGGCATAGCCCTTGCCATCGCCGCCCCAGCCCTGGCCGTCGCCGCCGTTGGCGCCGCGGGTATCGTCGGTGTTGCCGCCACGGCCGCCGTTGCCGGCCGTCGCGTCGCCGATGCTGGCGCTGCCATTGGACGAATCGCCCGCGGTCGCGCTGCCGTTGTTGGCGCTCCCACCGCTACCGCCATTGCCGCCGTCGCCGCCATCGCCGCCGCCGCCGCCGTTGCCGGTGCCGCCCGCAGCGCTGCCGCCGTAGCCCTTGCCACCATAGCCCGCGCCACCCTCGCCACCGTCACCACCGTTCGCGTCGCCCCAGTTCTTGGCGACGTTGCCGATGTCGTGCACGGTCACGCCCGAAACGGCGCCGATCAGCTTCGTTTCGGCCACGGCCTTGCTGTGGTTGAATGAGTTGGAGAATGTTGAAGTCGCTGTGCTGCCATTGTTGGCGGCTGTCGAGCCAAAGCCTTCCGCAGTCGCCCTGCCGCGATTGTCGCGGTTGTCGCCGTCGTGAGTGCTGTTGTCGCTGTGGTCGGAATTGTCAGAGTTGTCCGAATTGTCAGAGTTGTCGCTGTTGTCCGTGTTGGTGCTGTTGTTGCTCATGTCCGCGGCGAGGTTGACCAGAATGTCGTCCCCACGTCCGCTCTCGTTGTTGGTCTGTTGCGCGAATGCCTGTCCCGTCGTGCCGAGCGCCAGCAGTACCGCCGATGCGATCAGTGTCTTGCGAATGCACATGTTGAGTCTCCTTGTGGTCGCTCCGGGACCCAGGGGAAGCCCCTAAAAAGCGACGCGGGTCACATTTGCATGGCAATCGTTAGTCCTGTCCGCTGGGTGCGTTAAATTTTCGTTCGCGATCGCGCCGCTCGTCCGCTCGCAAAGCGGAAGCGTCATATAAAGGGATCGTTGGCCGGCCGCAGCAGTCGTCGGCGTTGTGGGCGCTACCAAGCCGGCGCGCGTACCGTATCGGCGAGGCGTGCGCCAAGCCACACCAGGAGCAATCCGGTGAGCAGGGTGACCGCCAGATAGCCCAACGCCATGCCTTGGCGTTCCGTCCGCGCGAACAACAGGCACTCCACCATCAGTGCCGAGTACGTGGTCAACGCGCCCAGCACCCCGACGAGCAGGAACGCGCGCCAGTACAGTGCGGAAGGCCCACGCCCTTCCAGCCAGATGGCGAGAAAGCCCGCTGCGAAGGAACCGATCATGTTCACGGCGAACGTGCCCCATGGAAATCCGGTTCCGAGTTGCCGCAGCAGCGCGCCCCCAAGCCAGAAGCGTGCCGCCGCACCCAGGGCGCCGCCGGCCATCACCAGCACAAGTTGTTGCCACCAGAGTGCAGCGTGTGCCGGCATCGGTCGTCTTCCGTCTATGGGGAGGTCATTCGTCGCGCCCTGCCTGCGTTCGCGCCCGATGGCGCGCCTCACGCAGGCGGTCGAGCTTTTCCTTGAGCTTGATCTCGAGGCCGCGCTCGACGGGGGCATAGTAGACCCGCTCCCCCATCGCATCGGGGAATGCCGTCTGGTCCAGTGCGATGCCGCCGGCAGCATCGTGGTCATACTGGTAACCGGTACCGTAGCCCAGTTCCTTCATCAGTCTGGTAGGCGCATTGCGCAGGTGCAGCGGCACGTCCTGCGTGCCGTACTCGCGCACATCGCGCTTGGCGGCATTGAACGCCATGTAGCCCGCATTGGATTTGGCGGTGCTGGCCAGATAGATCACCAGTTGCGCGAGCGCAAGGTCGCCTTCCGGACTGCCAAGCCGTTCGTAGGTATCCCAGGCGTCGATCGCCATCTGCAGGGCGCGCGGATCGGCCAGGCCGATGTCTTCCACCGCCATGCGCGTCATCCGTCGCGCCAGATAGGCCGGATCGCACCCCCCATCGAGCATGCGTGCCAGCCAATACACCGCGCCGTCGGGATTGGAACTGCGCACCGACTTGTGGAGCGCGGAGATCTGGTCGTAGAACTGCTCGCCACCCTTGTCGAAGCGGCGCGTCCGGTCGGCCAGCACCTGCACCAGCGTCTGCGGCGTGATGCGCCCGCCTTCGTCGGCTGCCAGCTCGGCGGCGATTTCCAGCAGGGTGAGCGCGCGCCGCACATCGCCATCCGCTGCGGTGGCGATCTCGAGCAGCGCGGCATCATCGACCTGCAGCCCGAGTCCGCCGAGTCCATGCTCCGCGTCATCCAGGGCGGCCTGCAGCGCGTGCCGGATGTCATCGGGCGAAACGGCTTCCATCACGTGCACACGGCAGCGGGACAGCAGTGCCGAGTTCAGTTCGAACGAAGGATTCTCGGTGGTCGCGCCGACGAAGATGATCGTGCCGCGTTCGATGTGCGGCAGGAATGCATCCTGCTGCGCCTTGTTGAACCGGTGCACCTCATCCACGAACAGCACCGTCCGCCGTCCGCCAGCGAAGCGCTGCGCGGCTTCGGCGAGTACCTGGCGCACCTCGGGCAACCCGGACAGCACCGCGGAGATCGCCTTGAACTCGGCGTCCGCATAACGCGCCAGCAACAGGGACAGCGTGGTTTTGCCACAGCCGGGCGGCCCCCACAGGATCATCGAGTGCACATGGCCGGATTCCACCGCGCGACGCAGCGCGCTGCCCGGCGCCAGCAGTCGGCGCTGGCCCACCATGTCATCCAGCGTGCGCGGCCGCATGCGCTCTGCCAGCGGCCGCAGCGCATCGGTGTCGATGCTCAGCAGGTCGGTCTGCGGTTCAAGCGGGGTGCGTGTCCTGGCCACGCGTCATTGTAACGTCGCGGCCAGTCGGAACTCGCTTGATGGAACGGTCAGGGACCACCGACCACGTCCACGCCCTTTGCGGGTGTGTACTTGAAGGTGCCGGCTGCGAACGCCGGGTTGCGCTTCCAGCCGGAGAAGTCGATCTCGGTGCGCTGGCCGACGGCGTCCTTCACCTCCATCTTTACCAGCGTGCCGCCGGTGAAAGCGAGCCGTGCGGTCTGGAAACTGGCATCGCCTTCCTGCTTCGGCGTGAGCGTCAGCCACTGCACGCCACCCTGCCCTGCGGCTTCGGCGACCTTGAACTGCTGGTCCAGCTTGCCGGGATCGATCAGTGCGGCCAGCGGACTGTTTTCTTCCTCGATGCCCTGCTCGCGCACGGTGGCCTGCTGCAGATCGGGATCGTAGACCCACACCTGCTTGCCGTCGGCCACGATCAATTGTTCGTAGGGCTTGTTGTATTCCCATCGGAACAGGCGCGGCGCGGACAAGGCCACGCGACCGCTGGAGCTTTCCTTGAGCTTGCCGCCGCCGTCGTAGACCTTCTGGGTGAACTGGCCATCCAGGCCTTTCAGGCCGGTGGTGAAGGTCTTCAGTTCATCGCGTGCACCGGCAAAGGCACTGGTGGCGAGCAAGGCAGTGGCGAGGACGGCTAGGCGTGCGGTGCGGAGCATGGTGTGTTCCGGAATGAAGGGCATGGAGCGGAGTGTGGCCGGACGAAACTGAACAGGGCATTGGCGCCCGGCTGTTGTGGGAGCGACGTCAGTCGCGATGACGCGTTGCCGAAGATCGATCGCGACTGACGTCGCTCCCACAGAATCAGGCCTCAGCGCGGCGGAGGCGGCGCGAGGACCTGGCGGTCGCCGTTGTGCTCGGGCGGGGTCACCACGCCGGCCGCTTCCATGGCTTCGATCAGGCGCGCGGCGCGGTTGTAGCCGATCTTCAGGCGGCGCTGCACGCCCGAGATGGAAGCACGGCGGCTCTCGGTGACGATCTTGACCGCTTCGTCGTACAGCGGGTCGGACTCGTCGCCGCCACCGCCCCCGGATTCCGGCAGTCCGGTCGGGCCGACGACGATGCCGTCGCCCATGGTCTGGACTTCCTCAAGCACGCCTTCGATGTAGTCGGCGCTGCCGCTCGCCTTCAGGTGCTCCACAACGCGGTGCACTTCCTCGTCGCTGACGAAGGCGCCGTGGATGCGCTCCGGCATCGCCGTGCCCGGCGGCAGGTACAGCATGTCGCCGTGACCGAGCAGCGTTTCCGCGCCGGACTGGTCCAGGATGGTGCGCGAGTCGATCTTGGAGCTGACCTGGAATGCGATGCGGGTGGGAATATTGGCCTTGATCAGGCCGGTGATGACGTCGACGGATGGACGCTGCGTGGCCAGGATCAGATGGATGCCGGCGGCGCGCGCCTTCTGCGCCAGACGGGCGATCAGCTCTTCGACCTTCTTGCCGACGATCATCATCATGTCGGCGAACTCGTCGATGAAGATGACGATGAACGGCATCGGTTCGAGTGGACGTGGCGCTTCGGCCAGATCCGGGTTGGGCTTGAACAGCGGATCCATCAAGGGCTGGCCCGCGTCCATCGCGTCCTTGACCTTCTTGTTGAAGCCGGCCAGGTTGCGCACGCCGACCGCGCTCATCAGCTTGTAGCGGCGCTCCATCTCCGCCACGCACCAACGCAGACCGTTGGCGGCCTCCTTCATGTCGGTGACCACTGGCGCCAGCAGGTGCGGAATGCCCTGGTAGACGCTGAGCTCCAGCATCTTCGGGTCGATCATCAGCATGCGCAGGTCTTTCGGCGACGCCTTGTACAGCAGGCTCAGCACCATCGCGTTGACGGCCACCGACTTGCCCGAACCGGTGGTGCCGGCGACCAGCAGGTGCGGCATGCGCGCCAGGTCGGCCACGGTCGGCCGGCCGGCGATGTCCTTGCCCAGCGCCAGCGTCAGCGGGCTGCCCGACTTGTCGTATTCCTTCGAACGCAGCAGTTCACTGAGGTAGATCATCTCGCGGCTGGTGTTGGGGATCTCCAGGCCGATAACCGACTTGCCCGGGATCACGTCCACCACGCGCACCGACTTGACCGACAGGCCGCGGGCGATGTCCTTGTCCAGCGAACTGATCTGGCTGACCTTCACGCCGGGCGCGGGCTCCATCTCGAAGCGCGTGATGACCGGTCCGGGATAGGCACCGACCACCTGCGCGTCGATGCGGAAATCCTTGAGCTTGAACTCGATCTGGCGCGACAGGGTTTCCAGTGTTTCTTCGGAATAACCCTTGGTCTGCGGCTTGGGATCATCGAGCAGCGACAGCGGCGGCAAGCCGGACTCGTCGCCGCCGGTGCCGTGGAACAACGGGATCTGCTGCTCGCGCTTGGCGCGTTCGCTTTTCTCCACGATGGCCGGCGCGGGCGGCTCGATCTTGACCGGCTCGCGCTTGGCGCGGGCGATGGCATCGGTCTTGCGGACGGTCTCGCGCTCCTCGCGCATCGCCCGCGTCTGCTGCCACTCGTTGGCCTGCTGGCTGCCGCGGCGAAAC
The DNA here is from genome assembly GCF_029542205.1 of Pseudoxanthomonas sp. SE1. NCBI lineage: Bacteria > Pseudomonadati > Pseudomonadota > Gammaproteobacteria > Lysobacterales > Lysobacteraceae > Pseudoxanthomonas > Pseudoxanthomonas sp. SE1. The sequence continues at coordinate 2,014,548 of NZ_CP113783.1, read as the reverse complement.
AGGTCGGGCAACATCAGCACGTACTTGCCGATGCGCTCCATCACTGCGAACCAGGACAGCCCCGTGGCCAGTGTCACCGAGGTGAGGAACAGCACCAGCAGGAACAGGTTGCCGCCCAGTCCGCCAAACAGCTTGAGCAGCGACTTGCCCACCAGCGTACCGAGGATGCCGCCGGCACCGGCGGAAAAATGTTCGGCCGGCACGCCACGCAAGTGCAGCAAGCCCGTCGCGGAAATCAGAAAGCCGACCATGCCGATCAGGCGCAGCGCTGGCCCGAGGTCAGCTTCGCCATCGCCGTCGGTGTCCATGCCGAACAATGCGATCCACGCGATCGCGCCCAGGATCAGCGGCAACAGGAAGGCCACGTAGCCGAACAGCCACAACAGCATGTCGGCAAGATACGCACCCGCCAGGCCGCCCATGTTGTGGACCGGCGCGGTCAGGCTGCCCGACTGCGACCAACTGGGATCCTGCGGTGAAAACGTGAAGAGGCTGGCCAGCAGATACAGCAGCAGTGGCGCGATGGCGATCAGGGCCAGATCACGCCAGAGGCGTTGCCTGCGCGGATTCGGAGGCGACGCCTGCTTGCGCGCAGGCGTGTTGCCGCCCTTGGATTTGCCGTTGTCCGGGAGCTGCTTCGCCACCTTTGGACCAGACCTTAGGAAATTTCTGTTAGTGATTGATAGTAAACGAATCATGTCCGCGGCAACAGCCTGACCATCTCACCGCGACGAACGATTGCCCGACCCCAGACAGCAAAAAACGCCACGTGGCTGCGCAGCGTCTTCATTCGATCCGTCCGGGCTTGCGCATGCACCACCGCTTTCCACCCGCGCGCCTTGATTCGCCGGATACGCACCGCCACTCTATGGGCCTGCGGACGATGCGGACAGCGTCGTTGCCAGCCCGACAACCCCTCACGCGAGTATACATGAGCACTTCGAAGCACTGCCGCCTGTTGATCCTGGGCTCCGGCCCCGCCGGCTGGACCGCTGCCGTCTACGCCGCCCGCGCCAATCTGAAGCCCGTCGTGGTCACCGGTCTGCAGCAGGGCGGGCAGCTGATGACGACCACGGAGGTCGACAACTGGCCAGGCGATGCCCACGGCCTGATGGGCCCGGACCTGATGGCGCGCATGCAGGCGCATGCGGAGCGGTTCGAGACCGAAGTGATCTTCGACCACATCCACACGGCCGACCTGTCCAAGCGTCCGTTCAAGTTGATCGGCGACAGCGGCGAATACACCGCCGACGCGCTGATCATCGCCACCGGCGCGACCGCGAAGTACCTGGGCCTGCCCTCGGAAGAAGCCTTCAAGGGCCGCGGCGTGTCCGCCTGCGCCACCTGCGACGGTTTCTTCTACCGCGACCAGGACGTGGCCGTGATCGGCGGCGGCAATACCGCGGTCGAGGAGGCGCTGTACCTGTCGAACATCGCCCGCAAGGTCTACCTGGTGCACCGCCGCGACACGCTGCGTGCCGAGAAAATCATGCAGGACAAGCTGTTCGCGAAGATCCAGGCCGGCAAGATCGAGCCGGTGTGGCACCACACCGTCGACGAGGTGCTGGGAAACGATGCCGGCGTCACCGGCATCCGCGTGAAGTCGATGCAGGACGGCAGCACGCGCGACATCGACGTGCACGGCTTCTTCGTCGCCATCGGCCATACACCGAACACCGGCCTGTTCGAAGGCCAGTTGGACATGAGCAATGGCTACCTGAAGATCCGCTCCGGCATCGAGGGCAACGCTACGGCGACGACGATCCCGGGCGTGTTCGCGGCCGGCGACGTCACCGACCAGCACTATCGGCAGGCCATCACCTCGGCCGGCTTCGGCTGCATGGCGGCGCTGGATGCCGAACGCTTCCTGGACAAGGACGGCTGATCCGGGCAACGACCTCTTCCACGGATGGACAAGCTGCTGATCAAGCAATGCCTGTTCCACGGAAGCTGGCTGATCTGGCCGTTCGTGGCGTGGCTGGTGTGGCGGCTGCGTGAGCGCCGTGGCCGCTGGCTGATCGTCCTGCTGCTGGCCGGCTGCCTGCTGTTCGCATGGGCCCGCTTCGTCGAGCCGCAGCGCATCCGGGTGCAGGAGACCACGCTGACGGGCACCGGCGCGCGGGCCAGGCTGGTCCTGGTCAGCGATATCCATCTGGGCGTCTACAAGAACAGTCGGTACCTGCAGCGGTTGGTGGACCGGATCAATGCCCAGCAGGCCGACGCGGTGGTGATCGCCGGTGACTTCACCTACGAACCCGATGGCAAGTCGCTGCAACAGATGTTCGCGCCGCTCGCGGAGCTCCATCTGTCAACGTACGCCGTGCTCGGCAATCATGACCAGCAGTCGCCGGGCCCCGATATCGATGCAGAGCTCCGTTCCGCCCTCGCGACGCACAACGTCAGGGTGATCGAAGGCGAAATCGTCGCCGTGCGCGGGTTCCGTCTTGCCGGACTGGGCGATCGCTGGGCGAACAAGGACGATCCCGGCTTCCTTGCGGCCTTGCCTTCGACCTCGCCCACCCTGGTGCTGACCCACAATCCAGACAGTGCGATCGACCTCGATCCGGACCAGTCCGCACTGGTGCTCGCCGGCCACACGCATGGCGGGCAGATCCGCATTCCCTGGCTGTACAAACGCGTGATTCCCAGCCAGTACGGCTTCGATCGCGGCGAGCAGTTGCTGCGCACGCCCCATGGCGCAGTTCGCGTATACACCACCGTCGGTACCGGCGAGATCGGCCTGCCGATGCGCTTGTTCAATCCTCCGACCATCGACGTGCTGGACCTGCGTCCGTAGCATCGCTGCCGATGACTGCAGTCCGTTTCTTCTCCTCCCTCGTCAACGTGCCTGCATCCGCGTGGGATGCGTTGCACGATGCTCGCAACCCTTTTGTTTCCCATGCGTTCCTGCACGGGCTCGAAACCCAAGGCTGCCTGCGAGAGGAATGGGGCTGGACGCCGCATCACGCAACGGTATGGGACGGAGACCTGCTGGTCGCTGCAGCGCCGGGCTACCTCAAGGAGAACTCGCACGGCGAGTTCGTGTTCGACCACGCCTGGGCGCACGCATACGCGCAGCACGGACTGGACTATTACCCCAAGTGGCTGGGCGGCGTGCCCTACTCGCCTGTCACGGGGCCCCGGCTACTGGCATCGGATCCTGGCCATCGCGCCTTGCTGCTGACATCGATCCAGGACGAAGCGCTGCGGCTGAACCTGTCCTCCGCCCACATCAACTTCCCGACACCTGCCGAGGACGCAGGCTTTCCAGAGGGCTGGCTGCCCCGCATCGACGTGCAGTACCACTGGCGCAATCCTGGACACTGGTGCGACTTTGACGGCTTCCTTGCGGATTTCGACCACAAGCACCGCAAGAACATCCGCCAGGAGCGCGCGAAGGTGCATCGCGCCGGTGTGAGCTTCCGGATCGTGCACGGCGATGAGGCCAGCGAGGCCGATCTGCAGGCGGTGTTCGGCTTCTACCTGCGTACCTTCCACGACTACGGCAACCCGCCGGCACTGACGCTGGAATTCCTCCAACATCTCGCCACCTCACTGCCCCGCAACCTGGTGATGTTCCTGGCCGACCACAACGGCCGCGCGATCGCGGGGGCGCTGTGCCTGCGCGGAGGCGACACGCTGTACGGCCGCTACTGGGGCGCGGAGACCGCGTTGCCGGGGCTGCATTTCGAGACCTGCTACTACCAGGGCATCGATTATTGCCTGCGCGAGGGATTGAAGATCTTCGAGCCCGGCGCCCAGGGCGAGCACAAGATCGCGCGCGGATTCCTGCCCACCTTCGTGCACTCGCGTCACTGGATCGCCCGTCCGGACTTCTCCGCAGCCCTGGCCGCCTGGTGCAGTGAAGAAGCCGTGGCCGTACGCCGCTATGTCCGCAGCCTGCAGGCACATGCACCGTTCAAGCATCGCGACTGAACCCGGCGCGTCGCGCCATGAATGCCCCCTACAATCGCGGCATGCGCCAACGGCCGTTCGTCCTGTCTTCCGACCCCTACGCCCCCTTTCCTCACGCGGGCACCGCCATGCGCGAACCGGCCGGGTTGCTGGCGATCGGTGGCGACCTTTCCCTGCCGCGCCTGCTCAACGCCTACCGGCACGGCATCTTCCCGTGGTTCTCGGACGGCCAGCCGCCGCTGTGGTGGTCGCCCGATCCCCGCATGGTGTTCCACACGGACGGCGTACGGCTGTCCTCGCGCTTCCGTCGCGAACTGAAGCGGAGCGCATGGCAGGTCCGCGCGGATACCTGCTTCGAGCAGGTCATCACGGCCTGCGCGCAATCGCCAAGACCGGGACAGCACGGCACCTGGATCACGTCGGGCATGCGGCAGGCCTACATCGACCTGCACCGGCAGGGGCACGCGCACTCGGTGGAAGTCTTCGATGGCGACCGCCTGGCCGGCGGTATCTATGGCGTGGCGATCGGCCGGATGTTCTTCGGCGAAAGCATGTTCAGCCATCTATCCGGCGCCTCGAAGGTCGCGCTTGCCGCGCTTGCGACGCGCCTGCGTGAGTGGGGCTGGCCGCTGATCGACGCACAGGTGGAAAACGATCACCTCCACTCCCTGGGAGGGTGCCTCGTGCCTCGCGAGACCTTTCTGGAACAGGTCGCCTGCCTGGTCGACCTGCCGACACCGGAAGGCGCCTGGACCGCGCGGTTCGGTGTGCTGCCCACCGCCCTGCTGTCGCAACCCTCGGTGCCATAACGGAATTTTTGCACCCGGGGCCTGGCTGGCGTACAATGCCCGGCTTCATGGCACCCGCCATCTCCTCGCGGCACAGCACAGGCATACATGTCGAAAGACGATTCCATTGAATTCGAAGGCACCGTTGCCGAGACGCTGCCCAACACCATGTTCCGGGTCAAGCTGGAAAACGGCCACGAAATCATCGCCCATATCTCCGGCCGCATGCGCAAGAACTACATCCGCATCCTGACCGGCGACAAGGTGAAGGTCGAAATGACCCCCTACGACCTCACCAAGGGTCGAATCACCTATCGCATGAAGTAATTCACGCAACTATTTGATTTGAAAGCGGCCAATGGCCGCTTTCTGCGTTTATGCGCCCGTGCGAAGGCGCGGGTGGGGATGCCATGACTTCCGGCACCGGGTCGCTGGTAAGGACCACCAACGGCAGATTTGAAAGCGGGGACCGATGCGTAGCGTGACCGTAGCCAATTCCGGCTGCCAACGCTTCGAGCGGTGCCATGAACCCACGTCTTCTTCCCTCCCTGCTGTTCGTTGCCGGCCTGGCCCCCTTGGCGGCACAGGCGGGCGAGCCGGTCACCGCGTGCGTGAGCCTGGGCAACGACCAGGAAATCATCCGGGCCGGCAGTGGTGAGCAGTTCTATCTGCGTGACGGCCAGAGCCACTACCGGGTCGCATTCCGGAACAGCTGTGCCGCCATCACCATGACGCCCACCGTGGAAATCTCCACGAATGGCCAGCTGGGTCAACTATGCCCGCAGGACACCGAAGTGATGACGAAGCGCGGCAACTGCCGCGTCAGCGCCGTGGAGCAGATCACAGCCGATGAGTTCGCTGCCCGCAAGCGACGTGCGCGACAGTAAGGACGCCGTAAGGGAAAGGCGGCCCGGAGGCCGCCTTTTCTGACATGGTCGCGTGAGCGTCCGGCCGGCTACACCGTCGCCGGCAACAGCCTTTCCGGTTCAGCCTGCGCATCGACCACCAGTTCGCCATCGCGTACGTCGATGCTGACCCGGCCGCCCTCCACCAGCTTGCCGAACAGCAGCTCGTCGGCCAGCGGACGCTTCACCTTGTCCTGGATCAGGCGGGCCATCGGGCGCGCGCCCATCAGGGGATCGAAGCCGTGCTGCGCCAGCCAGTCGCGTGCCGCCGGCGTGGCGGACAGGCTGACGTGCTTCTCCTGCAGCAGCATTTCCAGTTCGATGACGAACTTGTCCACCACGCGCAGGATGTGCTCGAAGCCCAGCCCCTGGAACTGCACGATGGCATCCAGCCGGTTGCGGAATTCAGGGGTGAAACTACGACGGATCACTTCCATCGCGTCCGTCGAATGATCCTGCTGCATGAAGCCGATCGTGCGGCGTGAGGCCTGCGCCGCACCGGCGTTGGTCGTCATCACCAGGATGACGTTCTTGAAGTTCGCCTCGCGACCGTTGGTATCGGTCAGTACGCCGCGGTCCATGACCTGCAGCAGGATGTTGAAGATGTCGGGATGCGCCTTCTCCACCTCGTCCAGCAGCAGCACGCAGTGGGGTGTCTTGACGATCTTCTCGGTCAGCAGGCCGCCCTGGTCGAAGCCGACGTAGCCCGGCGGCGCACCGATCAGGCGGCTGACCGAATGCGGCTCCATGTACTCGGACATGTCGAAGCGGACCAGTTCGATGCCCAGCTGCAGCGCGAGCTGCTTGGTCACCTCGGTCTTGCCCACGCCCGTCGGACCGGCGAACAGGAAGTTGCCGATGGGCTTCTCCGGGTTGGCCAGGCCGCTGCGCGCCAGCTTGATGGACGATGCCAGCGTTTCGATGGCGGGGTCCTGCCCGAAGATGACCATCTTCAGGTTGCGCTCCAGATGCTGCAGCACGTCCTTGTCGGACGAGGACACCTGCTTGGCCGGGATGCGCGCCATCTTGGCGACGATGGTTTCGATCTCCTCTACGTCGATCAGTTCCTTGCGCGTTTCCAGCGGCAGCAGGCGCTGGCGTGCGCCGGCCTCGTCGATGACATCGATGGCCTTGTCCGGCAGCAGGCGATCGCCGATGTGCTTCACCGACAGATCGACGGCCGCCTGCAGTGCGTCATCGGCATAGGTCACGCCGTGGTGCGCCTCGTACTTGGGCTTCAGGCCCTGCAGGATTTCGTAGGTCTCGCCCACCGTCGGCTCGACGATGTCGATCTTCTGGAAGCGACGGGCCAGTGCCCTGTCCTTCTCGAAAATGCCGCGGTACTCCTGGAACGTGGTCGAACCAATGCAGCGCAGGTCGCCCGACGCCAGCGCCGGCTTGATCAGGTTCGAGGCATCCATCGTGCCGCCGCTGGCCGAGCCGGCGCCGATGATGGTGTGGATCTCGTCGACGAACAGGATGGCGCCGGGGATCTTCTTGATCGCCGCCAGCACGCCCTTCAGGCGCTTCTCGAAGTCGCCGCGGTACTTGGTGCCGGCGACCAGCGCGCCGAGATCCAGCGAGTAGATGACCGCGTCCAGCAGGACCTCGGGCACCTCGCCTTCGACGATGCGCTTGGCCAGGCCCTCGGCGAGCGCGGTCTTGCCCACGCCGGCTTCGCCGACGTAGAGCGGGTTGTTCTTGCGGCGGCGGCACAGGACCTGGATGGTCCGCTCGATCTCGTCGCCACGGCCGACCAGCGGATCGATCCTGCCCTGGCGCGCCATGTCGTTGAGGTTGGTGGCGAATTCGGTCAGGGCGTCGCCCTTGCCTTCCCCCTCGCCCGCCTCGGCCTTGCCTTCGCCTTCCGGCTGACCTGTCCCCTCGTTCTCTTCGCCCTGTTTGGCGATGCCGTGGGACAGGTAGTTGACGATATCCAGCCGCGTCACGTCCTGCTGGTTGAGGAAATAGACTGCGTGCGAGTCCTTTTCACCGAAGATGGCGACCAGCACGTTGGCGCCGGTGACCTCTTTCTTGCCCGACGACTGCACGTGGTAGACCGCGCGCTGCAGCACGCGCTGGAACCCCAGCGTCGGCTGCGTGTCGCGGCCATCGTCTTCCGCCAACCGCGAAACCGACGCTTCGATCGCCTGCTCCAGATCGGCGCGCAGGCGATTGGCGTCGGCACCCGTAGCCTTCAGGACGGCCTGCGCCGAGGGATTTTCCAGCAGCGCGAGCAACAGGTGCTCGACCGTCATGAATTCGTGCCGTGCTTCGCGGGCGCGCTTGTAGCACTGGCCGATGGTTTGCTCGAGGTCTTTACTGAACATGATTGCCTCCGGGGCCTATGCCGACAATATGCGGCTTGGCGGGCGGTTTTCCATCACCCTACCGGATTTCAGTGTTCAGGGATCGTTGCCTTGTACTCCACAGCGGCGCCCCCACACCGTTTCCGTCCCGGCAAGCCTGCGCCGGACCCCCTCAGGACTTCTCCATCGTGCACAGCAGGGGATGCTGGTTCATACGGGAAAACTCGTTGACCTGGGCCACCTTGGATTCGGCCACCTCCCGCGTGTAGACGCCGCAGACGCCACGTCCACGGGTATGCACATGCAGCATCACCTGGGTCGCCTTTTCCAGGTCCATGGCAAAGAACTGCTGCAGGACGGTCACCACGAAGTCCATCGGCGTGTAGTCGTCGTTGAGCAACAGTACCTGGTACAGGGGGGGCGGCGCGACCTCGGGCCGGCTGGTCTCCACCATCAGGCCATGGTCGCGTTCGGTTTCGTTCTTTCGGGACATGAGCGAATTATAGGCGTGGAAGCCGGCCCTCGCCGCCCGCATGGACGCCATGCGTGACCCCGGCCACAATGCGCCTTCCGAATACTGCCGAGCCGACCATGAAACCTGCGCTGTCCCGTTTGTCCTCCGCTGCCCTGCTGTGCGCCACTGCGATCGCGACGCCCGTGTTCGCAGCCGACGCCTCGGTGGACGCCCGGCTGACGGCGCGCGGGATCCAGTTCGAAGTGGACGCCGACGGCGACTACAAGGTCACCTATTCCTACAAGCAGGAGAATCGGACCCAGCTGGTGTTCGTCTCCGGCCGCACCGAACACGTCAACGGCATCAGCATCCGCGAGGTGTTTTCGCCGGCCGGCCGCGTCGCCGCCGACGGCATCGATGGCGCCAAGGCGCTCGCGCTGATGGCGGACAGCCGCACCAAGAAGCTGGGCAGCTGGGAGCTGTCGGGCGACGTGCTGTACTTCGTCATCAAGCTGCCCGACAGCGTGGACGGCGCTGCGCTGGAAGCGGCGATGGACATCGCGGCGGAAACGGCGGACAACGAGGAAATCGAGCTCTCCGGCGATAAGGACGAACTGTAAGTGAGCTACCGCGAGGGACGCTTCTGGCAGCCTGACGTGACCGTGGCCACGGTGGTGGTCCGCGACGGCAAGCTGTTGATGGTGGAAGAGCGTGCGCAGGGTCGACTCGTGTTCAACCAGCCGGCTGGCCACCTGGAACCCGACGAAAGCCTGCTGGAGGCCGCCCGCCGCGAGACCCTCGAGGAAACCGGCTGGGAGGTCGAACTGACCGCCTTCGTGGGTGCCTATCAATGGAAAGCGGAGACGGGGCGGCACTACCTGCGCTTCGCCTTCGCCGCCGAGCCGGTGCGCCATCTGCCGGACCGTCCGCTCGACGACGGCATCGTGCAGGCCGTATGGCTGACCCCGGCCGAACTGCAGGCCCGATCCGACCGCCACCGCAGCCCGCTGGTGTGGCAGGTCGTGCAGGACTTCCTCTCGGGACGTCGCTCGCCCCTGTCCACGCTGCAGCAGATCGCATGAGCCCGCCACGCGTCATCGTGGGCGTCTCGGGCGGCGTGGATTCGTCCGTCGCCGCTCTTGAACTGGTGCGTCAGGGCGAATCCGTCGCGGGCCTGTTCATGCAGAACTGGGCCGATGACGGCTCCGGCGATTGTCGCGCCGAAGACGACCGGCGCGACGCGGTCGCCGTCTGCGGCCGGCTCGGGATTCCGTTCCACTTCCGCGACTTTTCGAGCGAATACTGGCAGGGCGTGTTCGAACACTTCCTGGCCGAGTACGCCGCGGGCCGCACGCCCAACCCCGATGTGCTCTGCAATCGCGAAGTGAAGTTCAAGCACTTCCTCGATGCCGCCCGCGACCTGGGCGCCGAGAAGATCGCCACCGGCCACTACGCGCGCGTGGACCGGGTGGACGGACGTTGGCGGCTGCTGCGCGGCGTGGACCGCAGCAAGGACCAGAGCTACTTCCTGCACCAGTTGGGCCAGGCGCAGCTGTCGGCCACGCTGTTTCCCATTGGCCAGTTGCAGAAATCGGACCTGCGCCGCATCGCACGCGACGCCGGCCTGCAGACGCATGACAAGAAGGACTCCACCGGCATCTGCTTCATCGGCGAGCGCGATTTCCGCGAGTTCCTGGGACGCTATCTGCCGGCCCGCGGAGGCGAGATGCGCGACCCGCAGGGCCAGGTGATCGGGGAGCATCCGGGGGTGTTCTATTTCACGCTGGGCCAGCGGGAAGGCCTGCAGATCGGCGGTGTGCGGGGCCGGCCCCAGGCACCCTGGTATGTCGTGGGCAAGGACGTCGTCCACAATGTGCTGTACGTCGACCAAGACACCCAGAGTCCCTACCTGATGTCCACGCGCCTGTGGACAGAATCGGCGCACTGGGTCGCCGGCAACCCGCCTGCCGGCCGTTTCACCTGCACGGCGCAGACCCGGTACCGGCAGCCGGACGAACCGTGCGAAGTACGGGTGCTCGACGACGGTACGGTCGCGGTGGAATTCGCCACGCCACAGCGCGCCGTCACGCCCGGGCAGTCACTGGTGCTGTATGACGGCGACGAATGCCTGGGCGGCGCGGTCATCGCGCGCACCGATGCACCTCTTGAATTGAAACTCGCGGAGCAAGCAGCTTGAGCAACAGATATTCCGACCGCGTCCTCGCCCTCGCCGGGTTGGCACAGGCGCTGCACCAGGTGCGACGCATCGCCGAAACCGGTCAGTCCGAGGGATCTGCCGTGCAGGCCGCCCTGGACAGCGTGTTCCGCATCGATGCCGCGTCGCCTGCAGAGGTCTACGGCAGCGTGGCCGGGGTCGCGCCCGGCCTGCGCGTCCTGCGCAGCTATCTGGCGAAAGAAGCCCACGACGAAGCCCTGCCCCGCCTGGCGATGGCGGTGCTGCAACTGGAGCGTCGCTTCGTGCGCGAGAACGACACGGTGCATGCGGTCACACGCGGACTGGGCGAGATCGCGCCCCGCGCCGGACAGCAGGGCAGCACGCATCCGGACGTGCTGTCCGCGCTGGGCGGGCTGTACGCCGACACCATCAGCCACCTGCGCCCGCGTGTGATGGTCCAGGGCAATCCGCATTACCTGGGCCAGCCCGGCGTAGTGGCCGAGATCCGCGCGATCCTGCTGGCCGCGGTGCGCTCGGCCGTGCTGTGGCGGCAGTTGGGCGGGTCGATGTGGGATTTCGTACTCGGCCGCCGGCAGATGCTGGAGGCGGTGGAGGACTGGCTGGCCTGATCCTGTGGAACGTGCAGGAAAAAGGCCCGGCATTGCCGGGCCTTTTTGTTTCCTGCCGGAGGATCAGGCGGCGACCGTCTTCGCCACGTCCTGGTATTCCTCGATCTGGTCGAAGTTCATGTAGCGGTAGATCTCGGCGCCCTTCTCGTTGATCACGCCGATGTCGGCCATGTATTCGGCCTTGGTCGGGATCTTGCCCAGGCGCGAACAGATCGCCGCGAGTTCCGCCGAACCCAGGAACACGTTGGAGTTGCGGCCCAGGCGGTTCGGGAAGTTGCGGGTCGAGGTGGAGAACACCGTCGCGCCCTCGCGCACCTGCGCCTGGTTGCCCATGCACAACGAGCAGCCCGGCATTTCCATGCGCGCACCGGCGGTGCCGAACGTGCCGTAGTGGCCTTCCTTGGTCAGCTCCGACGCGTCCATCTTGGTCGGCGGCGCGACCCACAGGCGGGTCGGGATGTCGCGCTTGCCTTCCAGCAGCTTGGCGGCCGCACGGAAGTGGCCGATGTTGGTCATGCACGAGCCGATGAAGACTTCATCGATCTGCGTGCCGGCGACATCGGACAGCGTCTTCACGTCGTCCGGATCATTCGGGCAGGCCAGCAGCGGCTCGTGCACCTCGGCCAGGTCGATCTCGATGACGGCGGCATACTCGGCGTCGGCATCCGGCTCCAGCAGCTGCGGGTCGGCCAGCCATTCCTCCATCTTCTTGATGCGTCGGGCCAGCGAACGGGCGTCGGCATAGCCTTCGGCGATCATCCACTTCAGCAGCGTGATGTTGCTGGTCAGGTACTCGATGATCGGCTCCTTGTTCAGGCGCACGGTGCAGCCCGCGGCCGAACGCTCGGCCGACGCATCGGACAGTTCGAACGCCTGCTCCACCTTCAGGTCCGGCAGGCCTTCGATCTCGAGGATGCGGCCGGAGAAGATGTTCTTCTTGCCCTGCTTGGCGACCGTCAGCAGCCCCGACTTGATGGCGTAGTACGGGATCGCGTTGACGAGGTCACGCAGGGTGACGCCGGGCTGCATTTCGCCCTTGAAGCGGACCAGCACCGATTCCGGCATATCCAGCGGCATCACGCCGGTGGCCGCGGCGAACGCGACCAGGCCGGAGCCGGCCGGGAACGAGATGCCCACCGGGAAGCGCGTATGCGAGTCGCCGCCGGTACCGACGGTGTCGGGCATCAGCATGCGGTTGAGCCAGCTGTGGATCACGCCATCGCCCGGACGCAGCGAGATGCCGCCGCGGGTGGAAATGAATTCCGGCAGCGTGTGGTGCGTCTTCACGTCGACCGGCTTCGGATAGGCCGCGGTGTGGCAGAAGGACTGCATCACCAGGTCGGCCGAGAAGCCCAGGCAGGCCAGGTCCTTCAGCTCGTCGCGGGTCATCGGGCCGGTGGTGTCCTGCGAACCCACCGAGGTCATCTTCGGCTCGCAGTACGCGCCCGGACGCACGCCCTGACCTTCCGGCAGGCCGCAGGCGCGGCCGACCATCTTCTGCGCCAGCGAAAAACCCTTGCCGCTGTCGACCGGCTGCTGCGGCTGGCGGAACAGGTCCGTCGCCGGCAGCTTCAGCGCTTCGCGCGCCTTCGCGGTCAGACCGCGGCCAATGATCAGCGGGATGCGGCCACCGGCACGCACTTCGTCGAACAGCACGTCGGACTTCACCTGGAACTCGGCGATCACTTCACCGTCCTTCAGCGCCTTGCCCTCGTACGGACGCAGTTCGACCACGTCGCCATGGTTCATCTGCGACACGTCGAGTTCGATCGGCAACGCACCCGCGTCTTCCATCGTGTTGTAGAAGATCGGGGCGATCTTGCTGCCCAGGCAGACGCCGCCGAAACGCTTGTTCGGGATGAACGGGATGTCCTCGCCGGTGAACCACAGCACGCTGTTGGTCGCCGACTTGCGCGAGGAGCCGGTGCCGACCACGTCGCCGACGTAGGCGACCAGGTGGCCCTTGTCCTTCAGCGACAGGATTTCCTGGATCGGCCCGCGCTTGCCGTCTTCTTCCGGCACGAACGGCGCGTCGGGGCGCTTGTTCTTCAGCATCGCCAGCGCGTGCAGCGGGATGTCGGGACGTGTGGTCGCGTCCGGTGCCGGCGACAGGTCGTCGGTGTTCGTCTCGCCGGGCACCTTGAAGACGGTGACGGTCAGGCTGTGCGGCACTTCCGGCTTGCTGGTGAACCATTCGGCGTCGGCCCAGCTCTTCAACACGGCCTGCGCGTGGGCGTTGCCCTGCTCCGCCTTCTCCTGCACGTCGTGGAAGCTGTCGAACATCAGCAGCGTGTGCTTCAGGCCTTCGGCGGCGGTCGCGCCGAGTTGGGCGTTGTCCAGCAGGTCGATCAACGGGTGGATGTTGTAGCCGCCCAGCATCGTGCCCAGCAGCTCGGTGGCGCGCTGCGGGGTGATCAGCGGGGTCTTCTCGGTGCCGAAGGCTACGGCGGCCAGGTAGGAGGCCTTGACCTTGGCGGCGTCGTCGACGCCGGCGGGCACGCGGTGGGTGATCAGGTCGACCAGGAAGTCTTCTTCGCCGGCCGGCGGGTTCTTCAGCAGTTCGATGACCTCGGCCGTCTGCTGTGCCGTCAGCGGCAGCGGCGGGATGCCCAGCGCGGCGCGCTCGGCTACGTGGTGGCGATAGGCTTCCAGCATGGATGACTCCGGTCGTTCGATGGTGCGGTGGAAAGGGAAATCGGGGTGCTGCTTATTCGCTCGCGGGCACGATCAGTTTCAGGCCCTTGAAATAGTCGCGGTGGAAAGCGGTATCGAAGGTGATCAGGCCGTCGCACTGCAACAGCGCGTGCGCGCCCACCAGGAAGTCGGCGATCGGTCGCACCTCGCCGGAGCGCTGGCGGTGCCGGCGATGCATCTCGCCCGCCCGCACGGCGGACTTGGCTTCGACGGGATTGAAATGGACGCCCATTTCCTCGATGGCAGCCAAGGCATCCGCACCGTTGCGCAGGGAAGCGCACAGCTGCGCCAGCGCGGCATCGCAGACGACCACGCGCCCACTGCCCAGGCTCTGCCGCAGGCCGGCTTCCACGGCGTCCGCGCGCAGGCCATCGGTCAGCAGTTCGATCAGGACCGGGGCGTCGACGGCGATCATTCGCTGGGCGTGCCCTTGGCGGCTTCGCTGTCGAGGGAGAACTTGCCACGCACGCGCGAGATCGCGTCGTCCACGCTCTTCCGCAACACGATGCGGCTACCTTCCAGCTCGACCTTCAGCACGCTGCCCTTGGTCAGGCCCAGCGCATCGCGCACGGCCTTGGGCAGGGTGATCTGTCCGCGTTCGGCAACGGTGGCTTCCATCAGCGGGCCCTCTTGAGTATGGAGGAATTATACATACTTCCTTAGGCATACCCCAGTACAGGAGCCCGCCGCGCCACCCCGGTCGCCGCCCGTCCCGGACTTCGGCTTTGGTCGGGTCACGACAGTCTCAGTCTTGGCGGATAATCCGGGCAAGCCTCGACAAGACGCACAGGAACCAAGCCTTATGCTGGTCCTGCGCCCCTTCCCCCAACAGCTACAGGAGCCTCCGCGATGAGTGATTCCTTCGCCACCCGCCGTACCCTGGACGTGAACGGCACGTCCTACACGTATTTCAGCCTGCCGGCCCTGGCCGAGCGGCTGGACCCGAAGGGCGGCCTCGCCCGCCTGCCCTACTCGCTGAAGATCCTGCTGGAGAACCTGCTCCGCTGCGAGGACGGAGTCACGGTGCTCCCCGAGCACATCCAGGCCGTGGCCCAGTGGCAGGCCACCCAGGAACCGGATACCGAGATCGCCTTCATGCCGGCCCGCGTGGTGCTGCAGGACTTCACGGGAGTCCCCTGCGTCGTCGACCTGGCGGCCATGCGCGACGCGGTGGTGAAACTCGGCGGCAATGCCGACCAGATCAACCCGCTGATCCCCTCCGAACTGGTCATCGACCACTCGGTGCAGGTGGACGTGTTCGGTAGCGCGGATGCGCTGGACCTCAACGGGAAGATCGAGTTCGACCGCAACAAGGAGCGCTACGGTTTCCTGCGCTGGGGCCAGAAGGCGTTCGACAACTTCAAGGTGGTGCCCCCGAACACCGGCATCGTCCACCAGGTGAACCTGGAGAACCTCGCGCGCGTGGTGATGACCGGCGAGCAGGATGGCCAGGCCATCGCCTATCCCGACACAGTCTTCGGCACCGACAGCCACACCACCATGATCAACGGCATCGGCGTGCTCGGCTGGGGTGTGGGCGGCATCGAAGCGGAGGCCGCGATGCTGGGACAGCCGTCGTCGATGCTGATCCCCCAGGTCGTCGGCTTCAAGCTGACCGGCAGGCTGCCCGAGGGCGCCACCGCCACCGACCTGGTGCTCACCGTCACCCAGATGCTGCGCAAGCTGGGCGTGGTGGGCAAGTTCGTCGAGTTCTACGGCGACGGCCTGCAGCACCTGCCGCTGGCCGACCGCGCCACCATCGGCAACATGGCACCGGAGTACGGTGCGACCTGCGGCATCTTCCCGATCGACACCGAGTCCTTGACCTACCTGCGCCTGTCCGGACGCAGCGAGGACCAGATCGCGCTGGTCGAGGCCTATGCCAAGGCGCAGGGCCTGTGGCACGACGCCAGCAGTCCGCACGCCGAATACAGCGCCACGCTGCACCTGGACATGGGCGACGTGAAGCCCTCGCTGGCCGGCCCCAAGCGCCCGCAGGACCGGGTGTTGTTGCAGGACATGAAGCAGAACTTCCGCGACAACCTGGTTCCCTTCGTCGATGCGCGCCGCAAGCGCATCGATCTGGTGCAGGAGGATCGCCTGAAGAATGAAGGCGGTGGCGGCACCGCCGTGGGCGCCCACGAGGCCGCGCACGAATCTTCGCCGGACAGCGGCGCCGGCTGGAAGCTGCAGGATGGGTCGGTCGTCATCGCCGCCATCACGTCCTGCACCAACACCTCCAATCCCGCCGTCATGCTGGGGGCCGGCCTGCTCGCCCGCAATGCCGTGGCCAAGGGATTGAAAGCGCAGCCCTGGGTCAAGACATCGCTCGGCCCGGGGTCGCGCGTGGTCACCGACTACCTGGAGAAGGCCGGCGTGCTGTCCGACCTGGAGAAGCTCGGTTTCTACGTGGTCGGCTATGGCTGCACCACCTGCATCGGCAATTCCGGCCCGCTGCCCGACGACGTGTCGGCCGCCATCGCCAAGGGCGACCTGGTGGTCGCCTCGGTGCTGTCGGGCAACCGCAACTTCGAGGGCCGCGTGCACCCCGAAGTGAAAATGAACTACCTCGCAAGCCCGCCGCTGGTAGTGGCCTACGCCATTGCCGGCACCACCGACATCGACCTGACCACCCAGCCGTTGGGCACCGGCGGCGATGGCCAGCCGGTCTACCTGAAGGACATCTGGCCCACCAACAAGGAAATCGGCGACTTCATCGCGCGCACGGTGGGGCCGGAGATGTTCGCGAAGAACTATGCCGACGTGTTCAAGGGCGACAGCCGGTGGAACACGATCGCCTCACCCGATGGCGCGCTCTACGCCTGGGATGGCGGCTCGACCTACATCAAGAATCCGCCCTATTTCGATGGCATGTCGATGGACGTGGGCAACATCGACGATGTGCATGGCGCGCGCGTGCTCGGGTTGTTCGGCGATTCCATCACCACCGACCACATCTCGCCAGCAGGCAACATCAAGAAGGATTCGCCGGCCGGGCGCTTCCTCCAGCAACGCGGTGTGCAGCCGGTGGACTTCAACAGCTACGGCAGTCGCCGCGGCAACGACGACGTGATGGTGCGCGGGACCTTCGCCAACATCCGCATCAAGAACCTGATGTTCGGCGGCGAGGAAGGCGGCAACACGCTGTACTTCGGCAGCACGCCGCCCGAGAAGATGTCCATCTACGACGCCGCAATGAAATACAAGACCGACGGCGTACCGCTGGTGGTCATCGCCGGCAAGGAGTACGGCACCGGCTCGTCGCGCGACTGGGCGGCCAAGGGCACCAACCTGTTGGGCGTGAAGGCGGTGATCGCAGAGAGTTTCGAGCGCATCCATCGCTCCAACCTGGTCGGCATGGGGGTACTCCCGCTGCAATTCGTCGATGGACAGAACGCGCAGTCGCTCGGCCTGGATGGATCGGAGACGTTCGATGTCACCGGTTTGCAGGACGGCGCCGCCAAGGTCGCCACGGTCAGCGCACGCAAGCTCGACGGCACCGAGCTGAAGTTCCAGGCCAAGGTACTGCTGCTGACGCCCAAGGAAGTGGAGTACTTCCGCCATGGCGGGCTGCTGCATTACGTGCTGCGCCAGCTGGCCGCACGCAAGGCTGCCTGACGCATCCCCGACGGAGTTGCCGGAAGAAAAGAAACAGGGCCGCCTCCGGGCGGCCCTTTTCATGTACAGGAGGGCCGTCCGGACGGGGCTCGTACCCCGGCCCCTCGCGCAATCAGTCCGGCGTCGATCTCGCCTCCACCTGATCTTCGGCAACGGCCTTCGACACGTTGCCGGTCGCACACGCGGGTTGCGTTGTCCCGGAGAGAACCTTCGTTCGACGGCGGGAGCCAGCACGTGAACATCATGATCCTTCGCTCGTGTGTGTTGCTGGCGTCCACCTGCCTCGCAGGCGCCTTGGCCCCCGTCGTGCTCGCAGCGTCGCCTGACGCCGAACAAGCCAGGCGCATCGCCGAGCAGTACGTCGCCGGCAAGCAGTCGGCAGGCGGGAATCCGCAGGAAGGCTATGAGGCGGGCGATGTCGTGGTGAGCGACCTCGACGGCGATGGCCAGGACGAGATCGTCGTTCTGTGGACCATGTACGGCCCCACCTACTGGCACCATGGCGTCGCGGTTCTGGCAAAAAACGGAACGCGCTACGTGCCGGCAGGAGAAACGCAGGAACCCCTGGGCAGCGTGGAAGCCATGACGGTCCGCGAGCGCGTGGTGGAACTCAAGACGAAGTGGCCTGGTCCGGATGATCCACGCTGCTGCCCCACTGTCGCCAGGACGCTCCGCTACCGATGGACACCCGGAAAGCTCACGCCGGTGAAGTGATCACCGGGCGTCCTCCCACTGCGCGTGGTACACACGCCAGTCTCCGTCTTCGCGATGCCAGGCCGTCGTCACCTCGTAGGCGCCGGCCTGCTCGGGCAGGAATCGACCGTTCCCGCCCGTCAGCAATACCTGGAATGCTACCGAAGCACTTTCGCCATCCACCCGCACATCGAGCGGCCCCGTGGTGGCGCCGATGCGCGCATTCGCCAGCGTGTGCATTTTCAGGAGGTTGTGCAACGCAGCATGATCCATGCCGCCATCACCACTGAAGTCACGACTCACGCCGTCCATGAAATCGCCGACGCGGCCCTCTTCCACGGCCGCCTGCATGTCGTCGAACCGTTGCCGCAGCTCCGCCTCGGGTGTATCGGTCGTGCACGCGACCAGGCCCAGCATCAGTCCCAGGAGACACCCGACTCCCTTCCACCTCGATGTCGACATCGAAACCTTCGCCTTTTCCATCCGGAACGGTATGCTCCCGACAGGCGCCCGTGACCGGGCGCTCGCCCACAGTTCGCCGCAAGGCAGCCCGAAGACCCTGGGGAGGGAGCAGAACGATGAGTCAGGAACGTCCGTGGTTCAAGAGTTATCCGCAAGGCGTGCCGCAGGAAGTGGACCTGGAGCAGTACCGCTCCATCGTGTCCGTCTTCGATGAGGCGATCAGCAAGTACCGCGACCGCCCCGCGTTCCGCAACTTCGGCAAGACCCTGACCTACGGCGAGATCGACAAGCTCAGCCGCCAGTTCGCGGCCTACCTGCTCGGCGAACTGAAGCTCAAGAAGGGCGACCGCGTCGCCATCATGATGCCGAACTGCCTGCAATACCCCATCGCCATCTTCGGCGTGCTTCGCGCAGGACTGACGGTCGTCAACGTCAATCCGATGTACACCCCGCGCGAACTGAAGCACCAGTTGGTCGATTCCGGCGCGAGCGTGCTGCTGGTGGTCGACAACTTCGGCAAGACCGCACAGGAGGCCCTCGCGGGCACGCAGGTCAGGCAGGTCGTCACCACGGCGCTGGGCGACCTGGTCGGTTTCCCCAAGGGGGCCATCGTCAACTTCGTGCTGAAGTACGTGAAGAAGATGGTGCCGGATTACGACATCCCCGGCACCGTGCGGTTCAAGGACACGTTGACACTCGGGCAGTTGCATACGCTGCCCGAGGTCGACATCGATTCCGGCGACATCGCCTTCCTGCAGTACACCGGCGGCACCACCGGCGTGGCCAAGGGCGCGATGCTCACGCACCGCAACCTCGTGGCCAACATGCAGCAGGCCGGGGTGTGGGTCGGAACCGGCCTGGACTACGGCAACGAAGTGATCATCACCGCGTTGCCGCTGTACCACATTTTCGCGCTGACGGCGAACTGCCTGGTCTTCATGAAGCTCGGCGGACTGAACCACCTGATCACGAATCCGCGCGACATGCCGGGCTTCGTGAAGGAACTCAAGGCCACCCGCTTCACCGCGATTACCGGCGTCAACACGCTGTTCAATGGCCTGCTCAATACGCCCGGTTTCGATGAAGTCGATTTTTCCAATCTCAAGATGACGCTCGGCGGCGGCATGGCCGTGCAGCGTGCGGTGGCGGAGAAATGGAAGAAGGTCACCGGCGTGACGCTGGTCGAGGCCTACGGGCTGACCGAGACGTCGCCTGCGGCCTGCATCAACCCGATGAACCTGCACGACTACAACGGCGCCATCGGCCTGCCGGTGCCCTCGACCGATGCCTGCCTGAAGGACGACGATGGCAACATCGTGCCTGTCGGCGAGGTCGGCGAACTGTGCATCAAGGGCCCGCAGGTGATGAAGGGCTACTGGCAGCGCCCCGAGGAAACCGCGAACGTCATGGACGCCGATGGCTGGCTGCATACCGGCGACATGGCGAAGATGGACGAGAACGGCTTCTTCTACATCGTCGACCGCAAGAAGGACATGATCCTGGTCTCCGGCTTCAACGTGTATCCGAATGAGGTCGAGGACGTCATCGCCGGCCTGGAAGGAGTGCTTGAAGTCGCCGCGATCGGCGTGCCGGACGACAAGTCGGGTGAAGCCGTGAAGGTCTTCATCGTGAAGAAGAATCCCGACCTCACCGTCGATCAAGTGAAGGCCTACTGCCGCGACAACCTGACCGGCTACAAGCAACCACGCCACATCGAGTTCCGCACGGAGCTGCCCAAGACCAACGTCGGCAAGATCCTGCGCAAGGAATTGCGGGAGCCCTCCAAGGCATCCTGAACCCTGTTCATGTGTCTGAAGAAGGCCGGCCATGTGCCGGCCTTTTTCTTTTTGTTCAGGACTTTAGAGGCGAATTCTAGACGCGCATCACAAATTTTGATGCTGGCATGCCATTGGCGCGCTTTCCCTCGCACAAGCGCGCGCGTGCACTGGATTTTAATTATTCGTTCAGGTGTAGGATCGGCGCGTGATGCCACCTGCGTCACACAAATCCGTCACCCGCTTCCCCTGCCGCGCGGGCAAGAAACCCTCCATGGAGCTCCTCATGAACAACGTCGAAAAACTGCAGCGCACCCGTGCCTTCCCGACCATCCGCGTCGAATCCGAACCCAGCGGTGATGCCCACTGGCTGTACATGCATTCCGATGCCGCACCCGGCGTGCGTCCGTGCTTCCGCAGCCAGATGCTCGACGATGTGCTCAGCTTCACCAACTCGATCACCTTGCGCGAATCGCAGCGCCAGCCCGGCAAGCTGCGTCATCTGGTGATCGCATCCGATGCGAATGCGTTCAACCTTGGCGGCGACCTGGAACTGTTTTCGCAACTGATCCGCGAGAACAACCGCGACCGGCTGCTGAGCTACGCACGCCGCTGCATCGATGGCGTGCACCACCTCAATACCGGCCTCGGCGGCGACGTCCGCACCATCGCATTGATCCAGGGCGACGCCTTGGGTGGCGGCCTTGAGATCGCGCTGTCCTGCCACACGATCGTGGCGGAGGAAGGCGTGGACATGGGACTGCCGGAAGTGCTGTTCGGCCTGTTCCCGGGCATGGGCGCCTATTCCTTCCTGTGCAAGCGCGTGTCGCCGCAGATCGCCGAGAAGATCATCCTGGAAGGCAACATCTACACCAGCGACGAGCTGTACCGGATGGGCGTGGTCGATGTGCTGGTACCGAAGGGCCAGGGTGCTGCCGCCGTGCAGACCATCATCGACAAGCAGCGCCGTTCACCGCACGCGCATCTGGCGCTGAATGCCTGCCGCAACCTCGCCCAGCCGGTGGGTTACGACGAACTGATGGGCATCACCGAAGTGTGGGTGGATACCGCGCTGACCCTGGGCGACAAGTCGTTGAAGATGATGGAACGCATCGTCCGCGCGCAGGAGAAGCGGTCCATCCGCGCCGCCTGAAAGCTGCGCGCGTCGCCTGCTGCAGACTGGCAGGAAAAATCAGGGGGTTGAAGCGCGCCTGAGCGCCTTCAAGGGCGAGTCCGGGTCACCGTACTCGCCAGGGACCATCCATCCCGCAGGTGGATGTCCGACGTCATGCGCTTCGTCGGCCGCCGCTGAACAGCGGCGGATCCGTGCGTCACGATGAAGTGCCCTCGCCGCCTTTCTCGACGGCACCCCGCACGCGTTGCCGCGCATCCAGCGCCGCGCGACCATGGCTGAGGTGCGAGTTGAGTGCCGCCAGGCGGTGCCGCCATTCACGCGTGATCTGCCAGTCGGCCAGGCTCATCATTTCGCCTGCGGCTGCCGCAAGCTTCACCAGGCCCAGGTTGCTGGCCACGCCTTTCAGCGCATGCGCGTGCTCGCGCAGGTGTTCGCCGTCGCCCCGCTCCATCGCATGCGCCATGGCGCCGATGCACCCATCCGCATCGTTGAGACACTGCTCGATGAATTCGCGTTCGAAAGCTTCGCCCATGCCGAGCGCGGTGAGTTCGTCCAGCACGCTGACATCGAGCACGCCGTCAGACACTTCAGCACGTGCGGGCGTGGCCACCGTCGCGGTCGCGGAGACACGACCGGACGTGGCGATGTCCGCCAGCGCGTCCAGCAACCGCGTGGCGACCACGGGCTTGGCGAGGAAAGCACGGGCACCGGCCTGTTCACAGCGCTGGATCGATTCCGGCGTGACATCGGCGCTGAGGATGAGGACCGGCGTGCGACTGCCACTGCCGGCTTCCATCACGCGAAGTTGCTTGAGTAGATCCAGGCCGCTCAGGCCGGGCATGTGCAGGTCGCAGATCACCGCGTCGTAGGATGCCGATTCCAATGCATCGAGGACTTCTTCGCCGCCATTGACGCAGGTGATGCGGTGCCCTGCCTTCTGCAGCAGCCGTTGCACGACCATGCGGTTGGCCTCATGGTCGTCGGCCACCAGGATCTGCATGCTGCGCACGCGCGCACGATGGCGCAGGAACGGATCGGAGAACGCGATGATGTTCTCTGCGCTGGAAGCTTCGGGTTCTTCCTGCAACCATTCGGCATGGCCGTGCACCGCCGGCACCATGACGCGCTCCGGCACCGCTTCGAACGGCAACTCCACCC
The DNA here is from genome assembly GCF_029542205.1 of Pseudoxanthomonas sp. SE1. Classification (NCBI taxonomy): domain Bacteria; kingdom Pseudomonadati; phylum Pseudomonadota; class Gammaproteobacteria; order Lysobacterales; family Lysobacteraceae; genus Pseudoxanthomonas; species Pseudoxanthomonas sp. SE1. The sequence goes on along the minus strand of NZ_CP113783.1, from coordinate 1,991,837 downwards.
AGAAGCAGCTGCCGCGCTGTTCGTTGCTCTCGAAGCCGATCGTCCCGCCCATCGCTTCGGTCAACCCCTTGGCGATGGTCGTTCCCAGGCCAGTGCCGCCGTAGCGTCGCGACAGGCTGCCGTCGGCCTGTTCGAACGCCTCGAACAGCCGCTCGCGCAAGGCGACAGGCACGCCGATGCCGGTATCGGTGACGGTGAAGCGCAGGCGCATGTGCTGCCCCTCGACCATCGTCGGCGCGACCGCCACGCGGACTTCGCCCTCATCGGTGAACTTCACCGCATTGCCCGCGAGGTTCAACAGGACCTGGCGCAGATGGCCGGCGTCACCGCGCAGCTTCAACGGGATCGCATCGTCGACATGCCCTTCGTAGCGGACCTGCTTGCCGCGCGCCTGCGGCATCAGGATCAGCCCGATGCTCTCCACCAGCTCGCGCGGCGCGAACTCGACCACGTTCAGCTTGACCTTGCCCGCCTCGATGGCGGAGATATCCAGCACGTCCTCGACCAGGCCCAGCAGCGTACGCGTGGATGCCTGGATCGTGGACAGGCATTCGCGCTGTTCGGCATCCAGGCGCGTGGTCGCCAACAGTTCCGACATGCCCGCCAGGCCATTGAGCGGCGTGCGGAACTCGTGGCTCATGTTCGCCAGGAACCGGCTCTTCGCCTCGTTGGCGCGGCGCGCCTCGTCGGTGGCTCGGGTCAGGTCGCGCAACAGGCCGGAGAGGTACATGGGCACGGCGATCAGGCCAAGCACCAGGCCGACACCCAGGGTCATGTTGCTGCGCCAGTAGTCGTTCATCGCCACCACGGTCGCGAACGCGGCGCTTGCCATCGCAACAGCGACCACCAGGTAGCGGTTGCCATAGCGCAGGCCATTGCCCACCGTGATCCACATCAGTACGACGTACGCCCACGAGAGCGGCTCGCCCATGCCGATCATGGCAGCGGCAAGCAGTCCGTAGTCGGCGATCATGCCCAGCCCGCGACGGACATGGGACTTGCCCGGCTGCACCAGCAGCCAGGCGAAGATGCCAAGACTGTTGACCAGGCCCGAGGTGATGATGGTCAGGACGATGGTGTATTCGTCCGCCGGGAGTGCAGCGCGCGAGGACGGCAGCAGCGCATAGGTCAGGATGATGGAGATCAGCGCGACGCGGATCAGCGCCTGGCCGTGTTCGCTGTCGCCACGATGCGCCAGGCGGGACTTGATCCATGCAAGGACATTGGACATGGCTTACTCCATCCCTGGACGGCTCTGCACCGTCGAGTAGCGTTCACAGATGTCGTCCAGCCGCGCCCGCCCACGGATCAGCGCGTCGACACATGCGGGATCGAACAGGCGACCGCGCTGTGCATACAGATAAGCCAGCGCCGCGTCCTTTTCCCAGGCCTTCTTGTACGGCCGCGGTGAAATCAACGCATCGAAGACATCCGCAACCGCCACTATCCTCGCTTCCAACGGGATCTGCTCACCCACGAGGCCATCGGGGTAGCCGCTGCCGTCATAGCGTTCATGGTGGCGCAATGCGATCAGGGCGCCGGTCTGGATGAAACGGTTCTGGCTGCCCGACAGCAACTGGTGGCCGATCTTCGGGTGGCGACGCATGACATCGGTCTCTTCCGCCGTCAGCGGGCCGGCTTTCATCAGCACCGAATCCGGGATGGCGATCTTGCCCATGTCGTGCAGCGGGGCGGCCATTTCGATGGTGCGTACTTCGTCTTCGGGCAGGCCGAGCTGTTCGGCGATCAGGCCGGCCACATGGGCCATGCGCTCCAGGTACGCACTGGTGCCGCTGTCGCGATATTCGATGGCACGCGCCAGGCGCGACAGCGTTTCGCGCTCGCGCTCCTCGACCTCGTGCATGCTGGACAGCAGGCGCTGCTCCAGCGAGAGCGCACGCTGCTTGACGTTCTCGGATTGCTGGCGGAGCTGCAACAGGTTGCGGCAGCGGGCGCGCAGTTCGCGCGGACGCACCGGCTTGACCAGGAAATCGATGACACCCGCCTCGAGGGCGGCCTGGCGGATGGGTTCGTCGCCCACCACGGTGATCAGGATGATCGCGATGTCGCGATGCATCGGCAGTCGCCGGAAGCGGCGGGCGAATTCCAGCCCGTCCATGCCCGGCATGCGGTAGTCCAGCAGCAGCAGGTCGGTGCGGTTCTTCTCGCACCACTCCAGCGCGGCCAGCGGATCGCCGAAGTCATGGACGGTCAGTTCGGACGCGATGTCCTCGATGACATGGCGCAGCATGGTGCGCGCGGACGTCTGATCGTCGACGATGACGATATTCAAAGCGTTACCCACCCCTTGAGGCCACATCACGTGGCTGTCGGGCAAGGATACTCCGGCGGTGGCAACGCTCGCATCTAACATGTCGGCAGTCCTGTTCGGCGGCGCGGACCCGGGCAGGGTCCGTGATCCACGAAGGGAACCGATGCGAATCCCGGGGCCCCCTCCCCTGATCTCTATCGGCGCAGGCGGCGGAAAATTGACCGGCCTGCGCGTCAATCGTCGCAGGAAGCGTGCCAGCCTTGGCCAGGAAGTATCAGGACAGAACATAGTGACCTCCGTCACGGAATGAGGCCTTCCGGTCCGTCCTTGGCGCGGGGTACAGCGGTGTGAAAGGCCCGGCAGCGGCTCCGTCGCAGGCCTGTGGCCCTGCCGCGTCAAACTGACAGGAGCCCATTCTGCCCCTGAGCGTCACTCTCTTGACGCTTGGGGCTTGCCCGTCAGCCTTGGCTTTCCGGGCGCATGTAGGGGAACAGAAGCACGTCACGGATGGAGTCCGAACCGGTCAGCAGCATGACCAGGCGGTCGATGCCGATGCCCAGCCCGCCGGTCGGTGGCAGGCCGACTTCCAGCGCCCGGATGTAGTCGGCGTCGAAGTGCATGGCTTCGTCGTCTCCGCCCTCCTTCGCCTGGACCTGGGCCATGAAGCGCGCCGCCTGGTCCTCCGGGTCGTTGAGCTCGGAGAAGCCGTTGGCGAGCTCCTTGCCGTTGATGAACAACTCGAAGCGGTCTGTATAGCCGGGTTGATTGTCGTTGGCGCGGGCCAGTGGCGACACCTCGACCGGGTGATCGGTGATGAAGGTCGGCTGGACCAGGGTGTGTTCCACGGTCTTCTCGAAGATCTCCAGCAGCAGCTTGCCCCAGCCATAGGACGGCTTGACGTGGATATTGAGCCGCTCGCAATGGCGCACCAGCGCATCCCGGTCGGTGCAGTCGGCAGCACTGATCTCGGGGTTGTGATGGCGTACGGCCTCGTCCATGCGCCAGCGGCGGAACGCCGGTTCCAGATCGATGTCCTGGCCGTCCCACGCCACCTGCCCCGTGCCCAGCACCTCGTGCGCCACATCCCGGATCACGCCCTCGGTCAGGTCCATGATCTCGGTGTACGTGGCGTAGGCCTCGTACAGCTCGAGCATGGTGAATTCCGGGTTGTGCCGCGTGCTGACACCCTCGTTGCGGAAGTTGCGGTTGATCTCGTAGACACGCTCCAGCCCACCGACCACCAGCCGCTTCAGGTACAGCTCGGGCGCGACGCGCAGGTACAGGTCCAGGTCCAGCGCGTTGTGATGCGTGGTGAAGGGCTTGGCCGCGGCGCCGCCGGGGATGTAGTGCATCATCGGCGTCTCCACTTCCAGGAAGCGGCGCGCATCCAGCCATTCGCGGATCGCGCGGATGATCCGCGAACGCTTGATGAAGACATCGCGCGCCTCTGGCGTGACGATCAGGTCCACGTAGCGCTGGCGGTAGCGCTGCTCCACGTCGGACAGGCCGTGCCACTTGTCCGGCAACGGACGCAGCGCCTTGGTCAGCAGGCGGAAGGCATCGGCCTTCACCGACAGTTCGCCGGTACGGGTCCGCGTCAGTCCGCCTTCCACGCCGACGATGTCGCCGATGTCCCACCCCTTGAATGCATCGTAGGTCTCGCCCAGCGCATTGGACTGCAGGAACAGCTGGATGCGGCCGCTCTCATCCTGGATCTGCACGAAGCTGGCCTTGCCCATCACCCGCTTCGCCATCATGCGTCCCGCGAGCTTCACGCGCCGGCCACCCTGCTCGAGCGCCTCTCCGCTCCACAGCTCCGCGTCCTGGTACTGCACCTGCAGGTCGCCCGCGTAGTCGGTGCGACGGAAGTCGTTCGGGTACGCGATGCCCTGCCCGCGCAATGCCGTCAGTTTGGCGCGGCGCTCGGCGATGAGGCTGTTCTCGTCCTGCGGAAGCGTGTGGTCTGTCATGGGGTCGTATCGTGTCCTGGGACGTGGGAGCGACGTAAGTCGCGAACGAGTGCCGGAAGAGCTCGCGACTTGCGTCGCTCCCACAAGTGACTCGTGGGCGGATCAGGCGTCGATGCGTTTCGAGCCCGCTTCCAGGCCCGACTTGAGGCTGGCCTCCACGAACTCGTCCAGGTCGCCGTCCAGCACCTTCTGCGTGTCCGTGCGTTCGATGCCGGTGCGCAGGTCCTTGATGCGGCTCTGGTCCAGCACGTAGTTGCGGATCTGGCTGCCCCAGCCGATGTCGGACTTGGTGGCTTCCACCGCGTCGCGCTCGGCGTTGCGCTTCTGGATCTCAAGCTCGTACAGCTTGGCGGCCAGCATCTTCATCGCGTTGTCGCGGTTCTGGTGCTGGCTGCGGCCGGTCTGGCAGGCGACCACGATTCCCGTGGGCACGTGGGTGATGCGCACGGCCGATTCGGTCTTGTTGACGTGCTGGCCACCGGCACCGGAGGAGCGGTACACGTCGGTCTTCAGGTCGGCCGGGTTGATGTCGATGTCGATGTTGTCGTCAACTTCCGGCGACACGAACACCGAGGTGAAGCTGGTGTGGCGGCGGTTGTCCGAATCGAAGGGCGACTTGCGCACCAGACGGTGCACGCCGGTCTCGGTCTTCAGCCAACCATAGGCGAAATCGCCTTCCACCCGCAGCGTGGCCGACTTGATGCCGGCCACGTCACCGCCGCTGGCTTCCATCAGCTCGGTCTTCCAGCCGCGCGACTCGCACCAGCGCAGGTACATGCGCAGCAGGATTTCCGCCCAGTCCTGGGCCTCGGTGCCACCGGCACCGGCCTGGATGTCGACGAAGGCATTGGAGCTGTCCATCTTGCCGGAGAACATCCGCTGGAACTCCAGCTTGTCCACGTGCGCGGCATAGCGCTCGACGTCGGCCACCACGGCATGCGCGGTGTCCTCGTCGCTCTCCATCTCCGCCAGTTCCAGCAGTTCGCCGGCACCGGTCAGGCCGTCCTCGATGTCGCGGATGCCGTTGACCGTCTTGTCCAGCAGGGAGCGCTCGCGGCCCAGCTGCTGCGCGTACTCGGCGTTGTTCCAGATATCCGGGCTTTCCAGCTCGCGGTTTACTTCTTCCAGGCGCTCGCGCTTGGCATCGTAGTCAAAGATACCCCCGAAGCGAGGCCAGCCTGTCCTGCAGGTCGGCGATGCGCTGGCGGATGGGATTGAGCTCGATCATGGGGGCTGTGACGGGGGATGGAATCGGTCGGCAAGGATACCAGAGCAGTGCGCCACACCGTTTCCGGAATGGTTCTTGCACCGCACCCGATGCCCTGCACAGAGTCACCCCAGGCATGACCAGCCCCATTGCCCCGTCCGCATCGCTGCTGTCCGGCCTGCTCGGCCTGGCGCTGGCGTCCGCCTTTTCCGTGGCCTGCGCGGGCGATGCGCCGACGGCGCCCGTGGCGGAGCGCGCAAGCCAGGTCAGCCAGTGCCTGAAGCTGAGGCGCGACGAACCCGCCAGGGCGGTCGCGCTGGCGGATGCGCTGCTGCAGGCGAAGGACCTGAGCGTCGAGGATGAGCTCAAGACGCTGAGTTGCCTGGGCATCGCCGCCGGCCTGAGCGGCGACCCGGCACGGGCGATCGACGCCGCCGAGCGGATGGAACGGCGCGTCGATGGCACGCCGGACCTCGCACCCGCGCTGCAGATGCGGGCGCACTCGCAGATCGGGTCGATCTACCAGGGCGCCGGACACATCCGCGCCGCGGAGGCAGCCTATCTTCGCGCCTACGACGTCTCTTCACGGCTCGACCAGCGCGATGCCGCCCTCGTACAGGCCGCCACGCTGACCAACATCGGGCTGATCCATGCCGACTATCTGGCCTCGCCCGAGGTGGCCGACGCGTACTACCGCCGGGCATTGGCAGCGGCCGCCGCCGTGGGGCTGGAAGACCCGTTGATCCTGCACAACCACGCGCTCAACCTCGTCGCGCTGGAGCGCGATGCCGACGCCATGCGGGTCATCGACACGGGCGAGGCCATGGCCGAGCGCCAGCAGGCCCATACGGTGATGCAGCGCCTGCGCAGCGAGCGTGCCGGCCTGTGGGTACGGCAGGGCCAGCTGGAACGTGCCCGACCTGTGCTGGCATCGGCGATCCGCGAACAGGCGAAGCACAGGGACCTGCCCGGCCAGGCGGGCTCGCTGGCGAAACTGTCGGTGCTCCAGCGCAAGGCCGGCGAACACCGGCAGGCATTGCAGACCGCCCGCGCCGCCTGGGCATTGGTCGACAACCAGCCTCAGCCGCAGAAGCAGCGCGAAGTCCTGCTCGCCTGGATGGCAGCGCATGCCGCACTGGGGGAGGCAGACGAAGCGCTGGCGGTTGGCGCCCGCCTGCATGGGCTGGAGATGGAAGCGCTGAGGCATCAGCGGCTGGAGTTGCTGGCCGATCTACAGGCACGCAGCGATAGCGCGAGTGCCCAGCGTGAACTGGAGCAGATGCGCCACCAGGCGCAGATCCGCGCGCTGAACGACGAGAAGTCCACCCTCCTGCGTCGGACTGGTGTGGCATTGATGACCATGCTGGTACTGGCGGGCGTCGGCTTCGGTCTGTTGCAGCGTCGCAAGAACCGGCAACTGCGCAAGGTCAGCGCCACCGATCCCCTGACCGGCCTGCGCAATCGCCGCGCCGCCACGGAGTCGCTGAAGGCCATGTCGCTGCAGCGGCCCGCCGCCGGTACGCGCCATGTGCTGTTCCTCATCGACATCGACCACTTCAAGAAAGTCAACGATGGCCATGGCCACCACGCCGGCGACCAGGTGCTGGTCGCGCTCTCGCGCCAGCTGCGCGAACTGGGGCGTGCGGACGACACCATCGCGCGCTGGGGTGGCGAGGAGTTCCTGATGGCCTGCGCGGACCTGACCGAGGCCCAGGCCTGCACGGTGGCGGCGCGCGTGCAGGAAACGCTCTGCGACCTGCACGACCTCGCGCCCGGCCAGCGCTGGCCTTTGACCGTCTCATTGGGCTTCGCGCCTTTCCCGTTCTTCGACAACATCACGGGCGGCTGGGACTACGCACTGCGCATGGCCGACCGCGCCCTGTACGCCGCCAAGGACCGTCGCAACGCCTGGGCCGGGCTGTGGGGGCGGGCCCTCCCGCCAGGCATGGCCCTCCAGGCCTTGCTGGAAGAGCCTGAAGGTGCCATTCGCAGCGGCGCCATCGAACTGGTGGCCAGCTACGTCGTGGAACGTCTTCCGCGCGTGCCGGTGACGCGCGTCGCCTAGACGGCCTCCGCCCCGGTCCGCTGGCGCAGGTCCTGCCGGTAGCGGCGGCTGCAGGGCAGCGCGTTGCCATCCTTCATGTGCACGCGCGCATCACCGGTGTCCAGCGGCTCGATCGACGCCACCTGGTCCAGGCTGACGATGTAACTGCGGTGGATGCGCGCAAACCTGCGCGGATCCAGCCGCGTCTCGATGCCGGCGATCGTGCTCCGCAGCGGATAGTCGTGGCCGCGCACACGCAGGTTGACGTAGTTGCCCGAAGCCTGCAGCCACTCGATGTCGTTGGCCGCCACCAGGAACTCGCGGCCCAGCTTGCGCACCAGGAAGCGCTCCGGCCGGTCCACCGGTTCCAGCGGCGGACCTTCGTCCGGTTCGGCGAGCAGGCTGGCTTCGCCCTGCCAGCGGCGCAGCAGGAAGCGGTAGCCCTCCACCAGCAGGACGATCGTGGCGAAGCTGCGGATATCCTTCAGGTATTCGTAGACCAGTTCGCGAGGCCACGGGCCGAACTCGTAGGCCATGCCCTGGCTGCGGTAGGCCAAGACGCGCAGCGCGACCATGCCGGCCACGTGGATGACGCAGACCACGATGCTCGCCAGCAGGTACTCGGGTATCCGCCGGCGCCAGTTTTCCCAGTGCAGGGGGAAGCGTCGGGTGTACCAGGCGATCGCCGGGATCAGGACCAGCAGCCACACCAGCGCGCTGCTCACCTCCCAGACGGCCGGCTCCCAGGCCTCCACGCCGGAGCCCTGCCGCCGCATGTCGATCAGCGTGGTCATGCTGTTGCCGATGCAGTTGGCACCGATCATCGCCACCCAGAATCCGATCTCCACCCATCGCCGCCAAGGCAGGTAGCGTTCGTAGGTCGGCGGGGCGCGTTCCGTCATGTGCGCATTCTAGCCCGCGCCCTCCGCCCCACCGCTGCGGTTCGTCACTTGCTCCCCTCGATTGGCCCCTGCCCGTCCACCACGCGTCCCTTCGCGATGGCGCGGACATGCGCGGCGCCCGACGCTGGCCGCCTTGTCGATGAAGGAGACGACCATGCAACGCCGCCACGATCTGGACTGGGTCCGCGTCTGTGCCTTCGGGCTGTTGGTGCTGTACCACGTGGGCATGTACTACGTGACCTGGGACTGGCACGTGAAGAGTCCGGATGCCAGCCATGCACTGGAGCCTTTCATGATGCTCAGCTCCCCCTGGCGACTGTCGCTGCTGTTCCTGGTGTCCGGCTGCGCCACGGCATTCCTGCTCGGCAAGGCGCGGCAGGCCGCCGATGCTGCGGGTGGCCGGATGCGCTTTCTCGGAAGCCGTTCGTGGCGGCTGCTGGTGCCGCTTGTCTTCGGCATGCTGGTGATCGTGCCACCGCAGTCCTACTACGAGGTGGTCGAACAGCTGCCCGGCGGCTACCACGAAGGCTACCTGGCGTTCTACGCACGCTACCTGACCGGTCATGACGGCTTCTGCGATGCCGACGGCTGCCTGGACGTGCCGACCTGGAACCATCTGTGGTTCGTCGCCTACCTGTGGGTCTATACCGTCGCGCTGTGGCTGCTCTGGAAGCTCGTGCCGCGCGCCATCCATGCAGCGGAGCGCCACCTGGGCCGCTGGCTTTCCGGCATCGGCGTGCTGGCCGGTCCCGTGCTGTTCCTCGGCGTGGCGCGCATGCTGATGATCGGCCGCTTCGAGCAGACGCATGCCTTGGTGGACGACTGGTACAACCATGTGCAGTACTTCGGGGTGTTCCTGCTCGGCTTCCTCATCGCCCGCGCGGACGGGGTGTGGGATGCCATCGAACGCCAGCGCTGGCCCGCCGTGATGTCCTGGCTGCTCAGCTGGGCCGGGCTGGTTGCGTACTTCGCGCATTTTGCCGACGTGGCACCGCCCGACTGGGCACGCATGGGAATGCGGATGGTCTGGGGCCTGAACCAGTGGTGCGCCATCGTGGCGGTACTCGGTTTCGCCCGCCACGTGAATCCCGCCGACAACCGTGCGCTGCGCTATCTGGTGCCGGCGGTGTTTCCCGTCTACATCCTGCACCAGACGGTCACCGTGGTCGTCGCCCACCACCTGAAGCCGTTGGCGATACCGCCGATGGTGGAGGGTCCCTTGCTGGTGGCGATCACCTTCGCCGCGTGCTTCGCCGGCTATGAAGCGATCCGGCGCGTGGGATGGTTGCGGCCCTTGTTCGGATTGAAGCGGACCGGGAAGGTGGCGTCCCGCAGTCCGGAACCCCTGGCCTTGCCCGAGCGCTGACCGGCGCCCTCAATCGGCCGGTTGCCAGTGCCGGACCAGCAACTGGATGCCACGACGGTTCTGCCAGTCGTCGGTGTCCAGTTGATAGGCGGCCTGGATGCGGGAAGGCGGTGGTTGGTCGTGCCAGCCGTTGAACTGGATCGCGTTCAACGGGGCCGCATGCCCGGGCAGGCGCAACGAGAACTTCAGATGCTTCTCGCCCACCACGCGCCAGTCCATCACGTCGAAAAAACCATCGAACACGGGTTCCGGGAATCCCGGTCCCCACGGCCCTGCACCGCGCAGCGCTTCGGCATGCACGCGATCCAGTTCGCCGGGCTGCAGTTCGCCATCGCTCAGCAGTTCTTCCTGCAGCAAGGCGTCATCGAGCATCGCGAGGGCATGGCGGTGGAAGGCATCGCGGAACGCCGGCAAGGTACTTTCGTCGAGTGACAGCCCCGCTGCCATGGCGTGGCCGCCGAAGCGCTGCACCAGGCCGGGGTTCGCGGTGTCGATGGCCGCCAGCGCGTCGCGGATGTGGAAGCCGGGAATCGAGCGCGCCGATCCGCGCAGCGTCGTGCTGCCAGGCTCTGCGGGCGCGAACGCGACCACCGGACGATGCAGGCGCTCTTTCATCTTCGAGGCCACCAGACCCACCACGCCGGGATGCCACTCCGGGTCGAACAGGCACGGCGCCAGTGGCGCCCGCCCCCCTTCCGCGACGTCGATGCGCGCAAGCGCGGCCTGGGCCTCGTCGACCATCTGCTGCTGCACACCACGACGCTCGGCGTTGATGCCTTCCAGCACGCGCGCCATCTCTTCGGCCTGCGTGGCATCGTCGGTCAGCAGGCAGGCGATGCCCAGCGCCATGTCTTCCAGCCGCCCGGCAGCGTTCAGGCGAGGCGCGATCGCAAAGCCGATGTCGGCCGCCGTCAGGCGCGCAGGATCGCGGCCCGCCACGCGCATCAACGCCTGCAATCCCATGCATCCCTGTCCCGTGCGCAAGCGGCGCAGCCCCGCACCGACGAGGGCACGGTTGTTCGCATCCAGGGGCACGAGATCCGCCACGGTACCGACGGCCACGAGGTCGAGCAGCCTGGACAGGTCGGGTTCCGGCCCGGGGAACACGCCGCGTTCCCGCAGCAACCGTCGCAGGGCAAGCAGCACATAGAACATCACGCCGACACCGGCCAGCACCTTGCTCGGGAACGGGTCGCCGCGCAGGTTCGGATTCACGATGGCATCGGCCGGTGGCAACGCCTCACCGGGCAGGTGGTGGTCGGTGACAAGCACCTGCCAGCCACGCGACTTCGCCGCCGCGATGCCGGCATGGCATGCGATGCCGTGATCGACCGTGACGAGCAGATCGGGCTGCATCGCGGCGAGTTCATCCACCAGCGAAGGCGACAAGCCGTAGCCATGCACCATGCGGTTGGGCACGGCGGGCGTCACGTGGCGCGCGCCCAGCAGGCACAGGCCGCGCACGCCGACGGCACATGCCGTGGCGCCATCGCAGTCGAAGTCGCCCACGATGACGATGTGCCGGTCCTGCGCGATCGCATCGGCGAGCAATGCCGTGGCCCCGGCGAGTCCGCCGAGCTGGTCCGGCGGCAACAGCTGCGCCAGGCGTGGTTGGGCCTGGTCCATCGAGAGCGCACCGCGGGCTTCGTAAAGGCGCTGCAGGAGCACTGGCATGCCTTCGGGCCACTGACCATGCGCCGCAATGGTGCGACGGCGGATGCGGGGCGATGACGTCATGCCGGAACGTGGTCCGGGCGTACCGTATCCAGACGCTGCATCGGGCGGCGCCAGAGGCGCCAGCGCTGTTCGCGGCGCAGCGAGAACAGCGCGCCATCCTCGAAATCCAGGGTCAGCATGTCCAGCTCGCGCTTGCGCAGGGCGTCCAGCAGGGGCTGAAGCGCATCACGGCAGAGCAGATCCAGATTGCGCAGATGACGCAGGTCGATCAGCGCGTCCACACCGCCCTCGCCGTTCGCGTGCACGGGCTCCACTCCGGCCGCATGCGCCAGCGACTGCAGCAGCACATCGTGGCCTTTCACCTGGCGGAAACCGGTGCGCACGAAATCCGGCAGCAGGCCGCCGCCCCAGAACCACAGCGAGTTCACCGGCGGCTTGCCCTGCGCCACGCGTTGCGCATTCCAGGGATGGTTGTGCAGCAGCACCTGCGCTTCGCTGAGCAGGGCACGCCAACGCCGGCCCGCGTCGCCTTCCGGCAGATGCGCGAACAGGTCGTCGCCCAGCACGTCATTCACCGGCGCGAACGCCGGAAGTTTCGCGTCGGGCGGCAGGCGCAGGTACCAGCGGGCAGGATCCGGCGCGTCCAGCAGCATGCCGGCATCGCCGAACAACGGCTTCAGTGCCGGCAGCAACTGCGCGGTGTCCTCTTCACCCAGCGCGAGCGCCTCGCCATGCGCCAGCATGCGCGCACCACTCATGTCGGGCGATACGCGCGCAGGATCCGCGCGCAGCCACAACGCACCGGCGGCATCCCGTGCATCGCGCTGGCGCGTCAACGCCGCGACCGGCCAGTGGTCCGGCACCAACTGGAAGTGGCGCCGCAGCTGCGCATGTTCGCCGACGTCGCCGGTCGTGCGATCCGCGCGCCCCAGCGCCCGCGCCACATCGGCCGGCAACGCCTGGCCCACCAGGCGGGTACGCGGAGGCAACAGCAGCGTGGCCTGCGCCATCGGCTCAGTCTGCGTAGGAGACGCTGACGATTTCGTATTCGCGCTGGCCAGCAGGCGCGTCGATCGTGACGCTGTCGCCCTCGTGCTTGCCGATCAGCGCCCGGGCCAATGGCGACGAGATCGCGATCAGGCCCAGTTTGATGTCCGCCTCGAGGTCACCGACCACCTGGTAGCGTTTCTCCTCGTCGGTGTCGACATCGGCCAGCACCACACGGGCGCCGAACACGATGCGCGTGCCGGCGTTGAGCTTGCTGACGTCGATGATCTCGGCGTGCGACAGCTCGCCTTCCAGTTGTTTGATGCGGCCTTCGATGAAGCCCTGCTGCTCGCGCGCCGCATGGTATTCGGCGTTTTCCTTCAGGTCGCCGTGTGCGCGCGCTTCGGCGATGGCGGTGATCACTTCCGGCCGCTTCACCGTCTTCAGCAGATCCAGTTCCTGGCGCAGGCGCTGCGCGCCCTGCATGGTCAATGGGGCTCTCACCCTTGAAGCTCCTTGTGCAGTTCCTGCAATGCCAGCACCGGGCCCGTGCCACGGTATTCCAGCGAATGCACCAGCGCCTTGGCGCCGGCAACGGTGGTTGAATAGGTGACGCGGTGCTGCAAGGCCTCGCGCCGGATCGAGAAGGAGTCGGCGATGGCCTGGCGTCCTTCCGTCGTGTTGACGATATACACGATCTCGCCGTTCTTGATCAGGTCCACCACGTGCGGACGGCCCTCGACCACCTTGTTCACCTGCTCGCAGTCGATGCCGCGCTCACGCAGCCATGCGGCGGTGCCGGCGGTGGCCACGATGCTGAAACCGCGGCCGACCAGCTCCTGCGCCACCGGCAGTACGCGCTTCTTGTCCGGGTCGCGCACCGAGATGAACACCTTGCCGACCGGCGGCGCCTTGATGCCGCCGGCTTCCTGCGCGCGCGCCATGGCGGCGCCGAAACTGCGGCCCACGCCCATGACCTCACCGGTGGAACGCATTTCCGGGCCCAGGATCGGATCCACGCCCTGGAACTTGGCGAACGGGAAGATCGCCTCCTTCACCGAGTAGTAGTCCGGCACGATCTCCCGGGTGGCGCCCTGCCCGGCCAGCGTCTTGCCGGCCATGCAGCGGGCCGCGATCTTGGCCAGCGGCATGCCGGTGGCCTTGGACACGAACGGCACCGTACGCGAGGCGCGCGGGTTCACTTCCAGCAGGTAGACGATGTCGTCGCCACCATCCTCGGCCGCCTGGATGGCGAACTGGGTATTCATCAGGCCGACGACCTTCAGCGCCTTGGCCAGTTCCACCACCTGCCGGCGCAGTTCGTCCTGCGTCCTGGCCGACAGCGAGTACGGCGGCAGCGAGCAGGACGAATCGCCCGAGTGCACGCCCGCTTCCTCGATGTGCTCCATCACGCCACCGATCAGCACGTTGCCTTCGGGGTCGGCGATGATGTCCACGTCCACTTCCACCGCATTGTCGAGGAAGCGGTCCAGCAGCACCGGCGAATCGTTGGAAACCTTGACCGCGTCGCGCACGTAGCGGGCCAGGTCGGATTCGCCATAGACGATCTCCATCGCACGTCCGCCCAGCACGTACGACGGGCGCACCACCAGCGGGTAGCCGATCTCGCGGGCCAACAACAGCGCTTCCTGGTCGTTGCGGGCGATGCGGTTCGGCGGCTGCTTCAGGCCCAGCCTGTCGACGAGCTGCTGGAAGCGCTCGCGGTCTTCGGCCAGGTCGATCGAGTCCGGCGACGTGCCGATGATCGGCACGCCATTGGCTTCCAGGGCCTGCGCCAGTTTGAGCGGGGTCTGCCCGCCATACTGCACGATCACGCCCTTGGGCTGCTCCAGTTCGACGATGGCCAGCACGTCTTCCAGCGTGAGCGGCTCGAAGTACAGGCGATCCGAGGTGTCGTAGTCCGTGGACACGGTTTCCGGGTTGCAGTTGACCATGATGGTTTCGAATCCGTCCTCGCGCAGGGCGAGCGCCGCATGCACGCAGCAGTAGTCGAACTCGATGCCCTGCCCGATCCGGTTCGGGCCGCCGCCCAGGATCATGATCTTGTCGCGGTTGGTCGGCTCGGCCTCGCATTCGTCCTCGTAGGTCGAGTACAGGTAGGCGGTGCTGGTGGCGAACTCGGCCGCGCACGAGTCCACGCGCTTGTAGACCGGCTTCACGCCCAGCGCCTTGCGCAGCACCCGCACGGCGGCTTCATTCGTGTTCGCCAGTTGCGCCAGGCGCGCATCCGAGAAACCCATCCGCTTGAGCTGGCGCATGCGCGCCTTGTCCAGCGAGCCGAGGCCATCGGTGGCCAGCTGCTGCTCGGCGGCGATGATCTCTTCCATCTGGTCGAGGAACCACGGATCGATGAACGACAGCGCGTGCACCTGCTCCACGCTCATGCCGGCACGGAAGGCGTCGGCGACATGGAACAGACGCTCCGGGCCGGGCGCCTTCAGTTCGCGGCGCAGGGTGGTCAGGTCGTCTTCGCTGGTGAGGTCCAGGCCGGTCGGATCGAGGCCGACCTTGCCGGTTTCCAGGCCGCGCAACGCCTTCTGCAGCGATTCCTGGAAGGTGCGGCCCATCGCCATCACCTCGCCCACCGACTTCATCTGGGTAGTGAGGCGCGCATCGGCCTGCGGGAACTTCTCGAACGCGAAACGCGGGATCTTCGTGACCACGTAGTCGATCGCCGGCTCGAACGAGGCCGGGGTCAGGCCACCGGTGATCTCGTTCTTGAGTTCATCCAGCGTGTAGCCCACGGCCAGCTTGGCCGCGACCTTGGCGATCGGGAAACCGGTGGCCTTGGACGCCAGTGCCGACGAGCGCGACACACGCGGATTCATCTCGATGACGACCACGCGGCCGGTCTGCGCATTGATGCCGAACTGCACGTTGGAGCCGCCGGTATCCACGCCGATCTTGCGCAGCACGGCGATGGAGGCATCGCGCAGGCGCTGGTATTCCTTGTCGGTCAGCGTCTGCGCGGGTGCGACGGTGATGCTGTCGCCGGTGTGCACACCCATCGGGTCGAGGTTCTCGATGGAGCAGACGATGATGCAGTTGTCCGCCGTGTCGCGGACCACTTCCATCTCGAACTCCTTCCAACCGAGCACCGACTCTTCCACCAGCACTTCGGTGGTCGGCGACAGTTCCAGGCCGCGGGTGACGATGTCGATGAGTTCTTCGCGGTTGTAGGCGATCCCGCCACCGCTGCCACCCAGGGTGAAGCTGGGGCGGATGATGGTGGGATAGCCGACGCGGGTCTGGATCTCCAGCGCTTCTTCCAGCGTGTGCGCGACGGCAGCCTTGGGACATTCCAGCCCGATCTCGCCCATGGCCACGCGGAACAGCTCGCGGTCCTCGGCCATGCGGATGGCTTCGCGCTTGGCGCCGATCAGTTCGACGCCGTATTTCTCCAGCACGCCGTTGTCGGCCAGGTCCAGCGCGCAGTTCAGCGCGGTCTGGCCACCCATGGTCGGCAGCAGCGCGTCGGGCTTCTCCTTGGCGATGATCTTCTCGACCGTCTGCCAGTTGATGGGCTCGATGTAGACCGCATCCGCCATTTCCGGATCCGTCATGATGGTCGCCGGATTGCTGTTGACCAGCACCACCCGGTACCCCTCTTCCCGCAGCGCCTTGCACGCCTGCGCGCCGGAATAATCGAACTCGCAGGCCTGGCCGATGACGATCGGGCCTGCGCCGATGATCAGGATGGTTTTAAGGTCGTTGCGCTTGGGCATGGGAATCTACTTCTCGGATTGTGTGGGGCCGCCACCCTGGGCATCTGCTCCAGGGGCGCGTCCGGCAGGGGCGATGGACGGACCACGCTCCACCTCTTTTCCCGGCGCGCACGGGCGCGCACGGGTGCACATCACATCAGGGCGCCTGGCGACACATCGCACGCCTTCATGCCCTGGAACATCATCTTGATGGCCGCCATCTCGCCCACCGACTTGCCGTCGGCCTTGCCGCCGTCGCCAGCGAGCACATCGCCGAAGCCACTCAACGCGCGGAAATCGCGGTACTGGGGATCGCGCGCGATGGTGAGCAGCGCCAGCAACTGGTCGGCACTGGCCGTCCGCATCAGGTCGGCGGGATCCAGGTCGGTGTCCGTCTTCGCCGAGGCGATGCCCGCCTGCACGATGCTGCCGAACACCGGCGCCGCCGTACGCGCCAGCTGCAGTTCTTCGGCGAACCGGCCCGGATGTGCCTGTGCGTACTCGGCCACTTCAGCCCGCTTCACTCGGCGGAAGCCGTCGCGGGAAAGTTCGCTGCGCAGGCAGGCCAACTGCACGGGCGTGACGGCATCGGGCTTGTCCTGCACCGGCCAGGCGGGATTCTCGCCGGCCGCCTCTTCCATGATGGCGCCGACCGGTAGCATGCTGACCAGCACGTCGGTCATCTCGTCGATCTGCTTCTCGCCCGGCGTGGCGGCCAGGGCCGGCATGGCCAATGGCAGGGCGAACGCGATCAATGCGGCGGCGGCAAGGCGCACGCGCATCAGCGCGCCTCCATCGAGGCCACGAACCGGTCGAACAGCGGCGCTACGTCATGCGGCCCCGGCGATGCCTCCGGATGCCCCTGGAACGAGAACGCGGGTGCGTCCGTCAGTTCGATGCCCTGGTTGGTGCCGTCGAACAGCGAACGATGGATCACGCGCACGTTGGCCGGCAGCGTCGCTTCATCCACCGCGAAGCCGTGGTTCTGCGAGGTGATCATCACGCGGCCCGTGTCGATGTCCTGCACCGGGTGGTTGGCGCCGTGGTGGCCGTGGCCCATCTTCATGGTCTGCGCGCCTGCGGCGAGCGCCAGCAACTGATGGCCCAGGCAGATGCCGAAGGTCGGGATTTTCCTGGCGATGAACTCGCGGATGGCCGTGATGGCGTAGTCGCACGGCGCCGGATCGCCCGGGCCGTTGGACAGGAACACGCCATCCGGCTGCAGCGCGAGCACGTCGGCGGCGCTGGTCTGCGCGGGCACCACGGTCACGTCGCAACCGCGTTCGGCCAGCATGCGCAGGATGTTGTGCTTCACGCCGAAGTCGTACGCCACGACCTTGAACTTCGCCGGCGCCTGCACGAAGGCGTTGCGGTCCAGGTCCAGCTGGCCGTCGCGCCACGGATACGGTTTGTCTGTGCTGACCACCTTGGCCAGGTCCATGCCCTTCAGGCCGGGGAACTTGCGGGCCGCTTCCAGCGCCATCTCCGCGTTGATGCCGTCGCCCGCCATCAGCGCGCCATTCTGCGCGCCGCGCTCGCGCAGGATGCGCGTCAGCTTGCGGGTGTCGATGCCGGCAATGGCCACGATGCCGCGCGACTGCAGCCACTCCGGCAGCGCCTGCTGGCTGCGCCAGTTGCTGGGGC
The DNA here is from genome assembly GCF_029542205.1 of Pseudoxanthomonas sp. SE1. NCBI lineage: Bacteria > Pseudomonadati > Pseudomonadota > Gammaproteobacteria > Lysobacterales > Lysobacteraceae > Pseudoxanthomonas > Pseudoxanthomonas sp. SE1. Next base: position 1,974,043 of record NZ_CP113783.1, on the reverse strand, counting down.
GGCGCGGCACGTCGCGCACGATAAGACCGGCGCACCAGACCTTGGACGCTTCGTCGTCCTGGTCGGTGCAGCCTGTATTGCCGATGTGGGGATAGGTCAGGGTGACCAGTTGGCGGGCGTAGGACGGATCGGTCAGGATTTCCTGATAGCCGGTCATCGCGGTGTTGAACACCACTTCGCCGACCGAAAGGCCGTCGGCGCCTACGGAGTCGCCCTCGAATACGGTGCCGTCTTCGAGTACGAGAATTGCGGGTCGTGTCACGGGGTTCGCCTTGGGGTGGAGGAACCCTGCCCCACCGACTTGCGGCTGCAAGAAACCGCGAACGCGGCATTTATCCGGTCCGTGGCGATGGGTAACAGGCGAGCGGGAATTGTACGGGGATGGCCTGTTCAGCGCCACCGTTTTTTTGCCCGCCCGACGGACAGCGCCTGCTGCAGCGAGGCGTGTTCATATTCCGGCGTCCGTATCGGCGCGGCCGGCCCGCCTTCAATCCAGCAGATCCCGCACCTGATAGGCGCCGGGCGGACGTCCCGCCAACACGCGCGCCACGTGCAGGGCACCGCGCGCGAAGACATCGCGATGCGTGGCACGGTGGGTCAGCTCGATGCGCTCGCCGAGCCCGGCGAACTGCACGGTATGTTCACCGACAATGTCGCCGGCCCGCAGGCTGGCGTAATGCACCTGCGCGCCCGCGCTGCCGGCGGCCTGTCCCAGCGTCAATGCGGTGCCGGACGGGGCATCCTTCTTGTGGACATGGTGAGACTCCACGATGTCCACGTCCCACCCAGGCAACGCCGCCGCCACGCGTTCGACCACGTCGGCCAGCACCGCCACACCCAGGCTGAAATTCGTCGCCCACACCAAGGGAATGCGCCCACTGGCCGCGGCCAATGCTTCCTGTTGCGCGGGGGATATGCCGGTGGTGCCGGAGACCAGCGCCCGGCCACGGGCGGTACACAGCGCCAACACCGGGTCGAACCCGTCGGGCAGGCTGAAGTCGATCGCCGCATCGAAGTCGGGCACGCCCGCCAGTTCGCTGGCCGCAAAGTGCGGCACGCCGTCGACCACACGCTGCGAGGGTGCGCGCCGTGTCACGGCCGCCACGGTCTGGTACAGCGTTGGCTGCTCGGCCGCCAGGCGAAGCAGGGCCTGCCCCATCCGGCCGGAGGCACCATGGATCAGGAGACGTATCGGGGAAGTGTCCATGCAGGCATGGTAGCGGGGGCTTGATGCCAGCGCGACCCGGCGACGCGATGAAGGCCGGGACCCAAGCGCCGTGCGTTGCGTCATTCGTGCGAAGACGCGCCCGTCAACCGTTTACGCCAATCCTCGACCGCGCCCTGCGCAAGGCGGCGCTCGAACAACGTCCGCCATGACGACACCAGCGGCAACACCAGAACATCGCGTAGCAGGGCGGGCTCTGGCGATCGCCGGTACAGCAGATCGATCAGGCGCGCGAGTGGCCAAGCGGGATGTGGCCGCGCCTCCAGCGTCATGCGGTCACCTGCCTGCACGTCGCCCTCTTCGAGCACGCGGTAGTACCAGCCGGTCCGCCCCGCATCCTGCACGCGACGGGCCATGTCGGGCACGGCGAAACGGTCCGACAGTTTCCAGCATGGCTGCCGGGACTGGGATACCTCCACCAGCGCCGTCCCCAACCGGAAGCGGTCGCCAAGACAGATCGCATCTTCGGTCATGCCGTGGGTACTGATGTTCTCGCCGAATGCACCGGGAGCATCGAGCAATGGATGCGCCCCGATATCGTCGCGCCATCGGTCGTAGTGGTCCGCGGGGTAGTGATGGATGGCCTTGTCCGGCCCGCCATGCACGCGCAGGTCGCCCTGCTCGTCACCCGCAATGCCGAGCGTGGTGATCCGCTGCCTGCCCTCCAGCGGTGATTTCGCTATCGCGCTGCGGCTGCCGGAACGGGTGAATTCGACCGCCTTGCCCGCGAGTACATCGCAGATGGTCAACGACACCGCCTCCGTCGGCGCGCTCACGCCAACACCTTCCCCAGGCCCGCGCCGTTGATGTCGCCCACTACGCGTGCCAGCGCCATGGGGTCCACGTCCGCGTCGAATCCGATGCGGAAATGCACCTCGCCCTCCGGCGTGCGCGATGAATGGATCGATGACAGGCTGACGGCGTGCCGCTCGAACACATGCAACAGCGCACGCAGGGAGCCCGGCCTGTCTTCCGGCAGGTGCACGCTGAGCGCCTGCGCGCCGGCAAGATCGGCCAGCAGGTAGCCGATGCGTTCGTAACTGTAGTTGCCCTCGGCCAGTGTCGTGTCGCCGAAGGCGTCGCGGTTCTCGCGCAGGAATTCCTCGCGGAACGCCGCGCGCGCCTTGTCCGTTCCCTCACCGACCAGGGACGCCATCCGGGTGATCTGCGCACCCAGCGCCCGCAATGTTTCGGCGGCATAAGGATTCCCGAACTGGATGTCTTCGTAGATGGCCGGGTTCAACGACAGGATGCGCGCGATGATCGCCGCATCCATCTCGAAGGAGGCGGAGCGGAACGGCATCAACGCCGCCAGGTCACCGACCCGTGCCGCCTGCCCGCGCAATACGCCCGCCTGGGCCAGATGCGAGGCATGCACCATGGCCTGCACGAGTGCCATGACCCGGTCGTGCTGCTCCGGCGTCGCCTGCACGCACTCGGCCTCGATTGCAGCAAGGAGCGACACCACCCAAGGCCGCCATGTGTCGAGGCGCGCCTCGCAGACCACCATCACCCTGCCCTTCAGGGTCGGGGCCTTGGGCGGCGCGGTCATCGGATGCAGGCCGACCACCTCGGCGCGCGAGGCCAGCATCGCCGCTACCGGCACAGCCTTGATCGAGGTGACATCCAGCCACAACCGGCCAGCCTCGCTTCCCCCGGCAAGCGCCGCATACCGGGCGACCAGCGCCCCGGTGTGGCGGATCGGCGCCGAGAAAACCAGGACGTCCGCCCGCCGCACGAGTTCGACCTCGTCTGCCGAGGCGGGATCGGCCGGGTCGTGGCCGATGACCTCCAGACCCATGCGCACGCGGAAGAAATGCTGCAGCCAGCGGCCATAGGCGCCTGCGCTGCCGACGATGCCGATCAGCGGAGAGAGATTGGGCGTCACGCGCTGCACCGAGCGGCGCTCACTGCTTCACCGCTCCTTCCTCTGTCAGGTAGACCACCTGCGCGCGCAGGTCGGGCATGATCTTCCGCATGACCTGGGAGAAACCCTCGTTGTACTCGGGCGAGCACACCGGTCCCGGCGTCCGGTCATCCAGTGTGCGCCGGACATACAAGCGGGTGCCTTCCTGGCGGAACGTCGAGGCGTAGCTCAGCGTACCCTCGTGCAGGCTGACGTCCTTCGGCACGGCGATGATCCGCATCAAGGCAGGAAACTCGAACGTGTATTCCTCGTCCGAGTGGTAAGCGCCGCAACTGCTCTCGCCTTCCGGCTGGTCCGGGTCGCCGAGCTGCGAGGCCACCAGCATGGAGACCGGGGTGAAACTGAGGAACCAGGGCTGCACCTGGAAGCCGCCGGTCGTCGGAATCATCCGGTCGACCTCGAAGTCCGCCTCCATGTTGAAGGTCTCCAGCATCGGCACCGGATCGTCGTACGTCACCTTGCCGTTCGCGGTCAGGGCGTTCCCCCGGAAGTAGTTGCGGACCAGCTTGTCGGCGTCGCCCGCGCCAAAGTTGCGGAACTGCGACCGCGCCGCGACGGCCATGCGCCCGCTCAGTTCCACCCGCTGCGTGCCCTTGATCGAGCCGTCGGGCTGGATGCGAATGGCCGTGCGCAACTTCTGCCATTCCGAGCCCACCTGCGTCGCCGGCGTCGTGGCGCCGTCGCGATGGCCGTCCACCAGCAGCACCGGCTTTCCAGCAGCGCCGTCCGGCAGGCTGCCGAAGGGTGCCGTGGCCGCGGTGGAGTCCACGTACAGGTCCAGGCTGGGGATGTAGTTGATCACGTGGTTGACGACCGACGCGACTGGGATGTCCGGCAGTGTGTACGTGCCTCCCGCATTGATCAGCGCCTGGGTGCTGTCGATGCCGCGCGCCTTCAGCAGCGCTTGCAGCAGGGTCGCGTGGTCCTTGCAGTCGCCCATGCGGTTGTCGAGGACCACGTCCAGGTCGCGCGGCACCACGGCGCCCAGGCCGATGCAGTTACCCGCATAGGTGATCTTCGTGGAGACCCATTCGTAGAGCTTCTTCGCCGTCTCGCGCGGGTCCTTGCTCTTGCCCGAGATCTCCGCGGCGAGCGTGCGCAACCGGGGCGTCAGTGCGGCCTTGGCGTTGGCCGGGCCACCGTAGGCCGCCGCGATGTCGGCGTAACTGGCGAAGGTGGAGAACGCGTAGCCCGGGTAGCGGTCGGCGGTGAAGACCGTATCGCGCAGGCTCTCGCGGTCGACTGGCTGGCGGTTGCTCCATTGCCAGCGCACGATCCGGCGGCCGTCGCGCGTTTGGACCGCGGGCTGGGTCATCTGCCAGTTGCGCCACGTGGCCTGCATCGCCTCCGGCGCATCGATGGTCACCTGCACGTCGCCGTAGTACGCGGCCGGGCTGTAATTGCGGATCACCGAGAAATGGCCCGGAAACATCGGCTGGGTGGCCGTCACCCGGTACGTGAACACCGTGATGTCGCCGACGGCGAGTTCCGGGAACACGACGGTAAGCGTCGTCTGGTCGGAGTAGATGGGCGAATCGCCCTCCCGCCCCGAACTGCTGCTGACCTGGTAGTTGCCCTTGGGCACATCGACGCGGCGGCCATCCGGCTTCAACGTGTAGGCTTCGACCACCTCGGCCTTCTGGATGCTGGTGCTGTAGCTGACCGACGCATCCTTAGCGGCTTCCAGGGCGCTGTCCTTCAGCACCTTGATCGCAGTTTCCTGCTCCTGCACGAAACTGCCATCGGCATTGAGCACGAATCGCGTCGACTCGCGCTCGACCTGCAACGGCCGGTCATCGGCCGCCCATGCGGGCGCCAGCACGACCAGCGCCAATACTCCCCACCACTTCCCCTTGTTCGTATGCACACGGCCTCCCTTCATCGTGGACTGAATGAAAACGGCCCCGGGGTCGCCGGGGCCGTCGCAGGATGCCACAAGCTGCTCGCCCGCGCGGGCGGCGGGTAGCGCAGGAAATCAGGACGTCATCCGGTCCCAGAAGCCCTTGACGCCATCCAGAAACGTGGCCGACTTCGGCGAGTGCTTGCGCGCTTCGTCGCCGCTGAACGTGGCCTCGAACTTCTCCAGCAGTTCGCGCTGCTCGGGCGTCAGGTTGACCGGCGTCTCCACCACCACGCGGCAGTACAGATCGCCTTCGCTGCGGCTGCGCACGGACTTGACGCCCTTGCCGCGCAGGCGGAACAGCTTGCCGGTCTGCGTTTCGGCGGGAATGCGGATCTCCGCCTCGCCACGCAACGTGGGCACGCGCACGGTATCGCCCAGCGCCGCCTGCGAAATGCGGATCGGCACCTCGCAGTGCAGGTCGTCGCCATCGCGCTGGAAGATGTCGTGTTCGCGCACGCGCACTTCCACGTACAGGTCGCCCGGCGGCGTGCCGGGCGGGCCGGCCTCGCCTTCGCCGGTCAGGCGGATGCGGTCGCCGTTGTCCACGCCCGCCGGGATCTTCACCGACAGGACCTTCTCTTCCTCGACGCGGCCCGCGCCGTGGCACTCGGTGCAGGGATTCCTGATGGTCTGGCCCCGGCCACCGCAGGCGGGGCACGCCTGCTGCATGGCGAAGATGCCCCGCTGCATGCGCACGTTGCCGCGCCCGCCGCAGGTGCCGCAGGTCTCCACCTTGCCGTCGGCCGAACCGGACCCCTTGCAGGGCGCACAGGCGACCAGCGTGGGGATCTCGATGCGCTTCTCGACCCCGGCGACGGCCTCTTCCAGGTCCAGCTCCATCACGTAGCCGACATCCGCGCCACGACGTGCCGCGCGGGCGCCGCCCCCGCCGAAGATGTTGCCGAAGATGTCGCCGAAAATATCGCCCATGTCGGGGGCGCCGGGACCACCGCCGCCCATGCCGTGCTCGAACGCGGCGTGTCCATGCGCGTCGTAGGTACGGCGCTTGGCGCCGTCCGAGAGGACCTCGTAGGCCTCCTTGCACTCCTTGAACGCGGCCTCGGCGGCGGCATCGCCCGGGTTGCGGTCCGGGTGGTGCTTCATGGCGCAGCGGCGATAGGCCTTCTTCAGGTCTTCGTCACTGGCGTCGCGGGCCACGCCCAGGACTTCGTAGTAGTCGCGTTTGCTCATGGAGCCGTGATTCGTGAGGGGTTATGGGTGATTCGCAGAAGCAACTGTCTGCCCGATGCCCAGGATCCGCGACGGAAGAAGTGGAGCTTGCGCTCCACCCTTCCGGATCACGAATCCCGAATCACTCGTCACGGCTTCTTGTCGTCCTTCACCTCGGTGAACTCCGCATCGACCACGTCGTCCGCAGCATTGCCCTGGCCCGCATCAGCGGCACCCGGCTGCTCGGAAGCGGCGGCCGCATACAGCGACTGGGCGGCCTCCTCCAATGCCTTGGACTTGGCTTCGATCTGCGCCTTGTCGTCGCCCTTCATGGCGGTGTCGAGGTCGGCGATGGCGGCCTCGACGCGGCCGATCACGTCACCCGGCACCTTGCTGCCGTGCTCGGTGATGGCGCTGCGGGTGGCGTGCAGCAGGCCGTCGGCCTGGTTGCGCGCCTGCACGAGTTCCTGGAACTTCTTGTCCTCTTCGCGATGCGCTTCGGCATCGGCGACCATGCGCGCGATCTCGTCCTCGGACAGGCCCGAGCCGGCCTTGATCTCGACCTTCTGTTCCTTGTTGGTCTTCTTGTCCTTGGCCGACACGTGCAGGATGCCGTTGGCGTCGATGTCGAACGACACTTCCACCTGCGGCATGCCGCGCGGCGCCGGCTCGATGCCGGACAGGTCGAACTTGGCCAGCGACTTGTTGAAGCGGGCCTGCTCGCGCTCGCCCTGCAGCACGTGCACCGTCACCGCGGACTGGTTGTCCTCGGCGGTGGAGAAGGTCTGCGAGGCCTTGGTCGGGATGGTGGTGTTCTTCTCGATGATCTTGGTGAACACGCCGCCCAGCGTTTCGATGCCCAGGCTCAGCGGAGTCACGTCGAGCAGCAGCACGTCCTTGACGTCGCCGGCCAGCACGCCGCCCTGGATCGCGGCACCCAGCGCCACGGCCTCATCGGGATTGACGTCCTTGCGCGGTTCCTTGCCGAAGAACTCGGCCACCGCCTGCTGCACCTTCGGCATGCGGGTCTGGCCACCGACGAGGATCACCTCGCCGATGTCGCTGGCGCGCAGGCCGGCATCGTTCAGCGCGATGCGGCACGGCTCGATGGTCTTCTTCACCAGGTCTTCCACCAGCGCTTCCAGCTTGGCGCGGGTCAGCTTGATGTTGAGGTGCTTCGGACCCGAGGCGTCGGCGGTGACGTACGGCAGGTTCACTTCGGTCTGCTGCGAGCTGGACAGCTCGATCTTGGCGCGCTCGGCGGCGTCCTTCAGGCGCTGCAGCGCCAGCGGGTCCTTGCGCAGGTCGATGCCCTGGTCCTTCTGGAATTCCTCGACGAGGTAGTCGATGACGCGCTTGTCGAAATCTTCGCCACCCAGGAAGGTGTCGCCGTTGGTGGCCAGCACTTCGAACTGCTTCTCGCCGTCGACGTTGGCGATCTCGATGATGGACACGTCGAACGTACCGCCACCCAGGTCGTAGACCACGATCTTGCGGTCGGCGCCGCCGTCACCCTTGTCCAGGCCGTAGGCCAGCGCGGCCGCGGTCGGTTCGTTGATGATGCGCTTGACGTCCAGGCCGGCGATCTTGCCGGCATCCTTGGTGGCCTGGCGCTGGCTGTCGTTGAAGTAGGCCGGCACGGTGATGACGGCTTCGGTGACAGTCTCGCCCAGGAAGGCTTCGGCCGTCTTCTTCATCTTTTCCAGGATGCGCGCGGAGATTTCCTGCGCCGACAGCTTCTTGCCGTCGTTGGTCTGCACCCAGGCGTCCCCGTTCTCGTGCGGGATGATGGCGTAGGGCACCAGGTCCAGGTCCTTCTTCACTTCGGCGTCGGTGAACTTGCGGCCGATCAGGCGCTTCACCGCGTAGAAGGTGTTCTTCGGGTTGGTGACCGCCTGGCGCTTGGCCGAGGCACCCACCAGCACTTCGCCGTCCTTCGTGTAGGCGACGATGGAGGGCGTGGTGCGGTCGCCTTCCGAGTTCTCGATGACGCGGGCCTTGCCGCCGTCCATGATCGCCACGCACGAGTTGGTCGTGCCGAGGTCGATGCCGATGATCTTGCCCATGGTGGATGCTCCCTAGCAAATTCTGTCTGGATCCGGCCGGTGGCCGGGTGGATGGTCTCGATATAGGGGTGCGATGGCGCCGTTCAAGCGCCCCGCGAGTGCGTTCAGTCGTGTTTCGCCACGACGACCAGGGCCGGACGCAGCAGACGGCCATTGAGTACATAGCCCTTCTGGAACACCTGCACCACGCTGCCGGGATCGGCGCCGGGCGCGTCCGCCTGGCTGATGGCCTGGTGGTGCTCGGGGTTGAAGGCTTCACCGGCCGGGTCGAGCAGGGTCAGACCGTTGTCGCCAGCCACCTTCAGCAGTTGCTTGTATGTCAGCTCAAGCCCGTCGCGCAGTGGACTGGGCTCATTGCCCGCCGCTGCGAGCCCGGCATCCAGACTGTCGAACACCGGCAGCAGATCGCCCAGCAGGCGTTCGTTGGCGAACTTGCGGGCCTGCTCGATGTCGCGCGCCACGCGCTTGCGCTGGTTGTCCAGGTCGGCGCGCTCGAGCAGCGACGCCGCGCGCAGCTGGTCCACTTCGTTGCGGAGGGTTTCCAGTTCGGCGATCAGCGCGCCTTCGACGTCCTGCGGCTCGTTGCCGCCGCCCAGGTCGGAATCGTGTTCGTGTTGGTTCATTTCGGGTCCCATCGCGGCAAGTCCGGCCGCCCAAGCCCCAACCTATGGGGCCGGCGTTTCCGGATTCAAGGCCGCGCCGAGCACATCCGCCGCCGCCTGCACCACCGGGATGACCCGGTCATAGGCCATCCGGGTAGGCCCGATGACGCCCAGCACGCCCAGCACCTGCCCGCCCGCCATGTACGGAGCGGTCACCACCGAGACGCCATCATGCGGCGCCAGGCCGGTGTCCTCGCCGATGAAGATGCGTACGCCGGGCGCGCGGATCGTGCGCTCCAGCAGCTGCAGGATCTCGCGCTTGCGGGCGAAGGCCTCGAACAGGTCCCGCAGCCGTTCCAGGTCGGACAGTTCCTGCACCCCCATCAACCGGGTCTGTCCTGCCAGCACCACATCGTCGTTGGGTGGCGTCAGGGCCTGCTCCGCCAGTTCGATGGATTCGGCCAGCAGCCCTTCCATTTCGGTCTGCGCCCTGCGCAGGTCGTGCAGCAGGTTCGCGCGAATCTCGGACAGCGGCCGGCCGGCGAACTGGGTGTTCAGGTAGTTGGCGATGCGCTCCAGTTCCGGGCGCTCATAGGCGCGCCGTGTTTCGATCACCCGGTTCTGCACGTCGTTGTCGGCGAACACCAGGATGGCCATCACCCGCTGGCCATCCAGCGGGACGAAGTCGATGTAGCGGAAGGCGAACTGCTCGCGCCGCGGCACGCTGACCACGCCGACGAAATGGGTCATGGCCGACAGCAGCTCGGAGGCGTTGCCCAGCAGCGCCTGGGTGCCGGCGCCGGCCGGCAGCTCGGAGCGCAGCCGGGCCACTTCGCCGTCCCCCAGCGACTTCACCTGCACCAGGCTGTCCACGAACACGCGGTAGCCCTGCGCCGTCGGGATGCGCCCGGCCGAGGTATGCGGCGAACTGAGCAATCCGACCTCCTCGAGTTCCGAGAGGATGTTGCGGATCGTCGCCGAACTGACTTCCAGCCCGGCGTGCCGGGCCAGGGTCTGCGACCCCACCGGCTCGCCGTCGCGGATATAGCGCGAGATCAGCGTGCGCAGCAGTTGGCGGGCGCGCGGATCCAGCGGGGGCGACGGCGAATTCATGTCCGTTAGATAACGTTGCGCCCGCGGCATTGCAAGTCGAACGCCCCGGTGTCTCAGAACCTGAGCCGGCACCGCTTACAATCCGCCGCATGCTCAGACACCTCGCCATCAAGGATTTCGCCGTCGTCCGCGCCGCCGAGCTGGAGTTCGGCGATGGCATGACCGTCATTTCAGGCGAAACCGGCGCCGGCAAATCGCTGCTGGTGGACGCGCTCGGCTTCCTGTCCGGCCTGCGGGCCGACAGCGGCGTGGTCCGGCATGGCGCCGAACGCGCGGAACTCTCCGCCGAGTTCTCGGCCGGACCGGGGTCGCCGGCACAGGCGTGGCTGGCGGACAACGAACTGGATGATGACGGCCAGTGCCAGCTCCGCCGGGTGATCCGCGCCGATGGCGGCTCGCGTGCATGGATCAATGGCCGCAGCGTGACGCTGTCGCAGCTTTCCGATCTCGCGGCCCGCCTGGTGGAGATCCACGGCCAGCATGAACACCAGGCCCTGCTCGCCCGCCAGAGCCAGCTGGACCTGCTGGATGCCTTCGCCCGCAACGGCGACGAGCGCAGCGCGGTGCGCGGCGCGGCGCAGAAGTGGAGCACCCTCCTGCGCGAACGCGAACAGTTGTCCGGCCAGGGCGATGTCTCTGACCGGATCAATTATCTGGAGCACCAGTTGGCCGAACTGCAGCGCGAGGACCTGTCGCCGACGGCGCTTGACGCACTGGTGGCCAGCCATCGCCGCCAGGCCCACGCCACCGGCCTGATCCAGGCCTGCGACGCGGCGCTGGGCCAGCTGGCCGGCGAGGAAGCCCCGTCGCTGACCCGCCACCTGCAGCAGGTGCGCGCCGACCTCGCCCGCCAGGTCGAGCACGAGCCCCGGCTGCGCGACGTGGATGCGCTGCTGGAGGGCGCGGCGATCCAGGTCGAGGAAGCCCTATCCCTGCTCGGCCAGGTACGCGACGATCTCGATGGCGAACCCCTGCAGTTCGATGCGCTGGAGCGCAAGCTCGCCCGCGTGCACGACCTTGCCCGCAAGCACCGCGTGCCGCTGGACGGCCTGCAGGAGCAGCATGACCGGCTGGCGGCCGAACTGGAATCGCTGCGCGGTGCCGGCGAACGCCTGCTCCAGCTCAACGGCGAGATCGATACCGCGCGGGCGCATTGGCGTGACGCTGCTTCGGCCCTGACCCGCACGCGCCAGCATGCGGCCAAGACCCTCGGCGCCACCACGACCGCTCTGATCGGCGAACTGGGGATGGGCGGCGGTCGTTTCGAGATCGCGCTGGAGGCCCAGGACGGCGAGCGCCCGGACCCGACAGGCGCGGAACGCGTGGAATTCCTGGTATCCGCCAACGCCGGCCAGCCGCCGCGGCCGCTGCGCAAGGTCGCCTCCGGCGGCGAACTCGCACGCATTTCACTGGCGATCGAAGTGGCTGCGCTCGGCCTGGATGCCGTTCCCACCATGATCTTCGACGAAGTGGATACCGGCATCGGCGGCGCAGTCGCCGAGATCGTCGGCCAGAAACTGCGCGCCCTCGGCGCCCAGCGACAGGTGCTGTGCGTCACCCACCTGCCCCAGGTCGCCGCGCAGGGCCATGCGCACTATCGCGTCAGCAAGGCACCGGTCGATGGCATGACCCAGAGCGCGGTCGAGAAGCTGGCGGCCAAGCAGCGCGAGGAAGAGCTGGCCCGCATGCTGGGCGGCGTGGAAGTCAGCAAGGAGGCGCATGCCGCGGCCAAGCGTCTGCTGGCCAACGCGGTCTGACAGCGTCAGTTTTTCAATTGTGGGAGCGACGTCAGTCGCGATGACCGGCCGCGGTGCTTCATCGCGACTGACGTCGCTCCCACAGCCGGGACTCTCGAAGCGTCAGCGCTTCTTGCGCACGTACAGCACCAGCGAGTGCTCTTCCAGCTCATAGCCGTGCTTGGCGGCGATCTCGCGCTGCAGCTTCTCGATCTCGACGCTCTCGAACTCGATGATCTTGCCGGTGTCCACATCCACCATGTGGTCGTGGTGGCCGCCGCGGTCCAGTTCGTAGACGGCCTGGCCGCCCTCGAAGTTGTGCTTCAACACCAAGCCTGCGGCCTCGAACTGGGTCAGCACGCGATACACCGTTGCCAGGCCGATTTCGTCACCGTGATCCAGCAACTGGCGATAGATGTCTTCCGCGCTCAGGTGGTGCTGGGAATTCTTCTGCTCCAACAACTCCAGGATGCGCATGCGCGGGTGGGTGACCTTGAGGCCGACTTTGCGAAGGTCCTGCGATTCCATGGCGTCTCCGTTCACTCTCGGTTTAGCGCCAGCTGCCTGAAGCTCGGTTGCGGCGGTGCGCGGGAGTGTATCATCGGCCCGGTTTCCTACAGTACCTGCCCCATGCGCAAATTCCTGCTGGTCGCCGTCCTTGCTTCCGCCACTGCCGGCTGCGGCATTCTCTACAAGCAGCCGATCTACCAGGGCAACCTGCTCGAAAAGACGGCCGTCGACCAGTTGCAGGCAGGCCAGACCAAGCAGCAGGTGCAGTCGTTGCTGGGCAGCCCGTCGATCGCCGATCCGTTCCATGCCGACCGCTGGGACTACACCGCCAGCAACCGCACCAATCGCCGTGGCACGACCGAGATCAAGAATCTCACCCTGGTCTTCAACGGCGACGTGCTGGCCAGCTGGGAAGGCGAATACTTCCCCGAAGCCGACCTCCAGCTGTCGCGCGACGTGCGCAAGTTCGGCCCCAACCTGGCCAAGGAAAAGAAGAAGGGCGGCCGCCGCTGAGGCGCGGCTGACCTGCTATCTGCGCGCCCGTCGACGGCGCGCGTCCTTCGGATCGATCAGCAGCGGCCGCAGCACTTCCACGCGGTCGTCCTCGTTCAACACGGTTCCTGCCGTCGCATTCACGCCGTGAATCGCGATCGCGGCCGATTGCACGCCGTCGAAACCGCTCGCAGCCAGCGCATCGGCCACGGTGGCGCCGGCTGGCAAATCCAGCTGCACCGACTCGAACCGGTGCGGCCAGGCCCGGATCACCTCTACGCGCATCTCATTCCCCGCGATCGGCGGCACGCACGAAGTCGTCCACCATGCGGTCCGCGAGCGCCTGGAAGCCGATCGCCATCGCCGGCGCCAGCAGGCGGCTGGACGGTTCGAACTCCAGCGTCAGCGTGACCTTGCAGGCTGACTCATCCAGCGCATGGAAATCCCAGCGGCCATGCAGCTTGCGGAATGGGCCATCGACCAGGTTCATGTCGATGCGGTGCGGACGGTCCAGCGTGTTCTCGGTGGTGAACCACGTGCTCAGCGAGCCCAGCCCCAGGTCCAGACGGGCCACCAGGCGGTTTTCATCCTGCTCGATGAGCCGGGCGGCGCTGCACCAGTCGAACCGGCGGGGATAGGCCGCCACGTCATTGACCAGGTCGAACATCCGGGTGGCCGAGTGTTCGACCAGTGCGCTGCGGCGGATCGTGTGCATGTGGCTCGCGTAGGGTTCCGCCTTCGGCGACAATAGGACGGATGGCAAAGAAACCGGACAAGAATAAAGCAACGGGCACGATCGCGCTGAACAAGCGCGCCCGTCACGAGTACCACCTCGAGCAACGCCACGAGGCGGGCCTCGCCCTGCAGGGGTGGGAGCTGAAGGCCATCCGCGCCGGACGCGCCAACATCACCGAGGCCTACGCCACCATCCGCAATGGCGAGATCTTCCTGTTCGGCGCGCAGATCACCCCGCTGATCCAGGCTTCGAGCCATGTGGTCGCGGACGATCGCCGCACGCGCAAGCTGCTGCTACACCGGAACGAGATCGACAGCCTGATCGGCAAGGTCGAGCGCGACGGCTATACGCTGGTGCCCACCTCGCTGTACTGGAAGGGCAACAAGGTGAAGGCCGAACTGGCGCTGGCCAAGGGCAAGCAGACGCACGACAAGCGCGCCACCGAGAAGGACCGCGACTGGGCACGCGAGAAGTCGCGCGTCATGCGCCGGCACAACAAGGATGCGTAGCTCCATCGCTTCGCGATGAAACCCCCAAGATTTGCTTCGCACATCTCGGGCCCCGACGCGCGCTGCCGATCCCCCATTCGCGCTCACGCGCGAATTCGCCCCCTTACCAAGGGGGCTTGGCCTCACGAGACTGAACATCGCCCTTGCTGCGCCTTGTGAAGCGAGGTGCCCGCCCCTACACTTGCCCTTGTCAGGACGTTTCTGACTCCCGGGGGTGCACTGGCTTCGACGGGGGTTGCGAAGTTGCCTGGTGCATGCCGAGGGGGCAGCTTTCCTCGTAAATCCAGCGGCAAAACTCTAGTTGCCAACGACGACAACTACGCTCTCGCCGCTTAAGGCGTAAGCCCTGAAACTGCTTGTGTCCGTGCTCGCAGCGTAAGGTCATCATCACGGAATCGCCGGGAGTGGCTGCCTGTCAGCACCCGGTCAACCTAAAACAGGCTGGTTCTGCGGTGCGCTTTGCCCACCGTGCTGCTGCAGGACGAGACTCAACGGCGGGATAAGCATGTAGTACCGGGGATGGAGTGCCTTCGGACGGCGGTTCAATTCCGCCCACCTCCACCATTTGAAGAAAAGCCGGAACCGCAAGGTTCCGGCTTTTTCTTTGCCCGCCCGCATCCGTCAGCTCAGATTGCCAATGAACGGACCATTTGCCGATCAGTCGACTTGGTGCTTCCTGTAAAATCGCCGTCTTTTTTGAGCGTCAGCGTGGCAGCAGTGCAACAACGGGCGCCGGTGTCGGCCCCGGCCTTCGTACGACTCCTTGCCCGACTGGGCGACGTCGGCGCGCCTTCCGCCGGCCCCGCCCTTTCCGAGCGACTGGGCCAGTGGATCGACTGGAACCGCGCCATCGCACTGTCGCGCGCACTCGACGCGGTGCCAACGCCCGGTTCCTTCCCGACCCAGGCCGAAGGCGAAGCAGCCGCCTGCGCCCGCGTGCGCGCCAGCTTGCGGACCGCCATCATGCGCACCGACAAACTCGAGAAACTGACCGGCGAGGATTTCGCGCCGTTCCGTCGCCACTGCGTGGACCTCCAGCGGTCCCTGCTGGCGTCCACAGGCCCGTTGCGCGGGCGCCTGCGTGATGCACTGGCCACGGGCTCACCCGAGCAGGCGAGGCTGGCGGAGGTCGACGCCGTCATGGAGATGACGCTGAGCCCGCGCGAACACGCCCTGCTGGCCACGACCCCCACCCTGCTCGGCCAGTACTTCGAGCGGCTGAAGCGGGCCAACGCCGACGCGCCCGACGACGCCTGGCTCCCTACTTTCCGCCGCGACCTGCAGGACGTCCTGCTCGCCGAGCTGGACGTCCGCTTCCACCCCATCGAAGCGCTGCTCGCCGCCCTTCGCACTTCGCACGTTTCCGGAACACCATGATCAGAACCCCTCTCCTCGCCGCCCTGTTCCTGCTGGGTCTCGCCATCGTCACCTGGATCGGCGTGGGTTACGTCGGCACGCATGCGCTGGGCGTCGTGGTCACGCTGGTCATCTGCGCCTGCTATGTGGCCGGCGCGGTCGAACTGCACCGCTACCGGCAGGCCACCGCCACACTGGTGCGGGCCGTCGCGGATACCTCCGCCGCCGGCAGTGGCCTGCACGCGTGGCTGGCGCTGCTGCCACCGGGCCTGCGCCCGTCGGTGCGGCAGCGCATCGAAGGCGAGCGCGTCGCCCTGCCCGCACCGGCGCTGACGCCGTACCTGGTCGGCCTGCTGGTACTGCTGGGCATGCTGGGCACCCTCCTCGGCATGATGGCCACGTTGCGGGGCACCGGCCTGGCGCTGGAAAGCGCGACCGATCTCGACGCCATCCGCGGTTCACTGGGCGCGCCGGTCAAGGGGCTCGCATTCGCCTTCGGCACCTCGATCGCGGGCGTCGCCACCTCGGCGGTGCTCGGCCTGCTGGCGGCGCTCTGCCGTCGCGAACGGGTGCAGGCCGTGCAGGACCTCGATGGCGAAATCGCGACCTCGCTGCGCGTGCACTCCCAATCGTTCCAGCGCGAGGAATCCTTCCGCCTGCTGCAGCAGCAGGCCGCGCTGATGCCCGACCTCGTGGACCGGTTGCAGGCGATGGTCGCGTCGATCGAACACCAGAACAACGCCACCGGCGAACGCCTCGTCGTCAACCAGCAGGCGTTCCACGAACGCACCGAAGCGGCGCAGGTGCAGCTCGCGGCCTCACTGGAGCAGGCCTTGAAGTCGGGTGTCGACGCCAGCGCCCGGGCCGTGGTCGCCGCGCTGCAGCCGGCGACCGAGGCGACGCTCGCAGGGCTCGCACGCGAGAGCGCGGCGATGCAGGACGCCGTCACGCAGGCGGTGCAGCGCCAGCTCGATGGCCTGACCGCCGGTTTCGACGCCGCCTCCACCACCGCAGCCGCCAGCTGGACCACGGCGATCGAGCAGCAGCGCCAGACCAACGACACGCTCACCGGCCAGATGCAGGCCTTGTCCGAGCGGCTGGCCGCCAGTTTCGAGCAGCGCAGTGCCGCCGTTCTCGACGGGGTGTCCACGCGGCTGGAGCGCAACGCCGCCGAACTGTCGAACAACTGGAACCAGGCGCTTGCGCGACAGGAGGCCACCAGCGCCGGGATCGCCGCGCGCAACGAACACGCGCTGGCGGCGGCGGCAGGCGGCATCGAACGCCATGCCACCGAGCTGCTGCAGGCGATGGAGCGCTCGCATGCCGGCCTTCAGCAGACGCTGGCGGCACAGGACGACGAGAGGCTGGCGGCGTGGGCCGAACGCCTGGCCGCGATGAGCGCCTCCCTGCGCGAGCAGTGGGAACATGCAGGCGCGCAGACCGCACGCCTGCAGCAGGACATCTGCGATGCGCTCGCACGCAGTGCGGAGGACATCACCACCCAGGCGCAGGCGCACGCCGCGCAGACCATCGCCGAGATCTCGCAACTGGTGCAGGTGGCGTCCGAAGCACCGCGCGCCGCCGCCGACGTGATCGCGGAACTCCGCCAGAAGCTTTCCGACAGCATGGTCCGCGATACCGCCATGCTTGAGGAGCGCACCCAGATGATGGGCACGCTGCAGACCCTGCTCGACGCGGTGAACCATGCTTCCACCGAACAGCGGGGTGCCATCGATGCGCTGGTCGCCACTTCCGCCGACCTGCTGGATCGCGTCGGCACCCGCTTCACCGACCACGTTCAGGCCGAGACCGGCAAGCTCGAACACGTCGCCGCACAGGTCGCCGCCGGCGCCACCGAGGTCGCCGGCCTCGGCGATGCGCTGGGCAGCGTGGTCGCCCGCTTCGGCGAGTCCAACGACGCCTTGCTGGCGCGCCTGGAAAGCCTCGAAGGCGCGCTGGAGCGCTCGCTCGTGCGCAGCGACGAGCAACTGGCCTACTACGTGGCGCAGGCACGTGAAGTGGTCGACCTGAGCCTGTCCGCGCAGCGCCAGATCACCGTCGACCTGCAACGCCTGTCCGGGGCCGAAGCCGCATGAGCGTGGAAACCGGAGACGACACCGACCTCGGCGCGCCCGTCTGGGCCAGCTTCGGCGACCTGATGTCGGTGCTGCTGGGGGCGTTCGTGCTGGTGCTGGTCGGCGTGATCGCCGTGCAGGCGCAGCTGTCTCAGCGGCTGGACGAGGAAGTGCGCAGGCGCGAGCTGGAAACGCAGCAGCGCGATGCGCTCGAAAAGGCCCTCGCGGTGCCGCTGGCCGAAGGGCGGGTGACGCTGGTGGATGGCCGCATCGGCATCCGCGGCAACGTGCTGTTCGCACTGAACTCCGACCAGTTGCAGCCCGAAGGCCGTGACCTGCTCAAGGGTCTCGCCGCCCCGCTCGCGGGCTACCTGCGCACGCGCGACGAGATCCTGATGGTCAGCGGCTTCACCGACGACCGCCAGGTGCGCGACAGCAACCGCCGGTTCGCCGACAACTGGGAACTCTCGGCGCAGCGTTCGCTGACGGTCACGCGCACGCTGATTGCAGAAGGCGTGCCGTCATCGTCGGTGTTCGCCGCCGCGTTCGGCGCCGAGCAACCGGTCAGCGCGAACACCGACGAGGAAGGCCGCGCGCGCAACCGCCGTGTCGAGATCGCCCCCATCCCCCGCCCCGCCAAACGCAGCGGTGACGATGGACGGTGACGCGTTGCCGCTGACGGCGCAGCTGCAGGCGTGGCGCGCCCAGGGCGCGGACCGCGCGGACCCGGCACGCTTCGACATCCTGCAGGCGCTGGCCGCGCGGATCAGCGCGCACGAGGGAGAAGCCCGTCGCCTGCTGGAAGCGCGACTGGCCGGGTTGATGCGGGCGTATGCGGAAGCGTTGGCACAGCGACCGCCTGCCGCCCCTGCGGCGAAACACGCGACCGTGGCCGCTTCCGGGTTGCGCGAGCTGGTCGCCGCGCTGCAGCCGCGTGCCGGCCAGCTCCCGGATCACGACACCCCGCTAATGGCGCCTGCCATGCTGACCGAAGCGCGCGAGACCTGGGCCCAGGTCCGCACCGACAGCCAGCTGCGCGCCTCGCTGCACGACCTGCCCGCCGACGCCGGTCCGCTCAACTCCGGCATGCTCGTGCATCGCGCCCTGCACCTGATGCGCGCCACATCGCCGGGTTATCTGCAGCACTTCATCGCCTACGCCGATACGCTGTCGTCGCTGGAACAGCTCCAGCAGGCGGTGGCCCCGCTGACCGCGGCACCGGAAGCCCCGCGCACGACCCGACGCGCCCCGCGCAAACGGAAAGCAGTGGGGACGTAGCGGCTGAAGCGCGCATGCGCGTCGCCTGGCGTGTGGGTGTGGGAGCGACGCCAGTCGCGATGGAGCGTTACCGATAGTCCCTCGCGACGCACGTCGCTCCCACGCCTCCCCCGGTCGCAAGCGTCCTCGTCATTCCGAGCCCTTTGGGTGGCTCTCAATGTGAGAACGATGCCACTGCAAGCGCGATCGTTCGGGCTGGATGTGAGAAAGATCGGGCTCCGAGCTCCCTCCGCAAGGCTGGGAGCTCCGAGGATCGCTTTCGGAATGCCATCCCATCGATCTCGGAAAGCCATCGATGGCTTTCCGGATGCCATCGATGGCTTTCAACGTGAGACAGATCGCATTCCGAGCCCCACCCGCAAGGCGCGGAGCTTCGCGGATCGCAATCGCAGTGCCATCTTCATCGCATTCGGCGTGCCATCGACGGCGTTCCGAGCCCCATCGTTGGCTCTCAATGTGAGACAGATCGCCCTCAGCGCTCGAACGTTGGGGCCCGGAGCCCCATCGCTCACGCTCCGAGCTCCGTCGCGGGGGCTCTCACGCTGAAACGGCCGCGCGCTCAGGGCATCGGATACAGCAGATGCTGCCGGCGCAGCACCTCGAACGCCGCCAGCCCCGGCTGCCAGCGCGCTTCGATAACGTCCAGGGTGTCGCCGCGCGCGATGGCGGCACGCAGATCATCCACGCCGGCCAGCCGGTCGAAGAACGGCGGCTCGCCGGGCAGGAAGGCGAAGTCCTTCGGGTGCTGGTCGTGCAGGGCCTTCAGGACAGCGATGCCGGTACGCACGGGAAGGAACGCCGCGCGATCGGTCACGTGCAGCTGCACGCCGCCGCAGACCTGGCCTGCATGCTTCGAGAACGTGGGCGTGAACCACGTGGCGCGGAAGCGCACCCCGGGCAGGCCCAGCGCGTTGAGCCGCGCGGCCAGCGCCTGGGCATCCACCCACGGCGCGCCCACGGTCTCGAACGGGCGCGTGGTGCCGCGGCCCTCCGAGACGTTGGTGCCTTCCAGCAGGCCCATGCCCGGATACACCAGGGCGGTGTCCGGCGTGGGCATGTTGGGAGACGGGGGCACCCACGGCAACGCACCACGCAGCGGTTCATCACCGCGCCGCCAGCCCTGCATCGTCACCACATGCAGCTCGGCGCCGATGCCGAATCGGGTATTGAACAGCGTCGCCAGCTCGCCGATGGTCATGCCATGGCGGATCGGAATGGGGAACATGCCCAAGAACGACGCCAGCGCCGGATCCAGCACCGGGCCCTCCACCCGCATCCCACCGAGCGGATCGGGCCGGTCCGCCACGATCACCGGGATACCGGCGCGCTTTGCCGCACGCATCACGCCCGCCAGCGTGTATGGATACGTATAGAACCGCGTACCTACGTCCTGGATGTCGAACACCAGCACGTCGACGCCGGCCAGCATCGCCGGCGTCGGTTCGCGGTGCTCGCCATACAGGCTGTGCACCGGCAACCCGGTGGCGGCATCGCGCGATGAGGCGACCGTGTCGCCGGCCTGCACGTCGCCCCGCACGCCATGCTCCGGCCCGAACAGCGCCACGAGCGTGAAGTCGGTGCGTGCGGCGAAGCGGTCCATGGTGCTGCGCAATGCACGGTCCATGCCGGTGGCATTCGTCACCAGGCCCACGCGCTTGCCGCGCAGCAGGTCCAGGCGCGATGAGAGCAGGACATCGATACCCAGCCGCGGTGCCGTGCTCGTGCAATCACAGGCCGCAGCATCCAGCGGCGATGTCGCTGCGGATGCGCCGCTCGCGCCGCAGGCCAGCACCACGCCGAGCACCAGCAGCGCGATGTGCCGGCGCGGGTGGCGCGGCGCGGCATGCAACGGTCGCAGGTTCCGGGGCATAGTGTGGCTCTCGTTTGCTATCGTTGTCATGACGATAGCAGCCCGCGTCGGGCGCCGCGCAAGGGGAACATCGCCGGTCTCGACACCGTCTTCCGTTGTCTGATGAGGGATCCGATGTCCCGTACGGCGAATTGCATCATGCGAAGCATGTCCTTCCTTGCCATGGCCGGTGTCCTGGCCCCCGCCACTGCGCAACCTGCGCCGTCCCGCCTGGGCGTGACCCCCTCGGCGCAGTCGCAGGACTTCGTGGCGCACAAGCAGCAGTTCCAGTTGCACAGCCTGCTGACCGAACAGCGCCACCCACGCAGCTTCGACCTGAGCACGCGCATCGCGGCCGATACCACCGACGGACTGGCAGCGCTGCTGGCGGTGGACGAGGACATCGCGAAGGCCCTGCAGGACGTGGCCGACGATCCGGCACGGCGGGCAGCGCTGGAGGCGGCCTCGCGCGACATCACCCGCGCGCTGCGCGACGGGCACCGCCTGTACTTCTATGGCACGGGCTCGACCGGACGCCTCGCTGAAACGATCGAAAGCGGATTGTGGCGCCCGTTCTGGCAGCGCACTGCCGCATCACCGGCAATGGCCAAGATCGAGGCGCGCTTTCCCGGCCTGGGCGAACGCGTGCGTGGCGAGATCACCGGCGGCGACCGCGCGCTGATCGCCTCGCTGGAAGGCTTCGAGGACATCCCCGAGATCGGCCGCCTGCAGTTGCAGGACAACGGTATCCAGCGCGATGACCTGGTCTTCGCGGTCACCGAGGGCGGTGAAACCTCGGCCGTGATCGGCACCGCGCTGGCGGCCGCCGACCAGGCCGGTGTGGACGCACGGCGTACGTGGTTCGTCTACAACAATCCCGATGAGGTGCTGCGCCCGTTCGAGCGCAGCCGTCGCGTGCTGGACGATCCGCGGATCACCAAGATCCCGTTGCCCACCGGGCCGCAGGCGATCACCGGCTCCACCCGCATGCAGGCCACCACCACCAGCCTGTACGTGCTGGGCGTGGTGCTGGAGGACGCAACGCGCACGCTGTTGAGCGAGGTGCTGTCGGCAGACGAACTCGTCGCGCTGGGCTTCAGCGACGCCAGCATCGCCGATCGCCTGCGCGGCTTCGCCGGCATCCAGCGGACTGTCGCGGCGGCCGCGCCGAAACTGGCAGCGTGGACCGAGCGCGAAGCCGCAAGCTACGCCGCCGGACACCGTGCCACCTACCTGGCCACGCGCGCGTTGATGCCGGTGTTCGTGGACGTCACCGAGCGTGCACCTACCTTCCGGCTCGGCCCGCTGGACCCTGTGGACGCACCGGAACGGCGTTCGTGGATCCAGGTCTGGACGCCCGCTGGCAATGCGCAAGAGGCCTGGCAGGCACTGCTGCACCGTCCCTTCCACGGACTGGACAAAGCGCTGTACCTGCCGCCGTTCGAAACCGGCATCCCGGACCCGTACCTGCGCGAGTCCGCGCTGCGCGGGCTGGCGAACGCGGGCGACGAACAGCAGGCGCTGTACGACCTGTCGTATTCCGATGCCAACATGCGCCGCAGCGGACCGCAGGCGGGCGATTCCGGTGCGCTGATCCTGCTCGGCGATGAAGCACATGACGAGGCGAACCGGCAGTGGCTGCAGGCGTTCGCTTCAGCAGGCGCAGACCTGGTGCTGGTGTCGGTGTCCGCACGTCCGCTGGCCTCCGAGGTCGTGCGCGATGCCGCCGCCCTGCCCCGTCCCGTGCCGGTGATCGCGGTGACGGTGCCGCAGCGCGATGCGTTCGAGCTTGACCAGACCATCGCGCTGAAGATGCTGCTCAATGCGCATTCCACCGGCGTCATGGCCAAGCGTGGCCGCGTGGTCGGCAACACCATGACCAGCGTGCAACCCGGCAACCTGAAACTGATCGGCCGCGCGACCTGGCTGATCCTCTCGCACGTCAATGCGGTGCTGGAGACGCCCGCGTGGCGCAGCGCACACGGCGCGACTGAACCGCTGTCCTACCCCGAGGCCAATGCCGTGCTGTTCGAGGCCATCGAACAGCGCCGCAACGCACCGGGCGCGAGCGGGCTGCCGGAGGTGGAGCTGTCGGTCGTGGCCGTGCTGGAGGCGCTGAAGGCCGGCGCGCCGGTCGACTGGAGCGCGGCCGCCACGCGGTTGCGGACCGGCGGACTGAGCCACTACCTCGCGCCCTATGCGACGACGGTGCGCGACCGCGCCCGCTGATCACGCACGCCTTTGTGGGAGCGACGCAAGTCGCGACCGTACCCGGAGCACCCCTCCTGCACGGAGGGGCATCGGAACGGCCATCGCGACTCACGCCGCTCCCCCATGGAAACGAGGGCTGACTCCGATCAGCCCTGCCCCTTCGCGCGCGCGAAGGCCGCGGCCAGCGCATTGTCGGCTGGCGCTGCGCCGGGCTTGGACGGGGCCGGGCCACGCCGGTTGTCGCGGGAAGGACCACGTTCCTGTCCGCGCGGCGGACGCGGATCGTTCACGCGTGCTTCGCGCGGTGCCTGCGGCGCAGGCGCATCGTCGAGGCGGCGCGTCAGCGCGATGCGCTTGCGGGCCACGTCGACCTCCAGCACCTTCACCTTGACGATGTCGCCGGCCTTCACCACTTCACGCGGGTCTTTCACGTAGCGGTCGGCCAGCGCGGAAATGTGGATCAGGCCGTCCTGGTGCACGCCGATGTCGACGAACGCGCCGAAGGCGGCCACGTTGCTGACCACGCCCTCCAGGATCATGCCTTCGCGCAGGTCCTTGATGTCTTCCACGCCGTCGGCGAAGCGCGCGGCCTTGAATTCCGGGCGCGGATCGCGGCCGGGCTTTTCCAGTTCCTTGAGGATGTCGCGGATGGTCGGTACGCCGAACGTCCCGTCGGTGTACTGCTCGGGCTTCACCGCGCGCAGGAACACGATGTCCCCGACGATCTGCTTCACCTGCCTGCCGCTGCCGGCCAGGATGCGTTCCACCACCGGATAGGCTTCCGGATGCACGGACGAGGCGTCCAGCGGTTCGTCGCCGTCGGCGATGCGCAGGAAGCCGGCGCACTGCTCGAAGGTCTTCTCGCCCAGCCGCGGCACGCCCAGCAGCGCCTTGCGTGTGCGGAAGGCGCCGTGTTCGTCGCGGAAACGCACGATGTTCTCGGCCACCGTCGACGACAGGCCGGACACGCGCGTCAGCAGCGCGGCCGAGGCGGTGTTGACGTCGACGCCGACGGCGTTGACGCAGTCCTCCACGCGCGCATCCAGCGCCCGCGCCAGGCGGAACTGGTCCACGTCGTGCTGGTACTGGCCCACGCCGATCGCCTTGGGTTCGATCTTCACCAGCTCGGCCAGCGGGTCCTGCAGTCGGCGTGCGATGGAGACCGCGCCACGGATGCTGACGTCGAGGTCCGGGAATTCCTTCGATGCGAATTCAGAGGCGGAGTAGACCGATGCGCCGGCTTCGCTGACGACGATCTTCTCCAGCTTCAGCTCCGCGGCCTGTTTGATCAGGTCGCCGGCCAGCTTGTCGGTCTCGCGGCTGGCGGTGCCGTTGCCGATGGCGATCAGCTCCACCTGGTGCTTCGCGCACAGCGCACGCAGCACGTGCAGCGATTGATCCCACTGGCGCTTGGGCTCATGCGGGTAGATGGTGGCGTGGTCGACCAGCTTGCCGGTGCGGTCCACCACCGCGACCTTCACGCCGGTGCGCAGGCCCGGGTCCAGGCCAAGCACGGCCTTCGGCCCCGCAGGCGCCGCCAGCAGCAGGTCCTTCAGGTTGTCGCCGAACACCGCGATGGCCTCGGCTTCGGCCTTCTCGCGCGCCTGGTTGAACAGGTCCAGCAGCAGGTGCATGTGCAGCTTGGCGCGCCAGGTCAGCCGGCAGGCATCCAGCAACCACTTGTCGGCCGCGCGTCCCTGCGAGGAGACGCCCGCATGCACCGCCACACGGCCCTCGGCCTGCTGGTGGCCGGCCTCGGCCTCCATGCCCGGGTCGAGGTCGAGCAGCAGGATCTCTTCGCGGCGCGCGCGGAACAGCGCCAGCAGGCGGTGCGAGGGAATCTTCGCCAACGATTCGGCGTGGTCGAAGTAGTCGCGATACTTGGCGCCTTCGTTCTCCTTGCCCTGCGCAACCTTGGCGCGGATCACGCCGACGTCGGTCATCCAGGCGCGCAGTTCGCCGACCAGTGCGGCGTTCTCGCCCCAGCGCTCCATCAGGATGGCGCGCGCGCCGTCCAGCGCGGCCTTGGCATCAGCCACGCCCTTGTCGGCATCGACATACGCGGCGGCCGCGACCTCCGGCACCTGGGTAGGATCGGCGAGCAGGCCGTCGGCCAGCGGTTCCAGTCCCGCCTCGCGCGCGATCTGCGCGCGCGTGCGGCGCTTGGGCTTGTAAGGCAGATACAGGTCTTCCAGGCGCGCCTTGCTGTCGGCGGCTTCGATGTCGGCGCGCAGCTCGTCGGTCAGCTTGCCCTGCTCGTCGATGCTGGCCAGTACGGCGGCGCGACGGTCTTCCAGTTCGCGCAGGTAGGTCAGGCGCGTCTCGAGGTCGCGCAGTTGGATGTCATCCAGCCCGCCGGTGACTTCCTTGCGGTAGCGGGCGATGAAGGGAACCGTGGCGCCTTCGTCCAGCAGCGCGATGGCGGCCTTGGCCTGCGCGGTCTGTGCGCCGATCTCGGCGGCGATGGTGGCGGCGATGTGCTGGGCGATCTGGGGATTGCGGTCTTGCATTGCGTCCGTACTGGAAAACCCGATGGACCGGGTGGGATGCCGATTGTGGCAACGGATGGCAGCGCTGGGAAAGGGTTGACAGCGCGAGGCGGAAGCGACAAAGAAAACGGGCCGCTTGCGCGGCCCGTTTTCCACACGCTGCAACGATGGCTTACGAGCGCACCGGCAGTACGCGCACTTCGACGCGGCGATTCATCGCACGACCCGCGTCGGTATCGTTGCTGGCGACCGGATACCGCTTGCCCATGCCGACGATCTCGAAGCGCTCGCGCTGCAGGCCCTGGCCGATCAGGTAGTTGCCGACCGCAGCCGCGCGCTGTTCCGACAGGCGCTGGTTGACCGCGTCGGAACCGATGCTGTCGGTGTGGCCGCTGACTTCCACGATGGTCTGGTTGTACTCCCGCAGCGTGGACGCCACGTTGTTGAGCGCGGGATAGAACTGCGACTTCAGGTCGGCCTTGCCGAAGTCGAAGGTCACGCCGTCGGGCAGGTTGAGCTTGATGACGTCGCCATCGCGGCTGACATCGATGCCCGTGCCCGCGGTCTGGCGGCGCAGCTCCGCTTCCTGGCGATCCTGGTAGGCGCCGATGGAGCCGCCCGCCAGGCCGCCGACACCGGCACCCACCAGCGCGCGCTGGCGGCGTTCGGTGGCATCGCTGCCGCTCAGCAGGCCGGCCACGGCACCGATGCCGGCACCGATCAGGGCACCGGTACGGGTGCGGTTGGGATCATTCGGATCATTGGTCTGGCCGGTGTAGCTGGCACAGCCGCCCAGCAGAGTGACGGTGAGCGCAGCCAGGGCGCCGGTCTTCAGCATCGCATTCATGGATCCTCCTTGGTGGCGTGCGGGGTAATCCCCGGAACGGCCGCCAGCCTAACCACCGAAGTGTTCATGGCGCGCGATTTCCGCCCTGTTCATTCAGGTGGGGGCAGGGTCAGGGAAGCAAGGCGGTGGCCGCCGGTGCGTCCAGCGTCCGCTCCCAGTCGCCCATCAGCGACAGGTACAGGAGTTTGTCGAACTCCGGCCCGAAACGCCGGATCACCGCGTCCGGGTCCGGGATCAACTTGGCGTCCGCGATGAGTCCGAAGTGCACGCGGCCGTTGTAGCTGAGGATCGAGACACCGATGCCGATGGAACCGGTCTGCGGCACCCAGAACATCATCTCGCGCAGCCGCGATCCGCCCATGTACAGCGGCTGCTGCGGACCGGGCACGTTGGTGGCCACCGCCGTGGCCTTGCGCGAGAACAGCTCAAGCGCGACGCTCTGGATGGCGGAAGGCGCCATGCCAAGCGCAGCCAGAAGTCCAAAGGCAACAATGGCTTGCCGCGAGTTCTTCAAGTCGCGCATGCACTCCGCCACGCGCTCCAGCCGACGGATCGGATTGTCCTCGCCCACCGGCAGGTCCAGGAACACGAGACCGAAATGGTTGCCCAGCTTGCGGGCATGCTCCAGCGGCCGCAGGTTGACGGGCACGGTGGCGCGCAGGGTGACCCCATCGATCTGCTCGCCACGCTCCAGCATGTAGCTGCGCAGCGCGCCGGAGGCCGCGGCCATCAGTACATCGTTGACGGTGCAATCGCAGGCGCGGCCGACGGCTTTGACTTCCTCCAGGTCCAGCGGCTCGGCCCAGGCCACCCGCTTGCTGACGCCCAGCTTGCCGCGCAGCAGCGTCGGCGGGTCGTCCGACAGCGACAGTGCATGCAGCAGTTCGCGACCGATCTCGCCTCCCTCCTTCGCCAGCACCGTGGCCAGCGTGGGATCACGGTACATCTCCATGCCCTTGCCCAGCACCTTGCCGCCCAGCTGCATGTAGCGATCGATGGCGCCGACCCGGCGCACGACTTCCACGCCATCCTTCTTCAGCCAGGCCGAGCGCAGGTCCTTGCCGGCATCCGGCTTGCGACTGGTATCGGTCAGCGACAGCAGCACCTGCACCAGCGCGATGCCGTCGGCGTAACTGTGGTGGATGCGCGCGACGAGCGCCGAACCCGTGCCGTAGCGCTCGATCAGGTGGAATTGCCAGAGCGGCTTGGTCTTGTCCAGCGGCGTGGAAGCCATCTGGCTGGTGAAGCGTTCCAGAGCCTTCTTCTCTGACGCCGGATCGTGCCGGCCGGGCAGCGCTGACAGGCGCACATGCCAATCGAGGTCGAAATCGGGATCGGTTACCCACGACGCCCCTGCCGGCGTGTCGACCGCCTTCTGCAGGAAGCGCGGATAAGCGAGGAACCGCCGCTTGATGACCTGCTTCAGCCGGTCGAGCGTCATCGGCTCGTCGAACATCAGCACACCGGTGATCATCATCGGGTTGGTCGGACGACACATCCGCAACCAGGCGGTATCCACCCGCGACATCGGCTCGCGACGCGGCTTTGCCGGCGCCTTCTTCGTGGCCATGCTTGCCCTCCTCTCCCGCGCCGAGTGAAGCACGCGGCGCCGAAAGGCGTCAACGCAGCTCAGTCGCCGGTCTTGCGGTACGCCGCCAATGCGCCGTCGCGACCTGCGGCCAGGTCGGCGATGGGGTGGCGCGGATAGTCCGGCGCGACGCGTGCCAGCAGGTCGGGCTTTTGCCACGGCGCGAAGCGCAGCGGTACAGGCAGCGCGGCGAGGTCAGGCACCCAGCGGGCGATGTACGTGCCGTTGGGATCGAACTTCTCCGCCTGCGTGACCGGATTGAATACACGGAAGTACGGCGCGGCATCGGCGCCGGTGCCCGCGGTCCATTGCCAGCCAAGTGTGTTGCTGGCCAGGTCGGCGTCCACCAGCGTGTCCCAGAACCAGCGTGCGCCGTGCAGCCAGTGGTAGCGCAGGTGCTTGGTCAGGTAGCTGGCCACGATCATGCGCACGCGGTTGTGCATGTAGCCGGTGGCCCAGAGTTCGCGCAGGCCCGCGTCGATGATGGGCACGCCCGTGCGGCCGCGTCGCCAGGCGTCGAGGGCTGCGGGGTCCACCTTCGCCCAGTCGAAGTGTTCGAAGCGCGGATTGAGGTTCTGCGTGGTGGTCTGCGGGAAGTGATGCAGCAGGTGGTAGCCGAATTCACGCCAGCCCAGCTCACGGATGTAACCGTCCATGTCGGCGCTGTTGGCGGCCGTGCGCGCGCGCTCCAGTCCGGCCACGATGCGCCACGGTGCGATCTCCCCGAAGTGCAGGTGCGGGGACAGGCGCGAGGTGCCGGTGCGATCCGGGCGGTCGCGGTCGCTGCGGTAGCCATTGAGTGCACCGTCGATGAAGACCTCGAGTGCTTCGCGCGCGCCGGCCTCACCCGGCGTCCACGCGCCCCAGAAGCCTGCATCCCAGCCAAGCGAAGGCGCCAGTTTCCACGCATCCAGCGGCTCGCTCCGGAGCGCGGTGTCGACGGATGGCAATTGCGCCGGCGCGGTCCACGGTTCGGGGACCCGCCACTGCGACAGCGCCGCGCGCCAGAACGGGGTGAAGACCTTGTAGGGCGTGCCCTGCTGCGTGGCGAGGTCCCACGGCTCGAACAGCAGCACGCCCTTGAAGCTCTCGACCTGCACGCCGCGTTCGCGCAGCGTCTTCTTCAGCGCCGCATCGCGCGGCTGGGTGGCCGGCTCGTACTTGCGGTTCCAGAACACGGCCTGCGCGCCGGTCTCGTCGAGCAGCGCGTCGAGCGATGCCGCGCTGGAGCCATGCCGCCGCAGCAGACGCGATCCGCGGCGCTGGAGGTCGGCATCCAGCGCGGCCAGCGAGCGATGGAGCCAGGCGTTGGACGCTGCCCCGGGCGTCCACTCGCCCTCCTCGTCCGGCGCATGGAGGTACACCGGAACGGGCGTGAAGCCCTGCTCCAGCGCGGCCCGCAGCGCAGGATTGTCGTCCAGGCGCAGATCATGGCGGAACCAGACGAGGGCGGTCGGCATGCGGAAAATCCGAGGGAACGGTGTGCTGGCTTACGTCGCGGACGCCAAGCCGGATGCGGCACCGACGTATTCGCGCGGGATGCGGGCATTGAGCCCGGTCAGGATCTCGTACGGAATGGTGCCGGCCGCCAATGCCACCGCTTCGCACGAAATGGCATCGTCGCCCTGGCGGCCGATCAGCACCACTTCATCCTCGTTGTAGGCACTGCCTCCCGGACCGAGGTCGACCATGAACTGGTCCATGCACACGCGCCCGACGATGGGATGGCGCGCACCCCGCACCAGCACTTCCCCCCGCGAGGACAGCGAACGCGGATAGCCGTCGCCGTAGCCGATCGGCACGGTGACGATGCGGGTATCGGTTGGCGCCGTCCAGGTGGCGCCGTAACTGACCGTGCGACCGGCGTTGACCACCTTGAAGTAGACCACCTTCGAAACCAGCGACAGCGCGGGCTTCAACGCCACGGTCGGGCGGGAGGCGGCATCAGGCATCACGCCGTACAGCGCGATGCCGGGGCGCACCATGTCCAGGCAGGTTTCCGGGAAATGCAGCACGCCACCCGAGTTGGCCAGGTGGCGGATCGGCATCGGCGCACCGATGCGCTCGAAATGCCGGCAGGCGTCGAGAAAGCGCCCCAGTTGTTCCAGCGTCATCGGCGAGGCCGGGTCGTCCGAGCACGCAAGATGCGAGTAGACACCTTTCACCGTGCACCAGCGTGAAGCGGTCGCCGCCTCGATCAGCGGCCCGGCATTCTCGCTGTGCACGCCGATGCGCTCCATGCCGGTGTCCACTTTCAGATGGATCACCGCGTGGCGTCCCAGCGATTCCGCCGCCAGTTCGACCTGCCGCAGCTTGGCGATCGAGGACACGGTCACTTCAAGGTCGCACGCCAGGAACTGGCTGACCTGCGGCGCATGGATCCCACCCAGCGCCAGGATGGGTACCGTCACCCCCGCGCGCCGCAGGGCGATGCCCTCCTCCACCAGCGCCACGCCCAGTTGTCCGATGCCCTGGGCCTGCAGGTGTCGCGCGACGGGCACCAGCCCGTGCCCGTAGGCATTGGCCTTGACGATGCCCATCACCGGCACGCCCGCGTGCGCCTGCAACGCATGGAAGTTGTGGCTCAACGCATCCAGGTCCACGCGGATGCGCGTGGGACGATCATTCGCCTCGGGCCGGAACGAGGCCGCGAAGTCCATTCCCTCGATGTGGTCAGGTCCAGGCATGGGGGGATTGTAGCGGTGCGAATGCGGATGCCCGCTGCTTCAGCGACCGTCCTTCCCATCGCGGCGCCCGCGCAGCCAGCGTCGCCACCCGCGCGCGCGCGCGCGGTACGCGAGTGCCGCCGGCACATGGACTTCGACGCAAGTGCCCTCGCCCGGTCGCGATGCCACGTCCAGCGTCGCGCCCAGCCGCTCTGCGCGTTCGCGCATGCCGGCCAGCCCCCAGTGTCCGTGCCGGCCTCCGCTCGCCAGCACATCGGGCGCGATGCCGCGGCCGTCATCGATGAAGCGGATGCGCACGCCATCCGTTCCCTGTTCGATCACGACGTCGATGCGCTCCGCCTGGGCATGGCGGAATGCATTGAGCAGCGCTTCGCGCCCGATCTGCACCAGTTCGTCCTGCACGATCGGATCCAGCGACGCGGCTTGTCCTTCCATCGTCACCCGGCAGGAAACATCCGTATCGCTGGCCAGGTCGGCCGCCATCCGGACAAACACGTCGGACAGGCCGCCCGCATGGTGGCTCGCACGCAGGTCGAGCACGCGGTCGCGCGCCTCCACCAGCACGTCGTCGGCGCGCTCCAGCACGGACTCGAGGGCCTGGCGCCCCGGCGCACTCGCCCCCAGCGATCCCGCCACCGCATGGAAGCGCAGGATCAGCCCCTGCACGCTCTGCAGCAGGGTGTCGTGCAACTCCCGGGCGATGCGCTCGCGTTCGCGGTGGCGCTCCTGCAGGCGGTCATGGATCTGGCGGGATACGCTCCGCAGACGCATCAGGTAGGCGACCCACAGCAGACCGGCGACCAGCGCGAGGCACAGCAGGGCGAACCATGGCGTCTGGTAGTAGCGCGGCGCGATCGAGAACGCGATGCTGGCGCCCTCCTCGTTCCACACGCCGTCGTTGTTGGCGGCAAGCACGCGGAAAACATAGTGCCCCGGCCCGGGATTGTTGTAGTAGGCCACGCGACGCGTGCCGGCTTCCTGCCATTCCTGTTCATAGCCTTCGAGCCGATAGCGGAACCGGACCCGTTCGGGGATGGCCAGGCTCAACGCGGTGTAGCCGATCTGCAGGTTGCGCGCGCCCGCTGGCAACGACAGTGACGTGCCCTCCAGGCGATGGATCCGGCCGTCGACGGACAGCGAGCGGACCACTACCGGCGGCGGCAACGGATTGCGCCGGATCGCCTTCGGATCGATCGACACCACGCCGCTGGTCGTGGCGAACCAGAGTTTCCCATCGCCGGCCTGCAGTGCGGTCGGGATGGGCCGGAACTGCGCGGGGATACCGGGCAGTCCATCGAGGAAGTCGAAGAGATCGTACGCAGCCTGCGGCGCATCCCCGAGCACCGCCTCGATGGCGCTGGCCGGCACCCGCACGATGCCGCGCGCCCCGTTGAGCCAGAGATCGCCGTCCGCCGTCTCCACGATGCCGGAAATTCCGCGGAACGGGCTGTCCGCTTGCGCACGCAGGCTCTGGATGCGGTCACCGCGCAGACGCGCGAGCCCCTGCTCGCCCCCGATCCAGATGGCGGCACGTCCCTGATGCAGCGCGCTCACGTTGCCCACATCCAGCCCCTTGGAGGGACCGAACACCTGCAGGCTGCCGTCCCGCATCCGCGCGATGCGATTGTGCGCAAAGCCCATCCACAACTGCCCCTCCCGGTCGGCAAGCAGGCTCAGCGGCGACGAACCATCGCGGGTGCCCGGAAGTTCCTGCAGATGGGTCCAACGACCGTCACGCAGACGATGGATGCCAGGTGTGTTCAACGACACCCACAGCGTGCCGTCGGTCGTCCGCGCGATCGCCTGCACACCCGAGTACGCCCTGACCGGCAGGGGTGCCGCCGGCGCCAGCGTACCGTCACGCAATGTCCAGAGTCCTTTGGGGCCGCCGAGCCAGACCACGCCACTGTCGTCCCTGTGCGCGGCGGTCAGTGGGGGAGGCAGCGGCAGCGTCTCCAGCACGCCGCCCCGCAGTCGCATCAGGGGCCGGTTGCG
The DNA here is from genome assembly GCF_029542205.1 of Pseudoxanthomonas sp. SE1. Lineage (NCBI taxonomy): Bacteria > Pseudomonadati > Pseudomonadota > Gammaproteobacteria > Lysobacterales > Lysobacteraceae > Pseudoxanthomonas > Pseudoxanthomonas sp. SE1. The sequence goes on along the minus strand of NZ_CP113783.1, from coordinate 1,941,679 downwards.
ACTTCCCGCCAGCACGGACGCGCCCTCACCGGCGACGATGGCGAAGTCGTGCGCACCATCCGGCAAGCGGGCAAGCACCACGTTGGCATGGCGGAAGCGGTCCAGCCCGCGACTGCTGCCCAGCCAGATCGTGCCTTCGCGGTCCTCCAGCAGCGGCAATGCGTAGTCCGAACTCAGGCCATCGCGCTGGCGATAGCTCTCGAAGTGCGGGCGCCCTTCGCCGGCCAGCCGGTAGACGCCGTCACCCAGCGTGGTGGCCCACAGCGCGCCGTCGCGATCGAACAGCAGGCCGGCCGATGGCAGTGGCAGCGCAACGGTCGACGCCGGAGCGCCCGGCAAGGGCAAGGCGCGTACCGCGCGATCCGCCTCGGCAATCCAGATGCCGCCGTCCGGCGCCTGCGAAAACTGGCTGATCCGGCCAACCGCGGCAGGCACGCGCTGGAACGCCCGGGCTCCGCGTGGCAGGAAGGCAACGCTTTGCTCGCTCGCCACCCACAACGTGCCGGCCGCATCGGCGAACACGGTGCGCGCCTGCCGGCCGGGGAATTCCCATTCCGGTCCCAGCGCATGCCATCGCCCCCGCTCCAGGTAGACCAGTCCGGTGAAGGTGGCCGCCCACAGCCGGCCATCGGCATCGCGCGCGAAGGCGAACACGGTGCCACTGGGCAGGCCTTGCGCCTCTCCGTAATGCGTCAGCGTGCCGCCATGGATATGGCTGACGGCGCCGTAGCGGAAACCCACCCAGAGCCCGCCTTCTGGAGATGCATGCAGGGCCGAAACACTGGTCGCGGGCAGCGCCTCGCCGACCGGCGGCTCGTAGCGCTCGAACTGCACGCCGTCGAAGCGATACAGGCCGATCTGGGTAGCCAGCCAGAGGTAACCGTCCGCCGTCTGCGCCAGCGCGGTGATCTGACCCGGTGCACCGTCCTTGACGCTCCAGGCCGTGTGGTGGAATTGCGACAGCTGGCGGTGGATCTCGAGTGCGGACGCGGTCTGCACGAGCACGAGCAACACCAGGCCGGCCCATGCCGCCCGCCAGCCACGCCATCGCCTGCTTGTGCCCGCGCCCGACGCACTGGCCACTGGATTCCCCTGGATTTACTCGCTGGCAGATCTGTTTCCGCCGCTGCCATCGCCGCTGCGGCGGATCACTGCTGGTCATTCGTGATCCGGACCTCCACCGTACCGGGCATCTCGTCCGGACGCCCCGCAGCGCCCGTCAATGCCTGATGCCGGCTCCCCCGTGGACCGGTCCTGCCGGGTGCAGCGTACTACGCGGCACGCACCGCCGTGAACATCGATCCGATCACTCGAATGCGCCGATGCTGTCGTGGCTCAGGTTGTCGAAGCGTGTGTATTCGCCGAAGAAGCGCAGCTTGCACGAACCGGTCGGGCCCGAACGCTGCTTGCCGATGATGATTTCGGCCAGGCCTTTGTCCGGCGACGTTTCCTTGTTGTAGTAATCGTCGCGGTAGATGAAGACGATCATGTCGGCGTCCTGCTCGATGGCGCCCGATTCGCGCAGATCCGCCATCACCGGACGCTTGTCGGTACGCGTTTCCAGCGAACGGTTGAGCTGCGACAGCGCGAGCACCGGCACGTTGAGTTCCTTCGCCAGTCCTTTGAGGGAGCGCGAGATCTCGGAAATCTCGGTAGCACGGTTCTCGCTGTTGCCCGGCACGGACATCAACTGCAGGTAGTCGATCACGATCAGGCCCAGGTCGTGTTCGCGTTTCAGGCGGCGCGCCTTCGAGCGCAGCACGTCCGGCGAGAGTCCGGGCGTATCGTCGATGAACACCTTGGCCTGGTCCTTGAGGATGCGGATGGCGCTGGTGACGCGGCTCCAGTCCTCATCCTCCAGCGAACCGGTGCGCAGTCGTGTGGCATTGATGCGGCCGACCGAAGAGATCAGTCGCATCGCCAGCTGCCCGGCCGACATTTCCATCGAGAACACCGCGACGGCCTTCTTCGACTTGATGGCCGCGTACTCGGCGATGTTCAGCGCGAACGTGGTCTTGCCCATCGCCGGACGCGCCGCCAGGATCACCAGGTCGGTGGGCTGCAGGCCCGCGGTCATCATGTCGAACTCGGTGTAGCCGGTCGGCAGGCCGGTGACGGTGCCTCCGCTTTCCGAACGCACGCGCAGGACTTCGAACGCATCCTTCAACGCATCGTTCATCGCCACGAAGTCGGTGCGCCCGCGTGCGCCCTGCTCCGCGATCGCGAACACCTTCTGTTCGGCGACCGCCAGCATCTCGTCGCTTTCCTTGCCCTCCGGCTGGAACGCGTCGTTGACGATCTCGGTACCGACCTCGATGAGCTGGCGCATCACCGCCTTGTCGCGCACGATCTCCGCATAAGCCGTGATGTTCGCCGCCGACGGCGTGGTGCTGGCCAGTTCCACCAGGTAGGCGCCGCCGGCGACCAGTTCCATGTGTCCCTGCGACTCGAACCACTCGCCCAGCGTCACCGCATCGAACGGACGGTTCCGTTCCGCGAGTTCGCCGATGGCGCGATAGATCAGCTGATGGTCGCGACGGTAGAAATCATTCGGCGTCAGCTTGTCGTTGATGCGGTCGTACGCTTCCGGCGCCAGCATCAGGCCGCCCAGCACCGCCTGTTCCGCCTCGATGGAGTTCGGCGGAACGCGCAGCTGTTCGATGCGCGCGTCGTGCGGGTCGGTGCGGAAGTTGGTGCGTGCTGACATGGGCGGGGCGGACTCCTGCGGCACATGCGTGGCGAACGCCAGCACGGCCGGACATGGTAGGCCGTCCATGCCCAACTGTGTTGCAGATAAGTGTGTGGATAACCGGTGGGAATCTCAGGACCTGAGATTCCCGGCCTCGAAACAGAACGGGCGCCTTTCGGCGCCCGTCTGTCGGCATCACGGATGATGCGCTTGCTGGATCAGGCTTCCGCCTGCACCACGACCTTGACGGTCGTCTGCACGTCGGCGTGCAGCTTCACGGCGATTTCGTACTCGCCGATGTTGCGCAGCGCGCCTTCGCCCATGATGACTTCGCTCTTCTCGAGCGGCAGGCCGGCGGCGGTGAACGCATCGGCGATGTCGCGCGGACCCACCGAACCGAACAGCTTGCCTTCGGTCGCGGCATTGGCGGTGATCGTGACGCTGGCACCTTCCAGCTTGGCGGCGCGGGCTTCGGCGTCGTCGTGCACGGCCTTGGCCTTGGCCTCGTACTCGGCGCGCTTGGCTTCGAACTCGGCGACGTTGGCGGCGGTGGCCGGCACGGCCTTGCCCTGCGGCACCAGGTAGTTGCGGCCGTAGCCCGGCTTCACGTTGACCTTGTCGCCCAGGACACCCAGGTTGGTCACTTTCTGCAGAAGAATCAGTTCCATCGTATTGCTCCGTATTCGTTAGCAGGCATGGCCTGCAGCGATTGGCTGTCCGAATGACAGTAGGAAGAAGAACCTCCCCGCGCGGGGAGGTCCTGGATTACACGTCGTGGTTGTCCGTGTACGGGATCAGCGCCAGGAAACGGGCGCGCTTGACCGCGGTGGACAGCTGACGCTGGTAGCGGGACTTGGTACCGGTGACGCGGCTCGGCACGATCTTGCCGTTCTCGGTCAGGTACTGGCGCAGGGTGTTGAGATCCTTGTAGTCGATCTCTTTCACGCCTTCGGCGGTGAACTTGCAGAACTTGCGGCGGCGGAAGAACTTGGACATGGGTGTGATCCTCAGGCGGCTTCGGCGGTGTCGGAATCGGTCGAAGCCTCGGTGCTGGCCTCGCCTTCGTCGTCGTCACGGCGACGACGCTCGCCACGCTCGGGCTTGTCGCCCTTCTCGTCCTTGTTCTTCATGATCAGGGACTGCTCGGTATCCGGGCCATCGCGCTTGATGACCAGGTTGCGCAGCACCGCATCGTTGAAACGGAAGCTCTCGACCAGTTCGTTCAGGACGGCCTGGTCGGCTTCGATGTTGAGCAGCACGTAGTGGGCCTTCACCAGGTTCTGGATCGGGTAGGCCAGCTGGCGGCGGCCCCAGTCTTCCAGGCGGTGGATCTTGCCGTTGCCCGTCTCGATCAGCGACTTGTAGCGCTCGATCATGGCCGGCACCTGCTCGCTCTGGTCCGGGTGGACCAGGAACACGACTTCATAGTGACGCATCGTTTTTACCTTTCGGATGTGGGCCCGGCACGCGGAATGCACGCCGGGCGGGACAGCCCCCCGACCACTCCGCGCGGATGCCGGCGGGGTGCGGTGGGGCAAGGACCCGCGGCCAGCAGGCCATCGGGAGCCGGAAATTATGTCAGGTCAGTGACTTAGGGGCAAGCCGGGCGATTCACGCCGGCGACGGGGCTGCATCCCCGCCCTGCGTGCTCAGGCCGCGTCGGCCGTGGTGGTGAAGCTCTCGCCGCAACCGCATTCGGCCGCCGCATTGGGATTGTTGAACAGGAAGGTCTCGCCCAGGCCCTGCTTCGCGAAATCGATCTCGGTGCCATCCACCAGCGCCAGGCTGTCGGCGTCCACATAGATCCGCACGCCCTGGAACTCGAACACCGTGTCTCCCTCGCGCTGGTCGCGGGCCAGGTCGGCCACATGGCCCCAGCCGGAACAGCCGGTGCGGGTCACTCCGAAACGCAGGCCCAGCGCACCCGGGGTCTGTTCGACGAAACGCTGTACGCGTTCGAGCGCAACCGGGGTGAGGGTGATGGCCATGCGGTGCTCCTGCGGGACAACTGGGGAGGAATTATAGCGGTGGCCACGCAGCGTGGGCCGCGCGGCTCTTGTAAACTCCGCGTTCCATTAATGTGTCTGTTTACGGAAGGATTCAAGCCATGACGGTGGTGAGCGTCGAACATGCGCTGGCGGGCAAGCTCCCGGCCGGTGGCGAAGTCACGGTGCGCGGCTGGGTGCGCACGCGGCGCGATTCCAAGGCGGGCCTGTCCTTCGTCAACGTCAGCGACGGCTCATGCTTCGCGCCGATCCAGGTGGTGGCGCCCGATTCGTTGTCGAACTACGAATCCGAAATCAAGCACCTGACCACCGGCTGCGCAGTCGTCGCCACCGGCACGCTGGTGCCTTCGCAGGGCCAGGGCCAGAGCTTCGAGATCCAGGCCTCGTCGGTCGAGGTCGTGGGCTGGGTGGAAGACCCCCTGACCTACCCCATGCAGCCCAAGCAGCATTCGCTGGAGTACCTGCGCGAGTTCGCCCACCTGCGCCCGCGCACCAACCTGTTCGGCGCGGTCACCCGCATCCGCAATTCGCTGGCACAGGCCGTGCACCGGTTCTTCCACGAGAACGGCTACTTCTGGATCAGCACGCCGATCATCACCACCTCCGACGCCGAAGGCGCTGGCCAGATGTTCCGCGTCTCCACGCTGGACCTGGTCAACCTGCCGCGCGACAAGGAAGGCGCGGTGGATTTCTCCCGCGACTTCTTCGGCAAGGAAACCTTCCTGACCGTGTCCGGCCAGCTCAACGCCGAGGCGTACGCGCTGGCGATGAGCAAGGTCTACACCTTCGGTCCGACGTTTCGCGCCGAGAACAGCAACACCACACGCCACCTTGCCGAGTTCTGGATGATCGAGCCGGAAGTCGCGTTCAACGACCTGGCCGCCAATGCGCAACTGGCCGAGGACTTCCTGAAGTACCTGTTCCGTGCGGTGCTGAGCGAGCGCGCCGACGACCTGGCCTTCATCGCCGAGCGCGTCGAACCGACCGCGCTGACCCGCCTGGAAGCCTTCGTCAACTCGCCGTTCGAGCGCATCGACTACACCGATGCGATCTCGCTGCTGCAGAAGTCCGGGCAGAAGTTCGAGTTCCCGGTCGAATGGGGCCTGGACCTGCAGACCGAGCACGAGCGCTGGCTGACCGAGCAGCACGTCGGCCGCCCGGTGGTGGTGACCAACTACCCCGAGCACTTCAAGGCGTTCTACATGCGCCTGAACGACGACGGCAAGACGGTCGCCGCGATGGACGTGCTCGCGCCCGGCATCGGCGAGATCATCGGCGGCAGCCAGCGCGAGGAGCGCCTGGACGTGCTGGACATGCGCATGGCGCAGTTCGGGCTGGATCCGGCGCACTATGGCTGGTACCGCGACTTCCGCCGCTACGGCTCGGTGCCGCATGCCGGCTTCGGCCTGGGTTTCGAACGCCTGGTGGTTTACGTATGCGGGCTCAGCAACATCCGCGACGCCATCGCCTACCCGCGCGCGCCGGGCAACGCGGAGTTCTGATCGATGCTGTTGTTCTTCGCTCTCTGCTTCGTCGGCATCGCCATCGCCGGGTTCTGCGCGTTCGTGATCTTCTGGCCGCTGACACTGGTGCACATCCGTGACCGCCATGCCGCGCTGGGCGCGCAATGGGGCGAAGGCGCCTTCCTCAAACCGGCCGCGCTGCGCTGGCTGTTGGGTGGCGGCTATCGCCGGATCACCGACAGCTCACTGTCGGGCCTGGCCACCCCGGCACGGATCTCGCTGTGCGTGATCTTCATCGGGCTGGGCATGGCGGGATTGTTGTGGCTGTGGGCGGAGGCCCTGGGATGAACGATCACCTGAGCGAACACTGGTATCTGGCGTCATTGGGCCGCACGCTGATCTGGGCGCGCCTGCGCGTGCTGGAGGCGGGCACGGCCGAGGTGCTGGACAGCGACGGGCACACCCTGCCCTACGACAGCGAAGACACCGCCCGCGCCGCCTTGTTCGACGCGGAATTCGTCGCCTGGGACGGCCTGGACGAAGACGACGCGCTTGCACGCGGCTTCTCCCTGCACGACATATCGCCCCCGCACGCGGACAGCGACGACATGCTGCGACCGATGATGGTGCAGTCGCTGGGCGCCCGCGCCTGAGGCACGCGCCATGTACTCACCGCGCGCGTTCACCGAAACCGATCTCACCGAACTGGACCGGCTGATCGCCCGTGATGCCTTCATCACGCTGGTCACGGTCGTAGACGGGCTCCCCTTCGCCAGCCATTTGCCGGTGCTTTACGCGCGCGATGGCGAGCGCATCGTCATCGAAGGCCATTGGGCCCGACCGAACCCGCAGGCGCGCCATGCGGGTCCTGCCCTGCTGATCGTGCACGGCCCGCATGCCTATCTGTCGCCGGGCTGGTACGCAGACAAGGAAGAAGCCGCCCGCGTGCCGACCTGGAACTATGCGGTTGCGCACCTGCATGGCGTGCTGGAGACCACCGACGACGCAGCCCGATTGGCCTCGATCGTCGATCGGCTCAGCCAGGTCAACGAAGCCCGGGTAGGCAACGATTGGCGCTTCGAGCACGACCGTGACGACCATGTCCGCCAGCTGCGCGGGATCGTCGGGTTCCGTTTCGCCGTCGAACGGGTCGAACTGAAGTTCAAGCTCAGCCAGAACCATCCTGTCGCCAATGTCGAGGGCGCCACTGCCGCGCTGCAGCGGCTGGGCGGCGAAGACAATCTGGCGGTGGCCGAGCTGATGCGCGAGCGTCTGGCCCGCCGGGCAGAATGATGTGGGAGCGACGCAAGTCGCGACACGATCACGTTAACCTTCAGGATGGTCGGTAGAGCATCGCGACTCACGTCGCTCCCACAAGGCTAAACTCGCTCCACTTCCGCCTTGGATCCTTGCATGGACCTCAACCTCGCCGGCCGGCACGCTTTGGTTTGCGGTGCCTCCGAAGGCATCGGCCGCGCAGCCGCCCATGAGCTTGCCCTGCTGGGCGCGGACGTGACCGTGCTGGCCCGTCGTGCCGAGGTGTTGGCGGACGTCGCCGCTGCGCTGCCGCGCATGGCCGCCGAACAGCACCGCGGCAGTCTCGCCATCGACGTCGCCGATGCCGCGGCATTGCAGGCAAAGGTCGGCGTACTCGTGGCCGCCCGTCCCGTCCACATTCTCATCAACAACACCGGCGGTCCGCCGGGCGGACGCGCCATCGAAGCCGGCGCCAACGACTACCTGGCCGCCTTCCAGCGCCATCTGCTGGCCAACCAGTTGCTCGCGCAGCTGACGGTACCCGGCATGCGTGAAGCCGGCTGGGGGCGCATCGTCAACGTCATCTCCACATCGGTGAAGGAACCCATCGCCAACCTCGGCGTGTCCAACACCATCCGCGGCGCGGTCGCCAGCTGGGCCAAGACGCTGTCGAAGGAACTGGCTCCGGATGGCATCACGGTCAACAACGTGCTGCCCGGCTACACGCGCACGCAGCGACTGGAGCAGATCCTACGTGACCGCATGCAGGCCACCGGCAAGGATGAGGCCGCCATCAGCAGCGCGATGCTGGCCACCGTGCCGGCAGGTCGCTTCGCCGACGCGCGCGAGGTCGCCGCCGCCATCGCCTTCCTCGCCTCGCCTGCCGCGGGCTACATCAACGGCGTCAGCCTGGCCGTGGATGGCGGCCGCATGCAGTCGATCTGACCTGCCGGCACAGGGGGCTTGCCAGCCGGGTTAAGCTAATGGGCATGGACCGCTTCAGCCATTTCATCGCGGGCGAACTGCGCCACTCCGGCGCATGGCGCCCCGTGTTTGAACCCGCCTCGGCCCAGGTCTATGCCGAGGTCGCGGATGGCACCGAAAGCGATGTACTGCATGCGGTCGATGCGGCGGAATCGGCATTTCCCGCGTGGGCGGCGCTGACCACGACGGGGCGTGCGCGCTGGCTGGAAAAGCTCGCCGATGCGCTCGAGGGCCGCCTTGAGGAGTTCGCCCTCGCCGAATCGCGCGATACCGGCAAACCGCTGGCGCTCGCGCGCGATATCGAGATTCCCCGCGCCATTGCCAACCTGCGCTTTTTCGCCCATGCGGCAACCCAGTTCGCCAGCGAGTCGCACCACGGCGAAGCCGGCCTGAACTACACGCTGCGCCAACCCTTGGGCGTGGTGGCCACCATCTCGCCATGGAACCTGCCGCTGTATCTCTTCACCTGGAAGATCGCCCCGGCACTGGCCGCCGGCAACACGGTGGTGGCCAAGCCCTCGGAGATCACCCCTGCCACGGCGTCCATGTTGGGCGCGTTGGCCGCAGAGATCGGCCTTCCGTCCGGTGTGCTGAACATCGTGCACGGGACGGGCCCGGCGGTGGGCGAGCCATTGGTACTGCATCCCGCGATCAGGGCAGTGTCTTTCACCGGCAGCACGGTGGTGGGCCGTCGCATTGCCGGCCTGGCCGGACCGCTGCTGAAAAAGGTCTCGCTGGAACTCGGCGGCAAGAACGCCACGCTGGTGTTCGCGAACAGCGACTGGCGCGCGCACCTCGACACGCTGCTCCGCTCCGCTTTCCAGAATGCCGGGCAGATCTGCCTGTGCGGGTCGAGGCTGCTGGTGCAGCAGGCGATCTACGACGAATTCCGCGATGCCTTGATCGAACGCGCGCGGGGACTGGCGGCGGGGCCGCTGGACGACCCCGACACCCGCCTCGGCGCGATGGTGTCGCAGGCGCACTTCGACAAGGTGCTGGCCTGCATCGCGCGGGCGCGAACCGAAGGCGGGCGTGTCCTGCTTGGAGGGCATGCGCTGGAGCGTTCCGGTTGGTTCATCGCACCCACCGTCATCGACGGGCTGGGCCCCCAGGCGGCCACCAACCGCGAGGAGATCTTCGGCCCGGTCGTGACCCTGCAGCCGTTCGAGGACGAGGCCCATGCGCTGGCGCTGGCCAATGCCGGCGACTACGGCCTGGCGGCCACGCTGTGGACGCGCGACCTGGACCGTGCCCATCGGCTGGCATCGCAACTGCGTGCCGGCATCGTCTGGATCAACACCTGGATGACCCGCGACCTGCGCACGCCCTTCGGCGGCGTGGGCGCTTCCGGTCTCGGCCGCGAAGGCGGCCACGAGGCCATGCGTTTTTTCACCGAACCCAAGAACGTCTGCGTGGCGTTGCGCTGAGGACCACCAAACCCCATGTCCGACCTGACCGAACTCGAGAAACTGCTGCAGAACAACCGCGACTGGGCCGCCCGCATCAAGCAGGAGGATCCCGGCTTCTTCAAGCGCCTGTCGCAGCAGCAATCACCGCGTTACCTCTGGATCGGTTGTTCCGATTCGCGCGTGCCGGCCAACCAGATCCTGGGCCTCGACCCGGGTGAGGTCTTCGTCCACCGCAACATCGCCAACGTGATGTCGCACGGCGACCTCAATGCGCTGTCGGTCGTCCAGTTCGCCGTCGACATCCTGAAGGTCGAGCACATCCTGCTGGTCGGCCACTACGGCTGCGGCGGTGTGCATGCCGCCATGACCGGCCTGCGCGTGGGCCTGGCCGACAATTGGCTGCGCCATGTCGCCGATGTCGCGCTCAAGCACAACGATCTGCTGGAACAGGTGGATACCGAATCCCTGCGCCATGCCCGCCTGTGCGAACTCAACGTGATCGAACAGGTGTTCAACGTGTGCCAGACCACCGTGGTGCAGGATGCCTGGGCTCGCGGCCAGCCACTCGCTATCCACGGCTGGGTCTACAGCCTGTTCGACGGCCGCGTGCGCGAACTGGGCATGGACGTGGCCGCACAGGATGAACTGCAGCCTGCCTACCAGCGCGCACTTGCCGGTGTGCCGGCCAAGGGCAAGCGCGATGAGTGACGTCGTCCACACCGAGGCCGCGCCGAAGCCCGTCGGCCAGTATCCCCACGCGCGGCGCGTGGGTGACCTGCTGTTCCTGTCCGGCATCGGCCCGCGCGACCCGGCCAGCAACGCCATCGTCGGCAACGTGCACGATGCGGCTGGCCATCTCATCAGCTATGACATCGACGCGCAGTGTCGCGCCGTGTTCGCCAACGTGCGGACGGTACTGAAGGCCAGCGGTGCGCGCTGGGAAGACCTGGTGGACGTGACCGTGTATCTCACCGACATGGCGCACGACTTCAAGGCCTACAACCAGGTGTGGGCAGAGTATTTCCCCGACGCTGCAACCGCACCTTGCCGCACCACGCTCGGCATCACCGCGCTGCCGACCCCGATCGCCATCGAACTGAAATGCGTCGCGCACCTGCCGGAGCGCCGCTGAGATGCTGCCGAACCCGCTCAATTTCCAGGCCTGGATCGACGAGCACCGCCACCTGCTCAAGCCGCCGGTGGGCAACAAGGTGGTCTACGACGGCGACTTCATCGTCATGGTGGTCGGTGGGCCGAACGCGCGCACCGACTATCACTGGGATGAAGGTCCGGAATGGTTCTACCAGTTGGAAGGCGAGATGGTGCTGCGCATCCAGGAAGACGGCGCGCCGCGTGACATCCCTATCCGGGCAGGCGAGATCTTCCTGCTGCCGCCACGCGTGCCCCATTCGCCGCAACGCATGCCGGGTTCGGTCGGGCTGGTGATCGAGCGCAAGCGCCTGCCGCACGAGGACGACGGCCTGTTGTGGTTCTGCGAGCGCTGCAACACAAAGGTCTATGAGGAGTATTTCCACCTCAATGACATCGAGCAGGATTTCTTCCGCGTGTTCGAGGCGTTCTACCGCAACGACGACCTGCGCACCTGCAAGGCCTGCGGACACCTGAATTCCCGCCCCAGCCGCTACGAGATGCAGGCCGATTCACAAGCCGACATCACCTGAGCTTGCACTTGCCCAATCCGGGCATTATCGTGCCCGATATGGGCATGAATGACGGTTCCAAACCTCCCAGAGTCAGTGAAGCGGCGGCGCGCTACGCGACGGCCAGCCTGTCGAGCGCGCTGTTCACCACCACCCAGCAGCGCGTGCTGGCCTGCCTGTTCGGCGAGTCCGGGCGCAGCTACGCGGTCAACGAGCTGATCCAGGCCACGGGTGCCGGCAGTGGCGCGGTCCAGCGCGAACTGGCCCGGCTGGCCGGCAGCGGACTGCTGAGCGTCGAGCATGTCGGCAACCAGAAGCGTTATCGCGCCAACCCAGATGCCCCGATCCACGACGAACTGGTCGCCATCGTCCGCAAGACCTTCGGCCTGGCCGAGCCGCTGCGCGCGGCGCTGGCGCCGCTGGCCGGCCGTATCCAGGCCGCCTTCCTGTACGGTTCGGTCGCAAAGGGCAGCGACACCGTCCGCAGCGACATCGACCTGATGCTGATCGCCGACGACGTCGACTACGCCGAAGTGATGCTGGCGCTGCATCCGGTGGCCGAACGGCTTGGTCGACAGATCAATCCCACCGTGTACGCGCGCGACGAACTGCGCAGCCGCCTCGACGCCGGCAACGGCTTCGTCACCCGCGTGCTGCAGCAACCGCGGCAATGGCTGATCGGGAACGACGATGACCTCCCCGCTTGAGAAGCTCGCCACCCACAGCGGCCCGCTCAGCGCAGAGCCTGCGGACAAGAACGAAACCACCGGCCTGCTGCGTTCCGGGCTTGCCCGGCTCGCCGACGCCCACAACGATGCGTTGTCGCTGGAGAGCCGCTTCGACCTGGCCTACAACGCCGCTCATGCGCTGAGCCTGGCGGCGCTGCGCCGCGCCGGCTTCCGCGCACGCCACCGGTACATCGTGTTCCAGGTGCTGCCGCACACCCTGGGGCTCGGCCCCGAGGTATGGCGCGTGCTGGCCAAAGCGCACGACCTGCGCAACCTCGCCGAGTACGAAGGCCACGTGGAGGTGGACCGGCGCCTGGTCAACGACCTGATCGCGGCGTGCGAACGCGTCTCCGACGCGCTGGAGCGATGATGTCGAATGCCTTGCTGGCTTCGCCTCCATCGCGGCACTGCAGCGCGAATCCCCTGCAGGCAGCCCCTACAATCCCACGATGCTGAAAATCGACACCCACGCGCACTTCCTGCCCCGCGACTGGCCCGACCTGGCGGCCAAGTACGGCGACCTGCGCTTCCCGGTGATCCACCACGGCGACGACGGCCGCCACCGCATCTACAAGGACGGCAAGTTCTTCCGCGAGATCTGGCCCAAGACCTGGGACCCGGAAGAACGCATCGCCGATTACGCCCAATTCGGCGTGCAGGTGCAGGTGATCAGCACGGTACCGGTGATGTTCAGCTATTGGGCCAAGCCACACCACGCGCTGGAGCTGCACCAGGCGCTCAACGACCACACCGCCGTCGCCTGTCGCGACTATCCGCGCCACTACGCCGGCATCGGCACGGTGCCGATGCAGTCGCCACGCCTGGCCGTGCAGGAGCTGGAACGCTGCATGGACCAGTTGGGCCTGCAGGGCGTGCAGATCGGCAGCCACGTCAACGACTGGAACCTCGACGCGCCGGAACTGTTCGAGTTCTTCCAGGCCGCCAGCGAGTTGGGCGCCGCGATCCTGGTGCATCCCTGGGACATGATGGGCGCCGCGTCGATGCAGAAGTACTGGCTGCCCTGGCTGGTCGGCATGCCCGCCGAGCAGTCGCGCGCCGCGTGCAGCCTGATCTTCGGTGGCGTGCTGGAGCGCCTGCCGCAGCTGAAGGTCTGCTTCGCCCACGGCGGCGGCAGCTTCCCCTACACCATCGGTCGCATCGAGCACGGCTTCAACATGCGGCCGGACCTGGTGGCCACCGACAACCATCGCAATCCGCGCGAATACCTTGACCGGGTCTATTTCGACTCCTGGGTCGCCGATCCGCGCGCGCTGCGCTACCTGCTGGACACCGTCGGCCACGAGCGCGTGATGCTCGGCACCGACTACCCCTTCCCGCTGGGCGAACAGGAACCCGGCGCCGGCATCGCCGCGCTTGGCCTGGACACGACGCAGCAGGCGCGCCTGTACCACGGCACCGCGCTGGAATGGCTGGGCTTGCCCGCCTCGAGGTTCCTATGAGAGTGCTCCTTGTAGGAGCGACGTCAGTCGCGACCGCACGGCACGATCTTGCCAGGACCTTCAGTATCTCCGTGGGAGACCAGCCCATTCGACGTCATCTCCACCGACACTCCACGGTCGCGACTGACGTCGCTCCTACAACCCAAAGATCATCTCCAAACCACATTCCATGACCGACCCGCTGTCCCGCACCCACATCATCGCCCTCGACGCCGCCGACCCGTTGCGTGCGCTGCGCAACGACTTCCTGATCCCGCGCCACAAGCACAACGACCAGGTCTACTTCTGCGGCAACTCGCTCGGCCTGCAACCGAAGGCCGCGCGCACCTACATCAACGAGGTACTGGACAAGTGGGCCAACGAGGCGGTCGAAGGCCACTTCACCGGCAATGCGCAGTGGATGACGTACCACGAACTGGTACGCGAACCGCTGGCGCGCCTGGTCGGCGCGGAACCGGCGGAAGTGGTGGCGATGAACACCCTGACCGCCAACCTGCACCTGATGATGGTCAGCTTCTACCGCCCCACCGCGGAGCGCCCCGCGATCCTGATGGAGGCCGGCGCATTCCCGTCCGACCGGCATGCAATGGAATCGCAGGTGCGCTTCCACGGATTCGACCCGGAAACCGATCTGATCGAAGTGGAGCCGGACCTGCCCGATGGCACGCTGTCGATGGCGGCGATCGAGCGCGCCATCGCCGAACACGGTCCGCGCCTGGCGCTGGTGCTGTGGCCGGGCATCCAGTACCGCACCGGGCAAGCGTTCGACCTTGCCGGGATCGCGCGGCTTGGCCATGCGCAGGGCGCCGTCGTCGGCGTCGACCTGGCGCACGCGGTCGGCAACCTGCCGTTGCAGCTGCACGACAGCGGTGTCGATTTTGCCGTCTGGTGCCACTACAAATACCTCAACTCCGGACCGGGTGCCGTCGCCGGCTGCTTCGTCCACGCGCGCCACGCGCATACCGACCGTCCGCGCTTCGCCGGCTGGTGGGGCCACGAGAAGGAGACACGCTTCCGCATGGGGCCGGCGTTCGTCCCCACGCCCGGCGCCGAGGGCTGGCAGCTCAGCAACCCACCGATCCTCGGGCTTGCGCCGCTGCGCGCATCGCTGGAACTGTTCGAGAAGGCCGGCGGCATGGACGCTGTCCGGACCAAGTCGCTGAAGATCACCGGGCTGCTGGAAGCGCTGATCCAGGCACGGCTCTCGGACGCACTGCAGATCATCACGCCAGCCGACCCCGCCCAGCGCGGTGCGCAATTGTCATTGCGGGTGATCGGCGGGCGCGAGCGCGGCCGTGAACTGTTCGAATACCTGCTTTCCGTCGGTACCATCGGCGACTGGCGCGAACCGGACGTGATCCGCATCTCGCCCGCCCCGCTCTACAACCGCTACATGGATGTCCACCGCTTCGTCGAGGAAGTCGAGACGTGGCGGGGGTTCTGATCCGGAGAGACGCTCTTGGGCATTGAGCCACAACGACACATCACCCTCATCGGCGCCGGCCTCGCCGGCGCGCTGCTGGCCACCCTGATGGCGCGCGCCGGCTGGCGCGTGGAGGTGTTCGAGAAGCGTGGCGACCCGCGCGTGCAGGGCTATGCCGGGGGACGCTCGATCAACCTGGCCCTGACCGAACGTGGCCGCCATGCGCTGCGGATGGCGGATGCGGACGATGCGGTGATGCGGCAGGCGGTGATGATGCGCGGGCGCATGGTGCATGCCCTCGACGGACGGCTGCAGTTGCAGCGTTACGGGCGCGACGACTCCGAGGTCATCTGGTCGATCCATCGCGGCGACCTGAACATCACGCTGCTGGACCTGGCGGAACGTGCAGGGGCCGTCATCCAGTTCAACCGCCGGTTGGAATCCGTGGATTTCGACGCGCGCATCGCCCGCTTCGTCAACGAGCGGGACGGTGGCGTCCATCCTGTCGGGTTCACCGCCCTGGTCGGTGCCGACGGCGCCGGTTCATCCTTGCGTGGTGCCATGCAGCGCCGGGAGGATCTAGGCGAACGCACCGAGTTCCTGGACCACTCCTACAAGGAGCTGGAAATCCCCCCGGCCGCCGATGGCGGCTTCATCATGGAACCGAATGCCCTGCATATCTGGCCACGCGGCCACTACATGTGCATCGCATTGCCCAACGACGAGCGCACGTTCACGGTGACGCTGTTCCTGCCCAACGAAGGCGATCCCGGCTTCGACAGCGTGCGCAGCGGCGCGGAAGCGAAGGCGCTGTTCCTGCGTGACTTCGCCGATGCGGTGCCGCTGATCCCGCGACTGGAACAGGACTGGGACGCCAACCCCACCGGCCTGCTCGCCACGCTGTATCTCGAACGCTGGCACCTGCGGGGCCAGGCCGTGCTGCTGGGCGACGCCGCCCACGCCATGGTGCCGTTCCATGGTCAGGGGATGAACTGCGCTTTCGAGGATTGCGTCGCCCTCGCCCACCACCTGCAATCCACGCAAGACCTCGCGAAGGCTTTCGCCGCCTTCGAAGCCGAGCGCAAGCCAAACGCGCTCGCCATCCAGGAAATGGCGCTGGAGAACTACGTGGAAATGCGCGACAAGGTGGACGACACCGGCTATCTGTTGCAGCGGGAACTGGAGCTGTCCCTGCAGCAACGCCACCCGGACCGCTTCGTACCGCACTACACGATGGTCAGCTTCATGCGCATCCCGTATGCGGTCGCGCAGCACCGCAGCCACGTGCAGCGCGACCTGCTGGTGCGGCATACCGCCGGACGTGATGCCCTCGACGGGATCGACTGGGCAGCGGTGGACGCCGATGTACTGGCGCGCTTGCCGGTGCTGGAGGAGACGGCCGGGTGAGCGCCAGCTTCCTGTTCTACGATCTGGAGACCTTCGGCGCGGATCCGCGCCGCAGCCGGATCGCGCAGGTCGCGGCCGTGCGCACCACCCCCGCGTTGGAGCTGATGGAGGAGCCGGTCAGCTTCTTCGTACGGCCGGCGGATGACCTGCTGCCCTCGCCCATCGCCACGCTGATCACCGGCATCACGCCGCAACAGGCGCTCCGCGACGGCGTCAACGAAGCCGAAGCCTTCGCCCGCATCGCCGACGAGATGGGGCGGCCGGAAACCTGCACGCTGGGCTACAACAGCCTGCGCTTCGACGATGAGTTCGTGCGCCATGGCCTGTTCCGCAACTTCCATGAGCCCTACGAGCGCGAGTGGCGTGGCGGCAATTCGCGCTGGGACCTGCTGGACGTGATGCGGCTGATGCATGCGCTGCGGCCGGACGGCATCGTGTGGCCGAAGCGGGACGACGGCGCAACGTCGTTCAAGCTGGAGCACCTGGCACTGGCCAACCGCGTCCGCGAGGGCGATGCGCACGAGGCCCTGTCCGATGTCTACGCCACCATCGGGCTGGCACGGCTGATGCGGCAGGCCCAGCCCCGCCTGTGGGACTACGCATTGCAACTGCGCGACAAGCGCTTCGCCGCGCGCCTGCTGGACGTGACGGCCATGCAGCCGGTACTGCATGTCTCGCAGCGCTACCCCGCCAGCCGCCTCTGCGCCGCCCCCGTGCTGCCATTGGCGCGGCATCCGCGCATCGACAATCGCGTGGTGGTATTCGACCTGGAGAGCGACCCGAGCGCGCTGCTGTCCATGGCGCCCGACGAGATCGCCGATCGTCTCTACACGCCGGCCTCCGACCTGCCGGAAGGCGAGCAGCGGATCCCGCTGAAGGAAGTCCATCTGAATCGCGCACCGGCGCTGGTCGCATGGTCGCACCTGCGTCCCGCGGACATGGACCGGCTCGGCATCGATCCCGTGCGCTGCGAGCGCCACGCAGAGGTCCTGCGCGGGGCCGGCCCGGCGCTTGCGGAGAAGGTGCGCCAGGTGTTCGCCGGCGAGCGGGCGTTCACTCCCGGCGACGTGGATGCCTCGCTTTACGATGGCTTCCTGGCGGACGCGGACAAACGCCGTTTCGCCGAGGTGCGGACCACGCCGCCCGCGCTGCTGGGCCAGCGTGATTTCGGCTTCCGCGATGCCCGCCTGCCTGAACTGTTGTTCCGCTATCGCGCACGCAACTGGCCCGATACCTTGTCTGCAGGCGAACACCAGCGCTGGGACGACTACCGGCGCCAGCGCCTGGCGACCGACAGCGGCATGTCCGAATACAGCTTCACCAGCTTCGACGCCGAACTTGCGGGCCTGCGGGCGGCGCACGCCGACGACGCGGAGCGGCTGGCCCTGCTGGACAAGATCCAGCAGTGGCGCGAGGACCTGCAGGCCGGTCTCTAGCACGCGGTCAACATCGAGGGCAGCCTTGTCGGCCTGATGACACTGGCTTGTCTAGAATGGGGGCCATGGCCACCTACTTCTCCGATGCCAGCTTCAAGTTCCTGCGCGGGCTGGCCCGCCACAACGACAAGACCTGGTTCAACAACCACAAGGCGCAGTACGAGGATCATGTCCGGCAGCCGTTCCTGCGCCTGCTGACCGATCTCCAGCCCGATCTCGCCGCGGTAAGCCTGCACTTCCGGTCGGATCCGAAGACCGTGGGCGGGTCGCTGTTCCGCATCTACCGAGACGCGCGTTTCTCCAACGACAAGTCACCGTACAAGTCATGGCAGGGCGCGCGCCTGTTCCACGAGCGCCACAAACAGGTGCCCGCACCCTCGTTCTACGTGCACCTGCAGCCTGGCGAGTGTTTCGTCGGTGCCGGACTCTGGCATCCCGAGCCGGACACGCAGCGGCGGGTACGGCAGTTCATCCTCGACAACCCGGGCAGTTGGAAGAAAGCGGCGCACGACGCGCCCTTCCGGCGACGCTTCGAGTTCGAAGAGAGCGAGAAGCTGGTGCGTCCGCCGCGGGGGTTTCCCGCCGATTTCGAGTTCATCGAAGACCTGAAGCACCGCAATTTCGTATTCTGGCGCTCGCTGGACGATGCCACGATGACCGGGCCGCGCCTGCGGCAGACGCTGGCCGGCGATCTGAAGACACTCGGACCCTTCGTCGATTACCTGTGCGCTGCATTGGATCTGGAATTCTGACCGGGAGGATGCAGCGATGACGGGTTCGCGGGTGAAGATGGGGCTCATCGGCGGCGTGCTGCTGGCCGCGCTGCTGGGGCTGGCGACCTACGTGATCGCCGGGCCTTACCTGGCCATCCACGGCATCCGCACTGCACTCGCCGAACAGGACACGGCCAAGCTGCAAAAGCACGTGGACTTCCCTGCCGTGCGGGTCAACCTGCGCGCACAGGTCGAGGACTACCTTGCACGCAAGGCGGGGCCGGACGTGTCTTCCAACCTGTTTGGCGCGGCCGCCCTGTCCATCGCCAATCAGGTACTCGGGCGCGGTGTCGACACGCTGGTGACGCCGATGGGCATTGCCGCCCTCCTGCAAGGCCGGGCAACGTGGAAGCGCGCGGTCGGCGAAACCGTGGGTGGCGATACCTATGCACCTCCGGTGCCGGCCGAACCGCTGAAGGACGCCGAGCATCGCTACGAATCGCTGTCGCGCTTCACCGCCACGGTGCATGACGAAAACGGCAGCCCTGTCGTGTTCGTGCTCACCCGACAGGGCCTGCGTTGGCGGCTGACCGATATCCGGCTGCCGCTTTGACGAAGATGGCGGGCCAGGGCCCGCCCTACGGGTTGGCGACGCCGTGGGGCACGTGGCCTGCGGCGACGTGGTGACGGGCACTGTCGATGTTGTGCTGGGAATCATCGAAGAAGATGTCGGCCCCGAAGGCCTCCAGGAACGGCCCCTTGTGCCGCCCCCCCAGGAACAGCGCCTCGTCCAGGCGTACGCCCCACTCGCGCAACGTGCGGATCACGCGCTCGTGCGCGGGCGCGGAACGCGCGGTGACCAGGGCGGTGCGGATCGGGGAACGCTCGTCGGCCGGGAATGCCTGCTGCAACTGGTGCAAGGCCGACAGGAAGTTGCGGAACGGGCCGCCTGACAGCGGTTCGCGTGCGCGCTGCTGTTCGTGCCGGCCGAATGCCTCCACACCCTGCTCGCGCGAGATGCGCTCGCTTTCGTCGCCGAAGATGACCGCGTCGCCATCGAACGCAATGCGCAGCTGGTGCTCGTGGCGCTGCTGCGGTGCGCCTGCCGGCAGGATGGTCGCCGCCGCGATGCCGTGCTCAAGTGAGCGGCGTACCGATTCCGGGTTGGCCGACAGGAACAGGTCGGTGCCGAACGGCTTGACGTACGGCCAGGTAGGCTCGCCGGCCGTGAACGTGGCGCGCACGATCCCCAGGCCGTAGTGCTGGATGGAGTTGAAGATGCGCAGGCCGGTATCGGCCGAGTTGCGCGAGATCAGGATCACCTCGACACGCGGCGCTTCCGGAGGCGCACCCACGTTGAGCGCCAGCAGCTTGCGCACGACGGGATAGGCGATGCCGGGCGCCAGCACGTCGTCTTCGTGCGTGCGCTGATAATCGGAATAGGCCTGCACGCCCTCCCGCTCATACAGGGCGTGGCTTTCTTCCAGATCGAAAAGCGCGCGCGAGGTGACGGCGACGGTCAGCAGGCGGGGGGTATTGTCGGCCATGCGCACAGTATCGGCGATCTGTGGCGCACCACGCGAGACGCTGCGCCCCTATCCTCCCGGCGCAGCGGCAATACGTACCTGTGCCGGCGGCCCCCGGCGGTTATCGGGCGTCACGGCGCGCACTTCGACGAGCAGATCGATCGGCGACTGTTCCGAAGGCGGTCCATCGCGCCACAGGAACACGAACTCGCTGCGGCGACCCTCGACGCGCCCCGCCACCGGCTCGCGGGGAAAGATGGCGAGGGCGTCCTCGCCGAGCACCCGGAACTCGAACCCGAGTTCACGCAGCTTGTAGTCCGTGCCGCGGGGCCATTCCACGCCCAACGTCAGCAGACCGCTGGCATCGCACGACGCGCGGCCGTCCACGCCGCGCGTCAGGCTGACCACCTCCAGCAAGGGCGGCTTCAGGGTACCGTCTTCGACCAGCGCCGACGATGCACCACCGGCCGAGAACGCGGTGGTTCCGGTGGACAGATTGCAGGCCGCCGCATCGGTCGCGGCAAGAACGGCGCACAGCGCCAATGCGCATTTCAACTGCATCGTG
Source organism: Pseudoxanthomonas sp. SE1 (assembly GCF_029542205.1). Taxonomy (NCBI): domain Bacteria; kingdom Pseudomonadati; phylum Pseudomonadota; class Gammaproteobacteria; order Lysobacterales; family Lysobacteraceae; genus Pseudoxanthomonas; species Pseudoxanthomonas sp. SE1. The sequence goes on along the minus strand of NZ_CP113783.1, from coordinate 1,920,952 downwards.
ACCCCTCCCCGGGTGGATGCGAACCGAATCGCTACGGGGCGCTGGATACCATGCAAGGGATGACCCGGCAAGCCGCAATGCGGCGAAACCACGATGTCCGCCGGGACAATCCTCAGGTCATGAACTGCTCGCTGAGGATGCGTTCCTCGAGGTTGTGCTCGCGGTCGAACAGCAGCGTGACCGTGCGGTCACGCGACTCGCGGATGGTCACTTCCACCACGTCCCGCACCTCGTGCGAATCGGCAGTGGCGCTGACCGGGCGCTTGTACGGGTCGAGCACGCGGAACCGGATTTCCGTATCGGCCTTGAGGATGGCGCCACGCCAGCGGCGCGGACGGAACGGGGCGATCGGCGTCAGCGCAATGGTGTGCGAACCCAGGGGCAGGATCGGCCCGTGCGCGGAGAAGTTGTACGCGGTGCTGCCTGCTGGCGTCGCGGTCAGCACGCCATCGCAGATCAGCTCGTCCAGGCGGGTTTCGCCATTGAGGTCGATCTGGATATGCGCCGCCTGCCGTGTCTGGCGCAGCAGCGACACTTCGTTGTAGGCCAGCGATGAGGTGGACGTGCCGGATTCAGTCAATGCCTGCATTTCCAGCGGTCGCAACTTGGCCGGTTCCGCCGCGGCAATCCGCTCGAACAGGCCATCCGGGCGATAGTGGTTCATCAGGAAGCCCACGGTGCCCAGCTTCATGCCGAATACAGGCTTGCCGAGCGCCCCATGCCGATGCAGCGTCTGCAGCATGAAACCATCGCCGCCCAGCGCGCACAGCACGTCCGCCTGGTCGGGTACATGCGCGCCGTGCTCGCGCTGCAGCGTCGCCAGCGCCTCCTGTGCCTCAGGCGTGGGACTGGCGAGGAAGGCGATGCGGGGTGTGGACATCCGTGGCTCCGTCGTGGGGCCTGCACAGCGTACATAAAAAAGGCGGCCCGAAGGCCGCCTTGTCGACTCACCTGGGCAATGCTCAGCCCTGCGAGGCCAGCTGCCCCAAACGCTGCACCGCGACCGAGGCGGTGGGATAGTCCAGCGTCTTCTGCGCGGCCAGCTCGTTGAGCATGTTCAGCGTGAAGCGCAGCCCGGCATCGTCGCGGCCCAGCCAGGCCTTGACCTTGGCGTCGGCGTTGGCGCCCGGCAGCGACAGCAGCTGGTTGGTCAACGTGCGCTGGTGCGCTGCCAACTCATCACGCAGCACACCACGCGCGACGGCATGCCAGCGGCCATCCACCTTCAGCGCTTCGATCTGGTCCTGCAGCCACGGCAGGTGCAGCGCCTCGCCCAAGCGGTAGTGCGCCTTCGACACCTCGACCGGCTTGAGCTTGCGCGCCCGGGCGAGTTCGATGATGTCGCAGGAGGGCTCCAGGTACGGCAGCGCCGCGATCTGGCCGGCCAGCGCAGGCGGCAGACCCTTGTCCTTCCATTCCTGCAGGCTGGCGTTGTACGCCGGACGCAGCGAGTCCGGCAGCACGCCGTCGGCCGCCCGGATCTCGTTGAAGCCATCGTGGTAACGCTCCACGGCCGTGGCGATGGCCGGGATCGGGCCTTGTCGGGTCAGCAGCCAGCGGGTGAAGTTGCGCTGCACCTGCCAGATGACCTGCAACGCGTCGATCTGCACCGATTCCGGCACCTTGCCATCCAGCGCGTCGATCTGGTTCCACAGCGCCCGTGCGTCCAGCGTTTCGCGGGTGATGGTGAAGGCCTTGGCGACTTCCGCCGGCGAGCGGCCGGTGTCTTCCTGCATGCGCAGCAGGAAGGTGGCGCCCATCCGGTTGATGGTGGTGTTGGTGACCGCGGTGGCGATGATTTCGCGCTTCAGGCGGTGCTTCTCCATCTCCGAGGCGTACTTCTTCTGCAGCGGCTGCGGGAAGTAGCGCTGCAGCTCCTTGGACAGGTACGGGTCCTCGGGGATGTCGGATTCCAGCAATTGCTGGAACGCGACCAGCTTGGAGTACGACAGCAATACCGACAGCTCCGGACGGGTCAGGCCCTGTCCGCGTGCCTTGCGCTCGGCAAGCTCCGCGTCGGACGGGAGGAACTCGATCTGCCGGTCCAGCAGGCCCTGCGATTCCAGGGTCTGGATGAAGTGCTGCTTGGAGCCCAGGCGCGAGACGCTCATCCGCTCCATCAGGCTGATGGCCTGGTTCTGGCGGTAGTTGTCCCACAGCACCAGCTCGGCCACTTCGCCCGTCATGTCGGCCAGCAGCTTGTTGCGGGCGTCCATCGACAGTTTCTTGGCCTGCACCACACCGTTGAGCAGGATCTTGATGTTCACCTCGTGGTCCGAGGTATCCACGCCGGCGGAATTGTCGATGAAGTCGGTGTTGAGCAGCACGCCATGCTGCGCCGCCTCGATGCGGCCAAGCTGGGTCAGGCCCAGGTTGCCGCCCTCGCCCACCACCTTGCAGCGCAGGTCGCGGCCGTCGACGCGCAGGCCGTTGTTGGCGCGGTCGCCGACGTCGGCATGCGTTTCGCTCGCAGCCTTGACGTAGGTGCCGATGCCGCCGTTCCACAGCAGGTCGACCGGCGACTTCAGGATCGCGCTCATCAGCTCGTTCGGCGTCATCGACTTCACGCCGTCGGCGATGCCGAGCGCGGTTCGCACTTCCGGGGTGATGTCGATGGACTTCGCGCTGCGCGGATGGATGCCGCCGCCCTTCGAAATCAGCCTGGCGTCGTAGTCGGCCCAGCTGGAGCGCGGCACCTTGAACATGCGGTCGCGTTCCTTGAACGACTTCGCCGCATCCGGGTTCGGGTCCAGGAAGATGTGGCGGTGGTCGAAGGCGGCCAGCAGGCGGATGTGTTCCGACAGCAGCATGCCGTTGCCGAACACGTCGCCCGACATGTCGCCGATGCCGACGCAGGTGAAGTCTTCGGTCTGGCTGTCGCGGTTCATCGCGCGGAAATGGCGCTTGACCGACTCCCATGCGCCGCGCGCGGTGATGCCCATGCCCTTGTGGTCGTAGCCCACCGAACCGCCGGACGCGAACGCATCGCCCATCCAGAAGCCGTGCGCGATGGCCAGGCCGTTAGCGATATCGGAGAACGTGGCCGTGCCCTTGTCGGCCGCGACGACGAGGTACGGATCGTCCTGGTCGTGACGCATCACGTCCACCGGCGGCACGATCCTGTTGCCGACGATGTTGTCGGTGATGTCCAGCAGGCCCTGGATGAACAGTTTGTAGCAGGCAATGCCTTCGGCCAGCACGGCATCGCGGTCGCCGCCCACCGGCGGGCGCTTGACGAAGAAGCCGCCCTTCGCGCCGACCGGCACGATGACGGTGTTCTTCACCATCTGCGCCTTCACCAGGCCCAGCACTTCGGTGCGGAAGTCTTCGCGGCGGTCGGACCAGCGCAGGCCACCACGCGCCACCGGACCGAAGCGCAGGTGCACGCCTTCCACGCGCGGGCCGTACACGAAGATCTCGCGGTACGGACGCGGCTTGGGCAGGTCCGGCACTTTCGCCGAATCGAACTTGAAGCTGATCGTGTGGGCCGGCTGGCCGTCCTTGCCGCGCTGGTAGAAGCTGGTGCGCAGCGTGGCTTCGATCGCACCCATGAAACCGCGCAGGATCCGGTCGTCGTCCAGGCTGGAGACGCGGTCCATCAACTTGAGCAGCGCGCGGTGTGCCGTGTCGACCTGCTGCTCCCGCTTGCCTCCGCGCGCTTCGACCAGCGTGGCCAGGGTCTTCGTCGCGGCTTCGTCGTTCCCGGCCAGCGCCTTGAGTTCGGCGGCGAAACGGTCCTGGCCCTCCTTGATCTGCGCCTTGCTCTCGCTACCGGTGGCGGGATCGAAACGCGCCTCGAACAGTTCCACCAACAAGCGCGCGAGCAACGGATACCGGTTGAGCGTTTCTTCGACATAGCTCTGCGAGAACGGCACGCCGGTCTGCAGCAGGTACTTGCAGTAGCCGCGCAGCAGCGCGACCTGGCGCCACGCCAGGCCGGCGCCCAGTACCAGCTTGTTGAACCCGTCGTTCTCGGCATCGCCATGCCATACGCGGGCGAAGGCGTCTTCGAACGCTGGGGCAAGGCGCGCGATGTCGAACTCGCCGCCCACCGGCTCGACCTCGAACTCCTGGATGTAGTGCGCGCCGCGCGCGGTCTCCAGGCGGAACGGATGCTCCGAGATCACGCGCAGGCCCATGTTCTCCATCAACGGCAGCGCATCGGACAAGGGAATGTCCGACTCCTGGCGATACAGGTTCAGGCGCAGGCGGCCCTGGCCGGGACGCTTGCGGCGCGATTCGTGCAGGCTCAGGCGCAGGTCATCCGCACCGGACAGCGAGGCGAGGTGTTCGACATCGCGCGCGGCGCCTTCCGGCGATACCACTTCGATGTAACCTGCGGGCAGCGCACGGCCGTAACCGCCCGCCAGCAGCAGGCCCTTCGACTCGCCGTGACGGCTGATCAGCGTCTCGCGCAGATCGTCCTGCCAGTTGCGCAGCAGGTGCGCGATGTCGGCCTCGAGCGCGGAGGTGTCCACCTCGACCTGTTCGCCGGCCTTGGGACGGATGGTGATGTGCAACTGCGCCAGCGGGGATTCGCCCAACAGCACGCTGCTGTCGACGTACTCGCCACGCATGGCGTCCTTCAGCAGCGACTCGATGCGCAGGCGCACGTCGGTGTTGAAACGCTCGCGCGGGATGTAGACCAGTGCCGAATAGAAGCGGCCATAGCGGTCGCGGCGCAGGAACAGCTTGCTGCGCACGCGCTCCTGCAGGCCGAGGATGCCCATCGAGGTGCGGAACAGTTCTTCGTCGCTGGACTGGAACAGTTCCTCGCGCGGCAGCGTCTCCAGGATGTGGCGCAGCGCCTTGCCGCTGTGGCCGCTGGGCGACAGGCCGGACTTCTGCATGACGTACTCGTGGCGTTCGCGCACCAGCGGGATTTCCCACGGACGGCGGTTGTAGGCACTGGAGGTGTACAGGCCGATGAAGCGCTGCTCGGCGATAGGGTTTCCCTTCGCGTCGAACTCGAGCACCCCGATGTAGTCCATGTTGCCCGGGCGGTGCACGGTGGAACGGCGGTTGGTCTTGGTGAGGATCAGCGCATCCACCGAGCCGCCCTGCGGCAGGTAGTGCGCGGCCAGCGTCTTGATGTTGCGCGGCGGCGTGGTGTCGCCCTCGCGCAGCAGGCCAAGGCCGCTGTCCTCGACAGCGCCGAGGATGCCGGTGGACTTCTCCACGCGGTACTCGCGGTAGCCGAAGAAGGTGAAGTGGTCGGCGGCGGCCCAGCGCAGGAATTCCTGCGCCTCGCGACGCCCGTCGTCGTCCACCGGCATGCGGCGGGTGGCCATGTCGTCGGCCAGCGACAACATCTTCTCGCGCATGGCACTCCAGTCGCGGACGATCGCCCGGACTTCCTCCAGCACAGCGCGGATGCGCTTCTCGATGGCCGCCATTTCGTCGGGTGGCAGGCGATCGATCTCCAGCAACATCAGGGACTCGGGCTTGCCCTCGCCCACGGCCTGCACCTTGCCCGCCTTGTCGCGCGCAAAGCGCACCAGCGGATGACCCAGCACGTGTACGCCCACGCCCATCTCGGCCAGCGCCATGCTGACGGAGTCCACCAGGAACGGCATGTCGTCGTTGATGATCTGCAGCACGGTGTGCGGCGATTCCCAGCCGTGCGATTTCTGGCTGGCATTGAATATCCGCACGTTCGCGGTGCCGGGCTTGCGGTTGCGCGCGAACGCCAGCGTGTCAGCGGCGATCGCAGCCCACCCGTCCGCGCTGTGGTGCGGATACTCGTCCTCCTCCATGCGCTTGTAGAACGCCTCCGCGAAGGTCTGCGTTTCGGCCTGTGCCGACGCGCCCGACACCCGCTTGCGGATCGCTGCCAGGATCGGCGCAAGCGAGAATGCGCCTGCCACCGTCTTCACCTTGCCCTTTTCCCCCGCGGCCTTCGCCGCCTGCACCGGTCGGGCCGCCACCTTCTTGGTGGGGGTCGCCTTCGGGGTCACCGACTTGGTGGCCTTGGAGGCTGCCGGTTTCGGCTTCTGTTTCGAGGCTTTTTTCGGGCTGCGTGCAGCGTTCATGCAGAGAGTGGCTCAACAATTGGTAGTCGAATGGTCATTGTATCCCCCGGCGCCATGACAAAACTTGCTGCGAGGCGTCATAAGCAACGCTTGCAATCGCATCGGCGATTGACTAGCCACGCGTGCTTCTCCGCCCGACCTGCTCGCGCGTCACCGGCATGAAATTGCACCGTGCGGCAGCGCATGGAAGAAACGAGGCGTCGTCACGCGACCTTTACCGGCCGGCGGTCTCTTTGTGCACGGAAATGGCCCGATTTCAAGGCTGTCATATTTCTAAACTGGACGGTATAGTCCAGTCCGCATGCAGCCCGCCACTCCCACCATCGCGCTCGATCAGCGTCGCAGCCGTGTCCATCAGGCTGTGCGCGAGCTCATGGCCGAGCAGGGCTTCCGGATCAGCATGGACGCCGTGGCCGCACGCGCGGGCTGCTCGAAGCAGACGCTGTACGCGCATTTCGGCAGCAAGCAGGAACTGCTGCGCAGCGTGATCGCCGAGCACCAGGAACTCGCCACGGCCCGCCTCTCGCCCACGGACGAGGACCCGCGCCAGGCGTTGCTGGCCTTCGCCGAAGAGCACCTGCGGCACCTGTGCGATCCTTCCGTTGTCGCCACGCGCCGGCTGTTGATGGCAGAAGCGCACCAATTTCCGCAGGAAGCGCAGGCGCTCTACCGCGACGCCTGCGATACTCTCGTGCAGCGCCTTGCCGCCTGGCTGCAGCACGCGATGGACCAGGGCAGGCTGAGGCATGACGACCCGCACTACGCCGCGGAGTTGCTGCTCAGCATGATGACGGGACTCGATTTCGACAGGCAGCATTTCGGCGTACCGCATCGCGCCAGCGCGAAGGCGCGCGGCCGCTGGGCCGGATTCGCGGTCGATGCCTTCCTGCGTGGCTTCGCCCCCATGACGCCAGACCCTGAGACTCCCACGCCTGCCGTGCCCGGCCGGCGCCTGCGATCCCTGCACTCCCCTTCCCCGACATCAAGAAATAGAAACGGAGCTTCCCCATGACCTCCCCCATCCGTTACCTGGTACTGGTCAGCGCCCTGTTGGCGGCCCTGGCTGCCTGCAGCAAGCCCGAACAGCAGCAGATGCCCCCGCCCGAAGTGGTGGTGATGAGTGCGACGCCCAAGGACGTGCCGCTGGAGCGCGAACTGGTGGGGCGCCTGTCGCCCTTCCGCAGCTCCGACGTCCGCGCCCGCGTGGCCGGCGTGGTGCAGAAGCGCGTATACCAGGAAGGCAGTGACGTGAAGGAAGGCCAGACCCTCTTCCTGATCGATCCCGCCCCGCTGCAGGCCTCGCTGAGCGCCGCGCAGGCCAATCTCGCGTCGGCGCAAGCCACCTACGCGAATGCGAAGACGTCGGCCGATCGCGCGCGCCAGCTGGCGCCGCAGAAGTTCGTCTCCCGGTCCGACCTGGACAACGCGGAAGCGGCCGAACGCAGCGCCGCCGCTGCCGTGCAGCAGGCCCGTGCCAACGTGCAGACCGCGCGCATCAACCTGGGCTATGCCAGCGTCACGGCGCCGATCTCCGGCCGCGCGGGCAAGCAGCAGGTCACCGAGGGCGCCCTGGTCGGCCAGGGCGATGCCACGCTGCTGACCACCATCGACCAGATCGATCCGCTGTATGCGAACTTCTCGATGAGCTCGAGCGAGCTGCAGACGCTGCGCCAGGCGCAGGGCGCAGGCCAGGTGCAACTGGCGGCCGAAGGGCAGCGCACCGTGCAGGTCCTCCTGCCGAACGGTCAGGCCATCGACCAGACCGGTACGCTTGATTTCTCCGACACGGTCGTCGATCCGGCCACGGGCAGCGTCTCGCTGCGCGCCACCGTCCCCAACCCGGACCGCGCACTCCTGCCGGGCACGTTCGTGACGCTGCGTGCCACGCTGGGCGAACAGAAGGGCGCCTTCCTGATCCCGCAGAGCGCGATCCAGCGCGACACCGTCAGCGCTTACGCGATGATCGTCGGAAAGGATGGCAACGTCGTGCGCAAGAACGTGACCACCCAGCAGGCCGTGGGCAACGACTGGCTCATCACCGACGGCCTGGCCGCCGGCGACCAGGTGATCGTCGAGGGACTGCAGAAGGTCAAGGAAGGCGCGCCCGCCAAGGGCATCACCGCCGAGCAGGCCGCAGCCGCCAAGGCTGCGCAGGCCAAGGCCGCCCCGGCGCAAGGCAAGGCCGAGTAAGAAGGACCCTCCCCCATGCCCAAGTTCTTCATCAACCACCCGATCTTCGCCTGGGTCGTGTCGATCCTGATCTCGCTCGCCGGCGTGATCGCGATCCTCAACCTCGGCGTCGAGTCCTATCCTTCCATCGCGCCGCCGCAGGTAACGGTCAGCGCGACCTACCCCGGCGCCAGTGCCCAGACCACCGAGCGGTCGGTCACCCAGGTGATCGAGCAGCAGCTGACCGGCATCGACAACCTGCTGTATTTCAGTTCGAGTTCCAGTTCCTCCGGCCAGGCCTCGATCACGCTGACCTTCGAGACCGGCACCGACGCGGACATCGCCCAGGTGCAGGTGCAGAACAAGGTGTCGCTGGCCACGCCACGACTGCCCAGCGAAGTCACGGCCCAGGGCGTGGTGGTGGCCAAGGCCAACGCCGGCTTCCTGATGGTGGTGGGCCTGCAGTCCGACAATCCCAGCATCGACCGCAATCGCCTGAACGACATCATCGCCTCGCGCGTGCTGGACCAGATCTCGCGCGTGCCCGGCGTGGGCAGCACCCAGCATTTCGGTTCCGAGTACGCCATGAACGTGTGGCTGGACCCGGGCAAGCTGCAGGGCTACAACCTGTCGGCCACCGAAGTGCTGGCAGCCGTGCGCGGGCAGAACGTGCAGTTCGCTGCAGGCTCCATCGGTGCGGACCCCGCTCCCGAAGGCCAGGCCTTCACTGCCACGGTGTCGGCGGAAGGCCGCTTCAATTCACCGGAGCAGTTCGAGCAGATCATCCTGCGCGCCAACAGCGACGGCTCCACCGTGCGCCTGAAGGATGTCGCGCGCGTGCAGTTCGGTGCACAGGGCTATGGTTTCGATACGCAGTACAACGGCAAGCCGGTGGGCGCCTTCGCGGTGCAGCTGCTGCCCGGCGCCAACGCGCTGAACGTGGCCGAGGCCGTGCGCGCCAAGCTGGATGAACTACAGCCCAGCTTCCCGTCGGGCGTCAGCTGGTTCTCGCCGTACGACACCACCACCTTCGTGAAGATTTCCATCGAGGAAGTGGTCAAGACGCTGATCGAAGCCGTCATCCTGGTGTTCCTGGTGATGCTGGTGTTCCTGCAGAACTTCCGCGCCACCATCATCCCCACGCTGGTCATCCCGGTTGCGCTGCTCGGCACGTTCTGGGGCCTGAGCCTGATCGGCTTCACCATCAACCAGCTGACGATGTTCGCGATGGTGCTCGCCATCGGCATCGTGGTGGACGACGCCATCGTGGTGATCGAGAACGTCGAACGCATCATGGCGGAGGAAAAGCTGCCGCCGCGGGAAGCAACGATCAAGGCCATGGACCAGATCACCGGCGCCGTGATCGCGATCACCGTGGTGCTGGCGGCGGTGTTCATCCCGTCCGCGCTGCAGGGTGGCGCATCGGGCGAGATCTACAAGCAGTTCGCCCTGACCATCGCCATCTCGATGGCCTTCTCGGCCTTCCTGGCGCTGGGCTTCACGCCGGCGCTGTGCGCCACCTTCCTGAAGCAGCATGAACACGACAGCCACGAGAAGAAGAACATCGTCTTCCGCGTCTTCGAGAAGTACTACGGCAAGGTCGAGAAGACCTACGTGGGCCACATCGGCTCGGCCATCAGGCATGCGCCGCGCTGGATGGTGGTGTTCGCCCTGCTGACCGTGCTGTGCGGCTTCCTGTTCACGCGCCTGCCGAGCAGCTTCGTGCCCGAGGAAGACCAGGGGTACGCCCTGGCCATCGTGCAGTTGCCGCCGGGCAACACCCTGCAGAACACCAAGCAGGTGTTCAACCAGGTGCGTGGCACGCTGCAGCAGATGGACGGGTTCGAAGGCGTGATGGAGATCGCAGGCTTCAGTTTCGTCGGCCGCGGCGAGAACGTCGGCATGGCATTCATCCGGCTCAAGGCCTGGGACGACCGCGACGTGACCGTGCCGGAGTTCATCCAGCAGGCCAACCAGCGCCTGTACGGGATCAAGGGTGCGCAGATCTTCGTGGTGAACCTGCCGACCATCCAGGGCCTGGGCCAGTTCGGCGGCTTCGACATGTGGCTGCAGGACCGGGCGGGCCTGGGCGAGGACGCGCTGATGGCGGCCCGCAACCAGTTGCTGGGTGCGGCGGCACAGGACCCGAGCCTGATGGCGGTGCGTCCCAACACGCTGGAGAACGCGCCGCAGCTGCAGCTGCACGTCGACCGCGTGCAGGCGCAGGCGATGGGGCTGTCGGTCAGCGACATCTACAACGGCATCCAGCTGATGCTGGCGCCGGTGTACGTCAACGACTTCTTCTACGAAGGCCGCATCAAGCGCGTGAACATGCGCGCCGACGCCGCCTACCGCACCGGCGCCGATTCGCTTTCGCGCATCTACACGCCGAGCAGCCAGCAGACCGACGCCAGCGGCGGTCGCGCGATGATCCCTCTGTCCAACGTGGTGCAGTCGCAGTGGGCTTCCGTGCCCCCCTCGCTGTCGCGCTACAACGGCTATTCGGCGGTGAACATCAACGGTTCCGCGGCACCGGGCGGCTCGTCCGGGCAGGCGATGACCACGATGGAGAACATCGTCACCAACCAGCTGCCGCAGGGCTTCGGTTACGACTGGAGCGGCATGTCGTACCAGGAGATCCTGGCCGGCAACAGCGCCACCCTGCTGATGGTGCTGTCGCTGGTGGTGGTGTTCCTCTGCCTGGCGGCGCTGTATGAAAGCTGGTCCATCCCGGTCGCGGTGCTGCTGGTCGTGCCGCTGGGCGCCCTGGGCGCGCTCGCGTTCACGCTGCTGCGCGGCCTGTCCAACGATCTTTTCTTCAAGATCGGCCTGATCACCATCATCGGGCTGGCGGCGAAGAACGCGATCCTGATCGTCGAGTTCGCGGTGATGGAGCGCAAGCAGGGCAAGACGCTGCGCGAAGCGGTGATCTCGGCCTCGCACCTGCGCTTCCGGCCGATCCTGATGACCTCGTTCGCCTTCATCATGGGCGTGGTGCCGATGGCCATCTCGACCGGTGCCGGCGCCAACGCGCGCCATGCGATCGGCACCGGTGTCATCGGCGGCATGTTCTTCGCCACGTTCCTGGGCCTGTTGCTGATCCCGGTCTTCTTCATCGCCGTGCGACGCATGCTGGGCGACAAGATGGACGAACCTTCGAAGGAATACCTGCTCGAGCAGGAAAACCCCGCTTCGCGCTGAGGGGAGTGAAGGAACAGGGAGCCCCGGCCATGCCGGGGCTCTTCCTTTTTGCAGGCCATGACATCGCGGACGCAGAGGTTGTCCGGCTGTCCGCGAAGCCCCGCCTGCGACCTGCTGGGCGCCGGGCACACGCGCAATGGCGCGTGCCCGGCCGCGCGCCATGCCTTCCTGCACTATGTGTGCCGGTCTCAATCCGTGATAATCCCGCGATTGATCATGTCGATCGCGACGCTGCTCGTTCGTCGACCTGACGACTTCCCCCGACTTGACGAAGACCACTCCATGACACGGAAAGATCCGGCCGCAAGGAAAACGCCCTCCACCACCCGCCGCATGATCCTGATGCTGATCGCCGTCGTGGTGATCTTTGGCGGTGTGTTCGCCGTCAAGGCGATCATGGGCAAGGGCATGAACGACTTCTTCGACAACATGCCGCAGCCTGCCGCGGCGGTGACCGACTGGACCGCGAAGCAGGAGGAATGGGTCGACGCGCAGCAGGCCGTAGGCACCTTCGTGGCCATCAATGGCACCGACGTGACCACCGAGGCCGGGGGTGTGGTACGCAGCCTGTCCATCGACGTCGGCAAGCCGGTGAAGGCCGGCACCGTGCTGGCCCAGCTCAACACGGCCAACGAACTGGCTGTGATGAAATCGCTGGAAGCCTCTGCCAAGCTGGCAGCCGTCCAGCGTGATCGCTGGCAGGCCCTGGCGCGCGACAAGCTGGTCTCGCAGGCCGAAGCGGAAGAGCGCGCCACCGTGGCCGCCACGTCGCTCGCGCAGGTGGAGGCGCAGCGCGCCCTGATCGCGCAGAAGACCATCCGCGCCCCGTTCGATGGCGTGCTGGGCATCCGCAAGGTCAACCTGGGCCAGTTCATCAACCCGGGCGACCCTATCGTCAGCCTGCAGGCACTGGACCCGATCTACCTCGACTTCACCCTGCCCGAGCAACGCGTGGGCCAGGTACTGCCGGGAGCGAAGGTCCGCGCCACCGTGGACGCCCTGCCCGGCCAGGTGTTCGAGGGCGAAGTCACGGCGGTGGAGCCGCAGGTCGATCCGGCCACGCGCAACTTCAAGGTGCAGGCGACGCTTCCCAACCCGGAGTACAACCTACGTCCGGGCGCGTTCGCGCATGTCGGCTTCGACACCGGCGACAGCCGCAAGGTGGTGGTGGTGCCGCAGACCGCGATCAGCTTCAACCCTTACGGCAACGCGGTGTACGTGATCCAGGAAGTGCAGCGCGCCGAAGGCGAGAAGGATATGCAGGGCAAGCCGCTGACCGGCAAGAAGCTGGTGGTACGCCAGCGCTTCGTGAAGACCGGGGCCACCCGCGGCGACCTGATCGCCGTCACCGAAGGGCTGAAGCCCGGCGAACGCGTGGCCACCAGCGGCCTGCTGAAGCTGCGCAACGATGCCGAGGTGGTGGTCAACAACAAGGTGCAGCCGGTGACCGAGGCCCAGCCCAAGCCCGAAAACCGTTGACGGAGCGACGGCATGAAATTCACCGACATCTTCATCAACAAACCGGTGCTGGCGATCGTCGTCAGCCTCTTCATCCTGCTGTTCGGCCTGCGCTCGTTCACCGAATTGAACGTGCGCCAGTACCCGGAACTGCGCAACGCCGTGGTGAACATCAGCACCACCTACTACGGTGCCGATGCCGACCTGATCCAGGGCTTCATCACCACGCCGCTTGAACGCGAGGTGGCCAGCGCCGAAGGCATCGAGTACCTCAGCTCGACCAGTTCGGCCGGTGCCAGCGTGATCCAGGCTTACATCAAGCTCGACCAGGACCCGAACGAGGCGCTCACCCAGATCGCCGCCAAGGTCAACAAGATGCGCGGCCAGTTGCCGCCGGAATCCGAGGATCCGGTGATCGACCTGCAGCAGGGCCAGCAGATCGCGGCGATGTACGTGTCCTTCGCAAGCGAGACGCTGGACAACAACCAGATCACCGACTACCTGACCCGCGTGGTCCAGCCCAAGCTGGTCACCGTGTCCGGCGTGCAGCGCGCCGACATCCTCGGCGCCGGCACGTTCGCCATGCGCGTGTGGCTGAAGCCGGACCGCATGACGGCGCTGCAGGTGACCGCGAGCGATGTGTCCACGGCCCTCTCGTCGAACAACGTGCTGGCGGCGGTGGGCTCGACCAAGGGCCAGATGGTCGCCATCGACATGACCGCGCGCACGGACCTGCGCAATGCCGACGAGTTCCGCCAGCTCATCATCCGCGAGCAGAACGGCGCCATCGTGCGCCTCGGCGACGTGGCCGATGTGCAACTGGGGTCTGAAAGCTACGGCACGTCGGTCCGCATCAACGGCGAAGCCGCCACGTTCATGGGCATCTTCGTGTCGCCGGACGCGAACTCGCTGGACGTCATCAAGGACGTGCGTACGTTGTGGGACAACGAGATCGTCCCGCAGTTGCCGGAAGGCATCAAGGCCACGATCCCCTACGACAGCACCGAGCAGATCCAGGACGCCATCGACGAGGTCGTCAGCACCATCGTGGAAGCGGTGATCATCGTGATCGTGGTGATCTTCCTGTTCCTGGGCTCGCTGCGCAGCGTGCTGATCCCCGCGGTGACGGTGCCGTTGTCGCTGGTGGGCGCGCTGTTCCTGATGCTGCTGATGGGTTTCACCATCAACCTGCTGACCCTGCTGGCGATGGTGCTGGCGATCGGCATCGTGGTGGATGACGCGATCATCGTGCTGGAGAACATCCACCGCCACATCGAGGAAGGCATGTCGCCATACGAGGCGGCCATCAAGGGCGCACGCGAGCTGGCCTGGCCGGTCGTGGCCATGACCACCACGCTGGTGGCGGTGTACCTGCCGATCGGCTTCCAGGGCGGCATGACCGGCGTGCTGTTCACCGAATTCGCCTTCACCCTGGCCGGCTCGGTGCTGTTGTCCGGTGTCATCGCGCTGACGCTGACCCCGATGATGTGCGCCAAGATCCTCAAGCCGCACAGCGAAGGCGGCAAGGGCAAGCTGGAGAAGTGGCTGGACGAACGCTTCGAGAAGATCAATGCCGGCTACCAGCGCCGCCTGCACGGCACGATGGAAACCAAGTCGGTGATCGGCGTGTTCGGCATCCTGGTGCTGGTGTCGTGCGTGTTCCTGTACATGACCGCACCCAAGGAGCCGGCACCGCTGGAGGACGAAGGTTTCATCTTCTCCGTCGCCAGCGCGGACCCCTACTCCACGCTGGACTATGTCGAACGCTACACCGAGGAAGTGACCGCCATCGCCAAGGGCGTTCCGGAAGTGCAGGACTACTTCCTGTTCAACGGCGGCTTCGGCGGCAGCGGCGGCGGTGCCAGCCCCAGCGCGATGGCCGGCTTCGTGCTGAAGCCGTGGAGCGAGCGCGAGCGCTCGACCAATGCGGTACTGCAGCAAGAACTGCAGCCCAAGATGAGCCAGGTCAGCGGCCTGAACATCTTCGCGCTGGTCCCGCCCTCGCTACCGAGTGCGGGCGGCGACGGCGGTGGCGGCGAGTTCGTCATCGGTGGCGTGGGCGACCTGAGCCAGTTGGCGGAACTGGCCGACCAGATCCTGATGAAGGCGATGGAGAGCAAGCGCTTCATCTTCCTGGACAAGGACCTGAAGATCGACAAGCCGCGCATCGAGGTCAACATCGACCGCGACAAGGCGGCCAGCTTGGGCATCGACATGCGCACGCTGGCGGCCGACATGGCGGCGATGCTGTCCGGCGGCTACACCAACCGCTTCGCGATGCAGAACCGCTCATACCTGGTGATCCCGCAGGTGCAGCGCAGCGACCGCCTCAACGCCAGCGACCTGGAGAACTACTACACGCGCACCCGCGACGGCGAACTGATTCCGCTGTCGACCCTGGTGACGCTGAAGGAAAGCGCGCAGCCGCAATCGCTGAAGCGGTTCCAGCAGCTCAACGCGGTATCCATCACCTTCGCCCCGCGCCCCGGCGTGAGCAAGGGCGAGGCACTGGCGATCCTCGAACAGGCCGCGAAGGAAGTGCTGCCACAGGGATATTCGGTGGACTACGCCGGCGAGTCGCGGCAATACAAGCAGGAAGGCGCGGCGATGCTGGTCACGCTGGCACTGGCGCTGATCGTGATCTTCCTCGTGCTGGCGGCACAGTTCGAGAGCTTCCGTGATGCGCTGATCATGCTGTTGACCGTCCCGATGGCGATCTGCGGCGCGCTGTTGACGGTGAACGTGCTGGCGATCCTCAGCGGCATCCTGGGCATGATGCAGATCGAAGCCTTCCCCGGCATGAGCATCAACATCTACACACAGGTGGGCCTGGTGACGCTGGTCGGCGTGATCTCCAAGCACGGCATCCTGATCGTGGAATTCGCCAACAAGCTGCAGATCGAACGCGGCTTGTCCAAGCGCGAAGCGATCGAGGAAGCCGCCGCCATCCGCCTGCGCCCGGTGCTGATGACCACCGCCGCGCTGGTGTTCGCGATGATCCCGTTGCTGATCGCCAGCGGCCCGGGCGCCGCCTCGCGCTTCTCGATGGGCGTCGTGATCGCCTCGGGCATGACCATCGGCACCTTGTTCACGTTGTTCGTGCTGCCGGCGTTCTACCTGTACCTGGCCCGCGACCATGCGCACGACCGCGAGACGGCGGAAGACGCTGATGGCATGTTGCCTGCGGAACCGGCGGGCGGGCACTGATCCCACCGCACTGCACGTCAACGAGAAAGCCCCGGCCATGCCGGGGCTTTTCTTGTAGGAGCGGCTTCAGCGCCGATGCTCTGTCACCACCAGACCGCAACAGAGCGGATGGTCCCAAGTCGGGGCCAAAGCCCCTCCTTCGGTACGGCTCAGGTCAGCGCGTGGCCCGGTGCGCTATGGCCCTGGCTGGCCGACCTCTGCTGCTCCTGGAACTGCGCCGTCTGCTGCATCTGCTGGCGGTCGGATGACTCGATCCCGCGCAGGCTCTCGTGCAAGGAAGGAGACGGCTCGGACAGCGACACGTTGGCTCGGTCGCCGGGTGTCCGGCCCGCCACCCATGCCTGGTCGTCATGGACGATCACGGCCCGGATCTGCCGCATGTCGGTAATGCCGCCCACCACGGCCTGGTGCGTGATCTCGGCCACCTTCTCTTTCGCCACGCCCGGCAATCGCTCTTCCAGAGCGGCATACAAGGGATACCGCGGATGATCGGTCGGAAACGCCTGCACCTGGTCGTCCCGTTGAGCCCGGATATCCAGCGATGGCGCACTCCTGTCACGGTGCGAGTCCTCCGTCCCCGGCCCGCCCCATGACGATGGCTTGGATTGCAGGTAATCCGGCGTCGGGGAGTGGAAGACCGGGGTGTCTTTCGTTTCCGGCCGCCGCAAGAGATCGGGCGGCTGTGCGTCCGGATTCTTAGGAGGAAGGCGCTCGCTGAAGAACTGCTGCCGCTGAGCATGGTAATCGGCAAGCCGTTGCGCCACCTCGGCCTCCGCTGCGGCGGCGCGTTCCGCCCGCGCCGCCGGCTCGCCGGCCGGCAACGGGCCGCGCAGTTCGCCCAGGGCATCCAACGCATTGCCGTGGAGACCACGCGCGGCGACCGTGGCGATACCCCGCCCCGCGGCCACATCGCCGCGGAACTTGTCGATCATGGGATCGAACACCTCGGCCAACTGTCGCGCAGCAGGATCGGACAGCGCGGAACGATCTAGCTTGCCCTCGCCGTCCTCGTTGAGGAAGTGATGCATGCGGTGGGAGCCGGCCAATACGCCGATGGCTACGCCCGGGGCGCGCGGATCGAGCGGATTGCGGTCGTTGGCATAGCCGCAGTTGTGCAAAGCCGCGATCTCACCGGCGTTGGCATATACCCTCACCTGTCCGAAATGCGGGCTGGCGGCGCTGACGGTATCGCCGGCCATGACATGATTGAGGATGTTGTCGCCGCCCTTGTCGATGCGGTAGCCAAGACTCGCCGCGCCATAGGCGTTGAAGGTCTCGCCGCGCAGCCCGAAGTGGTGCGCGGTGATCTGAGCCAGCGTGCCGCCCAGCGAGTGGCCGGTGACGGTGACTTCGGGGGCATAGCCTGTCTCGCGACCGATGTCATTGTCTCTGTCGATTGCACGCTGGGTCAGCGCTAAGGCTTCCGCCACCTGTGGATTGACGCGCGAGAGCATCATGCTTCCATCTGTAAGCGCACCATCCTTGATGATCTCCTCCGTGCCCCGGTGGGCCACAATGATCTCGCCAGTATCCACGCGCTGGAAGATCATGCCTTGGTAGCCGTTCCTTGGGTTGCTTGCGTGTTCGAGGACGGCGTACTCGACTCCCTCATACTCGAACAGCGGCCGCTTGCCGGGTGGATACACGCCAACTTTATGCTCATTGCTATATGACTTGTCCGCCAAGCCGGCGTACTGCTGTGAAGTCATGCTCATGGCCGAACCTTTCGGGAGGTCAACTTGATGATAAACAGATCATCATCCGAAATACCTTGCGCGAACTTGGCTCTGTCCTCCTGCCCGAAAGAAGGAAAATTCTCCGTCTGACTACGTGGATAACGCCCTTTCCAGAAGTACCTCGTTTGTGACTCTTCCGCGTGTACTGCTTCGGCACGCAAGTATGGAAGAAATTCCGTTTCTTGCTTTCCTCCCGTAGCCTTGAGCGCCACCTGCGCCTGCATGAACTTCCAACGACAGACGCCTCGCCCGAAGTAGTCTTCGTCCAGGAGCAAATCAAAATATACCCGGCCCTCGTACTCGGTATCTGAAACCCTGGTCAGCGGGAATGATTCCATACTGGTCATGTCGGGATACACACCTGCGAACTTCAAGTAGCGACCACATTCCGGCGCATTCTCTACGTCGTACTGGGCGACACCCCTGACCACCGCAAACGGCCCCGGCGCCCCCTCGACCTTCATCGTGATGACGTAGGCCTGCTTCGGGTTCGGGTTCAACTTGCGCAGCGGCTTGTCCTCCCCCTCCTCGGCCGAGGTGGATGCGTCCTGTGCCGGCGCGCACGCCGCCAATGCCATGCTGGCCGCCACGGCCATGCACTTGAGATCCATCGTCTCGTTCTCCTGATGATCGGCACGCGCCGAAGGTGACACTGCCGAAATGGAACCTGGAAGGTTGGGCCTGCGCTTGGGAACGACCGGAAACCCTCCGGCCGGTAGCGGGCCCATTTCGGCCACAGTACGGGCATTGATGATGGCCAGATCGTGCAGCAGTTGCAGATCGTGGAGCTTGTCGCCCCTATTGGCGCATAGCTCCACACGCGAAACGGCGATACTGCCATCTCCATTCATGGTCCAACCTCGATCATACTTACGTCCACCTTCGGCAACAGCCGCCTGGTGAAATACTTGTCCTGGTAGTACCTGATCTTCTCGCACATCACCGGATACGGGATGCCCTCGTACAGGAAAACCTCCTTCTCCGGTCCCATCGCCTTCAGCTCCTGCGGCAACATCAGCGCGCGGCGCTCCAACGATTCCGTGAATGACACGCTCCCCTGCTGTCCGTGCGATTGCGAGCGGTTGCGACGGTGCACGGTGGTGTAGCCCAGCATTTCGGAATAGTCGTTGGCGTCCTGCTGTTCGCGGGGTGCGTAGATGATCTGCAGTGCGTGGTTGGTGATGATGGTCCGCGACACCTCCTTGCCGTACACCGCGTCCAGTTGCGACATGCTCTGGATGATCGGCAGCAGGCGCAGGTTGTAGCCCGCCATGTAGCTCACCGCACTGGCGATGATGTCCACCCTGCCGATGGCAGTGAACTCGTCCATCAGCAGCAGGCACTGATGCTTGAGCGCCGGGTTGGACTGCGGTAGTTCGCGGGTGTTCTCGTTGATCAACTGACTGAAGAACAGGTTCACCAGCACGCGGCTCTCGGCCAGCTTGTTGGGCTGGATGCCGATATAGATCGTCGTGCGCTTCTTCCGGACATCGGTGATCAGGAAGTCGTCACCACTGGTGGCCGCGTCGAGGACCGGATTGACGAACGCGTTCAACGGCTCTTTGAAGGTGCCCAGGATTGACGAGAACGTCTCATCGGCCTGCGAAAGCAGGTTGGCGAACGCAGTCCGGGCGTGCTCGCTAAGGAATGGCTTGGCCGAAAGCTCCTGCAGATATTGCTTCTGTTGCGAGCCATTCCCCGCCGAAAGGCGATGCACGCGCCCCAAGGTGGGAGCGGACAGCAATTCCGGAGGACACTTCCGACGGCGTTCTTCGTCGTGATTCTCGAACAGGTACAGCGTGAAAGCGAGGAAGGCGTTCCGCGCATGGCTGATCCAGAACTTGTCTTTTCCGTCTCCGTCCGGATACAGCATGGCGGCGATCGCCTGCAGGTCCGAGATGCGGAACGCAGGATCGGACGACACGTAGCTGAGCGGGTTCCAGCGATGCGTCCGCCGGTCTTCGGCGAAAGGGTTGAACAGATAGATCTCCTGACCCTGGCTAGCGCGCCAGCCGCTGGTCAGGTCGAAGTTCTCCTGCTTGATATCCAGGACCACCACCGATCCCTGATACTCCAGCAGATTGGGGATGACGACGCCAACGCCCTTTCCCGAGCGCGTCGGCGCGGCCAGGATGACGAACTGCTGGCCCGACAATCGGACCAGCTTTCCGCCCAGCCTGCCTACCACGATGCCTTCCGGTGCAGGTGCGAACATGCCCTGTCTGACGAGGTCGCCAGCGCGAGCGAAACGCGCGTCTCCGTGCAGCGCCGCTTTCGGCGACCTGATGAACAGCATCGCCATTGCCAGCCAGACGAGTATCGGTAGACCGAATCCCAACGCGCCGCCCGCCTTGATCTTCGTGGCGTAAGGCGCAACCTGGGGCTGGTCAAGCGCGCGCAGGTAGCCCAAGTAGGTGTCCCATCGAAGCGGGACGTCGAGGCCGAGCAACCACAAGGTCATATATCCGGCCAGATAGATGCCCCCGCCCAACGCCAGCAATCCCATTGCCGACAGAAAGATTCCTTTCTTCCGTCCCACGTTCCTTTCTCCTTGTCACATTCCATGCATCAGTACAGCTGTGTAAAGGCGTCTTCTGCACTCGACCGCCTGAGGATGAAACAAGCGGACTACCGCGTCCAGCCACGACGCGGCATTTTCTTACTAATGTCAGTTGATTTACTCCGATGACGCGGTGATGTCGCGATAGACAGGCACCTCCGGATCGAGCCGAAACGACGTTTGTTGAGCAGCATCTGTGATGCCTCGGGCGGCGCTCCAACCCCCGTGTTTTCTTCTCCGGCACGCTGCAGCGCCGGAATCGATAGTCCGACGCGGGCACGAGACCGTCCCTCTACTGCAACGGCGTCACTTGGGCGCGTTGGCGGCCGGCGCCACATACGCCCTGCGCGCCGCACGCACCTCATCGTGATGGTCCGAGGCCCACTGCGCCAGCATCTCCACCCGCTCGAAGAACGACAGCCCCAGCGACGTCAGTGCGTAATCCACGCGCGGCGGCACCGTCGGGAATAC
Source organism: Pseudoxanthomonas sp. SE1 (assembly GCF_029542205.1). Lineage (NCBI taxonomy): Bacteria > Pseudomonadati > Pseudomonadota > Gammaproteobacteria > Lysobacterales > Lysobacteraceae > Pseudoxanthomonas > Pseudoxanthomonas sp. SE1. Next base: position 1,900,118 of record NZ_CP113783.1, on the reverse strand, counting down.
CTCGCGGCTGACCAACCCGTCCTGTTCCAGGTGCCGCAGCGTCTGGGCCAGCATGCGCGGCGAGATGTCGGCGATGCGCTTGCGAATCTCGGAAAAGCGCAGCGTCCCCGCCGACAGCTCGTGCAGGACCAGGACCGTCCAACGGTCGCCCAGCCGGTCCAGCACATCTCGGATAGGGCAATTCTCGACAAGGATCAGCGATTGGCGGTGCAGGGTCATGGTCGATGTCCGGTAGACGGTTACCGCGCGGTAACCCGGTTATTTCTGCCTCCCTGCTTGTGACCACGGGAGCCATTACTACCATAGCGTAACCAATATCCTTTCCGTTACCGCAACAGGAGCCTGCCATGAATGCCACCGCCCCCACCCTGCTGGTCACCGGCGCCTCCGGACAGCTCGGCGGCGCCGTCGTCCACCATCTGCTCGACACCCTGCAAGTTCCCGCCGAGCGCCTCATCGTGACCAGTCGCTCGCCCGAAGGACTGGCGGACTTTGCCGCACGTGGCGTCACCGTGCGTGCCGCCGATTTCGACCAGCCAGCCACGCTGTCCTCCGCCTTCGCCGGGGCCGACCGGCTGTTGCTGGTCAGTACGGACGCGCTGATGGAGCCGGGCAAGCGCCTCGCCCAACACCGCAACGCCGTGGAGGCGGCGATCGAAGCCGACGTAGGCCACGTCGTCTACACCTCGCTGCCGTCCGCTGAAACATCGCACGTGTCGTTCGCCCCCGACCACTGGGGCACCGAACAGGCGCTGGCTGCGTCGTCCCTCGCATGGACGGTTCTGCGCAATGCCTGGTACTTCGAGAACCTGGCCTATGCCTTGCCGGGTGCGCTGGCATCAGGCGAATGGGCGTCGGCGGCAGGCGAAGGTCGCATTGCCTATATCGCGCGCGACGATCTCGCGCGCGCAGCGGCCGTGGCATTGGCTTCCCCCGATAGGTCGAACCGAGTGCTCACGCTGACCGGCTCGCACGCGTATTCCGCGCGCGACATCGCCAGCCGTTTGTCTGCACTTGCCGACAAACCCTTGTCGGTCGTCGACATCACGCCGGAACAACGGCTCGAAGGCCTGAAAGCGCACGGCTTTCCGCCGGTGCTGGCCGAGGTGTTCGCATCCTTCGATGTCGCGACGGCCGCGGGCGACCTTGGTGCGGTCACCGATGACTACTTACAGCTGACCGGTCAGCCGCCGACGACACTGGACGCCTGGCTGTCGGCGAACATCGCACTGCTGACCCGGGCCCCCTGAGCCCACAACGAAGAACCCCGGCACAAGGCCGGGGTTCTTTGTCTCATCCCTTGTCCGGAGATCAGGCCTGCTTGGCTTTTTCCCTCGCGATCCACTGGTCGACGCGACGCTCCAGCAACGTCAGCGGAAGCGCACCACCGCCGAGCACAGTGTCGTGGAACCCCTTGATGTCGAACTTGTCGCCGAGTTCGGTTTCCGCCTTCCTGCGCAGGTCCTGGATCTTGATCATGCCGATCTTGTAGGCCGTGGCCTGCCCCGGCATGATCAGATAGCGCTTCACTTCCGATTCGATCGCCGCGCGCGGCACCGCACTGTTGGCGTCGAAATATTCCACCGCCTGCTGCTCGGTCCAGCCCTTGGCATGCAGGCCGGTGTCCACCACCAAGCGGATCGCGCGCCACATCTCTGAACTCAGGCGACCGAACTCGGAGTACGGGTCCTTGTAGGTGCCCGGCATCTCCTTCGCCAGCCATTCCGAATACAGGCCCCAGCCTTCGGCATACGCGGTGACGCCGTACTGCGTGCGGAACTTCGGCACGCCGGTCAGCTCCTGTGCGATGGCGATCTGCATGTGGTGGCCCGGCAGGCCCTCGTGGTACGCGATGACCTCGAGTTCCGGCTTCGGCATCGCGTTCATGTCGGACAGATGCGCGTAGTACACGCCCGGCCGCGAACCATCGGGCGTACCCGGGTAGTAGTGCTGCGCCGCGCCATCCTGCTCACGGAACGGCTCCACGCGCTTGACCACCAGGTCGGCCTTCGGCAGCAGGCCGAAGTATTCCGGCAACACCTTCTTGATGTTGTCGATGGCGGCGGTGGCGTCGTCGATGTAGGCCTGGCGGCCCGCATCGGTGTTGGGGTACTTGAACTGCGCATCGCTGTCGATGAAGGCGAAGAAGGCATCCAGGTCGCCCTTGAAGCCCACTTTGTCCTTCAGCGCCGACATCTCGCCCTTGATGCGCTCGACTTCCTTCAGGCCCAGCGCATGGATCTCCTCGGCCGTCATGCCGGTGGTGGTCATCTGCCGCAGCTGGTACTCGTAATACGCCTTGCCGTTCTTGTGCGTGCTGCCCACGCCGGTGGCATTGACCGCTGCCTTCGGCAGTTCTTCCTCGCTCCACGCGATCACGCCCTCGTACGCGGGCTTGAACTGCTCCAGCAGCGCCTTGCGCGCTTCATCCTTCAGCGCCGTGGCGCGGGCGGCGTCGATCTTGCCAGCCTTGACCAGCGCATCGGCCTTCGCCTGCGCGTCGGCCCAGATCGCGGAGTCCTTGCCGGCAGAGAATGGCGCACCGGTGATGACTTTCTTCGCCTGGTCGATCACGCCCTCGTAGGCGAACTTCGGCGGACGGATGTCCTGTCCGGCCGAGGCGCGCGCGCGATCGAGCAACTGTCCGAAGGCGCGCTGGGTCGCCTTCAGGCGGGCGATGTAGGCCGTGTAGTCCGCCTCTTCATCCACCTTGTGGAAACTGATCAGGAACGTCGGCCAGAAGCCCTGCGCACCGTTCATCTGGTCGAAGGCATAGCCGTCCTGCAGGAACGGCAGGCCATCGCGCGCGTTCTCGTACTGCAGCTTCCACAGGTCATACGAGAACTTGGTTTCGTCGTCGAGCTTGGCGTAGTCGAAGGTCTTCTCCATCTCCTCGACGCTGGCCTTGGCCCAGGCCACCTGGTCGCGCTGCGCCTGTTCGGACATGTCGTCCGCCTGATCGTACAGGTCCTTGCGGCCCTGGAAGGTCAGCTGGATAGGACTGAACTTCAACTGCTCCTCGTACTTGGTCTCGAACCAGGCATTCAGGCGCTGGCTCTCGGCGGCGATGTCGGCGGCGGACGCGGCGACGGCGGGAGTGCCGGCAGCGCCGGTATCCGGCGTGGCGGCACGGTCGCAGGCGGTCAGGGCAAGTGCGAGGGCACAGGCGATCAGGGTTTTGCGCATCGGGGTCTCCAGGAAGGATACGGAGGACAGACCCCCGCATTCGGACACTCTACCCAACCCGCCCCGCCCCGTCCCATGACCAAAGATGGGGGGCGCGATGTGGCCCCGCTCACGGATCTGCGGACAAAAAAACGCCGCCCTTGGGGCGGCGCTCGTTTTCCGGAGGCGCTGGATTCAGCGCAGGCCGGTCTCGTTGCGGGCGATGACCAGGCGCTGGATCTCGCTGGTGCCTTCGTAGATCTCGGTGATCTTGGCGTCGCGGAAGTAGCGCTCGATCGGCATTTCCTTGGAATAGCCCATGCCACCATGGATCTGCAGCGCCTGGTGGGTGATCCACATGGCGGCCTCGGACGCGGTCAGCTTGGCGATCGCCGCCTCGTTGCTGAAACGCTGGTCCTGGCCCTTGACCCATGCCGCACGCAGCGTCAGCAGCGTGGCCGCATCCAGCTTGCACTTCATGTCGGCGATCTTGGCCTGGGTCATCTGGAACGTGCCGATCGGCGCGCCGAAGGCCTTGCGTTCCTTCACGTAGGCGATGGTGGCCTCGTAGGCCGCACGGGCAATACCGATGGCCTGGGACGCGATGCCGATGCGACCGGCATCCAGCACGCCCATGGCGATCTTGAAGCCCTCGCCTTCCTTGCCCAGCACATCGTCCGCCGAAGCCACGTAGTCGGTGAACTCGATCTCGCAGGTGGCCGAAGCACGGATGCCGAGCTTGGGTTCGGTCTTGCCGCGATGGAAACCGGCCTTGGCGGTATCGATCAGGAAGGCGGTGATGCCGCGCGCGCCCTTGTCGGGTTCGCTCATCGCGAACAGCACGATGTACTTGGCCACGGGGCCGGAGGTGATCCAGCTCTTCTTGCCGTTGATCACGAAGCTGCCATCGGCCTGCTTCACGGCGCGGCAACGCATCGCGGTGGCGTCGGAGCCCGACTGCGGCTCGGTCAGTGCGAATGCGCCGATCTCGCGGCCTTCGGCGATGGCGCGTACGCAGGTCTGCTTCTGTTCTTCGGTACCGAACTTCAGGATGCCGTTGCAGAACAGCGAATTGTTGACCGACATGATGGTCGAATGGGCCGCATCACCGGCGGCGATCTCGATCATCGCCAGCACGTAGGCGATCGGGTCCATGCCCGCACCGCCGTATTCGGCCGGCACCTCGATGCCCATCAGGCCGTTCTCGCCCAGCAGGCGGATGTTGTCCAGCGGGAACTCGCCGGTCCTGTCGTGGTGCTCCGCGCTGGGCGCGATCTTTTCCTGGGCGATCCGGCGCGCGACGTCCTGGATCATCAACTGCTCTTCGGTGAATGCGAAATCCACGGGTGCCCCTCGGCATTACGTACTTGAATACCAATTGTAACCCGCGACCATCCGTGGGCGTATGCCGCGGGTTGACCTTGGCAACGCCCGGGGGGCAAAATATCTCTATATCGCGATAGGAAGATATTCATGGATCTGGAAGCCTGGTCGACCCGGCTGAAAGTCTTTGCCGACGCCACCCGTGTGCGCCTGCTGGCGCTGCTGTCGCGCGAGGAACTGACCGTCGCCGAGTTGTCGGCGATCACCCAACTGGCCCAGCCGCGCGTCTCCACCCACCTGGCAAAGCTGAAGGACGCCGGGCTGGTCCGCGACCGTCGCGCGGGCGTGTCGGCCTACTACCGCTTCGACGAAGACAACCTGGACACGGTGCAGTGCGAACTGTGGCGCAGCCTGCGCGACGGCAGCGACGATCCGCTGCTGCGCCAGGACGCCGAGCGCGTGGCCAGCGTGCTCGCCAACCGCGCTTCCGACCAGAACTGGGCCGACAGCGTGGCCGGCGACATGGAGCGCCATTACTCCCCCGGCCGTACCTGGGAGGCGCTTGCCCGCACCGCACTGCCCCTGCTGGAAACCGGCGACGTGCTCGACATCGCCTCGGGGGACGGCGTGCTGGCCGAACTGCTATCGCCGCATGCCAAGCGGTACGTCTGCATCGACACCAGCACGCGCGTGGTGGCTGCCGCCGGAGAACGCCTGCGTCGCTTCCCGAACGTGGAAGTGCGCGAGGGCGACATGCACGCACTGCCGTTCAAGGACGGCAGCTTCGACCTGGTCGTGCTGATGCACGCACTCACCTATTCCGCCAAGCCAGCCCAGGCGGTCGCCGAGGCGGCCCGCGTCCTGCGCCGCGGCGGTCGCCTGCTGCTGAGCAGCCTGGGCAAGCACGAACACAAGTCGGTCGTAGAGGCCTATGGCCACGTCAACCTGGGTTTCACCGAAAAGGAACTGCGCAGGTTCGCCGAGAAGGCGGGGCTGGACATCGCCAACGCCGAAACCGTCACCCGCGAGCGTCGCCCGCCCCATTTCGAAGTCCTGTCGCTGACCGCCGTGAAGTCATGAAGACCCTTCCCTGGTTGAACCCCACTCGCGCCGGCTTGCTGTCGAAGGCGCTGCAGGAACGCATCCTCATCATCGACGGCGCCATGGGCACCATGATCCAGCGCCATGGCCTGCAGGAAGCGGACTACCGCGGCGAGCGTTTCGCCGAGGGCTGCGACACGCAGCACGCGCATGAACATGGCGCCGGCTGCGGCCACGACCTCAAGGGCAACAACGACCTGCTGTTGCTGAGCAAACCCGATGTGATCGCCGGCGTGCACACGGCCTACCTCGAGGCAGGCGCCGACCTGATCGAAACCAACACCTTCAACGCCACCTCGATCAGCCAGGCCGACTACCACCTCGAACACCTGGTCTACGAACTGAACAAGGCGGGGGCGCACGTCGCCCGCCAATGCTGCGACGCCATCGAGGCGACCACGCCGGACAAACCCCGCTTCGTCATCGGCGTGCTGGGGCCGACCAGCCGCACCGCCTCGATCAGTCCCGACGTGAACGATCCCGGCTACCGCAACACCAGCTTCGATGAGCTGCGCGCAACCTACCGCGAAGCCATCGAAGGCCTGATCGATGGCGGCGCCGACACCCTGATGGTGGAAACCATCTTCGATACGCTCAATGCGAAAGCCGCCCTGTACGCCATCGAGGAAGTGTTCGACACGCGTGGCGGGCGCCTGCCGGTGATGATCTCGGGCACCATCACCGACGCCTCCGGCCGTACGCTGTCCGGACAGACTGCGGAAGCTTTCTACGCCTCGGTCGCGCATGGCCGTCCGCTCTCTGTCGGGCTCAACTGCGCACTGGGCGCGAAAGACCTGCGTGAACACGTCGAAACCCTGGCGACCGTCGCCGACGCGTATGTCAGCGCGCACCCCAACGCCGGCCTCCCCAATGCGTTCGGCGAGTACGACGAGACACCGGAGGAAATGGCGGCCACGTTGAAGGAGTTCGCACAGTCCGGCCTGCTCAATCTCGTCGGCGGCTGCTGTGGCACCACGCCGGCCCACATCCGGGCCATCGCCGACGCCGTCGCGGGCGTCGCGCCCCGTCGCCTGCCTGCCCAACTGGAGGCCGCCGCGTGAGCACCCTCGTCCGCCACACCCGCCTGTCCGGCCTTGAGCCGCTGGTCATCACCCCGGACCTGCTGTTCGTCAACGTGGGCGAGCGTACCAACGTCACCGGCAGCGCCCAGTTCCGCAAGCTCATCAAGGAAGAGCGCTACGAGGAAGCGGTCGAGGTCGCGCGCCAGCAGGTCGCCAGCGGCGCCCAGATCCTCGACGTCAACATGGACGAGGGCCTGATCGATTCCGAGAAGGCGATGGCACGCTTCCTCAACCTGATCATGTCCGAGCCGGACATCGCCCGCATTCCGGTGATGGTCGATTCGTCCAAGTGGAGCGTCATCGAAGCGGGCCTGAAGTGCCTCCAGGGCAAGAGCGTGGTCAATTCGATCTCGCTGAAGGAAGGCGAGGAAGCCTTTGTCGAGCATGCCCGCAAGGTGCTGCGCTACGGCGCCGCCGCCGTGGTGATGGCCTTCGACGAAACCGGCCAGGCCGACACCTGCGCGCGCAAGGTGGAAATCTGCACCCGCGCCTACCGGATCCTGACCGAAGAAGTCGGCTTCCCGCCTGAAGACATCATCTTCGACCCCAACATCTTCGCGGTCGCCACCGGCATCGAGGAACACGACAACTACGCCGTCGACTTCATCGAAGCCACCCGGATCATCAAGCAGACGCTGCCGCATTGCCATGTCTCGGGTGGCGTGTCGAACGTATCGTTCTCGTTCCGCGGCAACGAGCCCGTGCGTGCGGCGATCCACTCGGTGTTCCTGTACCACGCCATCCAGGCCGGCATGGACATGGGCATCGTCAATGCGGGCGGCCTGCCTGTGTACGACGACCTCGATGCCGAACTGCGCGAGCGCGTGGAGGACGTGATCCTCAACCGCCGCAAGGATTCGACCGAACGGCTGCTGGAGATCGCCGAGCGCTACAAAGGCAGGAAAGGCGAAGCGCCGGTCGAGAACCTGGCCTGGCGCGAGAAGCCGGTGCGGGAACGCCTGGCGCATGCGCTGGTGCACGGCATCGACGCCTTCGTCGACCAGGACACCGAGGAAGCGCGCGCGCAGGCGGCGCGCCCGCTGGACGTGATCGAAGGCCCGCTGATGGACGGCATGAACGTGGTCGGCGACCTGTTCGGCGCCGGCAAGATGTTCCTGCCGCAGGTGGTGAAGTCCGCCCGCGTGATGAAGAAGGCCGTCGCCTACCTGCTTCCGTACATTGAAGCCGAGAAGCTGCGCACGGGCGACGTGGGCAAGTCCAACGGCAAGATCGTCATGGCCACGGTGAAGGGCGACGTGCACGACATCGGCAAGAACATCGTCGGCGTGGTGCTGGCCTGCAACAACTTCGACGTGGTGGACCTGGGCGTGATGGTGCCCACGCAGAAGATACTGGACACCGCGAAGTCCGAGAACGCCGACCTGATCGGGTTGTCCGGCCTGATCACGCCGTCGCTGGAGGAAATGACCCACGTCGCGCGCGAGATGCAGCGGCAAGGCTTCTCCATGCCCCTGCTGATCGGGGGCGCGACCACCTCCCGCGCGCATACCGCGCTGAAGATCGATCCGCACTACGACGCGCCCACCGTGTGGGTGAAGGATGCTTCGCGTGCCGTAGGCGTGGCGCAATCGCTGATCTCGCGCGACATGCGCGCGGCGTTCGTGGCCGCCAACGATGCCGACTACGCGGAAATCCGCGAGCGCCACCGCAACCGTGGCGATGCGAAACGACTGGTCTCGCTGGAGAAGGCGCGAGGCCAGAAGTTCAACGGTGGTTGGGACGACTATTCACCGCCTGCGCCCAATCAGCCTGGCCTGCATGTCTTCGACGACTATCCGCTCACGGAACTGATCGAGTTCATCGACTGGACGCCTTTCTTCCAGGCGTGGGAGCTTGCCGGCAAGTATCCCGCGATCCTGACCGACGAGGTGGTTGGCGCGCAGGCGAGCGAGCTGTACAAGGATGCGCGGACAATGCTGGGGCGCATCGTTTCCGGGAAATGGTTGACGGCGAAAGCGGTATTCGGCCTGTGGCCGGCCAACAGCGTCGGCGATGACGTCGAACTCCAGCACGAAGGGCGCACCGAGCGCCTGTGTTTCCTGCGCCAGCAAGTGGACAAGCCTGTCGAGCGTCCGGACTTCTGCCTGGCGGACTTCATCGCTCCGAAGGATTCCGGCAGGCAGGACTGGATCGGCGCCTTTGCCGTCACCGCCGGCATCGGCATCGATGAACATGTCGCCCGCTTCGAGGCCGACCACGACGACTACAACGCCATCCTGCTGAAAGCCCTCGCCGACCGGCTTGCCGAAGCCCTCGCCGAGCGGCTGCACCAGCGCGTGCGCAAGGAGTTCTGGGGGTTCGCGTCCGACGAAGCACTGGGCAACGAGGCCTTGATCGCCGAGCAGTACCGCGGAATCCGTCCGGCACCGGGTTATCCCGCCTGCCCCGAACACAGCGAGAAAGCCACCCTGTTCCGCCTGCTGGACGCGCCTGGCAATGCCGGCATGTCCCTGACGGAGAGTTTCGCGATGCTGCCCACGGCGGCTGTGTCCGGGTACTACTTCAGCCACCCGCAGAGCCAGTACTTCGTGGTCGGACGCGTTTCCAAGGAGCAGGCGGCGGACTACGCGAAGCGCAAGGGCGTGGAACTGGCACAGGTGGAACGATGGCTGGCGTCCAACCTGGACTACGACCCGGAGTAAGCGCCATCGCGCGCAGCTGCAAGTTTGCAGCCGGTTGAGGGGCCAGGGCGAACGGAGCGCGATGCGCGCTCCGCTAGAATGTGCATCCCGCCCCTGCCTGCGTCCCTCATGCCACCCTCGCCCGCTGCCGAAGGCCGGACGTCACCCATCGCTGCTCAAGGTGCAGCGACATGAGGAATGCCATGCCGCAGACCGCGTATCCCGCGGTCCGCCTGTCGAGCTTCTACTTCTCGTACTACGCGGTACTGGGCGCATTCACGCCCTACTGGAGCCTGTACCTGGAATCGCGCGGCCTCAGCGTGGCCGCCATCAGTGTGCTGATGAGCCTGTGGTACGCCACACGCATCGTCTCCCCCAGCCTGTGGACCACGCTGGCCGCGCGCTCGTCGAATCCGATCCGCTGGCTCCACCTGGGCTGCGCGCTGGCATTGGGTTGCTTCGCCTTGTTCCTGCTGCCGCTGGAACACGCAGGCCTGTTCACGGTGATGCTGGGCTTCTGCTTCGCCTACAACGCCGTGATGCCGCAGTTCGAATCGATCACCATGTCGCATCTCGGCGCGCGCAGCGACCGCTATGGCCTGATCCGCGTCTGGGGCTCGATCGGTTTCATCCTGGTGGTGTCGCTGTTCGGCTGGCTGATCGATGCGCGCCGGCTGGGCGTGGGTGCATTGCCGTGGTTGATGTTGCCGGTGCTGGTGGCCGTCCTCACATCGGCCTTGTCGAACCGCTATGCGCGCGAGCCGGAGCACCACCCGGTCGATACGCAGGACGGCTTCCGCGCGCGATTGCGAAGGCCGGAGGTGATCGCCTTCTTCGCGGCAGCGTTCCTCACCCAGATCTCGTTCGGCCCGTTCTACACGTTCTTCTCGATCTACCTCTCCGAACACGGCTACACGACCGCGACACAAGGCGTGCTGTGGACGGTCGGCGTACTCGCCGAGATCGGCGTGTTCTTCCTGGCCAGCCGCATCTTCCGCCGCTGGGATGCCAGTCGCGTCCTCATGTTCGCGCTGCTCAGTGCATCGGTGCGTTGGCTGGTCACGGCCCTGTTCCCCGACAACACGCCGGTCATGGTGCTGGCGCAGCTGACGCATGCGCTCAACTTCGGCGCCTTCTTCGCAGCCGCCATGCAGTTGCTGGTGCGCTTCTTCCCGGGCCGCATGAATGGACACGGCCAGGGCGTGTTCTATGGCCTGTCGTCCGGCGTGGGCGGCGTGGTGGGCGCATTGCTGGCAGGCCAGCTGTGGCGCTTCGGGGGCGAGACCGCATTCCTTGCGTCGTCGGTGATCGCGTTGATCGCCGCATTCATCGTCTGGAACTGGCTGGTCCGGCCCGGAACGGCTCCATCGCAGTTGAGCGACGACTGATGGATCCACCTCGGCCTAAGAATCGTGGCGTGCACCCTCCAGGATGCTTGCCCTCTTCAGGAATCGCCCGATCTCGTCTGCCGCCGCCACCGGTGCCAACTGGAACAGGAACTGCGGTGCGTCGATGACGACCTGCTGCGCATTGCGTGCCAGACGAACGATCTCGTGACCCGCCCTTGCTGCTATCAGCCTGTCCCGGCCGGCCTGCAGATGGAGCAGCGGAAGATCCAGCGTGGCGAGTTGACCACGAACGTCCACGCGCAGCGCCGCCAGCGCCCGCTGGCGCAACACCTCGACCGGGATCGCCTCAAGCACGGCATCCAACTCCCTTCGCAATGCCGGTGGCAGGACTCCACCTGCCAGGACCCGCTCCAGCGCGAACATGGGCAATGACATGGCCGGCAATCGATGCAGCACTTCCGCGCAGGCACGGCTGAAAGGGAGCGGCGCACTGACGAAACTCGCCGCCAGCACCACGGCCCTGACATGGCGTGGATTGCGATGAGCGAGCATCACAGCCAGGGGACCAGCAAACGATTCGGCAATCAGCACCGTATCCGTGTGCCACCGCAACGCCGGCTCCAGTGCTTCGACCAGGGCCGCATAACCGCTGAAGCGCCCGCTGTCATAGGCGAGCACCTCGGTATCGTAAGCGCCACGGAATGCATCCAGCAAAGGCGTGTAGAGCCGACCGGTGCCGTCCAGCCCCGGAAGCAGGCAGAGACGGGGACGACGGTCAGCGGGCGTCACCACACCAGGTCGTCGGGTACCTGGTACTGCGGGTCGGCGTAAGGGTCCTGGTCGGCGGATGCGTCCGGATCGACTTTAAGCGCGACGGCGGGCGCGAAGATCGCTTCGGCTTCGGCGAGCACGGCGGCGGTAACTAGCAGGTAGCGGCCGTTCTGCTGCACCACCCCGAGTTCGCCCGCATTGAGCGCCTTCAGTTGCGCTGCGTTGACGTAGATGCGCTTGATCTTGCCGCCATACGGGAAGTGGCGCGCGATGTCGGCTTCCGCATCGTTGAGGCCCTTGTCCTGCAGGAACGCATCGAGCTTCGCCCTCGCCTCGCGGCGCAGGCGTGCTTCCTCCTGCTTCGCGCGCTCTGCTTCGATGCGCTCGTCCTTCTCGCGCTGGGCGCGGATGGCGTAGGCCTTGGCGAGGTCGATGTCTTCCTGGCTGCGCTTGGGCCTGGGCTTGCCTCCACCCTGCGGCGGACGCGGCTTGCCGCCGTGGCTCGGCTTCGGGTGGGCGGCACCCTTGCCGGCCGGCTTCTGTGCATCGCGTCGCTGATCGGGCCGGCGCTCGGGTTTGCGCTCGGGCTTCGGTGCGGGCTTGAAGCCCAGGCCCAGCAACTGGTCGCGGAGTGAATCGGTCATCGGTCTTTCGTGGGAACTGCTGTGTCCCAAGCGTATCAATAATGCGGCGGCGGTGGTTCGTTGGCAGGATCCTCGAACAGCGATGTACGCACCTTTCCGAGTTCCTCCACCATGTGTCGCAGCAGCAGCTCGGTGCGCTGGTTCTCCGCCCGCGCGTCCGCCAGTGCCTCGCTCAGTTCGTTGAGCGCATGCTCCTGGAACGCCAGGCGGGTCTCCATCTCCACCAGGCGGCGTTCAAGCGTGTCGCCCTGCAACGGCAGGTCAGTCTGCATGTAAGGACCTTCCACGTCCGATGCCGTAATACGCGATGCCCATGGCCTCCACCTCGCCCGGCTCGTACAGGTTGCGGCCGTCGAAAATCACCGCATCGCCCAGCGTATCGCGCAGGCGCGCGAAATCCGGGCTGCGGAACTGCTTCCACTCGGTCACGACCACCAGCGCATCCGCACCGTCGACGGCGGCGCGCGCATCATCGCAAAGCACCAGGTCGTCCCGTTCACCGAAGATCCTGGCGGCTTCCCCGCGGGCCTCCGGGTCGTAGGCGCGGACCTTTGCGCCCGCTTCCCACAACTCCGCGAGCAACCTGCAGCTGCTCGCTTCGCGCATGTCGTCGGTATTGGGCTTGAATGCCAGCCCCCACACCGCGAATGTCCTGCCACGGATGCCCTCGTCTTCGCCACGGTCATAGTGGCGCTGGATCAATTCGAACAGATGGGCCTTCTGGCGATGGTTCACCGCTTCCACGGCCTGCAGCAGTTCGGCCTGGTAACCATGCTGCTGCGCGGTGCGCGCCAACGCCTGCACGTCTTTCGGAAAGCAGGAGCCACCGTAGCCGGCGCCAGGGTAGATGAAATGCCAGCCGATACGCGGGTCGGAGCCGATGCCCTGCCGCACATGCTCCACGTCGGCGCCCACGCGTTCAGCGATGTTGGCGATCTCGTTCATGAAGCTGATCTTGGTCGCCAGCATCGCGTTGGCAGCGTATTTGGTCAGTTCGGCAGAGCGCACGTCCATGACGACGATGCGCTCGTGGTTGCGGTTGAACGGCGCGTAGAGGCGACGCAGTTTCTCCACCGCCTGCGGATTGGATGCGCCAATGATGATGCGGTCCGGACGCATGCAGTCATTGACGGCATCGCCTTCCTTGAGGAACTCGGGATTGGAGACGACGTCGAAGGCGATCTCGACGCCACGCGCCGCCAGTTCTGCATCGATCACCGCCCTCACCTTGTCCCCCGTGCCCACCGGCACCGTGGACTTGTTGACCACCGTGCACGGCTGCTGGAGGGTGCGACCGATGGTGCGGGCCACCGCCAGCACGTACTGCAGGTCTGCGCTGCCGTCCTCGCCGGGCGGCGTGCCCACGGCGATGAACACCACATCACCGTGCGCGATGGCCTCTTCGGCGTCCGTGGTGAATCGCAGACGCCCGGCGGCGTGGTTGGCCGTCACCATCGGTGACAGGCCGGGCTCATAGATCGGGACGATGCCGCGGTTGAGACCATCGACCTTCACAGGATCGATGTCCACACAGACCACGTCGTGCCCGACCTCGGCCAGGCATGTGCCTGTCACCAGCCCGACGTAACCGGTACCGAAGATCGCAACGCGCATGAAAACACTTCCTGGCCGGGAGAGCCGCGATTACACCAGCGACTTATTGCAGAACGCCCATCAATTCGACGTCAAAAGTCAGCGTCGCATCCGGGCCGATCTTGCCGCCGGGCGCACCATTCGGACCGTAGGCCAGGTTGGACGGGATCCAGAAGCGGTACTTGGCGCCTACGGGCATCAGGGCCACGCCTTCGGTCCAGCCCGCGATGACCTGGTTCAGGCCGAACTCGGCAGGCTCACCACGCGCGTACGAACTGTCGAAGACCTCGCCGTTGAGCAGCTTGCCTTCGTAGTTCACCCGCACGCGGCTGGTGGACATCGGCCGCTGCCCGTTGCCCTGGCGCAGCACCATGTACTGCAGCCCCGAGGGTGTGGTGACCACACCGGGCTTGCTCTTGTTGGCGGAGAGGAACTTGGCGCCCTCGTCGCGATTGCGCTGCGACGCACCGGCCTGTCGCTTGGTGATGTATGCCTGCATCTCGGCCTGCGCCTGCTCCACGCTCAGCAGAGGCGTGCCGCTCTTGCTGGTCAGCGTGCGCACGGCCTGGGCGAGCACGGCCGTGTCCAGCTCATCCTTGAACGGCATCAGCGAGGGGCCCACCACATAGGTGCCCAGGAACAGGCCGACCTTGGTCTTGTCGACCGCCGGCGGCGTGCTGCCCGGCGGCATGCCGGGGACCGGCTGGCCATCGGCCACCGCCAGGTTCACCCGCAGCAACTGGTCGGTGGCCTGCGCTTCCTGCTCGGAGATCAGCGCGGGCTTGCCGACGAACGTATTGACGATCGCGCGTTCGAACGCAGCCACATCGAGGAACGGCCCCACCGGCTGCAGCGAATTGCCCACGTCCACGCCGATCGCGTAGCTCACCTTGTCGCGCTCGGTGACCAGCGCGGTTTTTTCCTGTGCAGACACGCTGCCTCCCAGCATCGAAAACGAGATTGCCAACAACACGGCTGCGCCGCGGACCGACCGCTTCATCCTTTCTGCTCCTGGAACCTGCGCCACGATGGCGGCGCCAAACCCATATTGTGGCATGCCAGCCACCCGCGAAGGCACTGCATCAACGTGCGGCGCGCGGGGCCTTCAATTCGCGCTCGATCGCTTCCACCACGGCAGGATCTTCAGGCGAGACCTTGCTGGGGAAGTTCGCCACCACACGACCGTCGCGACTGATCAGGTATTTGTGGAAGTTCCAACCAGGCGCGGTACCCGTCGCCTGCGCCAGCGAGCGGTAAAGCGGCGTCGCTTTCTCGCCCGTCACCGCCACTTTCTCGAACATTGGAAACTTCACGCCATAGGTCAGCGTGCAGAACTCCTGGATCTCCTTCTCGCTGCCTGGTTCCTGGCCCCTGAAATCGTTGGAGGGAAAGCCGAGCACCGCGAATCCCTGTCCGGCGTAGCGCTGGTGCAGCGCCTCCAGCCCTTCGTACTGCGGTGTGTAGCCGCATTTGCTGGCCGTGTTCACCACCAGCAGTACCTGGCCCGCATACTTTTCCTTCAGGTTCACGGGCGCCTTTCCGGCCAGTGGGCGGTAGGCGACGTCCAGCAAACCGGCTGCCAGCACGGTCGCGGAGACGCTCACGAGCGCGATAAATTACAGTATTTTCAATGACTTGAGCTTCATGGCAACACCCCACTATTACGAACATGACAAGTATGCCTTCAGTTGGGTGACAAAACCCGGTCACCCCGTTGACGCCCTGTGTTTTGGTGTTATAGTTGAATACAACACCACTCACCCAACTCACGGGGGGATGCCATGAACCAGAAATTGACCCACGCCTTGCCCAGCCTCGCCGTCGGCGGCCTGCTGCTGGCGGTGGGCGCGTTGGCGGCCGTCACCGGCGCACGCACGGCCGAGGTGGATTCCGTCGCGCTGGTGGGTGCACTGGAATCCGAAGCCCTCGAGATCGCAGGCGATGACGGCAAGCCCGAAGCCCGGCAGCACAAGCGCCGCGCCCGGGCATCGCTGGCCATGCCCTATTTCTCCTTTGGCCAATCGCTGCGTCCGAGGAGCTGAGCCATGACATCCATCCAATGGAGCGACGGCGCTCCCATCTACCGCCAGCTGAAGGATCGCGTGATCGCGATGATGCTGGACGGCATCCTGAAGCCGGGCGATGCACTGCCCTCGGTCCGCCAGGTCGCCGCCGAGTACCAGCTGAACCCGATCACCGTCTCCCGCGCCTACCAGGAACTGGCTGACGAAGCCCTGGTGGAGAAGCGCCGCGGCCTGGGCATGTTCGTCACCGACGAAGCGTCCAAGAAGCTGCGCGGCAGCGAGCGCGAGCGGTTCCTGACCGAGGAATGGCCGGCCGTCGCCGAACGCATCGAGCGCCTGGGCCTGTCCATCGAAGATCTGCTGCAATCCAAGGGGAACAAGTGATGAATGCCGCAATCGCCAACGCCGTGGTGTCGGCCCACGGCCTGCGCAAGGCCTACAGGAACAAGCTTGCGCTGGACAACACCAGCTTCGAGATCGAAGCGGGCAAGATCATCGGCCTGATCGGTCCCAACGGGGCCGGCAAGACCACCGCGCTCAAGGCCATCCTGGGCCTGACGCCTTTCGAAGGTCAGCTGAAGGTGCTGGGCCTGGATCCACGCAAGGATCGCGACGAGTTGATGAAGGATGTCTGCTTCATTGCCGACGTGGCGGTGCTGCCGCGCTGGATGAAGGTCAAGGAAGCGATCGATTTCGTCGCCGGTGTCCACCCGCGTTTCGACCGGGCCAAGTGCGAACGCTTCATCGCCAATACCCAGTTGAAGCCCAACCTGCGCGTGCGCGAAATGTCCAAGGGCATGATCGTGCAGCTGCACCTGGCGCTGGTGATGGCCATTGACGCAAAGCTGCTGGTGCTGGACGAGCCCACGCTGGGCCTGGACATCCTGTACCGCAAGCAGTTCTACCAGCGCCTGCTGGAGGACTACTTCGACGAGCAGAAGACGATCATCGTCACCACCCACCAGGTGGAGGAGATCGAACACATCCTCACCGATGTCATGTTCATCCGCGACGGCAGGATCGTGCTGACGTCGCAGATGGAGGAGGTGGCCGAGCGCTACACCGAAGTACTGGTCAGCGGCGAGGCGGTCGACCAGGCCCGCGCCCTGAAACCCATCGACGAGCGCGCCCTGCCCTTCGGCAAGACCGTGCTGCTGTTCGACGGCGTCCCGAAAGGACATCTCGCCGCCCTTGGCGAAACCCGTACCCCTGGCCTGGCCGACCTGTTCGTCGCCATCATGAAAGGAACCTACGCATGAACGCCGTGACATCGACATTGGGTAAGTCCTCCAAGCCCGGCGCGTTCACGTGGTTGCTGAAGCGCGAGTTCTGGGAAAACCGTGGCGGCTTCTTCTGGGCCCCGGTGATCACGGGCGGCATCTTCGTAGTGTTGAACCTGATCCTGGCCGTCATTGGCAGCATCGCCGCACGCGGCCAGATGAACGGCGGCGGCTTCAGCGTCGAGGAGGCGCCGGAGAAGGCCCACCAGATCGTCGGTGGCATCGGCGACGGCATGCTGTTGGGCGGCGTGATCCTGGCCTGCGTGGTCCTGGCCTTCGTGGTCTTCTTCTACGCCTTGGGCACGCTGTACGACGACCGCCGCGACCGCAGCGTGCTGTTCTGGAAGTCCTTGCCGATCTCCGACACGCACATGGTGCTGTCCAAGCTGGCATGGGCACTGCTGCTGGCACCGTTGCTGGCGGTGGGCGTGGGCATCCTGATCGGCGTGGCGATGTGGCTGATCTCGGCGCTGACCATTTCGATCAACGGCCTGCCGGCTGGCGGCGCAGTGTTCACCCACTCGCATCCGCTGCGCATCATCGGCGGCGTGCTGGCTTCGTTGCCCGTCTACATGTTCTGGGCGCTGCCGGCGGTGGGCTGGCTGATGTTCTGCTCGGCCTGGTCGCGCAGCAAGCCATTCCTCTGGGCGGTGCTGGTGCCGGTGCTGGCGTGCGTCATCATCAGCATGACCGACATCCTGCCGGGCCTGGAGGTCCGCCACGATCTGATCTGGTACACCGTGGTCTATCGCGGGCTGGCGAGCGTGATCCCGGGCGCTTGGTTCCCCACCCTGCCGGGCGGCGCCGCCAATCCGCATGCCGACTTCAACTCGCCGGACGAACTGGCCAATGCCATCGACCTGACCCGCAGCTGGCACGCCTTCGCCACGGCCGACCTCTGGATCGGTGCGGTGATCGGTGTCGCGCTCATCATCGGTGCCATCTACCTGCGTCGCTGGCGCGAAAGCGAATAAGCCTCCCCGGGGCGGCGCCCCCGCCGCCGCCCGCTTTGATCCGACACGACAAGGGACATCCCATGCGCAAGAACGCTCTACTGGTCCGCAGCGCCTCCATCGCCGCCGTCCTGCTGCTGGCGGCCTGCCAACCGGCACAGGACAAGCAGGACAATGCACCCACGGGCATCGCCGCTGAAGCGATGGGCGAAGTGGCCAAGGGCCTGGGCGAAGCCAGCCAGGAAATGGAAAAGGCCCGCGAGGAAATAGCCACCGCGCGCGAACGCCTGGCTCGAGAGAATCTGTCGCTCAACCGCAACGAAAACGAATCCCTGCCCAAGGCCGAGATAACCCCGGCGGGCGACCTGTTGATCGAAGGCAAGGCGGTCGCGACCACGCCGGAACAGAAGGCGCTGGTGCTGGCCTATCGCGGCGAGTTGCTGGGCGTGGTCGGCGATGGCATGGCCATCGGCATGGAAGGTGCCCGCGTGGGCATCGATGCTGCGGCCTCGGCCTTGAAGGGCGTACTGGCCGGCCAGTCAGGCGACGAGATCGGCCAGCAGGTCGGCGAACAGGCCAAGGCGAAGATCAAGCCCATGGTGGCGCAGCTGTGCACACGCCTGCCGGGACTGCTCGACGCGCAGCAGGCGCTGGCTGCCGCACTGCCCGAGTTCAAGCCTTACGCGGGCATGGACCAGTCCGACGTGGATGACTGCGGCGATGCCAACGGTGACGGCAACTGGAGCTTCTGAGTTTCTGCCGTCGACCGCATCGCGCACAGCACGCAATCCCCGAGGGTTCCGCGAGTGACGCGCGCAGATCCCCCATACGAAGGAGACCCGACATGCATTCCACCCGCATCCACCGCGCTCTGATGCCCCTGCTGCTGGCGAGTCTGTTGCCGCTCGCCGCGCAGGCCGCGGACACGAAGGAAAGCAGCATCGACCGCGAGATCAGCGCCGACCTGGCGAGCGCGCGCGACGAAGTACGGACAGAACTGGCCGCTGCCCGCCGTGAGCTGGAAACCGGCAACCTGCAACTGGGCGACAACCTGCGCTTCGGAGCGTCGTCCGGCAAACGCCGCGCCGACAAGGCGCCGTCACTTCCGAAGGCAGAGATAACGCCTCTTGGCGACTTCCTTGTCGAAGGCAGGCCCGTCGCCATCGACGGCCGCCAGCGACAGGAACTGCTGCTTTATCGCGGCCAGGTCATCGACATCGCCAAGGCCGGCATCGACATCGGCGAGCGCAGCGCGCAGGCGGCGTTGGATGTGGTGGACCGGGGCATCTTCAGCCTGATGTTCGGCGCCATGACCGGCAGCCTGGAGCGCCGCGTGGAAAAGACCGTGAGGGAAACCATCGAACCGGGCGTGCGGCAGATCTGCCACAGCCTGCCGGCGTTGCTGGACAGCCAGCAGCGCCTGTCCGCCAGCCTGCCGCCATTCCGGCCCTATGCCACGCTGGAAGCGGACGATGTCGAGGATTGCGAGAAGGAAGTCCGCCGCGAGTTCGCCAGGCGATGAGCCCCATTGCGTTCGCCGGGTGAGCCGCCCCTCGGCGCCTGCCGCATGACTGACCTGATTCCGGAGACCCGCCGATGCGTACCGCCTCTATCGCTTCCCCTTTGCTCGCCCTGCTCTGCCTGTCCGCGCCCGCGCTGGCGTCGGACAGGTACTGCAAGCACGAAGCGCCACGCCAGCTCACGCTCGACATCGGCGACGCAAAGACCGTGGTGTTCGAGGTCGGTCCGCACGAGCTGACAGTGGAGTCGCGCGCCGGGGCACCTGCCGCGATGGATGGCAGGGCCTGCAGCAGTCACGCCGACCGCCTCGCTCGCCTGAAGATCGAACAGCGGCGTGCCGGCGACAAGCTGATCGTGCGGATGTACCAGGAAGGCAGCTTCAGCGGACTTTCGTTCGGCAGCAACTACGCCTACATGAACCTGACGGCGACCCTGCCCGACCACCTGCCCGTGCAGGTGAAGGTCGGCTCGGGCGAAGCCGAGGTCAGGGGCGCGCCGGTGTTCAGCGCCGATGTCGGCTCCGGCCATGCCGTGGGCCGCGATATCCGCGGACTCGCCGCCACCTCGGTGGGCTCGGGCGACGTCGATATCCAGGGTGCCGGCAGCCTGAAAGTGGTGTCGATCGGCTCGGGCGATGTGGAGGCGGACAAGGTGCGTGGCCCGACCCACGTCGGCAGCATCGGGTCGGGCGGCTTCAGCCTGTCGGGCGGCGGTGACGTCGAGATCGGCTCGATCGGCTCCGGCGGCGCGGATCTGCGCGACATCACCGGTGACGTGGTGGTCGGCTCGGTTGGCTCCGGTGGCGTGGAGGTGCGCAACGTCAGCGGCGGCCTGACTGTCCGCTCCGTCGGCAGTGGCGACGTTGACCACGAAGGCGTCAAGGGCGCGCTCGACATTCCCAAGCATCACTGACTTCCGAGGAACGACATGAACCGCATCATTCTGATCGCGCCGGCACTCTCCCTGCTGTTGCTGGCCGCATGTTCCCGGGACCCGCAGCCAGGCGACAGCGCCGAAGTATCCGGTGCCTTGTGGGGCCAGAACCTCAAGCTCAACGCCACCGGTCACCCGAAGGCGGAGATCTCGGCCAAGGGCGACTTCATCATCGACGGCAAGACGGTCGAGGTGACCGATGCCCAGCGCACGCTGCTCGTCGCCTACCACCGCGAGCTCGGCGGCATCGCCGATGCGGGCATCGCGACGGGCAAGGAAGGCGCCAAGCTGGCGGGCAAGGCCGTCGGTGCAGCAGTGAAAGGCATCTTCAGCGGCAATCCCGACCAGATCGATCAGCAGATCGACGCCGAGGCGAAGAAGGTGGAAGCAGAGGCGATGAAGATCTGCGACCGCCTTCCCGGCCTGTACAAGGCGCAGCAGGACCTCGTCGCGGCACTGCCCGCGTTCCAGCCCTACGCCGGCATGGAACTGGACGACGTCCAGGAATGCCGCGCCAGCCAGGACGACAGCCACCAGGCCGGCGAGGACGTCGGCCAGGCGAACGAGGACAACGACGCACGTGCGACCGGCAATGCGGCGGCAGAAGCCGATGCAGCCGCCGCACAGCCGGCCGATGCCCCATCGCCCTGATCATCCGCTTGCCGCGGCATCGCGCACGGCATCGCGTCTTCCTTTCTCCCCCTGTACGAGGTCTGCAATGAAACATGCCTGGGTGATGGCGCTGGGATTGGCGATGACGGTGTCCGACGCACAGGCGGCGGACACTCCGGACCCCGCCCGCGAACGCGCATTCCAGGACCACATCGCCTACGTTGCGACGTTCGCGATGCCGGTACTGATCGAGAAATGCGCCACCACCGATGCCACCTACCTGCAGCGTGCGGCGCCGGCGTATTTCCGCTACGTCAACACACACCAGGACCAGATCGAGCGCGGGCGCCTGCTGACACTGGCCGAATTCGAACCCGGCGACACGCTGACCGGCTACCGGGAGCGCACCCTGGCCCAGCGATTGGGCCGGCTGGACACGGGCACGCCCGAGCAGAAGCAACAGATGTGCGAAGGCGCGCTGGCGATGCTGTCGGGAATGAAGATCCCGGGCGAATGGCCGCCGCGCGACTGATCGGCGGCGACACCCTCAACCGCCGCCGCCTCCTAGCTTGCCGTGGATGCCGCCCCTGGCCAGGACGGCCGGGTCCAGCAGCGGCTTGAGGGTCTTTTCCGGCAGTCCGGTCACTTCACGCGCCACGTCCAGCACAGGCCGGTTCTGCTTGTAGGCCTGCTTGGCGATGGCGGCGCCCTTTTCGTAACCGATCACCGGGTTCAATGCCGTCACCAGGATCGGATTGCGGTCCAGCGCCTCCTGCACCCGATCAGCGCGCACCTTGAGCCCGGCAATGCAGTCATCGGCCAGCAGGCGCGACACGTTCGACAGCAGCTGGATGCCGTCGAGCAGGTTGTTCGCGATCAGCGGCAGGGTGACGTTGAGCTGGAAATTGCCGGTCTGTCCGGCAACCGTGATCGCGGTGTGGTAGCCCATCACCTGCGCGCACACCATCACCGTAGCTTCCGGTATCACGGGGTTGACCTTGCCCGGCATGATCGAACTGCCCGGCTGCAGTGCCGGCAGTTCCACTTCACCCAGGCCCGCGAGCGGGCCGGAGTTCATCCAGCGCAGGTCGTTGGCGATCTTGGTCAGCGCGACGGCCAGCACGCTGAGCTGGCCCGACAGCTCGACCGCATCATCCTGCGCGGCGAGCCCTTCGAACTTGTTCTCCGCGCTCTCGAAGCGCGTGCCGGTCATCGTGGACAACACCTTTGCGACGCGCGTACCGAAGCGCGGATCGGCATTGATGCCGGTCCCGATCGCCGTACCGCCCAGCGGCAGGCGACGCAGGCGCTTGAGCGCGTCCTCGATGCGCGCCTGCGCGGACGACAGCTGTGCCGACCACGCGGCGAATTCCTGGCCGAACGTCAGCGGCATCGCGTCCATCAAGTGGGTGCGGCCGGTCTTGACCACTTTCGTCAACGCCCTGCCACGCGCGTCGATGGTCTTGCGGAGGTGCTTGACGGCCGGCAGCAGGCCTTCCATCACCGCCAGTTGCGCCGCCACGCGCAGTGCGGTCGGGATGACGTCATTGGAGCTCTGGCCCAGGTTGACGTGGTCGTTCGGATGCACGGTCGCCTTGCCTGCGCGCGAGGCCAGCGTGGCGATCACCTCGTTGGCATTCATGTTGGACGAGGTGCCCGATCCGGTCTGGTAGACGTCGATCGGAAAGTGCGCGTCATGCGTGCCGGACGCTACTTCCGCGGCGGCGGCCTGCACGGCCTTGGCGATGCCCTTGGGCAGCAGGCCCAGACCGGCATTGACGTCGGCTGCGGCGCCCTTCACCAGCCCGAGCGCACGGATGAAGCCGCGCGGCATCGGCCGCCCGGAAATCGGGAAGTTCTGCACGGCTCGCTGGGTCTGCGCACCCCACAAGGCGTCAATGGGCACCTGCAACTCGCCCATGCTGTCGTGCTCGATGCGGGTACGTGCGGCGCGGGGCTTGCCCGCGGTCTTCTTGCTGGTCATCACCGTCTCCTGGAGGGATTCACGGCTTGCGCGACGGCAAGGAAGCCGGCGCCTGGCGGGGGCCACAGGATACGCCAGGCCGGATCGCCGCTTTCCCGGGGTAAAATGGAACGCTCCCTTTCAGCCCCCTTCCCCGCGCCCATGTCGGATTCGTCCCTGCTTGCCCTGTCCCCCCTTGATGGCCGCTACGCCGGCAAGGTCGATGCACTGCGTCCGATCTTCTCCGAATACGGCCTGATCCGCGCCCGCGTGAAGGTGGAAGTCGAGTGGCTGCTGGCCCTGGGCGCCGAGCCGGGTGTCATCGAACTGCCCGCCTTCTCCGCCGCCGCGACGGCGAAGCTGCGAGCGCTGGCCGACGGCTTCAGCGTGGCCCATGCCGCCCGCGTCAAGGAGATCGAGCGCACCACCAACCACGACGTGAAGGCGGTGGAGTACTTCATCAAGGAGCAGCTGAAGGACGACGCCGAACTCGCCCCGGCGCTGGAATTCGTCCACTTCGCCTGCACCAGCGAAGACATCAACAACCTGTCCTACGGCCTGATGCTGGAGCAGGCGCGTCGCGAGGTGCTGCTGCCGACGCTGGACGGCGTCACCGCCAGCCTGCGCACGCTGGCCCATGCGCAGGCCGCACAACCGATGCTGTCGCGCACGCACGGCCAGACGGCGTCCCCGACCACGCTGGGCAAGGAAATCGCCAATGTCGTCGCGCGCATCGAGCGCCAGCGCGCCCATCTTGCAGCCGTCGAACTGACCGGCAAGATCAACGGTGCGGTGGGCAACTACAACGCCCACGTGGCTAGCTACCCCGACGTCGACTGGCCAGCGTTCGCGCAACGTTTCGTCGAAGGCCTCGGCCTGGTGTTCAATCCGTACACCACCCAGATCGAACCGCACGACAACGTCGCCGAGATCGGCGATGCCGCGCGCCGTGCCAACACCATCCTGATCGACCTGGCGCGCGACATCTGGGGCTACATCTCGCTGGGCTATTTCAAGCAGCGCCTGAAGGAAGGCGAAGTCGGTTCGTCGACGATGCCGCACAAGGTCAACCCGATCGACTTCGAGAACGCCGAGGGCAATTTCGGGATCGCCAACGCCCTGTTCGAGCATTTCAGCGCCAAGCTGCCGATCAGCCGCTGGCAGCGCGACCTGACCGACTCCACCGTGTTGCGTGCGCTGGGCACGGCGTTCGGCCACACGCAGGTGGCACTGGATTCGCTGGCCAAGGGCCTGGGCAAGCTGGAAGTGAACCCGCAGCGCCTGGACGCCGACCTCGACGCCGCATGGGAAGTGTTGGCCGAGGCGGTGCAGACCGTGATGCGCCGCCACGGCCTGCCCAACCCGTACGAGCAGTTGAAGGCGCTCACGCGCGGCCAGGGCATCACCGCCGACTCGATGCGCGCCTTCGTCGAATCACTGGATCTGCCGGCCGAGGACAAGCAGCGCCTGCGCGACATGACGCCCGGCAGCTACACCGGCCTCGCCGAACGGCTTGCCCGGAATATCTGACCTCGGGGGCGAGGACGCGGCGATGCACGTACTGATCAACATCGACGTTCCCGACCTGCCTGCGGCGGAAGCGCTCTACACCCGCGCCTTCGGACTCAGCACCGGTCGCCGTTTCGGTGAAGGCGGCGTCGAACTGCTCGGCGCACAGGCACCGATCTACCTGCTGCACAACACGGCCGGTTCTCCGGCCGCAACGGCGGCGCAGCGCGACTACACCCGGCACTGGACGCCCGTGCACCTGGACGTGGTCGTCGAATCCCTTGAACCCGCCCTCGACCGCGCCGTGCAGGCAGGTCTAGTGCAGGAATCCCCCATCCGCGAAACGAACTGGGGCCGCATCGTCCGCCTGGCCGACTCCTTCGGCCACGGCTGGTGCCTGCTGCAGTTCGTCAACCGCGGCTACGACGAGATCGCCACATGATGCTCCGCTCCACCCTGCTCTGCGGTCTGCTTGCCCTCGCGCTTCCGGTCGCCGCGCTCGCCTCCGACACGCCTGCCGCCAAGGCCTGCGCCGATGACGCCGGCTGGAACGATCCGGCCACGCCGCTGCAGGTCTACGGCAACACCTGGTACGTCGGCACCTGCGGCATCACCGCCTTGCTGGTGACGTCCGATGACGGCCACATCCTGGTCGACGCCGGCACGCCGCAGGCCGGCCCACTGATTCTTGCCAACATCCGCGCACTCGGCTTCAAGCCGGAGGACGTACGCGCCATCGTGTTCTCGCACGAGCACAACGACCATGCCGGCAGCCTGGCCGAGCTGCAGCGCGCCACCGGCGCGCCCGTGTATGCCCGCGCACCCGCCGTGGGCACGTTGAAGCGCGGCATGCCGGACCGCCTGGACCCGCAGTTGGAAGTGGCGGAACCCATCGCCCCGGTCGAGCATGTCGTCACGCTTGCCGATGACGGCGTGGTGCGCGTCGGCCCGCTGGCCCTGCAAGCGGTCGCTTCGCCCGGTCACACGCCCGGCGGCACCAGTTGGACCTGGCGGTCCTGTGAAGGCGACGCCTGCCACCAGATGGTTTACGCCGACAGCCTGACCGCGATCTCCGACGACGTATACCGCTACAGCGACGACGCAGCGCACCCCGGTTACACGGCCGCGTTCCGCGGCACGCTGGCGCGGGTTGCCGCGCTGGACTGCGACATCCTGGTCACCCCGCATCCGTCCGCCAGCGCGCTGTGGACACGGATCGGGCCGAGGGCGAACGCGCCACGGATGGACCGCGGCGCCTGCCGTGCCTATGCGCAGAAGGCCTCCGAGCGCCTGGACAAGCGGCTTGCCGACGAAGCCGCGATGGCCCCGCCCCCATCACACCCTTGATCGGCATCAATGCCGCCGGTGCCCCCATCGGCGACGCTGACCTCCCCTTTTCCTGTACGACGCATCCCCGCGCGGATACCACCCGATGACCAA
The DNA here is from genome assembly GCF_029542205.1 of Pseudoxanthomonas sp. SE1. NCBI lineage: Bacteria > Pseudomonadati > Pseudomonadota > Gammaproteobacteria > Lysobacterales > Lysobacteraceae > Pseudoxanthomonas > Pseudoxanthomonas sp. SE1. The sequence goes on along the minus strand of NZ_CP113783.1, from coordinate 1,874,213 downwards.
GAAGACTCCCGCCCGCGCCGCGTCGCTTCCGTTCGAAATCGAAGCCAGCCGCGCGCACCCGCTCGGCATGCCGGCCGAGCGCTTCCTGCGCGATTACTGGCACAAGCGGCCGCTGCTGATCCGCAACGCTTTCCCGGACTTCGAAACGCCCGTGCAACCGGAGGATCTTGCCGGGCTCGCGTGCGAGGAAGGCGTGCTCGCACGCCTGATCAGCCTGGACCGTGCCACCGGTACCTGGGACGTGCGCACCGGCCCGTTCCAGGAAGAAGACTTTCCCGGCCTGCCCCACCACGACTGGACCCTGCTGGTGCAGGACGTGGACAAGTGGGACGCCGATGTCCGCCAGCTGCTGGAGCAGTTCCGCTTCCTGCCGCGCTGGCGCGTGGACGACATCATGATCAGCTTCGCGGCCACCGGCGGCTCGGTCGGCGCGCACGTGGACCACTACGACGTGTTCCTGCTGCAGGCGCAGGGCGACAGGCGCTGGATGATCGATGCCAGCGTCGCGATGGGGAAGCCCGCGCCCGACCTCGGCTTCCAGGACGATGTGGCGATCAAGCTGCTTCGCCAGTTCGACCCCACCCATGAGTGGGTACTGGCGCCGGGCGACATGCTCTACCTGCCGCCGCTGGTTCCCCACCACGGCGTGGCGGAGAACGCCTGCCTGACGTTTTCTGTGGGAATGCGGGCGCCGTCGTCGGCAGAACTGATCGGCGACTACCTCGACACGCTGATCGCCGATGCCGACGACGCCGTGCGCTACCACGACGAAGACCTGACCGCGCCGCACGACCCGAACGAGATCGATGCCCGGGCGATGGAGCGCGTGGTCGAGGCGCTGAATGCCCTGCGCATGAACGACCCGGACCTCGTGGGCGACTGGTTCGGGCGCTTCATCACCACGTATCGCGCGTCCGGCGATGTCATGCCCGCGCCGGAAACGCCGTCGCGCATCGAGATGGAGTGGGACCTGCAGCAGGGCGCACGCCTGCTGCGTCATCCATTCTCGCGTTTCGCATGGCGCCGCCGCCGCCAGGGCGCCAGCCTGTTCTGCAATGGCCTGGACTACGCGCTGCCGGTGAAGGACGCCCAGCTACTGGCCGCGCTGGAAGGACTGGATGGCACCACTTACGGTGCGCTGAGCGACGCCGGCCGCGACGCGGTGATGGCGCTCGCTGCGCAGGGCCACTACCAGCTGGCATTCGACGACGATGATCCCGACCCGCAGGATGAAGACGCATGAAGGCCGCGCAGGATTACCACATCGAAGCCGTCGACTATGCCGCCACCTCTGCATCGTTGCACGAGGTGCGGGACGCGGTGTTCGTGCAGGAACAGCAGGTACCGCGCGATCTGGAACGCGATGCGCTGGACCCGCTCTGCCATCACGTGCTCGCGCGCGACAGCGCGGGGCACGCCATCGGTGCCGCACGCTTGACGCCCGACCATCGGATCGGCCGCATGGCCGTGCTGCCGGCGTGGCGCGGCCAGGGCGTTGGCGAGGCGATGCTGGTCGCCTTGCTGGACGAAGCTCTCCGCCGCCACTGGCCTGACGTGTCGCTGCACGCGCAGGTGAGTGCGGAAGGGTTCTACACCCGTCACGGTTTTCTGCCCGAAGGCGAGCGATTCCTCGAGGCCGGCATCGAGCACCAGGGTATGCGCCGGACGCTGTCCGGGCCGACCACCATCGCCCATCGCGCAGAGGCGGTGGCCATCACCACGGCCGTCATCGCACAGGCCCGACGGACGCTGGTGATCTGCAGTCGCGCGCTGGACCCGGGCTTGTGGGATGCACCCGCTGTCGTGGATGCGCTTCGCCGCTTCGCCACCCGTCAACCAGGTGCACACGTCCAGGTGCTGCTGCAGGATGCCGGCACACCCCAGCGCATGCTGGCCCCCCTGATCGGCCTTGGGCAGCGCCTTCCCAGCGTGTTCGCCTTCCGCGAAGTGCAGGACCCGGTGGACTTGCCGTACACCGCCGCCTTCGTTGCCAACGATGACCATGGCTACTATCACCGGCCATTGGGCCACCGCTTCGACGGCGAAGCAGGCTTGATGCATGCCGGGCGCGCCCGCCAGTTGCGGGAAGAGTTCACCCAGATGTGGGAGCGTGCGCGTCCGGTGACGGAGTACCGCGCGCTGGGCCTCTGATCGGGTACCGCCATCACGGTACCGGACGGCCTTCACCGGCCCGGGGCCTGCGCCTTTAGTCCAATCCGGTTACGCCCGCTTCCCGGCATGGGGGTATAATTTCCGGGTTTTCGTCCATGCGCGTGAGACATAGCGCGATATGGGCCGCAAGCGCCCCCTCGACTACCCACAGCACGCCATCGCCATCGTGGACAATCTCCTGAAGCAGTTCGCGCAATCCTCGCAGCTCAACGGGGGCAACGCCTCCTACGTCGAAGACCTGTACGAGCAATACCTCGTCGCCCCGGACAGCGTGGGGCCCAAATGGAAGGCTTACTTCGACGGATTCAAGGGCCACGAGGCGGGGGATGTCCCGCATTCGGTGGTAATCCAGCAGATCGCCGACGCCGCCCGCCAGGCCGCCAACAACGGCCATGTCGTGGCCGCCGGGGGCGACGAGCGCGAGCGCAACGTGGGCCGCCTGATCACGGCATACCGGTCGCGCGGCCACCTGGGGGCGCAGCTCGACCCGCTGGGCCTGACCCCGTCGGTCAACCCGCCGGACCTGGACCTGGCGTTCCACAACCTGTCCGAGCGCGACCTCGACAGCGAGTTCAGCACCGGCAACGTGGGCGGCAACACGCGCATGAAGCTGCGTGATCTGTTGGCCCGCCTGAAGGCGGCCTACACCGGCCCCATCGGGGTCGAATTCATGCATATCCCGGAAGTCGACCAGCGCCAGTGGCTGTACCAGCGCCTGGAGAGCGCCGGCGGTCAATTCGGTCTGTCCGCGGAGGCCAAGCGCCGCACGCTGGAACGCCTGACGGCGGCCGAGGGCCTGGAACGCTACCTGCACACCAAGTACGTGGGCCAGAAGCGCTTCTCGCTGGAAGGCGGCGACGCGCTCATCCCGCTCCTGGACACCATGATCCGCAGCGCGGGCGAAGGCGGGGTCAAGGACATCGTGGTCGGCATGGCCCACCGCGGCCGCCTCAACGTGCTGGTCAATACCCTGGGCAAGAGCCCGCGCAAGCTGTTCGACGAGTTCGAAGGCAAGTTCGAACACGACAACAGCCTGGCCCATGCCGGCGACGTGAAGTACCACATGGGCTTCTCTGCCGACATCGCCACGCCCGGCGGCCCCGTGCACCTTGCGCTGGCATTCAATCCGTCGCACCTGGAAATCGTCGACCCGGTCGTGGCCGGCAGCGTGCGTTCGCGCCAGGAGCGCCGTACCGACGCCGCGCGCCAGACCGTGCTGCCGATCATCATGCATGGCGACGCCGCGTTCGCCGGCCAGGGCGTGGTGATGGAGTTGTTCCAGATGTCGCAGGCGCGCGGCTTCGCCGTCGGCGGCACGCTCCATATCGTGATCAACAACCAGATCGGCTTCACCACCAGCAACAAGGAAGACGCCCGCTCCACGATGTACTGCACGGACGTGGCCAAGATGGTCGGCGCCCCCATATTCCACGTGAACGGCGACGATCCGGAAGCCGTGGTGTTCGTGGCGCAGATGGCGTACGACTTCCGCCAGCAGTTCAAGAAGGACGTGGTGATCGACCTGGTGTGCTACCGCCGCCATGGCCACAACGAAGCGGATGAACCCGCCGCGACGCAGCCGGTGATGTACCAGACCATCCGCAAGCACGCGACCACCCGCGAGATGTATGCCGCCAAGCTGGAAAGCGCGGGCATCATCCCGGCCGAGGGCGGCAAGGCGCTGGCGGACGAATACCGCAACAAGCTGGATTCGGGCGAATACACCACCGAACTCGCCAAGCAGAAAGGCGACGAACTCGCCATCGACTGGTCGAAGTACCTGTCGGGCAAGCTCAGCGACCCGGTGGACACCCGGGTCAAGCGCAAGTCGCTGGATTCGCTGGCGAAGATCATCACCACCATCCCGGCCGGCGTTGCACTGCATCCGCGCGTGGCGAAGATCTACGAAGACCGCGTGAAGATGGCCGCGGGCGACCAGCCGGCCGACTGGGGCTTCGCCGAGAACCTCGCCTACGCCACCCTGCTGGCCGAAGGCAACGGACTGCGCCTGGTCGGCCAGGACGCCGGTCGCGGCACGTTCTTCCACCGCCACGCGATCCTCCACGACCAGAAGACCGACAGCTACTACCTGCCGTTGCGCCAACTGGTGGAACAGCCCGAGCAGGCCACCATCATCGACTCGCTGCTCAGCGAGGAAGCGGTGATGGCGTTCGAGTACGGCTTCTCCACCACCGACCCCAACACGCTGTGCATCTGGGAAGCGCAGTTCGGCGACTTCGCCAATGGCGCGCAGGTGGTGATCGACCAGTTCATCGCCGCCGGCGAAGCCAAGTGGGGCCGCATCAGCGGCCTGACCCTGCTGCTGCCGCACGGCTACGAAGGCCAGGGCCCCGAACACAGCTCCGCGCGCCTTGAGCGCTTCCTGCAACTGTGCGCACTGGAAAACATGCTGGTCTGCGTGCCGACCACGCCGGCCCAGTGCTACCACATGCTGCGCCGGCAGATGCGCATGACCACGCGCAAGCCGCTGGTGGTGATGACGCCGAAGTCGCTGCTGCGCCACAAGCTGGCCGTGTCCACGCTGGACGAACTGGCCAATAGCGAATTCCAGCACCTGATCCCCGACGCCGCCGCCGACGCCAAGAAGGTCAAGCGCGTCGTCGCGTGCTCGGGCAAGGTCTACTACGACCTGCTGGAAGATGCGCAGAAGCGTGGCCAGGACGATGTCGCCATCCTGCGCGTCGAGCAGTTGTACCCGTTCCCGCGCGAACAGCTCGCCGCCGAACTCAAACGCTACGGCAAGGCCACCGAGTTCGTCTGGTGCCAGGAAGAGCCGCAGAACCAGGGCGCGTGGTACCAGATCAAGCATCACCTGCAGGCCTGCCTGTCCGACACGCAATCGCTGTACTACGCGGGCCGCCCGCGTTCGCCCTCGCCCGCTGCCGGCCATTTCGCCGAGCACGTCGAGGAGCAGCTGAAGCTGGTCGCCGATGCGCTGGTCAACAAGCTCGGCAACGACAACGTTGCCGAATAAGCCCCCATTCCCAGAACAACACCACCAGGACGTCCCATCCCATGGCCACTGAAGTCAAAGTTCCGGTTCTGCCCGAGTCCGTTTCCGATGCCACCATCGCCGCCTGGCACAAGAAGGTGGGCGACGCGGTCAAGCGCGACGAGAACCTGATGGACCTGGAAACCGACAAGGTCGTGCTGGAAGTGCCCTCGCCCGTCGATGGCGTGCTGAAGGAGATCAAGTTCAAGGAAGGCGACACGGTGACCAGCCAGCAGTTGCTGGCGATCATCGAGGAAGGCGCCGTGGCCGCCGCCGCGCCCGCCGCCGAGGAGAAGAAGCCCGCCGCCGGCGCGCAGGAAGTGCAGCCGAAGGCAGAGGCCGCCAAGACCGATGCGGCCGCGCCGTCCAGCACCAAGCCAGCCCCGGCTGCCGCCAGCACCGACGGCCTGCCGCCGGGCGCCCGCTTCACCGCCGTCAGCCAGGGCATCGACCCGGCCAACGTCGAAGGCACCGGCCGCAAGGGCGCCGTGACCAAGGAAGACCTGATCAACTACGCCAGCGGCAAGAACGCCGGCGTCAGCGGCGGCGCGCGTCCGGAAGAGCGCGTGCCGATGACCCGCATCCGCACGCGCATCGCCGAGCGCCTGATGCAGTCCAAGAACTCCATCGCCATGCTGACCTCGTTCAACGAGGTCAACCTGGCCAAGGTCATGGAGATGCGCAAGGAGCTGCAGGACGACTTCGTGAAGGCCAACGGCATCAAGCTCGGTTTCATGAGCTTCTTCGCCAAGGCCGCCGCCAACGCGCTGCAGCGCCACCCGGTCGTCAACGCTTCGGTCGATGGCAATGACATCATCTACCACGGCTACGCCGACATCTCCATCGCGGTCTCCACCGAAAAGGGCCTGGTGACGCCGGTGCTACGCAATGTCGAGCGCATGGGCTTCGGCGACATCGAAAAAGGCATCGCCGAATACGCCAAGAAGGCGCGCGACGGCAAGCTGGGCCTGGAAGACCTGCAGGGCGGCACGTTCACCATCACCAACGGCGGCACCTTCGGCTCGCTGATGTCCACGCCGATCGTCAACCCGCCGCAGAGCGCCATCCTCGGCATGCACGCCATCAAGGACCGCGCCATCGTCGAGAACGGCCAGGTCGTCGCCGCGCCGATGATGTACATCGCGCTGTCCTACGACCACCGCATCATCGACGGCAAGGACGCGGTGCTGTTCCTGGTGGACATCAAGAACCAGCTGGAAAACCCGCACCGCATGCTGCTGGGCATGTGATGCACTGAGCCCCTCTCCCATCGGGAGAGGGGTTGGGGGCGCCCCACCAGCAACGCGGGGCCTGTGACGATGAACGAGCCGCAGCGAGTTGTAGAGGCGACCTACCGGCTGTTCTTTTCCTTTACTCGCTGTGGCTCGCTCAACGTCGAATCTCCCGAATAAGCGACTGCGGCACACCCTCATCCGGCGCTTCGCGCCACCTTCTCCCGGCGGGAGAAGGGAAAAGCAAAGGACTTCCAAATGGCTGAACAATTCGACGTCGTCGTCATCGGTGCCGGTCCGGCCGGCTACCACGCCGCCATCCGCGCCGCGCAGCTGGGCATGAAGGTCGCGTGCATCGACGCCGCGCTGGGCAAGGACGGCAAGCCGGCGCTGGGCGGTACCTGCCTGCGCGTGGGCTGCGTGCCTTCCAAGGCGCTGCTGGATTCGTCGCGCCAGTTCTGGAACATGGGCCACCTGTTCGGCGACCACGGCATCAGCTTCAAGGACGCGAAGATCGACGTCGAAGCGATGGTCGGCCGCAAGGACAAGATCGTGAAGCAGTTCACCGGCGGCATCGCGATGCTGTTCAAGGCGAACAAGATCACCCCGTACTACGGCTTCGGCCAGCTGCAGCCCGGCAACGTGGTCAAGGTCAAGCAGCACGACGGCAGCGAAGTCGAGCTGAAGGGCACCAATGTCATCATCGCCGCCGGTTCGGATTCCATCGAATTGCCGTTCGCCAAGTTCGACAACAAGTACATCGTCGACAACGTCGGCGCGCTGGACTTCACCGAAGTGCCGAAGCGCCTGGCGGTGATCGGCGCGGGCGTCATCGGCCTGGAGCTGGGCAGCGTGTGGAAGCGCCTGGGCGCCGAGGTCGTGATCCTTGAAGCCCTGCCCGACTTCCTGGCCGCCGCCGACGCGGAAGTGGCCAGGACCGCCGCCAAGGAATTCAAGAAGCAGGGCCTGGACATCCGCCTGGGTGCCAAGGTCAGCAAGACCGAAGTCACCGGCAAGGGCAAGAAGAAGGAAGTCGTGGTCACCTACGCCGATGCCGAAGGCGAGAAGACCCTGACGGTCGACAAGCTGCTGGTCGCGGTGGGCCGCAAGGCGGCCAGCAAGGGCCTGCTGGCCGACGGTACCGGCGTGAAGCTCAACGAGCGCGGCCAGATCGAAGTGGACGACCACTGCCACACCGGTGTGGATGGCGTGTGGGCCGTCGGCGACTGCGTGCGCGGCCCGATGCTCGCGCACAAGGGCTTCGAGGAAGGCATCGCGGTGGCCGAACTGATCGCCGGCCTGCCGGGCCACGTCAACCTCGACACCGTGCCGTGGGTCATCTACACCGAGCCGGAAATCGCCTGGGTCGGCAAGACCGAGAAGCAGCTCAAGGACGAAGGCATCCCGTACAAGGCGGGCAGCTTCCCGTTCGCGGCGATCGCACGCGCCGTTGCCATGGGCGAGCCCGCGGGCTTCGTGAAGGTGCTCGCGCATGCCGAGACCGACCGCATCCTCGGCCTGCACCTGGTCGGCGTGGGCGTATCGGAGCTGGTGCACGAAGGCGTCATCACGATGGAGTTCAACGGCTCCGCCGACGACCTGGCCCGCATCTGCCACGCACACCCCACCCTGTCCGAAGCGATCCACGATGCGGCCATGGCGGTGGACAAGCGCGCGATCCACAAGGCCAACTGATTCAGGCCTCTTGCACGAACGGCCCGGTCTTCCGGGCCGTTCTGCTTCCGGGATCCCACCGCCGACGGAAAACCATGCTCTCCTTGCTGCTCCTGATTCCGCTGACGACATCGGCCGCCACCATGACATCACCCGACGGGCACGATGATCCGCACACAAGATGCGCGCTGGTGAACGTGGGCATGAACCTACGCGAAGCGCTGGCGATCATGCAACGCCCACCTGACAGCACGCTCAGTGGCCACAGCGCCGCCGGCCCTGCCGGCGATCCACCCGCGGGCAGCTTCGCGATCGACTTCTGGCAGACCACCGATGCGCAGGGCGTCCGCCGTACGTCCGCATTGCGTTACAGCGGCGGCACCATCGAAAGCGTGGACTGCGGCCGCGTCGACGCCGCGTCCGCCGTCCCCTCGCTCTTGAAGGAAGACTGACCCATGCGTTCCCTCTGCGTCTACTGCGGCTCCAACGCGGGCAACAAGCCCGCCTACACCGAACGCGCCATCGCCCTGGGCGACCGCATCGCGAAGGAAGGCATGCAACTCGTCTACGGCGGCGGCAACGTCGGTCTGATGGGCATCGTGGCCGATGCCGTGCTCGCTGCAGGCGGCGAAGTGGTCGGGGTGATTCCCGAGCAGTTGGTGGGCTGGGAAGTCGCGCACAAGGGCGTGACCCGGCTGGAAGTGGTCGCCAACATGCATGAACGCAAGAAGCGCATGTTCGATCTCTCGGACGGTTTCGTCGCCCTCCCCGGCGGCTTCGGCACGCTGGACGAGATGTTCGAGATGCTGACGTGGCGCCAGCTCGGCATCGGCGACAAGCCCTGCGCGTTCCTCGACGTGGAAGGCTTCTACACGCCGCTGATGGGCATGATCGATCGCATGGTGGAAGAGCGCTTCCTGCACCCTGAGCAGCGCAACGACCTCTGGCACGGCGACGATATCGATGCGATGGTCGCGTGGATGCGCGCCTACACCCCGGCACAGGCGGACAAGTGGATGGATGAGAAGCGGCGGAAATCGTTGCGCTGAGCTGCCTCTCCGTCATCCCCAGCGAAAGCCAGGACCCATCTCGCTCTTTCGGCGATTCCCGCGGCAGGCACGGCCAATGGATTCCAGCTTTCGCTGGAATGACGGCCTCGGGGAATCACGCTCCGGGACCCTCTCCGTCGTCCCAGCGTAAGCTGGGACCCACTTTGCTCTTGCGGCGATTCCCGCGGCGCGCACGGCCAATGGATTCCAGCGTTCGCTGGAATGACGGCCTCGGAGGAATCACGCTTCAGAACTCCTTCTCCGTCGTCCCAGCGAAAGCTGGGACCCATCTCGCTCTTTCGGCGATTCCCGCGGCACGCACGGCCAATGGATTCCAGCTTTCGCTGGAATGACGGCCTTGGGGAATCACGCTCCAGGACCCTCTCCGTCGTCCCAGCGAAAGCTGGGACCCATCTCGCTCTTTCGGCGATTCCCGCGGCACGCACAGCCAATGGATTCCAGCTTTCGCTGGAATGACGGCCTCGGGGAATCACGCTCCGGAACTCTCTCCGTCGTCCCAGCGAAAGCTGGGACCCATCTCGCTCTTGCGGCGATTCCCGCGGCGCGCACGGCCAATGGATTCCAGCTTTCGCTGGAATGACGGCCTTGGGGAATCACGCTCCGGGACCCTCTCCGTCGTCCCAGCGAAAGCTGGGACCCATCTCGCTCTTTCGGCGATTCCCGCGGCGCGCACGGCCAATGGATTCCATCCTTCGCTGGAATGACAGCCTCGGGGAATCACGCTCCGGGACCCTCTCCGTCGTCCCAGCGAAAGCTGGGACCCATCTCGCTCTTTCGGCGATTCCCGCAGCGCGCACGGCCCATGGATTCCAGCTTTCGCTGGAATGACGGCCTCGGAGGAATCACGCTTCAGAACTCCTTCCGTCGTCCCAGCGAAAGCTGGGACCCATCTCGCTCTTGCCGCGATTCCCGCGGCGCGCACGGCCAATGGATTCCAGCCTTCGCTGGAATGACGGGGTCGGTCTATAGTCCATCGACGAAACTCAGGACAAGCAAAGGAGAGCCTGCATGTCGAGGGAACGGATTCCCTGTGTCTACATTCTGGCCAGCGGACCACGAGGCACCCTCTACATCGGTGTAACGTCCGACCTTCCAGGCCGCATCTGGCAGCACAAGCACGATCAGGTCGACGGCTTCACCCGACGCTACGGCATCCATACTTTGGTCTGGTATGAAGTCCATGCGCGGATGGAATCTGCGATCCTGCGCGAGAAGGCACTGAAAGCTTGGAAGCGGGTGTGGAAAATCCGCCTTGTCGAGGATGCGAATCCGACGTGGCGCGATCTGTACCCCGACATCCTTTGACACGATAGAGGCGCAACGACGATGACGCTCCCCACCACCTTCACCGCATTCCGCGTCCACAACGATCACGCCGGCTATCGCAGCGGCATCGAGACCATCGCGCTGGAAGCCCTGAACCCCGGCCAAGTGGTCATCAAGACCGCGTACTCGTCGGTCAACTACAAGGACGCCCTCGCCGGCACGGGCGAAGGCAAGATCCTGCGCAAGTTTCCGCTGGTGGGCGGCATCGATGTGGCCGGGCACGTCGTGGCCTCCACCGATCCCGCCTTCCGGGAAGGCGATGCCGTGCTCGTCACTGGCTGCGGCCTCAGCGAGACGCGCGATGGCGGTTACGCCGAGTACGCCCGCCTGGAAGCGAAGTGGGTCATCCCCCTGCCCGCCGGCCTCAGCCTGCGCGAGAGCATGATCCTGGGCACCGCAGGGTTCACCGCCGCGTTGGCGCTCTTCCGCATGCGCGAGAACCGGCAGACCCCCGACCTCGGTCCGCTCGCCGTGACCGGCGCCACCGGCGGCGTGGGCTCCCTGGCAGTGGACATCTTCAGCAAGGCGGGCTTCGACGTGCACGCGATCAGCGGCAAGCCTGAGAACACGGACTACCTGAAAGCCATCGGTGCCCGCGAAGTGCTGGGGCGCGACGCGTTGGCGACCACGCGTCCGATGGAGACCGCGCGCTTCGGCGGCGGGCTGGACAATGTCGGTGGGCCGATGCTGGCCAGCCTGCTGGCCCAGACCGTGCCCTATGGCAACGTGGCCACCGCCGGACTGGCTGCCAGCGCCGACCTGCCCACCACTGTCATGCCCTTCATCATCCGCGGGGTGTCCCTCCTGGGCGTCGCCTCGGCGGGCACCGCGCGCGACATCCGGGACGCAGTCTGGCAGCATCTGGCGAGCGACTGGAAACCGGCCCACCTGGACGCCATCTGCACCCGCGAAACCACGCTGGACGGGCTGTCCGAGGTGTTCCGGACCATGCTGGCCGGCGGCTCCTTCGGTCGCACGCTCGTGCGAATGGGATGAACGGCAGTGGCGGCACGACAGGCGTCACCGGCTGGCCGTCCTGACCATTTGTCTTGTCCCGAACACGCTCTACAATCGACGGCGGGGACAACTTGGGGAACTCCATGGCAAAAATTCTGATCGTCGACGATTCACCGTCGCAACTGCTGGGCATCCAGCGCATCGTCGAGAAGCTGGGGCACGAATCCATCACCGCCGAGGATGGCGCCGCGGGCGTGGAAGTCGCCAAGCGCGAGCTCCCGGACATGGTCCTGATGGACGTGGTGATGCCCAACCTCAACGGATTCCAGGCCACGCGCACGCTCAGCCGCGAAGCCACGACCAAGCACATCCCGGTGATCCTGGTGACCACCAAGGACCAGGATACGGACCGCATGTGGGGCCTGCGCCAGGGCGCCAAGGCCTACCTGACCAAGCCGTTCTCGGAAGACGAACTGGCCGAGGTGATCGAGCGCATCTTCAACGCCCGCGAACTGCCCTCGCCGCCTTCCGCCTGACCGCCAGGCCACCCGATGACATGCGAAGAGCAGGCCTGGCCTGCTCTTTTCGTTCCAGCCCTTCATCTCGGCGCCACGTAGCCTCCGGGCACGCCGCGCGGCGACAGCACGACCTGCCAGAGCTGGGACCGGCGGCTCCGGAAGGTGGCCATCGACGCCGCGAGGTAGAACCGCCACATCCGCCGGAAACGCTCGTCATAGCGCGCGTCCAGTCCGTCCCATGCCGATTCCACGTTGTCGCGCCACGCCTGCAGCGTGCGGTCGTAGTCGGTTCCGAAGTTGTGCCAGTCCTCCAGCACGAAGCGCCCTTCGATGGCCTGCGTGATCTGCAGTGCGGAGGGCAGCATCGAATTGGGGAAGATGTAACGCGCGATCCAGGGATCGGTGCGGTTGACCGAGCGGATGCCGCCGATGGTATGCAGCAGGAACAGGCCTTCCTCGGGTACGCAACGCCGGGCCACATCGAAGTACCCGACGTAGTTCTTCACGCCGACATGTTCGAACATGCCCAGCGAGAACGCGGCGTCGAACGGCTCGTCCACTGCCCGGTAGTCCTGCAGTCGGATCTCGATCGGCAGCCCCGCGCAGAGCCGGGTGGCGTATTCCGCCTGCTCTCGGGAAATGGTGATGCCCACGCCGCTCACGCCGTAGCGCTCGGCCGCGAACTTCAGCGCCTCGCCCCAACCGCAGCCGATGTCGAGCACACGCATGCCCGGCTGCAGGCGGAGCTTGCGGCAGACGAGATCCAGCTTGGCTTCCTGGGCTGTATCCAGGTCCTTCGCCCCACGCCAGTAGCCGCAGCTGTAGACCAGTCGGCGGCCCAGCATCGCGCGGTACAGATCGTTGCCGAGGTCGTAGTGGCGTCGCGCCACTTCGCCGCTGCGGCGCGGCGACTGCAGGTTGGTCAGGCGGGCACGCAGCGCATCGAAGACCTCGCCTGCCCGGTGCACGCGTTCGTCCAACCGGGCTGACAACAGACGGAACAGCAGGCCATCCAGCGAGGCCGTGTCCCACCAGCCCTCCATGTAGCTTTCACCCAGGCCCAGCGAACCCTGCCCCAGCGCGCGCGCGTGGAAGCGCGCGTCGTGTACCTGCAGGTCCCAAGGCCGATCCCCTCCGATCAGCACATCCGCTTCGGCCAACAGGTCCGTGATCCTGCGCTGGAAGCGATGATGCGGCATCGTGGCATCAGCGGGCGAACAGCCCCACGTACTCCGGTGCGACATACGGAAGCAGCACGGCAGCCGGCACGTCGACCGCCTGGGTACCGTCCGCGTAAGGGCCCACCTGGTAGGGCGGGAAGACGAAGCGCAGTGCCGTGATACGGCCCGCGGCATCCAGCACGGGCACGAATTCGCTGAAATTGACGGCATCGGGCTCGGTGCCTTCGTCGATCATGCGCGCACTGCTCTTGATCAGCGCCGCCCGATCCGCCGGCGCCAGTTCGTCCTCATCGGCGCGGGTCACCACGGCGGTGTGGAGTTGCTCCCGCACGTAGTCGCTGATGGCACGCCAGCCTTCCGGGCCTGGCACCAATGCCGCGGCCGTCAGCCTTGCGTCCTGCTGCGGCAGCCATACGAAGCGTGCGATCAGCGGCTGACCGTGCGCACCCCCGGTATAGCGGCTGCCGTCCGCCGCTATTGCCACGATCTGCGGCGTATCCACGACCTGCTCGAACGCCAGCGACAATTCATACGGTGCGCTGGGCTTGTCGTTGCCGAAGGCCTCCACCGCTTCCATCAGTTCGGCGCGTTCCGCCGTCGCATAGTCCGACAGCGCCTTGGCCAGGGCCGGATAACGGTTGACCGAGGCCGGATAACTGATCCCCACGACATAACGGTCCGTACTTTCGATGACGTCCTTCAGCTCGACCGGCAGGGCCGGTGCGTCCACGGGCGTCGCGCTGGGCGGGACTGCCTCCCCCGGGGGTGTGGGCGGAGCGGCCGCGTCCCGCTTGCAGGCGGACAGGGCGAGGATCGCCATCAACAGCAGGCTGGTCTGGTGGAATGGGGGTCGGGAAATGCTGGGGGACACGTTCGGGCTCCTTCCGGGTGTGTGATGGCCGTCATTCTAGGCCGCGCGTTTGCCATCCTCCAGACACATCACGCCTCCACCAGATCGGCGTACTCCGGATGCCGCTGAACGTACGCCGCGGAGTACGAACACGCAGGGATGACACGCCACCCCTGCGACCGCGCGTGGTCCAGCGCAGCCTTCACCAGGGCAGCGGCCACACCACGGCCGCCGATGGCGTCGGGCACCCCGGTATGGTCGATCACCATGCGGCCGTCGCGCAGGGAATACAGCAGTTCGGCCTCCCATCCGTCCAGCCGGGTGGCAAAACGGCGCGCGGTCGGGTCGTGATGCAGGTCGAGGGCAGGCTGGTCACCGGTCATGGCGTCTCCGTGGCAGGGGGCTCAGGGGCATTGTGACCCAATGCCCGCCTGTGGCTGCGGCAGAACTGGACGCATCGCGTCACATTCACGCTTGTGAAGGATTTCAAGTCAGCATAAAACGTGACGAGTTTGGCAAAACACACATTGGCACGATTGCTGCGTGATACGGCTCAAACGACCCGTAATCCGGAGCCCGCCATGAGCCTGACCGAAGAACTGCCCGACGTCTCCAGCGCCAGCGATTTCACCCTGCTGGAAGGCCTGTACCAGCTCACCGTCACCGGCCATACCAAGGACTGGGAGTTCGAGCGCCTGAACAACGCGGTGTACGAGCGCCTGATGTCCACCTACTCCAGCAGCGACACCGCCGGCGTCCATGCCGTGCATTCGCTGATGGATTGACGCCCCACCCTTTCTACCGGGTGCTCCGGCGCGGCGCAGGGGTCCGCCTTCGGGTGTGACTGCCGCGCCGGAGTCCCGTCCCGGCTGCATCGCTTGGCGCTCACGGCGCGAATCTCCCTCCCGACTTTTCTCCATGCCGTGGCGGTCACTCGCCGCGATGGTCGCGCTTGCCCTGATTGCGCCGATCCTGTGTTCCCGCGCTGCCTTGGATGGCTTTCATCCGGCTTTCGGCGGCATGCAGTTCCAGCGCCTTGCCCGCAGCTTCGGAAGAGACGAATCCCGCGCCAGGCGCCGCGCCGTGATCATGGTGGTCGATCTGTTGCCACGGTGCGGATTGCCGATCCAGTTCGTGCTTCTGTTCCAGCAACGCACGTGCCGTTTCCAGCGCCTGCGTCGGCGTGATCCTGCGCGGCGCGCGCTTGCGGGCCGGCGTCTTGCGTGCACGCTTGCCCACGGTCCGTGACC
Source organism: Pseudoxanthomonas sp. SE1 (assembly GCF_029542205.1). Classification (NCBI taxonomy): domain Bacteria; kingdom Pseudomonadati; phylum Pseudomonadota; class Gammaproteobacteria; order Lysobacterales; family Lysobacteraceae; genus Pseudoxanthomonas; species Pseudoxanthomonas sp. SE1. The sequence continues at coordinate 1,858,970 of NZ_CP113783.1, read as the reverse complement.
CCGTCGAGCTGCCCGCCACCTTCTTCACGGGTCTTGCCGTGGACTTGCCCGCAACTTTCTTCGCCGTGCTCTTGCGCGCCGGACGGGCGCCGGCAACCTTGCCTGTCGTCTTTCTCGCTGCGGCTTTTTCTGTAGCGACCTTTTTGGCAGCGACCTTCCTGGTTGCGCCCCTCTTCGCCGCCGCCTTCTTTGCCGCGACCCGCTTTCTGGTCGTGCCCGCCTTCCCTGCACCGGCGCGCGACGTTGCCTGCTTCGTGGCCGAGGCGCCGGCCGTGGTCTTGCGCGCGGGCTTTGTCGTGCTCGCCGCTGCCTTCCTGACCACCTTCTTCGCCGTCTTCTTCGCCGTTGCTTTCTTCACGACCTTCCTGGCTGGCGCCTTCTTCGTGGCGGCCTTGCTCGCGGTCTTGCGGGCCACCTTGCGTGTCTTTGCGGTTGCCATGCGCTGCTCCACGTATGAGACGTGGCACCGGGATAACACGCAGGACCTTCAGCGCAGGTGAGCGCTGCCGCAATGACGGCTTAACCGAAGCTTGGCTGCGACAACGCTTCCAGGAAATGGCCCAGCACGCGAGGCTCCATCGCCGCGAGGAACAGCACGCCGTAAGCGGCACCCGCCAGATGCGCGCCGTGGTTGATGTTGTCGCCGCCACGCCGGTCCATCCAGATGCTGTACGCGATGTAGAGCACGGCGAACACGATGGCGGGCATGGGAATGAAGAACACGCCTATCCGCGCCCACGGGTCGATCAGAATGTAGGAGAACAGCACCGCCGACACGGCACCGGACGCGCCCAGGCTGCGGTAGTTGGGATCGTTCTGGTGCTTCAGGTAGGTCGGCAGGATCGACACCACCAACGCGGAGAAATAGAACGCGACGAAGGTCAGCCGGCTGCCGCTTATCTGGGTGATCACCTGTTCCATCAGGCGACCGAAGAAGAACAGCGTGAACATGTTGAACAGCAGGTGCCAGAAATCCGCGTGGATGAACCCGTAGGTGACCAGCCGGTCGTACTGGCGGTGCCGGTGGATCGCGGGTGGCCACAGGATGAGCCGCATCAGCAGTGACGGCGTGCGGAACGCGATGAAGCTGACCACGCAGGTCACTGCGATCAGCAGCAGGGTAATGGGTGCGCTCATCCCTCGTCCTTACGCCGCGGTGCGGTAGTTGTCCTGCATGGGATACGTACGCGCGTACAGCGCGAATGCCAATGCCGCCACGAAAGCGAAACCGGCGAAGAAGAACATCAGGAATGCGTTCTCGCTGAGTCCCGTACTCGCGATCTGCCCGATGACGACTTCGTTGCGGACGGCAGCGTTGGTCATCAGCACCCACAGGTTCCCGTACGACACGGACAGCAGCCAGAAGCTCATGATCACACCCTTCATCGAGCGCGGAGCCTGGCTATAGGCGAACTCGAGTCCTGTCGCCGAAACCAGCACTTCGCCGAACGTCAGCAACAGATAGGGAAGGATCTGCCACGCCAGGGAAACAGGATCTCCGCCATCGATCCACAGCTGGATCATGCCCGCCAGGATCCATGCCACGCCAGAGAAAACGATGCCGAATCCCATGCGCCGCAATGCCGTCGGCTCGTAGCCCAGCCTGCGCAGCAACGGGTACAGGACCAGATTGTTGAAGGGAATGAGCAGCATGACCATGATCGGATTCAAGGCCTGCATCTGGCCCGCGGTCACCACCAGCTTGCTGGGCCACCACCAGGCATCGTGAGGAATGCGCATGGTCTGGCCCTGCAAGACCCATGTGGACGCCTTTTGGTCGAACAACGACCAAAAAGGCGTTACCAGCGCAAACACTATGAGGATCCTGAGCACAACGCGCACGCCTTCGATGGCGGAATCCGGGTGCCTGCCCCGCGCGCGTTCAAGTTGCAGGGACGCACCTATGCCGACCAATGCGATCAGCAAACCCAACCCGATCAGTACCGCCTTGACGAAGCCGAGGGCAGGAACAAGGGCCAGCGACACGATGGCCAGCGCGACGCCGCTGCCGCCGAGCGCCGTGCCAAGACCCTTGCCCGAAGCCGGTCCGGTCAGTGCACTGCGGACGACATTCAGGAACGAATCCGGATCCGGAGGCGACGGCGGCACGTGCACGTATTTGTGCCGGCCGGCCCAGAAAATCACCGTCGCTATCATCATCAGGGCCCCGGGGATGCCGAACGCGACGCTGGGTCCGTAGCTCTTCAGGAAGACCGGCATCAGGAGCGATGCGAAGAACGAACCGAAGTTGATTGTCCAGTAGAACGCGTCGTAGACGACCTTGGCCTTGCCCTTGTTGCTCTGGTCGAACTGGTCACCGACGAATGCCGACACCAGCGGCTTGATGCCACCGGAACCCAGCGCGATAAGGAACAGGCCTGTGTAGAAGCCCGTGCGGTTCTCCTCGAAGACCGCAAGGCATGCATGTCCGACACAGTAGACAAGGGACAGCCACAGGACGGTGTTGTACTTGCCGAAAAACCGGTCGGACAGCCAGCCGCCCAGCAGCGGAAAGAAATAAACGCCGATCACGAAGGTATGGAAGATATCCTTCGCCGCACCCTCTCGGTCCATCTCTGGCAGATAAGCCAGCAGGATGCTGCTCACCAGGAACGGCACCAGGATGTTGCGCATCCCGTAGAAGCTGAACCGCTCGCACGCCTCGTTGCCGATGATGTAGGGAATCTGGCGGGGCATGCGGCCCTGGCTGGCTTCTGCGGTCGTGCTCATCCGATCTTCCGGTGAAAAAGTCCCGGAAGGTTACCGTATCCGCCCGCACAGGGTCGAACCACCGGTGCGCGGGGCACACGGGCAACGGGGACTGGGACTGACCGCGATTGCACGGCATCATTCGCCCCTGCCCTGTTCAGGATTTTTCCATGCTGCGCGCCCTCTCCGCCTCCGCCGTGTTGCTGCTGGCCCTCGCACCACTGACGCATGCCACGCCCGCCCTCACCACCGTGTCCGAGCGCTCGGGATTCGTTGAAACCGGACGCTACGACGAGGTCATCGCGCTGTGCGACGCGTTTGCGCGCCAGTACCCCAAGGCGGTGCGCTGCCACACCTTCGGCACCTCGCCGGAGGGACGCCCGATGAAAATGCTGGTGGCCTCGACCAGCGGCGCGCTGACGCCGGACCTGGCACGCAAGCGCGGACTCCCCGTCGTGCTGGTGCAGGGCGGCATCCATGCCGGCGAGATCGATGGCAAGGATGCAGGCTTCCTGGCGCTGCGCGAGGTGCTGGAAGGCAAGGCAGCGAGCGGCGCGCTGGACAAGCAGGTGTGGCTGTTCGTGCCCGTGTTCAACGTGGATGGCCACGAGCGCTTCGGCGCGTGGAACCGGCCCAACCAGCGCGGCCCGAAAGAGATGGGCTGGCGCACCACCGCGCAGAACTTCAACCTCAACCGCGACTACCTGAAAGCCGACACCCCTGAGATGCAGGCGATGCTGCAGCTGGTGCAGCGCTGGGACCCGCTGGTCACGGTGGATCTGCACGCGACCAACGGCGCGCAGTTCGAGCACGACATCTCCATCCAGGTCGAGCCCGTGCATGCCGGCGATGCGGGGCTGCGTCAGGCAGGCCTGGCCCTGAGGACGTCGGTGATCGGGGATCTGGCCACGCAGGGTTCTCTGCCCCTGCCCTACTACCCCTCCTTCGTCGTCAATGACGATCCGACGTCCGGCTTCGAAGACAGCGTGGCGCCGCCGCGCTTCTCGCATGGCTACTTCCTGCTCCGCAACCGCATCGCGATGCTGGTCGAAACGCATTCATGGAAGGAGTACCCGGTGAGGGTGAAGATCACCCGCAACACGGTGGTGTCGGTACTCGAACAGGTCGCGGCGCACGGTAGCGACTGGCTCGCAAGGGCACGGAATGCCGATGCCGTTGCCGCACGGCTCGCCGGAGAATCCGAGCCACTGACCTATGCGGCGGCACCCATCGCGCGCACCGTGGATTTTCGCGGATACGCGTACACGCGTACGCGCTCGGATGTCTCCGGCGCACTGATGACGCGCTATGACGAAACGACACCGCAGCTATGGAAGGTGCCGCTGAAGGATGACATTCGCCCTGCACTCGTCATCGATGTGCCCGGCGCTGGCTACCTGGTGCCGGCCGCGGAGGCGTCCTGGGTCGCCGATGTACTGAAGACGCATGGCGTGGAGTATCGCCTGCTCGGCAAGCCCTGGCAGGGTGAAGCCGGTGCGTTCCGCGCCACGAAAACCAGCTTCGGCAGTGGCCCGGTTGAAGCCCGCCAGCGCCTGACGGTGGAAGGCGAGTGGAGGCAGGAAGCGCGCAGCGTGCCGGCCGGCACGCTGTTCGTGCCCATCGCGCAGGCGAAGTCGCGCCTGGTCATGGCGCTGCTTGAACCACAGGCGCCGGATTCGCTGCTCGCCTGGGGCCGCTTCAACAATGCGTTCGAGCGCAAGGAATACATGGAAGACTACGTGGCCGAGAGCGTGGCGCGCGACATGTTGCGCGACCCCGCCGTGAAGGCCGAGTTCGAACGCCGTCTGCGTGAAGACAAAGCCTTCTCCGACGATCCCGCAGCACGGCTCGAATTCTTCTACCGCCGGCATCCGTCATGGGACGAACGCTATCGGCTGTATCCGGTGTTGCGCGTCGACACGAACCCCTGATGCCCTGGTGCGGTGGCAGGAGCGGGCCGTCGCCCCGTGCGCCGCTGCCGCAGAAGACGCTGACCGGGATCCGTCACCCCAGCCGCATCACGCCATAGCGCGGCGGCGCATTGCCGCAGGTCGTGTCGGTGAGCGGTGCGCCCATCTCCGCAAGCACTGCACGCTGCTCCGGCAGCGGCGTGCGCAGGGTCCGCTCTTCGTAGCCCGCCAAAGCCCGGAACGGCGGCAACGCCCAGGCGCGTGCGAGGAAGGCGGCGGTGCGCGGCCATCGCTGGGCATCGACCTGGTACTTCACGAACACCGCATTACGGAACAAGGCCGCGATGCTGATGTCGGCGATGGAAATATCGCCGAACAGCCAGCCGGCAGCGGGAAGCCGCGCTTCCAGGTAATCCAGCGCCACCGGCAGTTCCTCGTCCCGGGCCCTGCGTACCATCTCTTCGTCGGTGCCTTCGTTGAACAGGAACCGGCGCACGCCCTTCTGGAAGAACATGCGCCAGACGATCACATCGCCCAGATAGGAATCCGCGTATTCCTCCAGCCAGCGCGCCTGTGCCCGCTGCACGGGATCGGCCGGATACAGCGACGGCTGCGGAAACCTGTCCTGCAGGTACTCGCAGATCACCGTGGAATCATTGAGCACCAGATCGCCGTCGCGCAGTACAGGAATGCGACGCAAGGGACTGAGGCGGCTGAATTCCGCATCGCCCACGAACGGGGCGATCGGGTCGATCCGGTATGGAATGCCTTTCAGCTCCAGGCAGACCAGCACCTTGCGCACGTAGGGCGAGATGTAGTTTCCGATGATCGTCAGCGGTTCGGACATACCATTCTCCAGCAAGGACAATGGCAGGGTGGGCACGCCGCGCCTCGCGGTCAACCCAGTGCCGTGTCCAGCGCCATCATCAGACAGAAGCCCACCGCGAGCCCCAGCGATGCGATGCCGCCGTGGCCGTGCCGGTTCGACTCGGGGATCACGCTGTGACCCACAGCGATCAGCATGGCCCCCGCTGCAAACGCCAGTCCCCACGGCAGCAGCATCGACGAAACGCCCACCGCCCATGCGCTGGGAATCGCGGCAAGGGGTTCGGCCATGCCCGAAAGCGCGCCGAGGAAGACCGCCTTGCTCCGCGCCATCCCCGCCGTCGCCAGCACAAGGGCGACCACCAGGCCTTCCGGGATGTCCTGCAAGGCGATCCCGATCGCCAACCCGGCTGCACCGCTGAGTGCGCCACCGGCCGCCACACCCACCGCCATGCCTTCCGGGACGTTGTGCAGCACGATGGCCAGCACGAAGAGCATCACCCGCGAGGGCACGAGGCGACGCTGTGCGTCCAGCGGATCGTCGACCAGCCCGCGATCGAGAGCGAGCAGCGCCAATGCACCCAGCAGGATCCCGGTACTCACGAGGCCCGCCGCACCCCAGGGCGAGAAGCCCTGTGCTTCCGCCGCCGCCAATCCCGGCAGCACCAGCGAGAATGCCGTGGCCGCCAGCATCACGCCGGCCCCGAAGCCGAGCAACCCATCCGCCAACCGCTGCGGAATCGTCCGCATCACCAGGACCGGCAACGCGCCGATCGCCGTGGCGGCGGCGCACAATGCACCGCCGCGCAGTGCCAGCTCCATACCGCTTCGCTGTCCTGGCGGCGGTGCCTGCCAGATTACCCACAACGCCGCGATTACAAGCGCGGTGACGGCCGCCACGTAGGGCCAGTCCGCCGCGGTACGGGTGTAGGCAAACGGTCGCAGGACGCGATTCATGCCAGTGATCTCCGGCACGCGCACAGGGACGCGCGCAGTGCGATGACGATGGTTCGACGGCGTGCGCCCGATACTAACCGCTCCGCCGACTGCATCATCATCGCAATACTGAATCGCCCCGATGCGTGCGGCCTATGTCGGCGCTCAGCGCGGCTGGTATTTCCAGTGGCGCGCTTTGCCTTCCGCCATCCATGCGACCGCCTGCGCCAGCCGTCGCGCCCGTGTGTCCGTTCGCTTGGCCCCGACGATCCATTCGATGTACTCGCGCCGCGCGCTGGGGCTGAAGCCATCGAATGTCGCTTTCGCTTCCGGATTGCCGGACAGCGCATCCTGGAGGTCCGCCGGCGTAGTCGGCGCCGGACGCGGGCTGGCCTTTGCGCGCACAGCCGCCGTTGATGCCGCAGAGGCATCGATCAATGCCATCGCCTTGCGTACCAGCGCGACCAGCTCCTTTCCGGGCGGCAGGTCTTCCAGCGACACCAGCTTGCCCAGGCTCCCCATGCCGTCACGCGCCTTGCCCTCCGTGACCTGCGCGTGCTGCCAGAAGCCGAACGACGCATGCCGCTTGAATGCCGCCATGCTGCACAGGATGCGCCCACCGTACTGGAACGACGGCATGCTCCACTTGATGGCCTCTTCCACCTGCGGACACGCCTCGTGCACCACGTTCCGCAGGCGTTCGAGGATCGGGCGCGCGAACCCGGCCGCTCCCGCGATGTAGGCATCCACTCTCGGATCGTACGACGGCATCCCGGCGGCCTCCGTGTCGAAACGCGACTGTAGCGCAGCGATGCCAGGACCGCTGACGGAGACCGCATCACGACCATTTCCGCGTTGACGAACCATTACACCGGCCACCGCTAAGCTGGCGACCAGCCACGACCTCCCTGGAGCGCGCGATGTTCCGTCTGCCGTTGATCACCGCCTGCCTGCTGGCACTCGCAGCCTGCCAGTCGCCGCCCACTGGCAACGCAGCCCCGACCCAACCTGCTGCGGTGATCCAGGGGAGGGCCCTCTATCTCGAACGCATCGCGCCGCCGCCAGGCGCGACGCTCAGCGTGCAACTCGTGGACAACCAGCTGGCCGATACACCGGCCGCCGTGGTCGCGAGCGCCGACTTCCGCGACCTGAAGGGCCCGCCGTTCGCGTTCACCCTGCCCTATGACCCTGCCAAGCTGCGTCCGAATGGCATGTACGGCCTGCACGCCGGCCTTCGGGACGCGCAGGGCACGCTCTGGTTCGTCACCGATACGCGCGTGCCGGTGACGCCCGGCGCGTCTGCACCGGTTGAATTCCGCATGGTGCGGGCTGCTGAAGATCCGGCTCCTCCTGCAACGGGAACACCCTGGGAGCAGGCCAGGGCACGTGGCAGCGTCTTCCGTGGAATCGGCACCGAACCGGGCTGGTCCGTGGAAGTCGGTGCCGGCTCCACGCCGCGCCTGAGCGCCGACCTGGACTACGGCGAACGCAAGATCGATGTCGCACAGTCCCGGAAGACGGCAGAGGGTTATGTCGGCAGCACCGCCGATGGCCTGGCCGTGTCGCTGACGACGAAGAAGGAAGTCTGCAGCGATGGCATGAGCGACAACGAATACCCGGCCTCTGCGACCCTGACGGTGGGTGGCAAGGTCTACCGCGGCTGCGGCCGCTTCCTGACGGAATGATCCACGCATGAGTCGACGTTCCCGCGCCCGCCGACAGAGTCGGCAGCGTCTCCCCCTGTTCGCCTTCCTCGCGCTGCTGGTGCTGGGTGCGGGCGCCTGGTGGTGGTCCCAGCGCGACGAAGCGCCTGCCGCGCCGGCCATCGCGTCGCATGAAACCGCGGATCCCCGCCACACCAGCGCCGAACTTGCGCTGCCGCCGGTCGAACAGACACGCCCCGGCGAACTCGCGGGTGAAGTCCCCGACATCGCGCCACCCGTCGCGCCCGCGCGATCGGGCGGCAACGGGGTGCTGCCCGCCTTCCTGCCGCCGGAGGCCCGGCAGACACTGGAACTGATCGAGCGCGGTGGGCCGTTCCCGCATCGCCAGGACGGCAGCGTCTTCCAGAACCGCGAGGGCCGGCTGCCACGCCAGTCCCGCGGCTACTACCGCGAGTACACGGTCGACACGCCCGGCCTCGACCATCGCGGCGCACGCCGCATCGTCACCGGTGGCCAACCGCCGCGCGAGTACTACTACACCGACGACCACTACGAGAGCTTCCGCCGGTTCGAGATCGGCAACGGAACCCTGCCATGAGCGAATCCGGTTTCGATCCCGGCCTGGCCGATCCCACGCGCGCGGGCGTCTTCTTCGTCACCGAGGATGATCTCGATCCACTGGCAGCGGTCGGCCGCGATGCCGGGCTGCTGTCGCGCCGCATAGACCTGTCCGGCTGCGACAGCAAGGGCGCCCTGCTGTTGCGCATCGCCACGGTGCTGGACTTCCCCCAATCCTCCGGGCGCAACTGGGATGCGCTGTCCGACAGCCTGCGCGACCTGTCCTGGCTGGAGGCGCCCGGTTACGTCCTGCTCTTCGAACAGGCCCAGGAACTGCGCGAACGCACCGAGGCCGATTTCGACACCCTGCTCGATATCCTGGACGAAGTCTCGCAGTTCTGGACGTCCAACGAGGTCCCGTTCTGGTCGTTCATCGCGCTGCCGGAGGAAGATTTCCCCGACCTGCAATAGGTTTTCCCGGCGGCGACCGCGCCGATCTGCGAAAATGCCGCATGCTCGATTTCACTTCTCTTCCGCTGGCGCCCGGCCTGCAGCAGGGTGTCCAGGCCCTGGGTTACGCCCGGCCGACGCCCATCCAGGCCCGCAGCCTGCCCGCCATCCTCGATGGTCGCGATGTCATCGCGCAGGCACCCACCGGCAGCGGCAAGACCGCTGCCTTCGGCCTGGGCTTGTTGCACCGGCTGGATGTCGCCACGGGGCGCACGCAGGCATTGGTGCTGTGCCCGACCCGCGAACTCGCCGACCAGGTGGCGCAGCAGCTGCGCAAACTGGCCGTGGGCATTCCCAACCTCAAGGTCCTGACGCTGTGCGGCGGCATGCCGCTGGAACCGCAGCTGCGCTCGCTCGAAGCGCATGACCCGCACGTGGTCGTCGGCACGCCGGGCCGCATCCAGGAACTGCTGCGCAAGAAGGCGCTGCACCTGGGCGGCGTGCGCACGCTGGTGCTGGATGAAGCGGACCGTATGCTCGACATGGGCTTCGAGGAACCGATCCGCGAGATCACCGGCAAGACGCCGAAGGACCGCCAGAGCCTACTGTTCTCGGCCACCTTCACCGACGCCATCCGCGACATCGCCCGCAATACCTTGCGCGACCCGCTGGAAGTCACGGTGGACGCGCCGCAGGAACAGGCGGTCATCGAGCAACACTTCGTGCGCGTGGACCCGGAGCGCAAGCAGACCGCGCTGGCGGGCCTGCTGGCGCAACACGGCGTGGAGTCGTGCGTGGTGTTCTGCAACATGCGCAAGGACGTGGACGAAGTGGCTGGTTCGTTGCAGCACTTCGGCTTCTCCGCCCTCGCCCTGCACGGCGACATGGAGCAGCGCGACCGCGACGAGGTGCTGGTGCGCTTCGCCAACCGCAGCTGCAACGTGCTGGTCGCCAGCGACGTGGCGGCGCGCGGGCTGGACATCGAGGATCTGGCGCTGGTCGTCAACTACGACATGCCCAGCGACGCGGACACCTACGTGCACCGCATCGGCCGCACCGGCCGCGCGGGTCGCGATGGCCTGGCGATCAGCCTGTGCACGCCGCGCGAACTGCCGCGCGCCGCCGTGATCGAAGAACGTCTGGGCCCACCGCTGCTGTGGGACCGCAATGTCCCATCGGCGCCCAAGGCCAATACCGCGCCGCCCGCCGCGATGACCACGCTGCGCATCGACGCCGGCAAGACCGACAAACTGCGCCCCGGCGATGTACTCGGCGCGCTGACCGGCGACGCCGGACTGTCCGCTTCCGTGATCGGGAAGATCAACGTCTTCGCCACGCGGACCTACGTTGCGGTTGCACGCGACAAGGCCGGCGTGGCGTTGGCACGACTCAACGCCGGCAAGATCAAGGGCCGCAGCTTCCGCGTACGGAAGCTCTGAGTCCGTCGTCCGGGCGAAGGCTGGGATCCACTTTCTGTCGATTTCCCGGCTGGGCGGCGAGAACTGCCTTGCTGATGGCCAATGGATTCCAGCGTGCGCTGGAATGACGGCGTGAACTCGACTGACATGTCCGCTGCCGTCGTCCCAGCGAAAGCTGGGACCCATTTTGCTGTTGCTTTCACAGCTAAACGGCGAGAACTGTCTTGCTGATGGCCAATGGATTCCAGCCTGCGCTGGAATGACGGCAATGGTTGCAGATGCACCGCCCCCGGGCTCACGCCCCGCCATTCCGGCGGGCCCACAAACAAAAACGCCGGTGCTTGCGCACCGGCGTTTTCTTGAACCGTAGGGTTCAGCGCTGGATTACAGCGGCTGCACCTGGTCGGCCTGCATGCCCTTCTGGCCCTGCACGGCGACGAAGGAGACCGCCTGGCCTTCCTTCAGCGACTTGAAGCCATTGCCCTGGATCGAGCGGAAGTGCACGAACAGGTCGGGGCCGCTCTGCGGGGTGATGAAGCCGAAGCCCTTGGCGTCGTTGAACCACTTGACGGTACCGGTCTGACGATCAGACATCTTTACTAACTCCTGAAACATGGATGAAAGGACCACAACCCCGGGGAAACCGGGACGGGACTGGGTTTGCAGGCGTTGGTAAAGCGGGAAGATGTAGCAGATGTATCTACCGCATCAGGCTCACGATTCACGGTGACCCTGGCAAGCACAGTGCCGGCACTCTACCGGGGTTTCCGGAGAAAAGCGAATCCTTCCCGCCCACAAGCTGAACAGGGAGGTCCCGGCGGTTCCGTCGAACGCCTGCCGGCATCCGGAGCCACCCCTCCATGCGGCGTATCATGACGCCCCTTTGCCCGATCCCCCACCATGGCCCTCAAGTCCACCGTCGTCAAAGCCGAACTCCAGATCAGCGACATGGACCGCCATTACTACGGTGCCCACGGCCTGACCCTGGCCCAGCACCCATCGGAGACCGACGAGCGGCTGATGGTGCGCCTGCTCGCCTTCGCACTGCTGGCCGAGGACCGGCTGGAATTCGGCAAGGGCCTCAGCAACGAAGAAGAACCCGACCTCTGGCGCAAGGACTACACCGGCCTGATCGAGCAGTGGATCGACCTGGGCCAACCGGACGAATCCCGGATCCGCAAAGCATGCGGGCGTGCCCGGGAGGTCGTGGTGGTGAACTACGGCGGCCGCGCGGCCGATCTCTGGTGGGACAAGAATGCAGCGCTGCTGGCCCGCCACCGCAACCTGACCGTGCTCGACATCGCCCCGGAGGCGGTGGATGCGCTCACCGCGCTGATGGTGCGCAGCATGCGGTTCAACGTGATGATCCAGGACGGCGAAATGCAGTGGATGACCGACGATCGCGTGGTCAGCGTCATCCCCGCGATCCGCCAGACGGGGCTTGCGCGGGCTGCCTGATCGCATGGCGCCCACCCACGACGTCCTGGTGATCGGCGGCGGCGCAGCCGGTCTCATGACCGCACTCACGGCAGGTCAGCGTGGCCTGCGCGTGCTGGTCATCGAACATGCCAACAAGGTCGGCAAGAAGATCCTGATGTCGGGCGGCGGACGCTGCAACTTCACCAACACCGGCACCACGCCCGCCAACTTCCTGTCGGCCAATCCGCATTTCTGCAAGTCGGCGCTGGCGCGCTACACGCCGGGCGATTTCATCGAGCTGGTCCAGCGCCATCGCATTGCTTTCCACGAGAAGGAACTGGGGCAGTTGTTCTGCGATGTGTCGTCCAAACTCATCGTGAAGATGCTGGTGGACGAATGCGTCGCCGCAGGCGTACGCGTCGAGACGGGCTGCAGCGTGCAGCAGGTCCGCCACGACGGCGGCGTATTCCGCATCGATACGCCACTGGGCCGTTTCGCCGCACCATCGCTGGTGGTGGCCACCGGCGGCCTGTCGATCCCCAGCATGGGCGCCACCGGCTTCGGGTACGAACTGGCGAAGCAGTTCGGACACGCCGTGCTGCCCACGCGTGCCGGACTTGTCCCGTTGACGCTCAGCGGCAAGCACCAGGAGCGGCTGGCCGACCTGAGCGGTGTCGCGTTCCCGGTGGAAGCCCGATGCGGCAAGACGCGTTTCCGCAACTTCATGCTGCTGACCCACCGCGGTGTCAGCGGGCCCTCGATCCTGCAGATCTCGTCGTACTGGCAGCCGGGCGATGACCTGCGAATGGACCTGCTGCCGGACCGGGATGCGCTGGACTGGCTGCAGTCCCAGCAGAAGCAACGTCCGGACGCCGAACTCAAGACCGTGCTGTCCGACGCGCTGCCGCGTCGCTTTGCCCAGCGCCTGTGCGAGGTCTGGCTGCCCAACCGGTCGATGAAGCAATTCAACGCCCCCCAACTGAAGGAGGCGGCCGCGTTGCTGGCCGGCTGGCCGCTGGTCGCCAGCGGTACGGAAGGCTATCGCACCGCCGAAGTCACGCTGGGGGGCGTGGACACCGACGGCGTATCCAGCAGCACGATGATGTCGAAGCACGTGCCGGGCCTGTTCTTCGTCGGCGAAGTACTGGACGTCACCGGCTGGCTGGGTGGGTACAACTTCCAATGGGCCTGGGCTTCGGGCCACGCGGCGGGCATGGCGGTCTGACGCACTGCGGCGTTCCTGCCCCGACCACCTTTGCTAGCCTTTGGAAACCGGTGTCATCACAGGTATTCCATGCATCCGTTCCCTCCCGTTCCTTCCTCGCGCCGCGATTTCCTGCGACAGCTCGCCGCCACCTCCGCGATGGCGGGCCTGCTCGGCCCCGGACTGTTCACCGCGCAGGCGGGCTCCCGGTCTTCGCTTGCCACCACGCGTAGCGGACGCATCGCAGGCATCGTGGATCGCGACATCCACGTATTCCGCAGCGTGCCTTACGGCGGCGACACCGCCAACCGACGGTTCCAGCGCGCCGCGCGTGAAGCCGCCTGGAAGGGAACGCGCGATGCCACCCGCTACGGCGCATCCGCACCCCAGCGCGGCGATGCCGACGGACAGCCCGCCAGCGAGGACTGCCTGTTCCTCAATGTCTACACCCCTGCGCTGCGCGAGGGTGGCAAGCGCCCGATCCTGTTCTACATCCATGGTGGCGGCTACAACAACGGCTCCGGCTCCCACCCGCTGTACGACGGCGTGAACCTGTGTCGCCGCGGCGATGTCGTCGTGGTCACCGTCAATCACCGGCTCAACGCGTTCGGTTACCTCTATCTTGGCGAGAGCGGCGACGAACGCCTGCGCGACGCCGGCAACGTGGGCCAGCTCGACCTGATCGACGCCCTGCAGTGGGTTCGCGAGCATGCGCACGAGTTCGGCGGCGATGCGGACAACGTCACTGTATTCGGCCAGTCGGGCGGCGGAGCCAAGATCGCCACGCTGATGGCCATGCCGGAAGCCGATGGCCTGTTCCACAAAGCGATGACGATGAGCGGCCAGCAGGTCACCGCCGCCGGCCCGCGTGCAGCGGCACAGCGCAGCGCGCTGTTCCTGGCCGGACTGGGCCTCGGCCCACGCGATACCGATGCGCTGCTCGCGATGCCGATGGCGCGGCTGCTGGACGCCACGCGCGTGCGCGATCCGTCGCGGGTGGAGAACACGGCGCTCTACTTCGGCCCGGTGCTGGATACGCACAACCTCCCCCGGCACCCGTTCTACCCCGATGCGCCCGCGCAGTCGGCACGCATTCCGATGATCATCGGCAATACGCGCGACGAGACGCGCGCGTTCCTGGGCAACGACGAAGCGAACTTCGCGCTGACCTGGGACCAGTTGCCGCAGAAGCTGCGCGAGCAGCAGTACGTGGACCTGTCGCCGGAGGTGGTCATCGCCGGATACCGCCGCCTGTATCCGGACTACACGCCGTCCGAGGTGTTCTTCGCGGCCACCACCGCGGGCCGCTCCTGGCGCGGCGCCGTCATCGAAGCCGAGGAGCGTGCGAAGCAGGGATCGCCTGCGTGGGTCTACCAGTTGGACTGGCGCTCGCCAGCCGAAGGCGGACGCCTGCGCGCCTTCCACACGCTCGACATTCCGCTGGTGTTCGACAACGTGACGGCCGAGGGATCGAAGACCGGCGACGACGCACGCGCACGCACGATGGCCTCGCGCATGAGCAAGGCCTTGATCGCCCTCGCCCGCCATGGCGATCCCAACCACGCGGGCTTGCCCGAATGGGCGCCTTACACGCTGCCGCAGCGCCAGACGATGGTGTTCGACGACACATCCAGCGTGCAGGACGATCCGCGCGGCGGAGAGCGCCGGCTGTACGAGCGCGTGCCGTTCCTCCAGCGAGGCACCTCGTAGGGTGGGCCTTCGTCCACCACCGTGTCGCATCTGCTCGCGTGGAGGATGATCGGCGGCTCGACGCACGCCGCGTCCGACCCCGTGCGACGGTCGGCCAAGGCCCACCCTACGATTGCATGACCTCGGCCGCGATCTGGAACGAGCGCAAGCGCTTTTCGTGATCGAAAATGTTGGCCGTCAGCATCAGCTCGTCCGGGCGGTGCCGCTCGATGAAGTCCGCAATGCCCCTGCGCACGGTGTCGCGGCTGCCGATGACAGCACAGGCCAGCGCCTGCGCAACGCCTGCTTTTTCGTGCGGCTCCCAGAACGTTTCGATGTCGTCGATCGGTGGCGGCACCAGGCCGGCACGCCCGCGACGCAGGTTGACGAAGGCCTGCTGCTGGGTGGTGAACAGGTGTTTCGCCTCGGCATCGGTCTCGGCCGCCACCACGTTCAACGCGAGCATCGCGTGCGGCTTGGCCTGCCGCTTGGATGGGCGGAAGTCGCGGTGGTACACCAGCAGCGCCTGGTCCATGGCATCGGGTGCGAAGTGGGACGCGAACGCGTACGGCAAGCCGAGCGCGGCGGAGAGCTGCGCACCGAACAGGCTGGAGCCCAACAGCCACACCGGCACGTCGAGGCCCGCGCCCGGCACGGCGCGCACCGCCTGGCCCTCCTGTACCGGCTCGAAGTAGCGCAGCAGTTCCTGCACGTCCTGCGGGAACTGCTCGGCGCTGTCGAAATAGCGGCGCAGCGCACGCGCCGTTGCCTGGTCGGTACCCGGCGCACGGCCGAGACCGAGATCGATGCGCCCCGGATACAGCGACGCCAGCGTGCCGAACTGCTCGGCCACCTGCAGTGGCGAATGATTCGGCAACATGATGCCGCCGGCCCCCACGCGGATCGTCGAGGTCGCCCCTGCGACGTGACCGATCAGGACCGCCGTCGCGGCGCTGGCGATGCCCGGCATGTTGTGGTGCTCGGCAAGCCAGTAACGCGTGTAACCCCAGCGCTCGGCATGCTGCGCGAGGTCGCGCATGTGGACGAACGCCCGGGTGGTATCGCTGCCCTCGCAGACAGGCGCGAGGTCGAGGAGCGAGTAAGGGATCATGGGGACACCGGCAATGACGATGTCATCGTCATGGGGCCGCAGGCGATCCGGTTCCACTCTGCGGCATGGGATGCTGCATCCCGCCTAGCCCAGCAGGTCGAACGGCCCGCCCTGTTCCAGCGCACGCTGGTAGGCAGGCCTGGCGTGGATGCGCTGCAGGAATCCGGCGAGATTCGGACAGGCCTCCAATCCGGCGCGTACCGCCGCCGCTTCGACCGGAAAGCTCATCTGGATGTCGGCTGCGCTGAACTCGTCCCCGGCGAACCACGGCGCCTTGCCCAGTTCGCTTTCCATGTAGCCCAGATGGAGCTTCACCTGCGGTCCGACGAAGGTCCGCATCGCCTTGTCGGCGATGCCGCGCGCGATGGGTCGGGCGAAGAACGGCATCGGCGCCTTCTTCAGGCGGGAGAACACCAGGCTGAGCAGCATCGGCGGCATCGCCGAGCCTTCCGCGTAATGCAGCCAGTGGCGGTAGCGCAGGTGCTCCGCCGTGCCCGGCGACGGTGCGAACCGGCGCGCGGTGTCGTAACGCTCCACGAGGTATTCGAGGATCGCACCGGATTCGGCCAGCACGTGCTCACCGTCCACCACGACGGGCGACTTGCCCAGCGGATGCACTCTCTTCAGTTCCGGCGGCGCGAGCATGGTCTGCGGGTCGCGCTGGTAACGCACCACCGTGTAGTCCAGGCCCAGTTCTTCGATCAGCCAGAGCACGCGCTGGGAACGGGAGTTGTTGAGGTGGTGGACGGTGATCATGCCGGTGCTCCGTGGGGGTGGGCCATGCTACCGCGCCTCTCATCCCTGTAGGAGCGACGTCAGTCGCGACCGCACGGCCAACGCTTGCGGGAGCGGACACTCAACATCGGGGCCTCGCGCTTGGAGCTGAGTCACGCACGGCCGCTGCATCCGGTCGCGACTGACGTCGCTCCTACAAGGAAACGATGCGACTCAGGAACTGCACGACAGCATCGAACAACCCGCGCGATCGCGTGCCCAGTCGGGGCGACGCCCGGCATAGCGTTCGCGACCCGGCTGGTCGTCGTACGGCCGGCGCATCACGTCCAGCAGCGCATGCACGCCGGACAGGTCGCCCGCTTCAGCGGCATCGATGGCCTGCTGCGCCAGATAGTTGCGCAGCACGTAGCGGGGATTGGCCAGGCGCATGCGTTCATGGCGCGTAGCGGCGTCGAGCACGTCGTCCGCCCGGCGGCGTGCATGCGCGGCAAGCCAGTCGCGCAGCCCAGGTGCGATGGCCTCGCGCTTCCCCGCGTCATAGAAGGAGTCATCGAAAGCCGACAGCGAGGCGTCCGACGGATCCGCGTCGATCAGCGCACGGAAGAACAAAGTCATGTCGACCTCGCCGTCCTGCAGGAGGCGGAGAAGGACTTCCATCTGCATGACATCTTCCTCGTGGCACTCGGCCAACCCCAGCTTGCGCGCGATGTTGTCGCGATCGGCACGCGCGTAGGCGTCAGCGAAGCGCTGCAACCCCTCCTGCAGGGCCTCCACCCCGTCGAACAGCGGCGACAACGCCTGCGCGAAGCGGCTCAGGTTCCAGCCCGCCACCCGGGCCTGCCAGCCGAAGCGATAGCGACGACCCTGCGCGTCGGTCGTGTTCGGCGTCCAGTCCGGATCGTAGTTGTCGATCCAGCCGTAGGGGCCGTAGTCGATGGTCAGGCCGAGCACCGACATGTTGTCGGTATTCATGACCCCATGGACGAAACCCACGCGCATCCAGTGCGCCACCATCACCGCCGTGCGTTCGCAGACCTCGGCGAACCACGCCGCGTACAGCGACTCGCCTTCCCCCGACAGGTGCGGGAAATCGCGCCGGATCGTGAAGTCCACCAGTGCGCGCAGCAGGTCCGTGTCGCCGCGCGACGCCGGCAACTGGTAATGGCCGAAGCGCAGGAACGACGGCGCCACGCGGCACACGATCGCGCCCGGCTCGGGTTTCGGATGGCCGTCGTAGAACATGTCGCGCACGACCTGCTCGCCCGTGCCGACCAGGCTCAAGGCCCGCGTCGTCGGAACGCCGAGATGATGCATCGCCTCGCTGCACAGGAACTCGCGGATCGACGAGCGCAGCACCGCGCGGCCATCGGCGGTGCGCGAATACGGGGTCGGCCCGGCACCTTTCAGCTGCAGTTCCCAGCGTTCGCCCCGCGCATTGATCGCCTCGCCCAGCGTGATGGCGCGACCGTCGCCGAGTTGCCCGGCCCAGTTGCCGAACTGGTGGCCGCCATAGTTGCCGGCGTAAGGCTGCATGCCGGCCAGCAGCGTGTTGCCGCCGAACACCTGTGCGAATGCGGGAGACGCGACATCGGCGTCGTCGAGGCCGAGCAGCGCCGCGACTTCATGCGAATGCGCCAGCAACACCGGCGCGGCAACGGGCGTGGGGTCCACGGCCGACCACAGTGCGCCGCGGACTTCACGGCGTCGCGGGGATCGTTCCGGATCGCCCGGCAGTTCGTTGACGTAGCGGTTGTCGAAATGCAGCGCGTGCATGCCGCTCATGCGGCGTCGGCCGCGTCGTCCACCAGCGGCGTGAGATCCGGACGCAGCGCAACGCGCTCGTCGAACACGAAGCAGGCGCCGTCGTAACCGGCGCCACCGGCCTGTTCGAAGTATCCCAGGATGCCGTCGTCCAACTGCAGCACGTTGTCCATGCCATCGGCCTGCATCCACAGCGCGGCCTTCTCGCAGCGGATGCCGCCGGTGCAGAAGCTGACCACGGTGGCGTCCTTCAGCGCCTCGCGATGCCGCTCCAGTGCCGCCGGCAGGTCGGTGAACTTGTCGATCGGCAGCGTCAGCGCACCGGTGAAGGTGCCGTAGGCGATCTCCTGCTGGTTGCGGGTATCCAGCATCACCACGCGGCGGCCGGCATCGTCATGCCCCTGCTCCAGCCAGCGGGCGAGCGTACGGGGTTCGACGACGGGGGCCCGCACGTCTTCCGGCGTGGTGCCGGGGCGGCGGAAGCTGATGATCTCCTGCTTCACCTTGACCTTGAGGCGTGCGAACGGCACCTGCCGGCTGGTGCTGTACTTCACCCGCAGGCCGGCGAAGCGCGCGTCTGCGCGCAGCGGCGCGAGAAAGGATTCGATCGCATCCGCCCCACCGGCCAGGAACAGGTTCAGGCCCTCGCCCGCCACCAGCACCGAGCCCCGCAGCGAGAGCGCCTCGGCGCGCTCGCGCAGGGTCGACGCGAATGCCTCGGGAGCGTCGATGGGCGTGAAATGGTAGGCCGCGATGTTGGTGATCATGCGCTGATTTTACCGCCCGTTGGCGGCGCGCGCCTCAGAGCAGCATCCAGGGCAGCGCGAGGGTCAGCACGATGATCGCGACCATCGCCGCCAGCACCCCGACCACGTACAAGGGCCGCGCGCGCAACTGGCCCGCAAACGTCTCCGCACGCCCTTCGCGCTCCGCCGCCGTGCGGTCCTCACGTGCCTGCGTCCGCCGCCGGGCCTGGTAGTCCGCCATCAGGACCCTGGCGCGCGCGAGCTGGTCGATGTCTTCGATCCACAGCCCGCCAGCGGAAATCCCCCACGGGCTGGGCTGCGTCTCATAGAAGTCGATCGCGTTCGCCCGCAGCAGCTCGCGCACATCGTCGGCCTCGTCGCCGGGCACGTTGCGCAGATTCAGGAAAAGTTTCGCCATGCCGCCAGTGTAACCGCTGCAATCCGGGCCACCGGGCAGCAGGATGCGCTACCCTGCGCGCCTTTCGCCCTGTGGATGAAGCCCTCGATGCGTTCCCTGCTGCTCTCCGTTTCGCTGCTCGTGCTCGCTGCCTGCAACGCCCCCGTGCCGTCGCCCAGCGGCAACGTCGCCGAACTTGAGCGTATCGACACCCTCGCCGGCACCGGCGCCATCGCGACCAGCGGCAGTGATGCGACGGTCCACTACACCGGCTGGCTGTACGACGAGAACGCCCCGCAGCAGCGCGGCCTGAAGTTCGACAGCTCGGTGGATCGCGGCCAGCCCTTCACCTTCCTGCTCGGTGCCGGCCAGGTCATCCGGGGCTGGGACGAGGGCGTGGCCGGCATGAAGGTCGGCGGCAAGCGCACGCTGCGGATCCCCGCCGACCTCGGCTACGGCAGCAATGGCGCCGGTGGCGTGATTCCCCCCGGCGCATCGCTGGTGTTCGATGTCGAACTGCTGGACGTCAAGCCGCACAAGTGAGTACCGCTACGCCCCTGTAGGAGCGACGTGAGTCGCGACCGCGAGACATAAAGGCAAGCAGACCTTCCACGTCGCGCACGAATTCCCGCCCCAGGTGGTCAAGCCGTGCGGCCGCGACTCACGTCGCTCCTACAGAAAGCACGGACTACTCCACCGGCGCCAGCCGCAGGTCGTGGAAGTCGAAGCTGAAATCGGTCAGCGGCGAGATCGCCTCCATCCGCGCCTCGCGGATGCCGCCGTCCGGTTTCAGCGAGAACGTCAGGAAGGCGTCGGCGTTGAGCCAGCGCTCGCGCCAGCGCACCACGAAGGTGTCGTGCTGCCACGGCTGCAGGTCGCCGACCAGCTCGGGAGTTCGGCTGAAACGCAGCACCAGGCCCTCGCCTTCCTGCATTACCACGACATCCCCATACCACGGGTCGCGCAGCGTGCCGGCGTAGTTCGCCAACGGCAACGACGGCTTCGACGTGGCGTCGCGTGCGGCCTGCAGCTTCTGCCAATGCTCGTCGGCGTTGCCCTTCGCCTGCGCAACCTGCGCCTGGTAGGCGGCCAGCCAGTCGGTGCCGCTGTTCGCCAGGTACGCGTCCAGCACCTTCAGCGTGATCGCGTGGAAGGCGGCGCCGACCTCCTGGTTGGTGAGCACCACCACGCCCAGCTTCTGCTCCGGTACCAGCGTCACCCGCGAGACCATGCCGGGCCAGCCGCCGGTGTGCCAGACCAGCTTGCGGCCCTGGAAGTCGGACACCATCCAGCCTTCACCGTAGCCGAGGAAGTTCGGCTTCGCCGCCTTCAGTGCTTCCACCTTCGGCTCGGTGATCGGGATTGGCGTGACCAGCGACCACATCGCCTTCTGCCGCGCGGGCGTGAAGAGCGCATGTTCGCGTCCCTTCGCGTCCCGGTACGTGCCTCCGGCGAGCTGTGCGTTCATCCACTTCGCCATGTCGTCGACGCTGGAGTAGATGCCACCTGCGCCGGCGACATTGCGCCACGTCATCCGCGGCGCCGGCTGCAGCGTGGTGAAGTCCGCCATCGCATGCCCGGTGGCGACATTGTCGCCCGGCTTCAGCGCATCGCTGTTGTAGCGCGTCGCGCGCATGCCCAGCGGCTGGAAGAAGCGCGTGCGCAGGAACTGGTCGTACGACTGGCCACTGGCCTGCTCGATCACCAGCTGCGCCACGCCGTACAGGATGTTGTCGTAGGCATAGCGTTCGCGGAAGCTGCCGCTGAGCGGGACATCGCGCAGGCGTTCGGCCACTTCCCGGTTGCTGTAGGTGGTGGTGGGCCAGTACAGCAGGTCGCCCGCCCCCAGGCCCAGTCCGCTGCGATGGACCAGCAGGTCGCGGATGCGCATCTCGCGGGTGACGTAGGGGTCGGCCATGCGGAACCACGGCAGGTGGTCGATGACACGATCCTCCAGTTCCAGCTTGCCTTCGTCGGCCAGCATCGACAGCGATGCCGAGGTGAAGGCCTTGGTGTTGGAAGCGATGGCGAACATCGTGTGCGCATCGACCTTCGCCGGCTTGCCCATCTCGCGCTCGCCCCAGCCTTTCGCCAGCACGACCTCTCCGTCCTTGACCACCGCCACCGCGATGCCCGGGACATCGAACGCCCGGCGCACGGATTCGACATAGGTATCCAGGTCCTGCAACGCAGGCGGCGGCGTGGTCTCCTTCGCCACGGCGCCGGTGGCCACCAGGCCGAGCAGCCAGAGTGCGCGGCCTGCAGCCGCCATCAGGTTCGAACGCATCGCATGTCCCGTATCCGGAGTCACGCGCGACGATACCGCACGCGGCGCGCGCGATGCGCCTGCCGGAAGCGCCGTGTGGGCGCGGCATACTATGCGGATGCCTGCCCAGCGCTCCGATGACCCACCTTCCACGCCCTCCGTCGCCGTCATCGGTGGCGGGCCCGCCGGGCTCATGGCCGCCGAAACCCTGCGTGCGGCCGGCCTGCGGGTGGACCTGTACGACGCCAAGGGGTCGGTGGGGCGCAAGTTCCTGATCGCCGGCAAGGGCGGCATGAACCTGACCCACTCCGATCCGTTCGATGTCTTCGTCGCGCGCTACGGCGACAGACAGGAGGACGTGGCAGCCTGGTTGCGCGGCTTCGATGCGGACGCCCTGCGCGACTGGGCGCGCGGGCTGGGCGTGAAGACGTTCGTCGGCACCTCGGGCCGGGTGTTTCCGTCCGATCTCAAGGCGGCCCCGCTGCTGCGCGGCTGGGTGCGGAGGCTGCGCGAACAGGGCGTGTGTTTCCATGTGCATCATCGGTGGTCGGGATGGACCGACGACGGCGCCCTGCGCTTCGCGACGCCCGACGGCGAGGCCACCGTGTCCGCCGCCGCCACCGTCCTGGCGATGGGCGGCGGAAGCTGGCCGGAACTCGGTTCGGACGGCGCATGGGTGGATACGCTGCGGACGAAAGATGTCGCCATCGCGCCCCTGCAACCTTCCAACTGCGGCTTCGACATCGCGTGGAGCGAGCACCTTGCGACGCGGTTCGCTGGCGAGCCCCTCAAGCCGGTCATCGCGCACTGGCAGGACGCTGATGGCACTGCGCGCCAACGCCAGGGCGAGTGCGTGGTCACCGCCACCGGCATCGAGGGCAGCCTGGTCTATGCACTCTCGCCGATACTGCGCGACGCCATCGAACGCGATGGTCACGCCACGCTGGCGCTTGACCTGCTGCCCGGCCGCGACGAACAGGATCTTGCACGGCGACTGGCCAGATCGCGCGGCTCGCGCAGCCTGAGCGAACACCTGCGCCGCGAGGCCGGCGTGAGCGGCGTGCGCGCGGCGCTGCTCTACGAAGTCCTGGACAAGACGGCACTGGCCGAGCCCGCCAGGATCGCGCGCACGCTGAAGCGCTTTCCCTTCCGGCTGCTGCGCCCGCGGCCGATCGCCGAAGCCATCAGCAGTGCCGGCGGCGTGGCCCTGGAGGCACTGGACGACCATCTGATGCTGCGCGCCCTTCCGGGCGTGTTCGCCGCCGGCGAGATGCTCGACTGGGAAGCCCCCACCGGTGGCTATCTGCTGACGGCGTGCTTCGCCAGCGGCCGCCATGCCGCGCGCGGCGTGATCGACTGGCTGGCGCAGCGCAACGCCTGAGTGTGGTCGTCCGCAGGGGCTGCGGCGCGCACCCCGGGAAGTGCGTGCCGCAGCGGCTGCGGAACGTGCGCGCACGATACGCGAGGCATTGTTGATGTCCGGTTAGCGTTTCGAAGCAGTTTTATTACAGACGTTTACAGCCGGATGTGCATCCTCGTGCCCAAGCGCCGAAACGCACTCACTCCGCCTCGTCACGCGGCCCCTCCGTCGTCGCTCCTTCGCATTTCGCCTTCGCGGCCACGTACATGTTGTCCACCAGGTTCGGATAGCGGCGGCCGGCCGCGAACGCACGGGCCCTGGCTTCCTGCACCTGCTCGGGCGTGAGTTTCTGGCCTCCCTCGCGACGCTTCGGCGCCGGGCGCTGCCAGGGACCGGGTTTGCGCGCCGCCATCGTTCAGACCGCGGCGGTGACCACGATTTCGATCAGCCATCCGGCACGCGCGAGATGTGCCTGCACGGTCGCACGCGGGGGTGCGTTGCCTTCCGGTACCCAGCTGTCCCAGACGCGGTTCATGCCTTCGAAGTCCTGCAGGTCCTTCAGGAATATCTCGGCGCGCAGGATCTTCGATTTGTCCGTGCCCGCGCGCGCCAGCAGCGCATCGATCTCGCTGAGCACCTGTTGCGTCTGTCCGGCGATACCCTGCGTCGCGTCCTCCGCAATCTGTCCGGCGAGGTACACCACGCCGTTGTGGATGGCCATTTCGGACAAACGCGTGCCCACGTCGAACCGCTGGATCATGATGCTCTTCTCCCTGGTTGGAAGCCGCAGCTTAGCGCCGTGCCTGCGTCATCGCACCCGCGCCGCGCGCCAGAGCCATGTTCCGGCAAGCAGCATGGCGGTGACGATCAGTGCGATCAGCAGCTTCTGCACCCAGCCCTGTCCGGCAGGCGGCCACAGCGCATGCATCCACAGCAACCCCTGGCAGCCGAGAGACCATCCCGCCGCGAGGGGAAAGAAGGACCGCCAGGCCGGGTCAAGCCGGAACCGCCACGCCTGCAGCACCATGCCGCCGGTGAGGCACAGGAAGGCGGTGATCGCGCAGGTGTGGTGGAACCAGCGATGGAAATCAGGCGCGATGGACGGCAGCCACGAGTCCCCAATCGCCACGCCCGCCAGCGCGACCGCGCCGGTGCAGAGCAGCAGGAGCGGTGCCGCACTGCGCGCATGCACCGACAACTGCCGGTAGATGCCCATCGCCAACACCACGATGGCGATCGCCAGCGCGCAGTAGGCAATGCGCAGCAACAATCCGCCGGGGCCGAGCAGGTACTGGCTCATCGTGGCCTGCTGCCAGGCGAGATCAGCCCGGAGAAACTGCAGCGCGGTGCCCACCATCAGGAACAGCGACGCGCCAGCCATTGCGGCGAGGGCCGCCACGCGAGCGCGTGTGCGGTGATCCGGGGAAACGGGACTGCAGCGGGACTCAGGCATGAAGGCGCCCAGGGGAAACAGGCCCCCGATTATCCGACACCGCCTCAAGATTTCCCGGCCGGGGCCGCTGTCGTTGGCAGGGCTCCGTGACGTGCCCAGCGTCACGGTTTGACCTACACTCCGCCTGCCCCCGGCGCACCGGGAACGGCCGTCACGAGCAAGGGGACTCCACGCGCCAATGCCGTTCACCGCACCGCCTTCCGGCGCCGATCCGGCGCGCCAGAGCCAGCGATTGCCGCGCCGGATCTACCGGCTGCGCATGCTGGGGATGGGTCTGGCTGCGTTGCCGGTGGGGACTGTCCTGCTGGAGAACAATGCCGCCTGGGGCACGTGGGCATGGCTGGCCTTCACCGCCGTACTGTGGCCGCAACTCGCACTATGGCTGTCGTTGCGCCATCCCATGCCTTTTCGGGGCGAGATCCGCAACCTGCTGTTCGATTCCCTGCTGGCCGGCATGTGGGTGCCGCTGATGGCATTCAACCTGCTCCCCAGCGTGCTGCTGGTGACACTGGCCACGGTCGACAAGATCAGCACCGGCATCGATCGTCTCTGGTACTGGTCGCTGCCGCTGATGCTGGCCGGCGCGTTGGTGGCCGGGGCGGCGACAGGATTCGAACTGCGTCCCGCGACCAGCATGCCGGTGATGCTGGCGTGCCTGCCGATGCTGCTGATCCACTCCATCGCGGTCAGCCAGGCCAGCTATCACCTGGTCCGCAAGGTGAAGCGGCAGAACCGCCTGCTGGACGAACTGAGCCGGCGCGATACGTTGACGGGACTGGACAGCCGCCGGCACTGGCAGGAACAGGCGACGCTGTTGCTGGACCAGTGCGCCGTGACCGGAGAGCCCGCGACACTGATGATGATCGACATCGACCACTTCAAGGCGATCAACGACCGCCACGGACACGCGGTGGGTGATGACGTGCTGCGCGCGACCGCCGAGGTGATCCGCCACAGCATCCGCGGGCAGGACTGCGCGGGCCGGCTGGGTGGCGACGAGTTCGCTGTGCTACTGCGCGGAACCGACCTGATGGCGGCGGAGATCGTCGCCCAACGCATCCGGGCAGGCGTGGAGGCCTTGCGGGTGCAGTCCGCGCCGCACCTGCGACACACGGTGAGCCTGGGATTGGCGAACGCGGATGCCGCGACAGCCGGCTTGCGGGCCTGGCTGGAAGCGGCCGACCGGGCGCTCTACCGGGCGAAGAGCAGCGGGCGCAACCAGTTGGCCATCCACGAAGGGCCGCAGCCCGCCCTCGCCACACGCTGAGCAAGGCGACGCGGCAGCGTCAGGCGCCCAGGTGTTCCGTGCGGCCTTCGCGCTGCGGCAGTTCCAGCACGTTGCTGCCGGAGGCACGCACGTTCTCGTGTTCGTTCTCGTGCACGCAGACGCGGTTGCGGCCCAGGTGCTTGGCGCGGTACAGCTGTTTGTCGGCGTGCGACAGCAGCTTGGCCAGGCTGTAGCCGGACTGCACGCTGGAGGTCACGCCGAAACTGCCGGTGATGGCGAAGACATGCCCGGTCTCGCGGGTCTCGATCTGCGCCAGGCGCACGCGACAGTCTTCAGCCACGCGGGCAGCGGCGCGCAGGTCGCAACCGTACATGAGGATGGCGAATTCCTCGCCACCCAGGCGGCCGAGTACGTCGATGCGGCGGCAGAAGCCCTTGCTGGCTTCTGCCACTTCCTTGAGTGCCCAGTCGCCGGTGCCATGGCCGAAACGGTCGTTGATGTTCTTGAAGTGGTCGAGGTCGAACATGATCAGCGCGGCCTGTTCGCCATTGCGGGCGCACTCGGCCAGCGCGCGTTCGGCACGCAGGGTGAAGTGGTGGCGGTTGCAGATGCCGGTCAGCGCGTCGGTCTCGGCCATCTTCTTCAGCGACAGCTGCACGCGCTTGATCTTGAACGCCCAGTAGCCGATGGAGGCGACCAGCAGCACCAGCAGGATGACGATCAGCCGCGTGTTCTGCGCGGCCTGTTGGTCGACCGTACGCTGCAGCTGCAGGACCTGGTTTTCCTGGTCCAGCATGCTGATCTGCTGGGTCTTCTGGAGGATCTGCTGGCGGACGATCTGATAAGCGAGCTGGCGCGTTTTCACGTCGTTGAGGTATGCCTTGTCGGCGTCGGCGTACTGCCGGTAGCGCGACAATGCTGCCTTGGAATCACCACGCGACTCGGCGATTTCATAAAGTGTCTTGTATGCCACCACGAGCGGCAGCGATGTCATGCCCACCCCTCGCTCCACCGCTTCGTTGGCGTGCGCCTGCGCCGTGCCGATGTCGCCCAGCTTCAGGTACATGCTGGCCAGCATGGCGTGGTACTCACTGATGACCAGCGGGTAGCCCGTAGCCGTCACGGTAGGGAGGTAACGCTCGAGCAGTTCGATGGCTTGATCGACTTTGCCGTCCTCCACCCATTTCCGTGCAAGGTACGTACGCGTCAATCCACCAAGAATCGGCTCCTTCTGGTCTTCGCAGACCTTGATGGTACGAAAGATCATTTCCTCCGAGGGCGCCTTCTTGAGCCCTAGCGCCGCTTCGGCAACCAAGTTGCCGGCGGCGCACTGGTTGCGCCCCTCGGGCGCGTCTGCCAGGACCTGGTTGGCGTACTGCTCGCCGAGCATGTACTCCCCTACCTGGTTGTACAGCAGGCCCGCGACCAGAAGACCCCGGTGACGGACGTCCTTCTTCTCCACCTTGGTGGCGAGTGGGAGGATGTCATTGAGCGTCGTCAGCCCCTGCTCGAACTTCCGCGTCAACGCGTAGGTGTTGACCAGCAGCGAGCCTGTCCAGAACAGCATCTCCGGGTCGTCGGTTTCCTGCTGGATCTGGCGGAGCTCGCGTATCGCCGGCTCCGCCCTGCCCTTCATCAGGAAACCATGCGCCCTGAGCAGCCTCAGCTTGAGGCGTTGCTCGGGTGTGGCCTCCTCGACACGCTTTTCGAGGCGTTCCAACAGATCATAGAACTTGGCGGGCTGCGACGTCTTGATCGCCTCCGCCTGTTCGATCAGCGCATCGATGCCGGGAGAAACCTGTGCCTGGACCGGCGCGGCGAAAACGCACGCCAGCGCAGCTGCCAACCACAAGGTACGTCCTTTCCCGAGTCTCATGTCCTTCTCCTGATCAGCCGATGCAGCCGGAGCAAAACGCTCCCGGAGCCTACTCTTTTTCTCCGTGATCCTCGTCTCCATCCGTCTGCTCGTCGGCCTGGTCGGGCAATTCGTCTTCCTTGCCCTCGTCCGGAGCCAGGATCATGCAGAACATCGTCGGACGGGCGAGCAACAGCCCCGCAAGTGAAGCCGAATCACGGTCGAGCAGCGCAGTCTGTTGGGCCGACCCGACATCGAGCGCCCTCACCGCCGCCTCATAGTCCGATGCCGCACGCAGCGAATCGGACGCCCCCATGGATTCCAGAAAGCGGATTGCATTGGACACGCTGTTTCCCCAATTTTGATGAAATTCGACGCTTTCGCAGCCACTACCGGACCCGACAGGCCGGCAAAAGCTGCCCCCGACCGGGACAATACCCACTTTTCAATGGTCTTGCCATGACCATTCCGGCACCACCAGGCGTCACCGCGCCATGCGGCGCAGTTGCTCCAGCATGCGCTCGTTAGGGCGCAAGGGCATGGCAGGAGGTATCACCAACGTGGTCGCGGTCGACAGGGAGGCCGTAGGCAACCGATCGAGCGGCAGACGGTCAATGCGAGGGGGGGCAATGGGCAGGGTCGCTGCTTCATAGGCGACAACTTCATGATCCGGCGGGTAGTCGTCAAGCAGCAGATCCACCAGCAACTGCTTTGCTCCAGCGTCCGTGGACAGGCGCCCCGTGGTCAGGTCACCAGCCACGCCGATCTGCCAAAGGACCAAGTAGGCGGAAGGATCCACTCTGCGCCGATAGAACATGAACTGGCTGGCTTCAAAATGCTGACAACCGAAAGCGCCAGGATCGATGCCCAGATCCGCATAGAGGCAATCCTCAGCAGAAACAGCGGCTTCCATGACAGCCTCATAGCCTTCCGCACGCGCTTTCGCCAGCGCCTGGTGCGGCACCTGGGCGAAGACCCCGGGATGACCGTAGAAGGCCCCGCATACGCGGCGCCCCTGGCGGACCTCTGCCAGCATCAGGTCCACCATCTCGCGATAGGTCTCGCGACGCGGCTTCCCTTCGGCATAGAGCGGCTGCAGGCTCCTGACGTCCCGGTTCATGCCCTGGACCCAAAGCTCCACGATCGGATCCGACATGGCACTGAAGACCACATCGGCCTGTTCGATATGGCTCCGCGCTCGCGGCGCAAGGTGCGCTCCCAACGTCATTCCTACGCCCACGCATGCGAGCGTACCCATTCCTGTCATTGCTTCCTCCTGCCCCATCATGTCCCTTACAGCTGCGCCACCGAATGGCGCTCCTTCCACTCCCCGCGCGCCATCTCCCACCCCCGAAATCGCGCGCCCCCGGGAACATCCTCCATCTCCCGGAACCCCAGCCTGCGCATCACGCCAGCACCTGCTTCGTTCTCGCGCAGATGTCGGCTGAAGGTCCGTGTCCAACTCTCCCCCTGGAACACATGGCCGGAAAGGAACCCGATGACGTCCTGGGCAACCTTGCGACCCTGCCAAGCCTGTAGAACCATCACTCCGATTTCAGCGGCATGCGAATGGGGAATCAGCGCTAGAAGCCCGACTGCTTCCCGCGTCGGACCGCCGTGTTCGATCACCCAACAACAAGCCCGCCGAAGGTCACCATGCCGATTGGAACTAAGAAACGCGCCGAACGCGCGTGCTGCGTCCCCGGACGTCATTGGCTCGCCCACGAAGCGCATCAGCGCTTCGTTCGTGTAAATGGAAACGTACAACGCCCGGTCCTTCTCAAGCAGAGGCCGCAGGTGAAAGCGGCCTGTTTCAAGAATCGGCAGAGTCATGCCGCGACCACCGCACGATTCGTGATCATCGCTTGGCGCCCGCACAGAACACCGCACCGCGTTTACGCGTCTTTTGCAACATCATCCCACCACCCCTCGCGCCCACCTGACGATCGCCTCCGCCGACATCGCCCCGCTCTGCCGGGCGAGCTCGCGGCCGCCCTGCAGCAGCACCATCGTGGGGATGCTGCGGATACCGAAGCGGTTGCCCAGTCCCGGGCAGGCTTCCGTGTCCACCTTGGCCAACCGCATCGCGGGCTCCAGCACGCCCGCCGCCTGCTGGAAGTGCGGAGCCATCTGCAGGCAGGGCCCGCACCACGGCGCCCAGAAATCCACCAGCAACGGCAGCGTACTGCGCAGCGCGTGGCGGTCGAAGTCCGCCTCGCCCAGCGCCAGCGGCAGGCCGGTGAACAGGGGATGGTGGCAGCGCCCGCAGTTGGGTGCCTCGATCAGCCGCGCCGGCGGCACACGGTTCATCGCCGCGCAGTGCGGGCAGGCGATCAGGTGGGCATCGGCGCTCATGCGGGCATCCTAACGCCCGCGCGTCCGGCGCGTCACCGCACCAGGTGCCAGACCACCTGCCGCCCTGCCAGATAGACCACCCTCCGGCCATCGAACACGGCCATCTGCTCCAGCTTCACCTGCACGTTCTGCCCGCCCCACTCCGGGACGCGTGCCTTCACGTTGCCCTCGATGGCGTAGACCGTATCGGCATGCAGGGGCCAGTCGCCCTGCCCCGCCGTGGGGCCCTGGTTGTCCCACATGCCGATCGTCGGCCCGGGCGCGTGGCCCACGAACCCCACCGGATGCGAGTAGGTCGCCGCGCGCAGGCCCAGGCGCGCCACCTCGCGCTGCGTCGCCGCCTGGATCTCGTTGCCCGTGCGACCGCTGACGAACTGGCCCGTCAGCGCGTCCTGCCAGCGGTTGCCCTGTGCCAGCGCCGCACGCAACCCGGCAGGCACCCCGGCTTCCCCCGCACGCGCCACATAGGCCATTTCCTGCGTATCGGTGCAGAGCTTGAGGTAGCACAGCCCCACATCGGTATGCAGCACATCGCCGGGCTGGATCACGCCTTCTTCGCCGCAGAACGGCGCATCGTCGGCGCACGCCGTTCCGGCCCGCTGCAGGTTCACGTCCGGCATGAACCACGGCGCCAGCCCCAACGACTCGAAGCGCTCCCGGATGTACCAGGCCACATCGTCCGTGGTGGTGACGCCGGGCGTGATGACCCGACCCGAGAACGCTTCGGCGATCACGCCGCGTGCGAGCGACACGATATGCGGATACGCCGCGAGCTCTCCCGCCGTGCGGGTTTCCATCCAGCGGACGACCAGCGTCTCCGCCGGCACGAGCCTGGCGTGCAGCGCGGCCGGCAGCACCGACAGCAGGCGCTCGTGCAGCGCGTGCGTCAGGCCATCGGCGACCGCCCACTCGCCGGAGACGTTGATGCCGATCCTGCGCGGGTCGCGCGCGGTGATCAGCGCCCCCAGCGCCTCCCACTGCGCATTGAGGTCTCCGCCGGACCACGCCGTCTCGTAGGGTGCGCCGAACGGGTATCGGTTGATGGACAGCCGCTGCACGCTGCCGTCCGGCTGGCGATGGAACACCAG
Organism: Pseudoxanthomonas sp. SE1; assembly: GCF_029542205.1. NCBI lineage: Bacteria > Pseudomonadati > Pseudomonadota > Gammaproteobacteria > Lysobacterales > Lysobacteraceae > Pseudoxanthomonas > Pseudoxanthomonas sp. SE1. Next base: position 1,827,833 of record NZ_CP113783.1, on the reverse strand, counting down.
CATCGTGGTCCGGCGCGCCGCATGGGCCGGTTGCGGCACCAGCGTGAAGTACACCGGGTCCTCGGCGTACTCGCGCGCGATCACCACCCACATGTCGAGGTCGGCATCACGCATCAGCCGTGGCAGCAAGGTGTCGAGCCGCTCGCGGAGCATGCGGTTCTCGGGCTCCACGCGGTCCCGCGGCGACAGCACCGCGCCCACGTCGATCCCGTCCCGTCCCTGCTGCGGCACCGGTGCGGCGTGTCCGCAGGGCGCCGACGCCAGGCCGGCCAGCAACAGGAGCAGGGAATTGGCAACGCGCATGCGGGACGCCTCAGGCGAAAGGGCCCTGACGCTAGCCGTCCCACGATGATCGCGTCAACGCTGCCGGGACGGTTCATGTCGCACTGCGATGCGGGACTACACTCCGGGTACGCGGACGCGTCCCGATGCGGGGCCCGGAGGTGGGCAATGTGGACGAAATGGCTCGGCACCCTGCTGCTGGCGTCGTCGGCCCTGTCGGCGCTGGCCCAAGCCGCTCCACCTCCTGCTGCCGCCGACGTGCTGGCAGTGCCGGAACCGCTGAAGCGGCAGTTCCGCGAACAGGTCCTCGATCACACCCGCCTCCCGCACGCCCGGCTTGAGCGGATGGTCGACTTCCTCTTCAGTCCCCGCGGGCTGGGCATGAACTACCACCCCGACGCCAACCACACCGTGGCCGAAGCCTACGCCACGCGCCAGGCCAACTGCATGAGCTTCACCCTGCTGACGGTGGCGCTGGCGCGCGAGGCAGGGCTCGATGCCTACGCGCAGCAGGTCGACGAAACCCTGGCCTGGCGACAGGACCACAACACGCTTTACCGCACCCAGCACGTCAATGCCGGCGTACGCATTCGCGAGCGCCGCTTCACCGTCGACGTGGCGTGGAACGAGGTCATCACCCGCAAGCCGCCGGAACCGGTCCACGACGCCCGCCTCATCGCCCACTACTACAACAACCGTGCGGTGGCGTTGCTAGAAGACGGCGCGCAGGCCGATGCGCTGCGCCATGCGGAGATGGCCCTGACCCTGGACCCAGGTTACGCCACCAGTTGGAGCAACATCGGCGTCATCCACCTGCGCAGCGGCGATGCAGGGCGTGCCGAGCAGGCCTACCGGCGTGCGCTCGACCTCGACGCCGACAATCCCGGCGCCCTGTTCAACCTGGTCACGTTCTACCAGCGTGCGGGCGACGTGGAGGCCGCGCGCCCCCTGCAGAAGCGGCTGGATGCCGTGCAGGCCCGCGATCCGTTCCACCATTTCCTGCTGGCCGCCGGCTTCGAGCGCGACGGCGACCTGGCGCGCGCCACCACCCACTACCGCAAGGCCATCCAGTTGTACGACGGCGAACACCGCTTCCACTTCGGCCTCGCCCGCGTGTACTTCCTGCAGGGCGACCACCGGCGTGCGGGAAAGGCACTGGCGCGCGCCCGCGAACTCAGCGAGGGCGCTACCCGTGCGCTCTACCAGGCCAAGCTGGATACATTGCGCAGGCAGGGGCACTAGGCCCCGGTGCAGCGACGCGGGACCGCACCCGCAAGCGCGGACCCGCGCGGCGCGGCTACTTCAACTTCAATTCGCGGACCAGGTTGCTGCCCAGGATCTGGCGCATCCTGCCGCGATCGGCGTAGGCCGTGTTCGCCTGTGCCGTGCTCTGCCCGGTGACCTTGCCGGAGACGGCTTCCGAACGGTCGCGCAGGCCATCGAAGGCGGCCATGTTCGGATAGACCACGGTCAGATAGAGGTCCGGCTCGTCCGGCCGGCGCGCCTGGGTGGAATAGATCGCGTAGCCGAGGATGATCCCGGCCTCCTTCTGCGCTTCCATGACACGCTTGTACTGGCCCTGCAGGTGCTTCATGTAGTTGTCGAACTGGCCATCCATGATCTTCACCGCCGTGACCTCCATGACCGGGCCTTCGGTATAGCTGCGGTCCTGCGCGGACAGCGGGAAGGACAGCACGCACAGCAGCAGCGCCCACAGCAATGGCAAGCGTTTCATGTCGGGTTCCTCGTTCGATGGTCGCCGGATGATTCCGGGTGCCCAGCTGAACGCGGCACGACACCATCCTTCGGCCATGCGTTGGCCGGAATACGGGGCCAGACCGACGAACGCGCGTCGCAGCGACATGGGATTACATCCGCCCCCTCGACGTCCCGCTGCTCGGCCTCGCCGGAAGGCTAGCCTGCCAGGGACCACTCACCCAGGCGTTGGTAGTCCGCCTCGCCCTCGATGCTCTGCAGCAGGTGCACCTCCTGCGGATGCAGCACGACGGGTGGCACATCCACCGGTGCGGTGCGCGGCGGCACGTAAGCCAGCGTCAGGTGCGGCACGAAGCTGCGCCCGACGTGCTGCTTGAAGCCTGCGCGCAGCAGGCGCTGCTGCAGGTCGCGCCAGAAGGCGACCGTTGCGGGCGACGGGTGCAAGGCCGCCAGCGTCAGCGCGGGATTCTTCGGGTTGCCCAGGCACAGCAGATGGTCGAGGGTGATGCCGAGGGGTTCCGGCTGCCACGCCTGCATGGCGTTGCGCGCGGTGGCGATCATGTCCTCGCGCGGGCTATCGCTCTCGCCGAGGAAATGCAGGGTCAGGTGGTAGCGTTCCGGCCGCACCCAGCGCGCCTGCGGATACGTCGCCTTGAGATCCTCGGCACGGTGCCGCAGCGCCTCGCATTCGCCCGCAGAGGGCACCAGCGCAAAGAACAGTCGATGCAGCCGGCCCGGTTGCGGGCCGCCGAACAGGTCGCCTTGCGGAGTGGAAGCAGAACGGGATGACATGGCACGCGAGCGCGGAACAATCGCCTCATCATCGGCGCGCGCGTCGGACGATGCAACCCTGCAACGCCCTGCCAGGGAAGGCGGGAGCACGGGCTCCCGCCTTCCTGCGGCGTCATCGGATCACCAGATCCGCACGCGATCCTGGGGCGCGATGTACAGCGGGTCGCCCTGCTTGATGCCGAATGCGTCGTACCACGCATCGATGTTGCGCAGCGGGGCAAAGGCGCGGATATGGCCCGGCGAATGCGTGCCGTTGACCAGCTGCTGGCGCAGCGCGTCGTCGCGCCACAGCGTGCGCCACACCTGGCCCCAACCCATGAAGAAGCGCTGGTCGCCGGTGAAGCCGTCGATCACCGGCGCCGGCCTGCCTTCCAGCGAACGGTGGTAAGCCTCCAGCGCGATGGTCAGGCCGCCGAGGTCACCGATGTTCTCGCCCATCGCCACACGCCCGTTGATGTGCATGCCAGGCAGCTGCGGGAACGCATACGCCTCGTACTGTGCGCCCAGCTTGGCCGCCTGCACTTCGAACTTGGCCGCGTCGTCGGCCGTCCACCAGTCGCGCAGCAGACCCTTGCCGTCGGACTTGCGGCCCTGGTCGTCGAAGCCGTGGATGATCTCGTGGCCGATCACGCCACCGATGCCGCCGTAGTTCACCGCCGGATCGGCATCCGGATCGAAGAACGGCGGCTGCAGGATGGCGGCCGGGAACACGATCTCGTTCTTCACCGAGTTGTAGTACGCGTTCACCGTCTGCGGGGTCATGCCCCACTCGCCCTTGTCCACCGCCTTGCCGATGCGATTGCGGCGATAGTCCCACTCGAACTGCTGCGAACGCAGGGCATTGCCGAACAGGTCGCCGTTCTTCACCACCAGCGCGCTGTAGTCGCGGTACGTGTCGGGGTGGCCGATCTTCAGGCCGAAGCCGGCCAGCTTGGCGTGCGCTTCGGCCTTGGTGGCCGGACTCATCCAGGCCAGCGTGTCCAGGCGCGCGCCCATGGCCGCCTTCACGTTGGCGACCAGCGCGTCCATCTTGGCCTTGGCATCCGGCGGGAAGTACAGCTGCACATAGTCGCGGCCGATGGCCTCACCCATCGCGCTCTCGGAGAACGCGACACCACGCTTCCAGCGCTCGCGCTGCTGCGGCTGGCCGGACAGGAACTTGTCGCGGAACTCGTACTGCGCCACGGAAAAGTCCTTCGACAGCAACGGCGCGGCATTGTCGGTCGCGTGGAAGGCCTGCCAGGCCTGCAGCGTAGCCACGTCGGTGTCGGCGAAGATCGCGGCGATCTTGGGGATGGCGGAATCCTGGCGGATCACCGCGCGCCCCGCCCCGTCGACGCCGGCGGCCTTGAAGAAGTCCGCCCACGGGAACCCCGGGGACTTCGTGGCGAACTCGGCCATCGCCAGCGGGTTGTAGGTCTTGTCGCGGTTGCGGCTTTCGGCACGCGTCCAGTGCGCCTCGGCGATACGCGTTTCCAGTGCCAGGATCGCTTTCGCGTTGTCCTGCGGCGTGTCCCAGCCGGCCAGCTGCAGCATCTGCGCGATGTAGGCCTCGTAGTGCTCGCGCTGCGGCTTGAAGGTGTCGCGCAGGTACATCTCGCGGTCGCCCAGGCCCAGGCCGCCCTGGCTCAGGTAGAGCGTGTAGCGGTCCGGGTCCTTCTGGTCGTCGGTGACACTGAGGTTGAAGAAGCTGTCGTTGAAGCTGCCCCGGCGGCCCATCAGCCGTGCCAGCGCATCCTTGTCCTTCGCCACGCGGATGTCGGCCAGCACCGGCTGCAGGGGCTCGGCACCCAGGGCCTCGACGGTCTTCTCGTCCATGAAACCCTGGTACAGCGCGGCGATCTTCGCTGCGTCGCCGCCCGTGGCCGGGTCGCCCAGCGCATAGCCTTCCACCAGCACGCGCAGGCGGGCTTCGGACAGGTCGCGCAGGATGGCGAAGCCGCCGTAGCTGGAGCGGTCGGCCGGGATCTGGGTGGTGTCGGCCCAGGTACCGCTGACGTAGCGGAAGAAGTCCGCACCGGGCTGCGCCTCGCGGTCCATGCCGGCGGTGTCGATGCCCCACTCGCCGAAACGCCGGGCGGCGATGGTGGACCCGGTCGCGGCCGCGCCCGTGCTTCCGGACTCGGCGAACAGGGCCTGCAGCGTGCAGCCGTCATCCAGGCAGCCATCGTCTTCGTGCGCAGCCAGCGGCCCGGCGAGGAACAGAGCCAGCGAGGTCGCGGTGGTCAGCAGGGTCTTCTTCAAAAGCGTTCTCCGGAAACGGGACAGGTACGCGCATCGCGCGCGGGCGTGCCCGTGAGGATACCGACAGCGCCCGCCCCGGAGACCGTGCCAAAAGGTGGTGGCCAAGGCTGCGGGAGGCGTTCCGTCCATGCCCCGCAACACTGAAAAGACGAAGCCCGGCCAAGGCCGGGCTTCGCGTGATTGGCCTGCCGGAAAGCGGCGTCAGCGGGGCGCGGCGCCGCTGTTGGCGCACCGGCGTCCGCAACGACGGGCGGCATCGCCGGCCATCGTGCCGTCATCCGGCACGAACCCGCCGCTGGAGGGCTGCCCATACGACAGCCGCAGGCCGATGCTGCTGCCCTGCGTACTGTTGCTGGCCTGTTCGTGACCGAACAGCAACGACAGCAGCCACCCCTGTCGCAGCTTCACGTCCAGGCCCGCCGACAATGCCAGGGCATCGTCGTTGTAGCTCTGCATGTCCAGGCGATAGTCGGTGGGGTGCGGCCACACGACATAGTTCATCGCGGCCTCGCCCTTGTCCTCCAGCGCCTGGCGATACTCCAGGCTCCAGAACGGACGGTAGCGCCCGTCGTCACCACCGAAGCGGTAGCTGCCCTCCAGGCCCAGCGCGACGGTGCTGTTCTCCACCATCTGGCGCCGATAGGCCAGGTCGTAGATGTCCATCCCGTACTCGCGATAGGCCTCCAGCGTGGTGCGGCTGGCATCGAAGCGACCATAGGTGGTCAGCGCCATACGTTTGCCACGATGCTCGTAGCCGAAAGCCAAAGAACCGAACCATTGCTTGCCATCGCGCACCGCGGTGCCCATCGCCCCGGCATCGTCGCTCCAGCGGCGGATATCGAAGTCCAGGCGCCCGGTGGCCAGCATGCCGTCCACGAACACATGCTCGCCCGCGCGCCACAGGCCGTACAGCGCCAGCGAGCGCTGGTCGGCCTTCAGGCGCGACGCCGTGCCGTCCAGATCGCTGTCGTTGCGCGCCAGACTGCCCGCCACGCCGACCAGCACCTGTTCGCCGATGGCGCGGTCCGCACCCAGCGTGAGGCCATCGGTCTGGAAGTCGTATCCGCCTGCCCGGCCGCTCTTGCCGAACGTCGCCGTGCCCGATGCCCACGCCCCCCATCCCTGCGGCAGCGCCGGCAGGCTGCCGCCCGTGGCCTGGCCCACGGGCACCGAAAGCCCCTGGCGCTCCTCACTACCGGCATAGGCCAGCGTGACGTTGTTGCTGGAGCCGTTGGCACCGCTGCGCACCTGGCGCAGGCGGTCGCGGATGTTCGACTGCTGCGCGCTTGCGAAACGCACGCTCGCATCGACCTGTGCCTGCAACAGGCCGACCACGCCCGGGTCCCGGGTCGGATCCGGGCGCACTTCCACCTGCAGGCGCATCTCCACACTGGCCGCCGCGTAGTTGCCGGCGGCCGCCTGCGACGCGGTGATGACGGTCTCGCCTTCCGCATGCAGCGTCACGGTGCGCCCATTGATGCTGGCCACCTCCGGATCGCTGCTGGTGAAGGTGAAGGCACCGCTGCTGGGGCTCTGCGGGTTCACCAGGTCGAACGCAGGCTCGCCGAACACCTTGCGCAGTTCTTCCGGCCATTCAAGCGTCGGCACGGCGGCCGCGATATCCACGTCCAGTCGCACCTGCGGTGCCGCCTCGTGGTTCGCATCGCCTGCCTGGTCCGCTGTCAGGCTGCAACGCCCGGCCGCCAGCATGGTGACGGTCGCACCACTCACCTGGCAGACCTGCGCCGTGGCGCTCGCGAACACCACCGGGTTGCCGGACGCACCCCCCGTCGCGGCCACGGTGAACGTGCCATTGGGCGCGAACACCGGCGTGGCCGGATTCGCACTGAAGCCGGTGATGGCCTGCAGCGCCTGTGCCACGACCAGTTCGTACGCCTGCGCTCCCGTGAAGCCGTTGGCATCACGCGCCTCCACCGTGAAGGAGAAGCGCCCCGACGCGGTCGGCGTTCCCGACAGCACGCCCGCCGCACTCAACGCGACGCCCTGCGGCAGGCTGCCTGCCGTCACCGCGTAGGTGTACGGCGCGGTGCCGCCGGTTACCGTCAGGGTCTGGTCGAACGCACTGGCATGCGTCGCCTGCGGCAATGCGGGCAGCGCGAACGCGATCTGCGGCGCCACCACCTGCAGCGTGTACTGCTGCTGCGCCGTGAAGGGACCGGTGCCCGTGCTGCTGTCGGTCACCTCCACCGTCAACGTGAAGCTGCCCGCCACCGTCGGCGTGCCGGTGATGCGTCCGTCCGTGCCCAGGCTCAGCCCGCTCGGCAAAGCGCCGCCGACAAGCTGGAAGCGGTAAGGCGATGCACCGCCACTGGCGAGGAACGCATGCGTGTAGGCTGTGCCGCCCGCGCCGTTGCCGGGATTCGCGGCATCCAGCACCACCGTCGGCGCCGTCACGGTGATCGTCACCGTCGCGGCCGCGGTGGTCTGGTACGCATCGCTGGCTGTATAGGTGAAGCTGTCCGGGCCGGAATAACCCGGCGTCGGCTGGTAGGTGATCGTCGTACCACTGACAGTGGCGGTACCGTGCGCCGGCGGAGCTCCAACGGCCACCGACGTGGCGGTGCCCGTGATCGCAAGCGTCACCGGCGTGGCCGTCGCGCCATAGGGCAGCGACGTGCTGACCGGGCCCGCGACGAGCGCTGGGGCGGGCGTGACCGCATTCGATGCCGCCGAAGCCGACCCCGTGCCCGCACTGTTCGTCGCGGCCACGGTGAACGTGTAACTGGTTCCCGCGGACAGACCGGCGAAGCGGATGGGACTCGACGCGCCCACGACGGTCGCTCCACCAGGCTGTGCGGTAACCGTGTATCCGGTGATCGCCACGCCACCGTTGCTGATAGGCGCGGTGAACGCGATATCAACTTCTCCTGCAAGCGCCATCGTGGCCGTCCCGATGGTCGGCGCACCCGGCACCACCGGATTGACGGTGAACGTGCGACTGACCTGCGGGGCCGCCAGATAGCTGCCATTTCCCGCCTGGTCGGCATTGATCGTGCAGGTGCCCGCGGTAACGAACGTCAGCGCACCACCGGAGGTGATCGTGCAGACGCCCGTCGTGGACGAGGTGAATGTCGGCGTCAGGCCGGAGTCCGATGTCGCGGTTAGCGTCGGCGTAGTGCCGAAGTTCTGTGCACCGGGGTTGTTGAAGGTGATGGTCTGCGTCGCTGCCGGCGTGATGCTGTTCGACGCCGCCGACGCAGGACCCGTGCCCGCCACATTGTCCGCCGTCACCGTGAAGGTGTATGCGATGCCATTGGTCAGGCCCGTGACGACGATCGGCGACGACGCGCCATTGATCGGTGCCACATCGGCCGGGTTGACGGTCACGGTATAGCTGGTGATCGCCGATCCGCCGATGTTCAGCGGGGCGGTGAACGCGACACTCGCCTGGGTGTCGCCAGCGATCGCCGTGCCGATCGTCGGCGCAGCCGGCACCACGGGACTGACGGAGAACGACCGGCTGACCTGCGACGCGGGGAGGAAGCTGCCGTCGCCCGCCTGGTCGGCGTTGATGGTGCAGATGCCGGCTGCGATGAAGGTCAGCGTGCCGCCCGGGGTGATCGTGCAGACAGCGGTCGTGGCGGAGGTGAAAGACACCGTCAGTCCCGAACTCGAAGTCGCGCCAATCGTCGGCGAGGTGCCGAAGTTCTGCGCACCGGGATTGGCGAAGGTGATCGTCTGCGGCGATGCGGGCGTGATGCTGTTCGATGCCGCCGATGCACTGCCGGTGCCCGCGGAGTTCGTCGCCGTCACCGTGAACGTGTACGCCACGCCGTTGGTCAGCCCGGTGACCGTGATCGGCGAATTCGAGCCGGTGCCGGTTGCGCCGCCGGGATTCGCCGTGACCGTGTAACCGCCGGCGATGATGGCGGCACCGCCGATGGAGACCGGCCCGGTGAACGTGATCGTGGCCTCGGTATCTCCCGCCGTCGCGGTACCGATGGTCGGCGCCCCGGGCACCACGGCGTTGACCGTGAAGGTTTGGCTCACGGTGGTTGCCGCGCTCCATACAGCGTCGCCGGCCTGGTCGGCGTCGATGGTGCAGCTGCCCGCGGTGACGAACGTCAGCGCGCCGCCGGAGGTGATGGTGCATACGCCGGTGGTGGACGAACTGAACGTCGGCGCGAGACCGGATGTCGCAGTGGCGGCCAACGTCGGCGTGGTGCCGAAATTCTGTGCACCGGGATTGCCGAACGTGAGGGTCTGGTTGCCCTTGGGCGTGGCTGCGTTCGACGTGCCCGACGCCACGCTCGTTCCAATGGCGTTGGTGGCGGTGACCGTGAAGGTATACGCCGTGCCGTTGCTGAGTCCGGTCACGGTGGCCGTGCAGGCTGCCGGCCCCGCACAGGTGCCGAACGCGCCACCGGGACTGGCCGTCGCCGTGTACGTGGTGATGGCCGAACCGCCGTTGCTGCCCGGCGCGGTGAAGGTGACGCTGACCTGGCCATCGCCTGCCGTCGCCGTGCCGATGGTCGGTGCGCCCGGCGCGGTCGGAATGGCGACCGTATGGGTCGATCCACTGGTGAACGCCGCCGGCCCGCTGTTGCCGGCCGCGTCCGCGATGTCGGTGGACCCGTTGAGATTCACTTCCAGCGTTCCATCGCCGGCAATGCCGCTCACGGTGACGTCGATCGAGGTGCCGCTGCTGGTGGAGACAGCACTGATCGTGCCCGTGGCCGAGCCCGTCGTGACCAGCGCGAAGTCGTCGGTCGAGACGTTGCTGACCGCTTCGTTGAACGCGACCGTGAAGGTCACGCTGGTGGCGGTGGCCGCAGGAGAGCCGCTCACCGTGATGGCGGTGACCGCGGGCGGCGCAGTGTCGACAGCGGCATTGGTGGTATCGACTACCGTCGTGAGATTGCCTGCATTGTCGGTCGCCGTGAACGAGACATTGCGGCCCGTCGTCTGGAGCGCGCCACTGGGCAACGTGTACGTTGCCGTCCAGGTGCCGCCGCTGTTGGTCGCGCTCACTGCCGCGCCACCACCGAACTGGCTGAAGTTGACGGTAGCACCACTGATGGTGTCCGCATTGTTGTCGCCCGCGGGCGTGTTGTTCCAGGTGGCGGTGACCGTGTCACCGATCCTGTACACACCACCGGTGCCCGACGCACCGGAAATGGCGATGTTGCCGTCCGTCACCGTCGGTGCGATGTTGTCGACCGTGGCGTTGGTGGTATCGCCGATCGTCGTGCTGCCGCCCGTATTGGTCGCAGTGACACTGATGTTGCTGTTGATCGCATCGATGGCGCCCGACGTGATCGTATACGTGGCGGTCCAGGTGTTGCTGCTGTTGCTCGCAGCCACCGCCGCTCCGCCGCCGAACTGACTGAAATCCACGGTGACGCCAGTCATGATGCCACTGTTGTCGCCCGCAGCGGTGTTGTTCCAGGTAGCGGTGACGGTGTCGCCGATCTTGAAGGCCCCGCCGGTACCGGTCGCGCCGGAGATGCTGATGCGAGCATCCGTCACGATGGGGGCAGGTGGCGTGTCAATGGCTCCCTGGATGGTGAAGTTGCGGAACTCGAAGAAGGCGAGATTGTTGGGCGGGGACGCACATGTTCCCTGGCAGTCAACGTACAGCTTGAAGCCCTTCAGCTTCTGTCCCGCGAAAGCCGACAGCTCGCCACCGCTGAAACTGAAGCTCTCGCCTTGCATGGCGCTGCCGTTGACCGTGGACGAGGTGACGGTACCGCCGGATGCCAGCATGCCGACGACACGCATGTTGGTGAACTGTCCATCCAGGTACTCGCCGGCATTGAGGCCGGTAAGCTCGAAAGCCGTCGTGTTGGCGCCATCTGCCTGCACGTAGAAATAGTTGCCGGTCTGCGTACCGCCTGTCTGGATGTAAGCGATGCCACCCGCGTACAAGCTCACGTTGAGCACGGCATTGGTGCCGTCCCGTGCCGACGCGGTGAAATCCGTGTTGACCAGCGTGTTGCCGGCGTCCGTGAACATGGAGAACGTCTTCGTGCCGTTGCTGGCCACCAGCACGTCCGAGAAGTCGGCCAGCGCCTTGGCCGAGAACGCCAGCGCGGTGTCGAAGCTGCCGCGCTGTACCTCCAGTTCCCAGTCACCGCCCTGCTCCGCGTCACCGGTCAGGTTCGACGAGCCGGCCACATCCATGCCGGTTCCCTGGTGGATGATGTCCAGCAACGCTTCACCGGACGCGCCGGCAGCAAGATCGCAGCCATAGAGCAGCAGGTCGGCGCCATCGCGAACGGCGCCACGCAGCGCCTGCATCGCGGAAAGTTCGCCATGCATCGCCTCGGCGTCGATCCTGCTGCTGCCCAGCTGCAACATGCCTGCATTGGCGTGGGAGACCACGTGGATCGCGGCCAGGTCGCGGTAACCGCGCAGTGCCTCGACCAACTGCGGAAGGCCGGGGCGGGACGCATCGATTTCCACCGCAGCGACGCCTGGACGCAGCCCGCGATACAGCGTGGCCTTGTCCTGGACGGAACTGTCGATCACCACGAGCTCGGTGACGGCAGCGGTCTGCAGGACCGCCAACGAATCGGCAGTCACGTCGCGCGGGTGTTGTGTGCGTTGCTTGACAGACGGGGCACCGTTTCGCGCCAGGTCGACCACACTGGAGCCTGTGCGGTGGTCCATCCTCAGATAGCTGCGCGGCTGATAGCCACCGCGCATCAGATAACCGCCCGCAGAGGTGGCGGCAGCATGCGCGGAAAAGGGGAGCAGCAGCGTCGAAAGGCCGCCAAGCAGGGCGCGCTTCATGGTGTGTCCTTGGTGTTGTCCGTGGCCTGGCTGCCGTCGCGACGCGGCGCAACGATCCCCGCCGCCGTGCCGGCCTGGTCCTGCCAGAAATCCATGCCCTGATATTTCGCGAACAGATCCGGCGGCAGGATGCTCCGCCGGGCCCTGAATTCGACCTTCCGCCTGACCGTATGCAGGCCCTTGACGCCCAACCCCTGGTCGAACGCCTCTTCGGCGTAGTCCACGTTGTCGAAGTCGTGGGTGAACCGCGGTTCGCCGATGAAGTCGTACACCAGTTCCATCGTGCGGGCCGGATGGCGCGTGAGCAGTTCGTAGTCGACCAGCAGCAGTCGGTCGGAGAATTCGCCGTAGTAGGCTTCCTTCAACGCCGTCCATGCACCACCCACGGCGCCGCCGGCATTGATCAGCTGGTCGCAGCGGCTGTATACGGTCTGCCGCGTGGCCGGGTTGAACATGCGGCTGTAATCGAAGGGATTCTTCCGGTGGATGGACTCGAAGCTGTCCATGATCCAGGCAGGATTCCGAACGCAGCAGATCACCTTGAAGTCGTCCACCAACTCGACCAGCTGGTGCATGCGCGCGGTCCATGTGCGATTGGTATCGAACACCACGTCGGCCGCACTGTCGGCATAATAGGCATCGAGCAAGGCGCGGCATATGGCCCGCCGTTTGGCTTCATCAAAGAATGCCCAGGACTCGCCGCCCGCCCCCATCTGCTCCAGGGCGCCATTGATCAGCCCGGCCACCGGACTGCTCATGCCGGCTTGAAAACGCGGGTTCTGCCGCAGGATGCCGGCCAGCAATGTCGATCCGGAACGCGGCAGGCCCGAGATGAAGTGGAAGCGCCTGCTCACGCGACGACCTTCCCGCGAACCCGCGCCCTTGCCGGACGCTGCGCATTGCGCAAACACGCGCTTCGCAGAAGCGAAACGCGCATGGCGGCACATGCACGCGGCATGCCGACCGAAGTATCCAAGCAGATCCCCTGTTGTCGCACAGGCGCAGCGCCGTACAGGGCTGGCCCATGGTGTCTATGCCCGGACGCATTTCCGCAGGCACCACCCCAAGGTGCCCGCCGTCCAAACGGCTGGAAGCATGGTACCCGGGTAACTCACATTACTCCACAGCCCCCGGGGCGCCCATCAACTGAATGCGCGCGCTGCGCACAGATGCAAGTCCTGAGCCATTCGGCCCGCTTTCCCCTGCAAATCCACACGCTACTCATCGCAGCACGCGCACAGCGCACATCCGGCCGTCGGCCGGAGGAGACTTGCCATGACATTCCACCCCAAACCGCCGGCCACGACGCCCCCGGGGCGACACCCGCGCCTGCCAGGCCATCAACCCCGCCGCGAATCCGGTCGAGCAAACGCGTAGCGTCAGCTCATCCCTGCGCGAGCAGTGGGCCTCGCCTTCAGTCAGTGCGCAGGTGCTTCTCGAACCAGTGATGCGCGTAAGGGTTGTCGTTGTAGGCGGGGATCTCGATGTAGCCGTTGCGCTCATACAACGCCCGCGCTTCCACCAGGCTGCCGTTGGTGTCCAATCGCAACGTGCGCAGTCCCATCGCCACCGCGCGCGTCTCCAGCGCATCCAGCACCCGCTGTGCGATGCCCAGCCCGCGCGCGTCCGGCGCCACCCACATGCGCTTGATCTCGCCCATGCCGTCGGCGATCCGCTTCAGTCCTCCGCATGCGACCGCCTCACCCTCCAGACGCGCGACCACGAAGGCGCCACGGGGCGGCACCAGCTCGCCGGGATCGGCCGACACGCTGCGGGCGGCGTCGAATCCACCTTCGAAGCGCGCATCGAGTTCGTCCAGATAGGCCTGGATGCATGCCTGCGCCTCGCTGGAGGCCGGATCTTCCAGTGCGATCTCCGCCGCGGACGCACGCATGAGGCGCTCCACTTCATCCATCGCCTCGACCAGGCGTTCGCGCTGTCGCGCCGACAGGGGCGCCAGCAGGGAATCCGCCAACGCCCGGGAATCACGATCGAGCGCATCCACCTCGCGCCGCCCTTTCGCGGTCAGGACCACATGCCGCCTGCGTGCATCAACGGGCGATGCCTGCACCCGCACAAGCCCCTGCGCCTCGAGCGCACGCAACAACCGGCTCGCATAGCCGGAGTCCAACCCGAGGCGTGCGCGCAGGTCACGTACGTCCGCCCCCGCATGCCCTGCTTCGAACAGCAGGCGCGACTCGGCCAACGGGCGGCCGTGCCCGAGATAGTCATCAGTGAGCACCCCGATGCGGCGGGTGACCGTGCGGTTGAAGCGGCGGACCCGCTGGATCTGGCTCTCGTTCATTACCTGACTTTAGTCAGATATTTGTGCGGAGGCAACCGCGGTACGCACGATCGGCTCAGGCCGGCTCACGCCCCGCCTCGCCGCGCGGATCCTCGCCCAGCGGGTACGCGGTACGCAGGGGCTGGCCATTGGCACTGAAGAACAGACTCGGCGCTTGCCCGCGCAGCCTTGCCGCCACGATGCCCACGGCGATGCGGGCGCCGGCCCCGAGGAAAGCAAGCGGCGTGCGACGCACCTCGCCGACGGCACTGTCGGCATTCAGCACCACGCGGCCCGGCCGGCCGAATGCGGCATCGACGTCGGTATCCGGCACAAGGCATGCGGCCACCACGCCCACGTAGGCGACTTTCCCGTCGCGCGGCGTATTGGCCAGCGGCATACGGCAACACGCCGCGTACCAGCGCAGCAGCCCGCCTTCACGCAGGCAAAGGCCGGCGATGTGCTCCTCGCCTGTCGTGAAACGCACCGCCAACGGGTTCATCGCCACGATGTCGGTACCACCCTGCGCATCCGTCACGCCGGGTTGCCCGAGGTGACGCGCGTACGTCCGACAATCTCTGCAGTAGCAGGTTGCACGCGCATACGCCCGACAGGCATCCACCATGCCCTGCACCTGCCCGCAGCGGCAACGCAGTTCCAGCGCCATCAACGCACCTCGGCTTCAAGACATCTGCGGACAGGGATAACGCACGCGGTATGACTGCGGCGTCAAACCCGGCATGCTTGCCTGACGCGCAGGAAAACGGGCGCGGCACCACATGAAGCTCAGGTGACGTACCTCCGCATCCGCAGGCCGTCCCATGCGATGCATGCTGTAGCATGCGTGCCGCGAGCCCACCGCTTGCTTCGCGCGTTCCGCACGGCCCCCGGCCCTCCGCTTCGCTCCCTTTCCCACGCGACGCATTCCCCACGCGGGATGGTTGCCCACGGGAGCTCCCATGCCCTGCCCGCCACACCCTGGTCCTCTCGTTGTACATGCCATGCCTTTCCCCGCTGCAGCACGCGCTGCCTGCGGCCGGCTCCTGCAGGTCATGCCGTCATGACTTCGTGTTCGCGTTGCGACGCTGTCTGCTGCCGTCTGACCGTGGTCCTGCAACCGGAAGACCACATTCCCGCGCATCTCACCACCCATACTCCCGCCGGCCTGCACGTGATGGCGCGCGACGAGGAAGGCTGGTGCGTGGCACTGGATGGCGCCCGGATGAACTGCGGCATCTATCAGACCCGGCCGGACGTATGCCGGCGCTTTGTCATGAGCGGGCCCTACTGCCGCGCGGTGCGCACCGACTACACGGAAATGCGCAGGAAAGGCATTCCACTGACGGTGGAGTGATGCCCGGCGGGTGACGGCACCTTGCTAGCGCAGCTGGCTGTCCTTGCTGCCGCGCCGGTTGTACAGGCCGGCACCCTGCTCTTCCTGGTCGGCCGCCTCCTGGCATACCACGCACAGGCGCACGCCCGGCACCGCCTGCTGGCGGGCGGCCGGGATCGGCTTTTCGCATTCTTCGCAGTGGGTCAGGCTCGGACCCTTGGGCAGCGCGCGACGCGCGCGTTCGATGCCGTCCTTCACGGTCGCATCGATCTGTTCCTGCACGGCGCCATCGCCGGCCCATCCGGTTGCCATGGTCATGTCCTCGCTTCGTACCGCTGCCGGGACAGCTTACGCCCGGCAACCACAGCGGTTTTCACGAACAGGAATGGGGCCGCGACAGGCGGATTTCAATCTTGCGCCAGGGCGTACCCGATCGCCGCCACCACCGCCGCCACCTGCGCGTCGTTGCATTGCTGCGGCGTCACCTTCGGGCTGTCAGGATAGACCTCGGTGACGGTGGTGTAGCGTGCGTCGGTGATGCCGGTGCACAGGCCCAGCGACTTCACCGGATACTGGATGACACCTTCGGCCACCACCGGCGACCCGATGATCTCGCCACGCGCGTCGGCGGGGGCGATATGGGTGACGGCCGCCACCGCCGCGATCACGGCGCGCTGGAAACCGGGCTGTGGATTCGCACTGTCGTCCACCAGGTAGAAGCCGTCCGGAATCTCCCCGGGTTCGAACGGCTTTCCATCGCGCGCTGCAAGTGCAGGACGGAACTCGCTCTCGTCGCTGTCGGTGGTTTCGTGCAGGTCGATGTGCATCAGCACCCGATCCTTCACCGGCGCGACCAGCGCGATCAACGCGGCGGATTCCTGCGCTGGGCTGTCCGCACGGAACGAGCGGTTGGGGTCCAGCGCATCGGCATTCCAGCGGTGGATGCGTTCGTAGCCCCACGGGCTGACGCACGGCACCACCAGCAGGTTGGCCTTGCCGGCATAGTCGGCGGCACGCTCTTCGAGGAACTGCAGCGCGCCATGCACGCCACTGGTCTCGTAGCCATGCACGCCGCCGGTGACCAGCATCGTGGGCAACGCCTCGTTCCAGTCGCGGCTGAGTACCGCCAACAGCGGATAGACCTCGCCCGGACCGTAGTCCAGCATGCCGTACTGCTGTACATCGAAGCGTCCGCGCAGCCGATCGACCACCGCCACCACATCGTCCGCGTAACGGCGCTGCACGCGCTGCTGCGCGCGCCACTGGGCTTTCTCCGCCGCCGCCCAGGGCGTACCGGGTGTGCCGATGGGATGGAAGCGGGCGGGCGTGTTCATGGCGATGGCGAGGCCGGGAATCCGAGGGGTCGGCACTATACCAGCGGGAGCAACATGGCTTCCGCAGACATCCCGGGCTATCGCCGAAGGGTCGGCGGGGGCGAAAATCCCGCTCCTGCGGTCACGACGCGCTTCTGGACTCCCGCTCCATGCCCCACTACACAGGCCCCCTGCTCACCCGCGATACCGCTGCCGCCCTGCTGGCGGCACGCGACCGGGGCGACACCGCGTGGCATGGTTCGCTGGACCTGGGACGCACGTTGGCGGACGCGCGGCTGGAGGCCGGAACATGGCAGTGGCGCGATGCGGCGTACCCCTATCCAGACCGGCTGAAGGATCGCACGTTGTACTACTGGGACGGCGAGGATTTCTCGCCGATCTCGCGCTACGCCGGCTCGCTGATCAAGCTCGTGCCCACGGAATGGGGCGCGCCCACGTTCGAGATCGACGGCATCAAGATGCTGCCGACGTCGAAGGAATCGCCGCTGGATGACGCGCAACGCAAGGTCGCGCTGGTCGAGCCGCACGGCAAGGTGGTGCTGGATACCTGCGGCGGGCTGGGTTACTTCGCGGCGTGCTGCCTGGCCGCGGGCGCCGCACGCATCCTTTCGTTCGAGAAGAATGCGGACGTGCTCTGGCTGCGCACGCTCAATCCATGGTCGCCCGATCCGGACGCGCCCGGGCACGGCGGCCGCCTGCAACTGGCCCACGCCGACATCTCGCAGGCCATCACGCAGGTGGCGGATGCCTCCGTCGATGCCGTGCTGCACGACCCGCCGCGTTTCGGCATCGCCGGCGAACTGTATTCGCAGGCCTTCTACGACCAGCTTGCGCGCGTGCTGCGTCGCGGCGGCAAGCTGTTCCACTACACCGGCACGCCCAACAAGTTGACCAGCGGGCGCGATGTGCCCGGCGAGGTGGCAAAACGCCTGGACAAGGCCGGCTTCAAGGCGCAGCGGGCGCTGGACGGCGTGGTCGCCGTGCGCCGCTGACCGGCCCTCGCCTGGCCTTCACGCCGCCTGAGCGCTGTTGGGTGCACAACGTCGCCACCACCACGCCCGGGAGGGGCCACCATGCACCGTACCACCCTGTTGTCCGTCGCCGTTTCCGCCCTGCTGCTCGCAGGCCCCGCGCTCGCCCAGGACAAGCCACCGGCGATGACACCGGAGACGCAGGCCATGATGGAGGCGTATCAGAAGGCCGGCACGCCAGGCATGGAACACGGCAGGCTGGCCTCGATGGCGGGCACCTACGACCTCACCGTGAAGAGCTGGTACGCCCCCGGCGCACCGCCCAGCACCGATACCGGCACCGCGACACGCAAGATGATCCTCGGCAACCGCGTGATGCTGGAGGAAGTGACCTCGCAGATGATGGGCCAGCCCTTCAGCGGCCAGGGCCTGCATGGGTTCGACAACGTCACCGGCAAATACTGGGGCACGTGGAACGACAGCATGAGCACGGGCCTCATGGTCAGCGAGGGCACCTGCGATGCCCAACTGAGCTGCACCTACACCGGCACCCACCACGATCCGGTGACGAAGAAGCCCCAGAGCAGCCGCATGACAACGCGCTGGACCGACAAAAACACGGAAGTCTTCGAGATGTACGGCCCCGCCCCGGATGGCAAGGAAGCCAAGATGATGGAAATCACCTACAAGCGGCGGCCGTAGCCGCTCCGCCCCTCATCAAGCGTGCGCGGCCTGGCCGGCGTCGGCCAGGTTGCGTCTCCACGCGGCGGGTGGCAGTCCGTACTCGCGCCGGAACGCGCGACTGAAGGAGGTGTCGTTCTGGTAGCCCACCTCTTCGGCGACCCGCGACAGCGGCGCATTGCTGCGGCGTAGCAGGTTGGCCGCCATCAGCATCCGCCATTGCGTCAGGTACAGCATCGGCGACGTGCCGACCAGTTGCTGGAACCGCTCGGCCAGTACCGAACGTGAGGTGCCGGCGACACGCGCCAGGTCGGCGAGCGTCCACTCGCGGCAAGGCCGCTGGTGCAACGCGTTGAGGGCCTTGCCGACGACGCGGTCGCCAAGGCCCGCCAGCCAGCCCGCATGACCTTCATGCTGGTGCACGTAACGGCGTAGCACTTCGATGAACAGCAATTCCGCGAGCCGGGACAGCAGGCTCGCGCCGCCGGGTCTTGGCGTGCGCGTTTCAGCCAATGCATATCGCACGGACGATTCGAGCCATGCGCCGGCATCGGAATCGCGCAGGCTGATCCGCACGACGGGCGGCAGGCCGTCCAGCAGCAATCGCGCGAGCCGGGTATCGCACGCCAGGTAGCCGCAGACGATGCGTGTAGGCTCGCCGCCGCCACCATAGGCGAGGCGACGTGGCCGGCTCGAAAACAGTTTCCTGAGGTCGGCCGCGCCACGCGGCGGCGGCAGGCCGGGCGTCGAGGCCATGCGATGCGCCGCACCACCGGGGAACATCACCACGTCACCCTCGCGCACGCCAAGTGGCGGCATGCCTTCCATCTCCACCAGGCACTCGCCTTCGGTGACCAGATGGAAGATCACCACCTGCTCCGCGGTCGGGTCCAGCCAAGGCGCCGCCAGCGAGGCTTTCGGCGACTGGTAGCACCAGGGCGCACTGAAGCGGGCGTTGACGAAGAACGCACCGGACATCTGCACCACGCGCAGGATTTCGGACAGCGCGTCCATGTTCAGTCCGCCGGCCGGTCTGCGACCGACACCGCCACCCGGATCGGCGGCTGGCCGGACAGTGCACCCTGCATCGGCGAGCGGCGCAGGCCCTCGACGACGAGCGCGTTCAAGCGCACCGCGTCGACACCCGGCGCGTGCAGCACGACCTCCACCTGCATCGACGCCGGACCCGCGTCGACCGCCATGCCCTCCGCATCGCGCATGCCCAGCAACCCGCGCGCATCGGAGCGGCTGCCGACTTCCACTTCCAGCCGCTCCAGCACCACGCCCTGCTCGGCCGCGACCATCGCGATCGCCGTGGTGGCGCACGCGGCGATGCCGGCACGGAAGAACCAGCCCGGCGACGGCCGGTCGCCGGTGCCACCGAGTTCCACCGGCATGTCGGATTCGACCGTCGTCCCGGTGGCATGCGTGGCCACCACCCGCGTGTCGTCCTGCCAGCGCGCACGTGCGCTCACATCGTCATGCAGGCCCTTGTCGGGACGGCGGGTGAACACGCTGACGGCGCGCTGCATCGCATCGGCGATCTCTCGTGGATTGCTCATGGCCAGGGGAATTCCATCGAACGGTTGGGGCAGGCGGATTCTGAGCGCAACAACGCGTCCCGGGACGGTGCGCGGCCAGCCGCCGGACGATCGGCAAGGAATCGCGGAAGACGGGGAAACCGCGCTGCCGACGCCGGACGCGCGGCCAGTTCCGGCAGACGCCCCGTCAGGACGGAAGCCCGGTGCGACCGCCACGCTGCGCCCTCCCCAACCCAGGAGTTTCCCCCGAATGAATGCCGTTGCCGTTTCCCTCCCCACCCTGCCCGACCTGGACGCCCTCAAGCACCTCCAGCAGGCCGCCTGGTCCAGCGGCAACTACGCCGTCGTAGGGACTACGCTGCAGATCGTCGGCGAGCGTCTGGCCGAAGCGGTCGACCTGCGCTGGGACGAACGCGTGCTCGATGTCGCCGCCGGCAACGGCAATGCGACGCTGGCCGCAGCGCGCCGTGGAGGCCAGGTGGTGTCCACCGACTACGTGCCTGCACTGCTGGACCTGGGCCAGGCCCGTGCCGAGGCCGAGCAGTTGCAGGTCGCCTTCGCCGAAGCCGATGCCGAGGCCCTGCCCTTCGCGGATGCCAGTTTCGATGTGGTGCTGTCCACGTTCGGCGTGATGTTCACCCCGGACCATGCGCGTGCCGCTGGCGAACTGGCGCGCGTGTGCCGGCCCGGCGGCCGCATCGGCCTGGCCAACTGGACGCCGGAAGGCTTCATCGGCCAGATGTTCAAGGTGCTGGGGCGCCACATCGCGCCGCCTGCCGGTGTGCAATCGCCGTCGCTGTGGGGCACCGCCGCGCACGTGCAGTCGCTGTTCGGCGACACGGCCGGCGCCATCGGCGTCACCGCGCGCATGTTCAATTTCCGCTACCGTTCGGCCGCGCACATGATCGACGTGTTCCGCACCTGGTACGGCCCGGTGCAGAAGGCCTTCCAGGCCCTGCCGGCGGACAAGGCCGCCGAACTCGAACAGGACCTGCACGCGCTGATGGAGCGCATGGATCGCGGCAACGGCAACGGCCTGGTCATCCCCAGCGAATACCTCGAAATCGTGGTCGTGCGCCGGTGAAGGACCACGCGCGACTGCAGCGGCGTGTGCAGCGCTACGGCTGGGACCTCGCCGCATCCCGCTATGACGCTCTCTGGCAGGCGCAGCTATCGCAAGCGCACCGTCGGCTGCTGGCGCTCGCGCCGGCGGCCCAGGGCGAATCCGTGCTCGACGTGGCCTGCGGCACCGGCGTGATGGCGCTGGCAGCGGCGGAAGCCGTCGGCAGCAACGGCAGCGTGGTCGGCGTGGACATCGCCGAGCGGATGGTCGAGGAAGCCAACGCACAGGCGCGGGCGCGCGGCCTGCCCCATGCGCGCTTCGTGCGCATGGACGGTGAGACGCTGGACACCTCGGGCGTCGGTTTCGACGTGGCGTACTGCGCGCTCGGCCTGATGTACATGCCCGATCCCGACCAGGCCATGCGCGGCATGCACGGCGCGCTGCGCCCGGGCGGCCGCGTGGCTGTGGCGGTCTGGGGCCAGCGCGCACGCTGTGGCTGGTCGCCGGTGTTCCCCATCGTCGACGAGGAAGTCGCCAGCGATGTCTGTCCGCTGTTCTTCCAGCTCGGCCATGAAGGCATGCTCGCCGATCTGTGCGCGCGCGCCGGCTTCGTCGATGCCGAGGAACATCGCGTCGAGGCGGTGCTGGCCTACGCCAATGACGACGACGCCTGCGATGCCGCCTTCGTCGGCGGGCCGGTGGCGATGGCCTGGTCGCGCTTCGATGAGGCGACCCGCCGACGCGTCCGTACGCGCTACCTGCAGGCGATCCGGCCGTGGCGCGTCGGTCAGGGCTATCGCATGCCGGGCGAGTTCGTGGTGGCGACGGCACGGCGACGCACAGGCTGATGGCACGCAGGTCCTGTCGCGGGGCCTGCGTCACGCTTGCGCGATGCTGCGTTGCAGCTTTCCCCTTTGACCAATGCCCCCGCTCGGGTGCGTGTGGCCCACTGCCGGCACTTCACACCCGAGGTGCCGTCGATGTCGATCGCTGCGCTGCCGTGTCGTTCCGCTCCGCGTTCCCGTGCACACCGCACGGGCCTGGTGCTCTCCTCCCTGCTCCTGCTGCTGGCCAGCGGCCCTGCGCTGGCACTGACCGAAGTCACCGGCTTCGGCAGCAATCCCGGCAACCTCCGCATGCACAAGGTCGTTCCCGCCGGCCTGCCGGCGGATGCACCGCTGGTGGTCGCGCTGCACGGCTGTGCGCAGTCCGCTTCGAGCTACGACGCCGAGACCGGCTGGGAAATGCTGGCCAACCGTTTCGGCTTCGCGCTGTTGCTGCCCGAGCAGCAGACCGGCAACAACAGCAGCCGCTGCTTCACCTGGTTCGAGACCGCCGACACCACGCGCGGCCAGGGCGAACCGCTGTCGATCAAGCAGATGGTGGACCGCATGATCGCGGACCATGCGATCGATCCCGCCCGCGTCTACGTCACCGGCCTGTCGGCGGGTGGCGCGATGGCCTCGGTGATGTTGGCCACCTACCCCGACGTCTTCGCGGGCGGCGCAATTGTGGCGGGCCTGCCCTACCGCTGCGCGACGACCCAGACCGCGGCCTTCAGTTGCATGAATCCCGGCAGCGACCTCACGCCCGCGCAATGGGGCGCGAAAGTGCGCGCGGCGAGCAGCTGGAGCGGTCCCTGGCCGATCGTCTCGATATGGCATGGCGACGCCGACTACACCGTGCGCCCGGCCAACCTCACCGAGAGCCTGGAACAGTGGGCCGATGTGCATGGCATCGACACCGTGGCCGACGCCACCGACACCGTCAGCGGCTATCCGCACAAGGTCTACAAGGACGCGACCGGCACCGCGAAGGTGGAGACCTATACCATCACCGGCATGGGCCACGGCACACCTGTCGATCCCGGCACCGGCGAAACCCAGTGCGGCACGGCGGGCGCGTACATCCTCGACGTGAACATCTGCTCCAGCTACCACATCGCCCGCTTCTTCGGCCTGGACAACCTGGACGGCGTACCGCCGAGTGTCGCCCTGACCTCGCCTGCCAACGGCGCCACCGTCAGCGGCACGGTGACGCTGGCGGCCACGGCCAGCGACGACATCGGCGTGGCGCGCGTGGACTTCCTGCTGGACGGTGCCCTGCTCGGCAGCGATGCCAGCGCGCCCTACAGCCTGGCCTGGAACAGCAGCGGCACCAGTGACGGCGCGCACGTGTTGCAGGCGCGGGCACTGGACCTTGCCGGCAATACAGGCACCTCCACAGCGGTCAATGTCACCGTCAGCGGCGGGACCGGCGGCGGATCGCCGGTCACCGTGGTGTTCAACAACGAGGACGCGAACGATGGCTACGTGAAGGCCAGCGGCACCGGCGGCAGTGCGGCCGTGGGGGCGCTGGAGGCGTACTACGGCCTGGCGATCGGCCGCGGCACCGACGGCAACCACAATCGCGCGGTGCTGTCCTTCGATACGTCGTCGTTGCCGGACAACGCGGTGGTCACCTCCGCCACGCTGACGGTGGCCTACCGCAGCGCGAGCGGCGACCCGTGGAGCAATCCGGCGGGCAACACGCTGGTCGTCGATGTCCGCAGCGGCTGCCTCGGCGCGTGCACCATCGAAGCGGCGGACTGGGCCGCCGCCACGACCACGACCGGCAGCGCGCAGGTACCGGCCTTCAGCGGCGGCAACCAGACCAGCACCGTGTTCGACACCGCCGGGCGCGCGGCGATCAACCGCACCGGCCGCACGCAGCTGCGGCTGCGTTTCAACGCCAACCCGACGGCGACGCACTACCTGTGGATCGACAAGGGTGCCAGCGCGAAACTGTCGGTCACCTACACGCTGCCATGACGGCGCCTTCCTGCCGTCGCCTCATGGCGGCGGCAGGATCTTCCAGAACATCCCCGTGCCCAGCTTCACCGATTGCAGCGGCTTGCGCCGTGCGGCGGGCTGGTGGGCGCGGAACATCTCGCGGATGTCGCCCATCACCTTGTCCGATTCCATGAAGTAGGAGTGCGCCAGCATGCTCTGGTCCACACCGGACACATCGATGGTGTCCACGCCGCTCACCAGCACCACGCCCTCGCTGGTGTCGCCGGCACGGGGACCGCGATTGACCTGCCTGGACGCCTTCAGCGCCATGTCTTCGGACGAGGCGTACAGGGTCACGTAACCACTGGCCTGCCGCAGGGCGGGCGCAAGTTCCTCGCGGAACACCTTCGCATCGATGTCGGGCGCGGCCAGGATGATGCCGCGGAAACGGCCGCGCAGTTCCGGCCGCTTCGCCACCAGGTTGCGGATGGCCTGGGTGACGCCGCGCGTGCCCATGCTGTGGCCGATGACGTAGAGGTTCTGCGCGCCCGAGCGGTCGGCCATGTCGGCCAGGAAACCCTCGATCAACGGCACCGAGCGCGCGATGGATTGTTCGTCGGTGAAATAGCCCGCCAGCGCCGCCTGCGACGGCCAGCTGTAGAACACCGGCGCGCCATCGAAGCGCAGGTCGTAGGCCAACTGCGCCGTACGGCGCGCGGCGTCGCGGAAGCTGACGTTGTAGCCGTGCACGAACACGAACGCATTGCTGCCGCGTGACTCACCGACGCGCCCGTACAGCCTGGCGAAGAACGGTGCCTGCGCCAGCCGGTCGACCTCCTGCAGGATGATGTGCTGCTTGGGATCTTCCTTGAACTCCAGCAGGTACCAGCGCGGTGATTCCAGTTCCCCGGCGACATGCGCCTTCGGGATGCTGATGCGCGCGGTGCCGTACGTGAGCTGCCGCGCGACACCCGCGGTGAAGCGATCGCCTGGCGGCAGCGCGGCGAACGCGGTCGCCGGCATCCGGTTGGTGGCGTAGAACACGTCGACGTTGACGAAATCCGATTTCGGCGGCTGCGCGGCCTCGCGGGCACGGGCAGCGCGCTCGGCCGCCTGGCGCGCACTGTCGGCGGCGCGCTCCTGCTGCGCGCGGGCGGCAGCTTCAGCTGCGGCACGGCGGGCCGCCTCGATGCGCGCGGCTTCCGCGGCACTGTCCCGGAGGCGGAGGCGGAGGCGGAGGCGGAGGCGGAGGCGGAGGCGGAGGCGGAGGCGGAGGCGGAGGCGGTGGCGGTGGCGGTGGCGCAGGCACCGATGTCTGCTCCGGCGGAGGTGGCAACGACTCCTTGACACGTTTCGCACAGCCGGCCAGCACCAGTGCTGCCAGCATCAGGCAGAGAATCCGCCGCATCGATCACCCCATGGAAGGACGTCATGGGCGCCCCTTCCCCGGAGGCGCCCGACGCGGCGATGGTATAGCAGCGAAGGCGCCGCCCGCGAGCCGCGCGCGGCGGCATCGGCGAGCCCCGCGTGCAGGCGGGCCCGCATCCGCACCGTCGCAAGGCTCTCGCAAATGGCTGTTTTCATGCCGGTTTCCCGCAGGCGGCAGATGCGGGCTATCGTGTAGGCCTGTGGAACGCCCATCGGCACGCCACGCCCCATTCCCGTCCCCAGGTGACCTTGTCCATGGCAAAACCCAATTATTCGTTCGAAAAACGCCAGCGTGAGCTGGCCAAGAAGAAGAAGAAGGACGAAAAGGACGCGAAGAAGCGCGCCGAACGCGATGCGGCCCAGCCCGGCGCCGATCCTGAGCCGGGCGCGCCCGACACCGCAAAGGAATGACCGACGGCGCGGCTCCCGCTCCCCAGGTGTGGGTGGACGCCGACGCCTGCCCGGGGCCTGTCAAGGAGATCCTGTTCCGCGCGGCGGAACGCGCCCAGGTGGCGGTCACCCTGGTCGCCAACCAGTGGCTGCGCACGCCCCCCTCCCGTTTCATCCGCTCGCTGCAGGTATAGGGTGGCTTCGACGTGGCCGACGATGCCATCGTCGAGCGTGCCCGGGCCGGCGACCTGGTGATCACCCAGGACATCCCGCTGGCGGCGCGCGTGCTGGTCAACGGCGCACAGGCCATCGATCCGCGCGGCGAGCGCTTCACGCCGGACAACATCGCCGAACGGCTGTCGATGCGGAACTTCATGGACGAACTGCGCGGCGCCGGCGTGCAGACCGGCGGCCCGGCCGCCTTCAATGCGCGCGACCGCCAGGCCTTCGCCAACCAGCTCGACCGCTGGCTGGCCGCACGGCGCTGAATCCGCCATGCCCGATATCGAAGTCCGTCCCCTGCTCCACCTGCTGCTGCACGTCGTCGTGCCGGTGGCCACCGCGCGCATGTTCTGGCCGAAGGACTGGAAACGCGCGGCCCTGTGGATGCTGGCCGCCTGGGTGATCGATCTCGACCACTTGCTTGCCGACCCGGTCTACGCGCCCGGCCGCTGCAGCATCGGCTTCCACCCGCTGCATGCATGGCCGGCGATGCTGGTGTACGGCGCGCTGGTCATTCCCCGGAAGACGCGCTGGTTCGGCATCGGCCTGGCGATCCACATCGTGCTGGACGGCATCGACTGCCTGATGATGTGAAACGCGCGGTGCCTGGGCGTCTACAGCCTCTCGCCCGGCAGGCCGCTCGCCTGCTTCACCCAGTCGGCGAGCTGCGCTTCGTTGAAATCCCCGTCCTCGCGCAGGTGCACGTAGCGTGTGTCCTGCGACTTCGAGGCTTCCGGCGGTACCGGCTGCAGGGATTGGCCACGGAAGAAGGTGACCTTGAGGTAGCGGTCGAAGCAATGGAACGACAGGAACCACCCCTCGGCATCCGGCGCCCCATAGAAAGGCGAATTCCACTTCACCGCCCTGCGCACGCCCGGCACCTGTTGCCCGACCAGCGCATCCAGGCGTTCGGCGACGGCGCGCTTCCAGCCGGGAATCGCGGCGAGATAGGCCTGCACCGGCGCATCGCCATCGCCTTTCGGGATCTGCGGGTTGCCGCCGGACAGCAGCCGTGGCCTGGTGGTCTTGTCTGCCATGGGGAACCACCCTATTTGCGGGATTTCCTGCCCGTGTTGAAAGCGATCCCGGCACGGAACAGCGCCTTGAACGCAGGACCATCCAGCGTGTCGCGCTCGCGGATGTCGATGGCGCGACGCGTGCCGCCGTCGAGGCTGGCATTGAACAGGCCGTCCGGGTCCGCCAGCGACGCCCCATGCGCGAAGGTCAGCTTCACGTACGCCTTGTAGACCTCGCCGGTGCACACCAGGCCGTCGTGCGACCACGTCGGCACGCCGTGCGGATTGGTCGGCTTGACCCACTTCACCTCTTCCACGACATCGGGATCGGCCTGGTGGATCAGCGCACGCACGCGCGAGAGCATGTCGCCGCGCCAGTCGCGCAGTTCATCGATGCGGGCGTCGATACGGCGCGCGGCGTCGCCGGTGTCCTGCGGTGTGGCCTTCGTCATGCGCGAGTCTCCTGTCACCGGGACGCGATGCTCCCATGCACGCCGGGCACGCTCAAGTCGCGCCGCAGCGCCTTCGCCAGGCGTGCGCGATGCACGTACCGGACGGCGACCACGTCGCTCAACCCGGGAACACCGGCTCCAGCATCCGGAACGTCCCTGCGTCCGCATCCATCTCCACCCTGCCGCCGACGGGCACGATGAACTGCTGGCGGATGTGGCCGATCATCGCGCCGCGGTAGGCCGGGACCTTCAGCGGCTTGAAGTAGTCGTCGAAGATCTGCGGCAGCGTGAGCGAGCCGTAGCCGTTGCCGGGATCGCAGTCGGTGCATTCGCCGAAGATCACCCCGGCCACCTTGTCCAGGGCGCCCATCAGCCGTAGCGTGCTGAGCATGCGGTCGATGCGGTACGGCGCTTCGGACACGTCTTCCAGGAACAGGATCTTGCCGCTGAAATCCGGCAGGTACGGTGAGCCGGCCAGCGCCACCAGCACCGACAGGTTGCCGCCCACCAGTTCGCCCTGCGCCTTGCCGCCGGTGATGGTGACGGTGCGGTTCCTGCGCTGCACGAGCTCGTCGCCTTTCTCGGCCGTGTTCCTGTACTGCATCTGCTCGCGCTCGAAGAAGACGCGGCGGAACTGGTCGGCGTTGAAGGCATTCCAGCTGCCTGCGCCGATGGGGCCATGGAAGCTCACCAGCCCGGCCTGCGACAGCAACGCATTGTGCAGCGCGGTGATGTCCGAGTACCCCAGCAGTACCTTGGGATTGCGGCGGATCAGGCCGTAGTCCAGCAACGGCAGCAGGCGCGCGGCGCCGGAACCACCGCGCACGCAGATGATCGCCTTGACGTCCCTGTCGCCGAACATGGCGTTGAGATCGCCGGCGCGCTCGTCATCGCTGCCGGCCAGGTGCCCGCGCCGTGCCGCGAAGTGCGGTGCCACCTTCACCTTCAAGCCGAGCGCTTCCATCGCTTCCTGCGCCAGTTGCAGGTCGAGGGGGTCGTCGGTGGCGCCGGAGGGGCTGACCAGGGCGACGGTATCGCCAGGATTCAGCGCGGGCGGTAGCAGGCGCTTGCGCGACGCGGCGGCGAAGGCGCGATGACTGCCTGCGATGGGCAGCATCAACGCCGTGGCGGCAAGCGCTGCCGTTCCGAGAAAGTTTCGCCTGTGCATTCAACCGCCTGTCTGACCGGATCCGCAGGCAGGGTAGCAATCCGTACCGCAGCCAACAACGCAGGCGGGTGCGAACGGGCGCAGGCGCGCACGCGCTGGCCTGCGCACCTAGCGCCTGCCGCGCCTTCGCCGGTCGAGCCGCTCCATCACGTCCTGCGCGCTCAGGCCGTGCAGCAGGATCGACAGCACCACCACCAGGCAGACCACCGCCCACAAGGCCCCGGGATCAGGGAAGTCCGCGTGATGGGTGGCGAAGGCGAGGTAGTACAACGACCCGATGCCGCGCACACCGAACACCGCGATGGTCCAGCGCTCGCGCGAAGACAGCGACGTGCCCAGCAATCCCAGCCAGCCGGCCAGGGGCCGCACCAGCAGCACGAAGGCCAGCGCGAAGACCACCTCGCGCCATGACAGGCCGGCCAGGATGCCACTGGCCACCGCGCCGCCCAGCAACAGCAGCAACACCGCCATCAGCAGCTTTTCGCACTGATGGGCGAACAGATCCAGCGTGGCGTGATACGCGTGGTCGCGTTCCTGCTGGCGTATCACCAGCGCCGCCACGAACACCGCCAGGAACCCGTATGCATGGCAGAGTTCGGCCACGCCATAGACCAGCAGCGTGATGGCCAGTGCCGTGAGCCCATCGCTGCTGTTGGCCAGGGTGGGCCTGCGTTCGCTGCGGAAGATCAAATGCATCAGCGCGTAGCCGAGCACTGCGCCGATCGCCACGCCACCCAGCCCCCGCCACACCACGTCCAGCAGCAGCCAGCGTCCCCAGTCCATGGGCTCGCCCGCAGCGGCCAGGGCAAAGGCGACCGCCAGCCATACGAAGGGGAACGCCAGACCGTCGTTGAGGCCAGCCTCCGATGTCAGCGCAAACCGCACCGGATCCTCCCCGCCCTCACCCGGAGGGTGCACCTGCACGTCCGAGGCCAGCACCGGATCGGTGGGTGCCAGCACGGCACCGAGCAGCAACGCCGCCGCCGTGCCGTAGCCCAGCCACGCCTGGCCCAGCCACAGACCGGCCAGGATGGTCAGTGGCATGGTGATGCCGAGCAGTCGCCACGTGATCGCCCACCGCCGCCAGCCGAAGCGGGTGTCGATGCGCAGGCCCACGCCGGTCAGCGCGACCAGGACGGCCAGTTCGGTCAGGCGTTCGGCGATCGTCGGAAAACGCATCGGATCGGCCGGCGGCAGTGGCCAGGGCAACGCGTACAAACCCGCGCCGAGCAGCAGGTAGACGATGGGGAATGTCAGCGGATGCCGCTTCAGCAGATGCGGCAGCCACGCGGCACCCAGCAACGCCACGCCGACCAGGGCCAACGCAAGTACGTAGATATCCATCCGGGCCAGTATCGCCGCCCCGCCACGCAGCGACGTTGACGCGCGATTCACGGACCGGCACGCGACGCGACCTGGACGGGTTCACGTCCGCCGCGCATGACATGCGTGGTTCAGCGCCGGCAGGTGTTCACGCCGATCAACCGGTACAGCGGACAGAAATTGAACAGGCCGGTCGCCAGCGGCACCACGCCGATCCAGGCCCACACCGGTCCGCCGGTCGCGGCCCAGGCGATGAGCAGCGCACCCGCCACGATGCGGGCCCCTTTGTCGAAACCGCCTACGTTCGCTTTCATGTGCGTGACCTCGCTGAGGGTGGGGACAGCATGGCGGGCACGGCGGATCACCGCATTGATCGGGATCAATCACCGGCCCGGTGCGGGCTGTCGATTTCCCCCGCTCCCGTTCGTCGTGGAATGAGAGGCGGATACAGGCATCCGCGAGGAACACCGACATGCGCAAGCTCATCGTGGCCGTCATGACCAGTCTCGACGGGGTGATCCAGGCACCCGGTGGCCCGGACGAAGACCGCAGCGGCGGCTTCGCGCACGGCGGCTGGGTATGGCCCCATGCCGGCGATGGCGAAGCGATGGGCGGCGTATTCACGCGCCCGTTCGACCTGGTACTGGGGCGCCGTACCTACGACATCTTCGCCAACTACTGGCCGCAGGTGTCCCGCGATGCCCCGCACGGCCACATCGCCGATGCGTTCAACACCGCCACCAAGCATGTCGCCACCCATCATCCGGACACGCTCGCGTGGCGGAACAGCCGTGCCCTGGGCACGGATCCCGTCGCCGCCCTGCACGAACTCAAGCATGGCGAGGGTCCCGACCTGGTGACGCAGGGCAGCAGCGACCTGCTGCATCAACTGCTGGCCGCCGAGGTGGTGGACGAACTCCGGCTGCTGGTCTACCCGGTGTTGCTGGGCCACGGCAAGCGCCTGTTCGACGCCGGCACGCGCGCATCGGCGTTGCGGCTGGCGTCGTCCGTCACCACCCCGGCCGGCGTGCTGGTCACGCACTACCTGCGCGATGGCGAGGTGCGCACCGGCACGTTCGCGGAGCACTGAGCAACCGCCCCGCTCGCTTCACCCTGCTTTGCGAACAGCGCCGCGATGATCGCCCTGCCGCACTGCACCCACCCACAGGAGAACCAAGATGATTCCCAAGAACACCCTATGCCTCTGGTACGACACCGACGCGCTGGACGCCGCCACGTTCTACGCGAAGATCTTTCCCGACAGCGAAGTGAAAGCCGTCCACCATGCGCCGGCGGACTTCCCGTCCGGCAAGGAAGGCGACGTGCTCACGGTGGAGTTCACCGTCCTGGGCATTCCCTGCGTCGGCCTCAACGGTGGCAAGGCGTTCAAGCAGACCGAAGCGTTCTCGTTCCAGATCGCCACCGACGACCAGGAAGAAACCGACCGGCTGTGGAATGCCATCGTCGGCAACGGCGGCCAGGAAAGCGCCTGCGGCTGGTGCAAGGACAAGTGGGGCCTGAACTGGCAGATCACCCCGCGCATCCTGACCGAGGCCTTCACCAGCCCGGACAAGGGCATCGCCAAGCGGGCATTCGAAGCGATGATGGAAATGCGCAAGATCGACATCGCGAAGATCGAGGCCGCGATCCGAGGCTGACGCTCACAGCCCCAAGTGGTCGATCAACGCGCGCCGCACGCGCTCGGCATAGTCCTGCGACCCGTAGCAGCCGGCATCGAACACACCGCCGGCACCGGCGGCCGCGGCCAGGCCGGAGAACGTGGGCCGGGGCACGATGACGACCTGCCAGGGCGCGTCGTCATGGTCCGCATCCTCGCTCAGGCGGACTTCGACGGCGGCCACATTGGTGGTCGTCAGGCGGGTGGTGGTCTGTCGGCCCCAGGCACGCCGGTGGACCACGATGGTGTGCGGCGAGTACTGCCAGTGGTCGCCCCAGCCCGACAGCCCCGCACGGATGAACTGCAGCCCCACGTAGCCTGCGCCGCCCACGATGGCCGCGAAGAACGGGGTGGCCACGTTCAGCGGCCACAGTCCCCTGCCCAACTCCCAGAGCGGCATGACGACGGCGAAGACACCCGCAGCGACGCAGCCCGCGCGGATCGGCCACGGAAACTCGCGCCGGACCAGCGGCAGGTCGTCGTCGGGGAAGGTGGCGATGTCGTCGGTGGACACGCCCCGATGGTAGCCAGAAAACCAGGCCGCCGGATGACACGTCACACATGACCTCTGCGCCATGAAGCCTGCGTATCGCTCTTTATACTCGGTCACGGTTGGCGGGTGCCCTTACCCGTCCACGAATCACGGAGCGATGTCATGGGTCTTGTACAGGCGGTGGTGGGTGCGGTCGGCGGCGTGCTGGGCGACCAGTGGAAGGATTTCTACACGGTACCGCAGGGCCTGCCGGCGACGGCGGCGCTGTTCGCCGCGGTGCCCCAGGGCACCAATGCCGGACGCGGCTCCAACACCAGCGGTTCGACCAACATCATCACCAACGGCTCGAAGATCGTCGTGCCCGAGGGCTACGGCCTGCTGCTGATGCAGGACGGTGCGATCACCGCGTTCGTCGCCGAGCCGGGTGGCTACGAATGGCGTTCGGACGACATCAATTCCAAGTCGATCTTCGCCGGCGACGGCATCGTCTCGACCTTCATCACCCAGAGCTGGGAGCGCTTCAAGTTCGGCGGCCAGCCGGGCTCGCAGCAGGCGGCGTTCTTCGTCTCGCTGAAGGAGCTGCCGGACAACCGCTTCGGCACGCAGTCCGAGATCTACTGGGACGACGGCTTCCTCAACACCCAGGTCGGCGCGGTCACGCGCGGCTCGTACACGTTGAAGATCGTCGACCCCATCCTGTTCGTGAAGAACTTCGTGCCAGCGTCGTATCTGCAGCCGGGCAAGGTGTTCGACTTCACCGACCTCGACAACGCCGCCGCCACCCAGCTGTTCAACGAAGTGGTGGGTTCGCTGGCGCCGGCCTTCAGCCTGTACACGAACGATCCGTCCAAGGGCAACCGCATCACCAAGCTGCAGCAGGATTCGCTGGGCTTCGCGCAGAGCCTGTCGGCCGCCGTCGAACAGGGCTACCAGTGGAGTTCCAGCCGCGGCCTGGCCATCGTCAAGACCGCCATCGTCTCCATCGAGTACGACGCCAACACGCGTGAACTGCTGAAGACCGTGCAGCGCGCCGATGCGCTGTCCGGCTCACGCGGCAACTCCAACCTGCAGGCCAGCGTCGCACAGGGCATCCAGTCCGCTGGCGAGAACGGTGGCGCGGCCGGCCTGATGGGCATCGGCATGGCCTCGGGCATGATGGGCGTCGGCGGCTTGCAGCAGCCGGCCACCCCGGCCGCACCCGCGGTCGAGGATCCGGTGGCCCGATTGAAGAAGGCCAAGGAGATGCTCGACCTCGGCCTGATCACCCAGTCCGACTACGACGCACTGAAGGCGAAGGCGCTGGGCCTGTAACCGGAACACGCACTGCCCATGTCCACCCCGCATCGTCCGGCGCCCCCGCCGTTGCCGCCGGCTCCTCCTGCAGGCCCTGGTTCGCCGCAGGAGGTGCCGCCGTTGCCCGGGACGTTCCCGGTCGACCCCGCCACCCTGCCCGACGCCATCCGCGCGGAGATCGAGGCGCCCGATCCGGTCGCCATCGACACCGCGGCCGCCGAGCTCAAGGACGGCCTGAACCGCTGCCCGAAATGCGGTGCCACCGACATCCGCCACAAGCCGGGCAGCGACCTGCTGGTCTGCCTGTACTGCCGCAACGAATGGGTGGGTGCGCGGATCGAGGAGGAATTCGGCCTGGGCGTGGGCCTGGACCAGCTGCGTGGCACGGTGATCGCCAGCGGCGCGCGCGCCATCGACGCCGATGTCGCCAGCCTGATGACCTTCAAATGCACCGGCTGCGGTGCCGAGGTGATGGTCAACACCGAAAGCACGATGACGGCACGCTGCCACTGGTGCCGCCACGTGTTCGGCGTGAACGAACAGATCGCCAACGGTGCGGTGCCTGATGCGGTGCTGCCGTTCCACATCAGGAAGGACGATGCGGTCGCGCGCATCCGCCAGTTCGTGGGCAAGCGGCGCCTGTTCGCGCTGAAGGCGTTCAAGGAACAGTTCACCCCGGAGAACGTCGTCGGCGTGTACCTGCCGTACATGATCGTCGACGGCAACGCCAGCGCGGAGGTCGCCGGCAAGGGCGAGATCCTGACCCGCACCTACACGCGCGGCACCGACAAGAACAAGAAGACCTACTACGACGCCGATGTGTACCAGGTGGAGCGCCAGGTCGACTTCACCGTCGACGACCTGCCGCTGGAGTCGTCCGCCGAGCGTGGCAACTTCGATACCAAGGTCAACACGCAGAACATCATCAACACCATCCTGCCGTTCGACACCAAGAATGCGGTGAAGTGGAACGCGTCCTACCTGTCGGGCTTCACCTCGGAGAAGCGCGACACCGACGTGGAGCAGTTGCACCCGCGGCTGGAAGACCAGTTGCTGTCCATCGCGCGCGCGCAGGTCGAGGGTTCGGTACGCCGCTACGACCGCGGCGTGCGTTGGGAACAGGAACGCCTGGACGTGCACGGCACGCGCTGGGTGTCGATGTACCTGCCGGTGTGGCTGTACTCGTACCACCAGCCCGGGAGCAACGGCGGCATGCTGCACTACATCGCGGTCAACGGCCGCACCGGCGAGACGATGGGCAGCGTGCCGGTACAGCAGTGGAAACTGCTGCTGGCCGCGCTGACCGTGGGCACGTTCCTGGAGGGCATCGCCCTCTGGATCATCTGGGCAGGATCATGAGCGACGACAACGGCCTATGGCTGCTGGCGCTGGGCCCCACGGGCGCCGCCGCGCTGTACTGGGCCATCTACCGCTATTACCGCAACACCGACAAGTCGCACGCCTTCGAGCGCGAGACCGACATCGTGGCCAAGCCCGTGACCGGCTCGGACCGCAAGATCGACGAGGTCAAGGGCACCCAGCGCACCCGCATCAACGGCGACAACGTGCAGGCCTATCGCCAGCGGGTGGAGCGCATCCGCGGCGACGACGGCTGACCCCGCTCTGGCTTGCATCCTTCTTCCGGCATTGCGGATGGAAATAGGCCCGCGATACCCCCTTCTCCCCGTAACACGGGGAGAAGGTGCCGAAGGCGGATGAAGGGCGCTTTACCGCCCGCGCATGCGAGGCGCAAACGCGCCCTGGACCCGGCACCTGCTTCACTGTCCTATCACCCTGCGTGCCCTGCACTCACCCGGGCTACCCGAACAACGTCTTCGCCTCAGACCACCAGTGCCGGGCGCCGCTCGATTTCAGCAATCACACCGGGCAAGGCGACCGCATCCACCGGCGGAGAGAACCAGTACCCCTGCGCAGCGAAGCAGTGCATCTTGCGCAAGGCCGCTGCGGTACCGGCGTCCTCGACGCCTTCGGCCACCACGTGCATGCCGAGCTTGCGCGCCAGGCGGATCGTCGAGCCCACGATGGCTGCGCTGGCATCCTGCCGCAGCAGTTTGCCGATGAAACTCTTGTCCAGCTTCAGCTCCTGCACCGGCATTTCCTGCAGGTAAGCCAGCGAGCTGTGGCCGGTGCCGTAGTCGTCGATCGACAGGTGCACGCCCGACGCCGACAGCGCCCGCAGCGTATCCAGGCTTGCGCCCGGGTCCGACATCGCGGCGGACTCGGTGATCTCCAGCGCGAGCTGTCGCGGCGACACCTTCGCCCGCGCCAGCTGCCGCCCCACGTCGGCCGGCAGCGCCGCGTCCAGCAGGCTGCAGGTGGACAGGTTCACCGCGACCGTCAGCCCCATGCCGCGGCGTTGCCAAACCGCACACTGCTTCAGCGCCATGCCCAGCACATGCCGGGTCAGGTCCGGCATCAGGTCGGTGCGCTCCACCAGCGGAATGAACTCGCCCGGCGGTACCAGGCCGTTGACCGGATGCTGCCAGCGCAGCAGCGCTTCCACGCCGATCACGCGCATGTCGCGCAACCTGACCTTAGGCTGGTACTGCAAGCGCAGTTGCCCATCGGCCAGCGCATCGCGCAGGTCGTTGAGCAACAGCAGCGTGCGCGGATCCTCGCGCCTGAGGGCGGGGGTGAAGCGCACCACCTTGCCCGGCTGCTGCTGCGCGTGCCGCATCGCCAGGGTTGCCTTCTGCACCAGGCGCCAGGGATCGCTTCCATCCTGCGGCCCCAGCGCCAGCCCCATGCTCGCCGACGCCTTCAACGTACCGCCATCGATATGGACAGGCGTGTCCAGCGCATGCTGCATGCGCTGCGCACCCGCCAGCGCCTGCGCCTCTCCCGCGATCGACGGCATCACCACGCAGAACGCGTCCGCACCGAGATGGGCGATGGCGTCGCCTGCCGGCAGGCTCGCACGCCACCGTGCCGCCAGTTCGCTCAGCACCGCGTCACCGACGCGATGCCCGTAGGCTTCGTTCACCGCGCCGAAGCGGTCGATGTCGATGACCAGCACACCGACCTGCGTGCCGCTGTCGAGTGCGTCGCCGATGAGTTCCTGCAGCCGCCGCCGGTTGGGCAGCCCGGTCACCGGATCGGTCTCCGCAACCAGCGTCAGCGCATCGCGCTGGTGGTCCTCCCAGGCACGCAGCCCGCGCAGGCGCCACCACAGCAGCAGTGCGGCCACGCCGGTGACCAGCGTCGCGGCGATCGTCGCGGTGAGCGCATCCGGGCGCGACGGCGCCAGCAGGCTGACCGGCGTGGCCAGCAGCGCCAGCGCGACCAGCGACAGCCGGCCCGCCGTCCCGTGCACGCGCGCCGCATCGCGGATGGCGAGCAGCCGATGGCGCGACGGATGCAGCGCCGCCGCACCCCAGCTGACGTAGGCGAACAGCCACATCAGCAACAAGGGTTGTGCCGGCGTCTCCACCCCGAAACTCATCGCGTGGTACAGCGCATCGCCCGCCGTCCAGAACACCAGCCCCAGCACCAGCAGCGTGAGCGAGGGCGAACGGGTTTCCGGCGCGCTGGCGAGCCACGCGACCAGCGCCAGCAGCGCAAGGTCGGCCACCGGGTACAGCATGCGGAAGCGCTGCGGCGACGGAAACGCCGGGGCCAGTTCCAGCGTGGGCTGGACGAACAACCACCACCCCACCAACCCGGCGCACAGCAGGATCACCGCACCATCCAGCGCGCCCCGCCACGGAATGACGCCACTGCGCCGGTCACGGATGAAGCCCAGCAACCCCCAGGCGAACATGCCGGTCGCGAGCGTGTAGAACAGATCGGCGGCAGTCAGACCCGCGGCCGACGTACCGGCCGCATCCGCCCGCGACTGCACGAACGCCCCCGCTGCGAACAACGCATGCGCGAGAGCGAGCCCCCACCAGGGGCCCCAGCGCCGTCCATGCACCTGCGCAGCCCCGATGATCATGCCTGCGCTACTGCCCCACACCAGCATCCGGCCGAACCACGGCCATTCCAGCAGCCCCAGCACGATGCCGACGAGGATGAACACCCACCACGCATGTCCGAGGGTTCCCGACGCGAGGGGAAACCATGCGTGCAGGCGCGCGCGCATCGCGCGGCCGATGCCCTGCATGATCAACACGAGCACGTTCCGTCGGCGCGGGAACGCGTGGCGACGGCCGTCGCGGCCAAGTGATTCGGATCCATCCCTCGTTCCCTGAAGCGATTGTTCCCCGCGCGAAATCTAGCACGCGCACAGGCACAAACACGGCGCGTTCAAGTCACGCTTGCAGGTACGAATGTGAGACGAAACACGCGCATGCGAGACACGCGATTGCACTCGCGATTGCGTCGGGCTTCATGCGCCCGCCGCGACCCGCGATTCGTGGAGACCGCGGGCCATGGCCGCCCTATCTTCCGAACAGTCTTTGCGCGTTGCCGGTGCGGATCTTCACTTTCTCTTCTTCGCTCAGGTCGAGGCGGTCCAGCGCCTTCACGGTGGCGTCGAGGCCGATCTGCGGGTAGTCCGAGCCCAGCAGCACGTGGTCGAGGCCGACGTTGCGCAACGTCCACAGGAACTCTTCCTCCACCGGCGAATCGGCCACCACCAGCACGGTGGCGGAGATGTCGAAGTAGAGGTTCTCGAAGCCGAAACCGTCGGCAGTGCGCGCGAGGGCGAGGATGTTCCAGAAGCGGAAGTTCAGGCCGCCGATGTGCGCGAGGATGAACTTCGTCTTCGGCACGCGCACCACCAGGTTGAACAGCTTCTCGCTGTCGCCGGGCAGGATGTTGGCGTTGTCCATCAGCACGGTGACGCCGAGTTCGCCGGCCTTGCGCGCGAGGGTTTCCACGCGCGGATCGGACACGTCGAAGCCCTGCGTATGGGCGTGGATCTTCAGCACCTTCACGCCGGCCGCGGCGACGCGCGCGAGTTCGGCCAGCGCGTCGTCGCCGTCGTACGGGTGCACGGTGGCGATGGGCACCACGTCGGCATGCGCGGCGGCCAGGGCGATGACGCGGTCGTTGCCGGCGCGGATCTTCGCCAGGTCGCCCTGCCTTGCCTGGTGCGGGCCGCCGAACCACATCACGCCGATGCCGGAAAGTTCGAGGCCGGCGGCGCGGACGGTCTCGCGGTACTCGCGCAGCGAGGTTTCGCCATCGCGCAGGTGGACGTGCACGTCGAACACGGGTCCGGCGGCGGTGGCGGTACCGGTGAACAGGCACAACGACAGGATCAGCGCACGCAGCATGCGTCTTCTCACAGAACAGGAATATGCGCATGGTGCCATGTACGCGCAGGCGATGCCTTCTTGCACCGTCGTCGAACCGGCATCGATATCCGTCGGCGTCGGTGCGGAGTGAGGAGCCCTCCCGGGCGTTGCCGACAAGCGGCGCTTGACACATTTCGACGTTTAGCTAACTATCACACCATGAGCCAGGTCTTCCGCGCCCTTTCCGATCCCACCCGCCGCCAGGTGCTGCAGTTGCTGCGGCAGGGGCCGCTGAGTGCGGGCGAGCTGAGCGACCAGTTCGATGTGTCCAAGCCGACGATGTCGGCGCACTTCGCGGTGTTGAAAGAGGCCGACCTGGTGCATGCGGAAAAGGTCGGCAAGTCCGTGATCTACCACTTGAAGCTGTCGGTGCTGGAAGACGCACTGCTCGGCTTCGTCCACTCGTTCGGTGCGGGCAAGGCGGCGCCGAAATCCAAGAAGGAGTCTGCGCGATGAACAGAGAAGTGCTTACCAGTCTGGCGTGGGGCGTCGGCATCGTGGTGCTGGCGCTGTGCGCGACGTTCGCCCGCTCGCGGGGGTATATCGACAGCGAGATGGTCGATCGCATCGTGATGGGCGCCATCGGCTTGATGGTGGCATGGTTCGGCAACCAGATGCCGAAGCGGTTCGTGCCCAGTGCGCGGGCACGGCAGGCGCAACGGGTCGCCGGCTGGTCGATGGCGCTCAGCGGCCTGGTCTATGCGGGGTTCTGGGTGGCGGCGCCGAAGGACGTGGCGGTGATCGGCGGCTCGCTGGCCATCCTGGTGGGTATCGCGGTGACGGTGGCCTATTGCCTGTCGCTGCGGAACAAGACGCACGCCTCCGGGGCGTGACGCGACATCCGCTGGGACGTGCCCGCGCTTCCCTTCTCCCCGTGCCACGGGGAGAAGGTGCCGAAGGCGGATGAGGGGCGCTTTTGCCTTCCGCGCACGCGACACCTTGCGTAGCCCGGGCAAGGCCGCAGGCCGCACCCGGGGCGATGCATCAACCTTCACGACGTCCCGGATGCGCTTCGCTTACCCGGGCTACGGGATGGGCGCGTCAGTCACCTGCGCCCGACAGGCAGTCCTCCATCCACGGTTCCGCCAGCAGCGCGTCGCGCTGGTCGTCAGCTAGGCGCACGGCCTGGTAATAGGGGAAGCAGGAGCCGTCCGCACGCGTCAGGTCGGAAAGCTTGCCCTTACAGATCCGTAGCGGCTTGTCGATGCGCTGCCAGCCGTCCTCGCATTCGGTATCGGTCTGGACACTCTGACGACCACACACATGCGTGCGCCTCGCATCCGTGGGTGAGTCCGCGTGCGCGACGATCCTGCCTCTGTACTCTTTTCCGGTGGCGAAATGAAACCAGGTGCCGCAGATGCGACTGCCACGTTGTAGCAGCACGTAGCGGCTACATTCCTCCGGGGCTGTCGTGCCTGGACACGCCTCCCATTCCCCCGCGAAGGCGCCGCTTGCACCAGCGGAGGTGGGGGCCGCTTCGTTGCCCGCCTGCCCGGCGCGCATTCCCGTGCATGCCACCAGACCCAACAACGCCACCATCATCCATCTACGCATCCAGAATCCCTCCCGACGAGCGTTGCCCCATGCTACGGCGCGATCCGGTCACTCACAACACGATCGATAGCGAGAAGGTCGAGCCGCCTTGTCACGCTTGCCCTGCCCTCACCGCATCCGCCAGCCGCGGATACAGTGGCCGGAAGCCCAGGTCTTCACGCAAACGGCGACCGTCCATGACGGCGGCGAATGCTTTCGCGCGTTCGGGGTCGGTGCCGTCAGGTGGCGGCTGTCCCACCGAGGCGAACAGCGCCGCCAGGTCGGGGGCCTCGTCATCCACCACGTTGTAGATGCGATGCGCGGGCGATGCGCTGTCCAGCAACCGGACCACGGCCTGCGCCACGTCCGCGTGATGGCCGATGGACATGCGTTGTGTCGGCGGGAAGGTGCGCATGAACGGCACCACGTCCTGGATGTGCGGGTCGCCATCGCCGTAGACGAACGGCAGGCGCAGGATGCGCACGTCCAGACCGTCGATGGCCAGCAGCGTGCGTTCGGCGGCGAGCTTGCTCTGCGGGTAGGCATCCACGGGGGCGCACTCGTCGTCTTCCTGCGCCAGGGCACCGCCGTTGGGTCCATACACCAGGCCGGTACTCATGAACACGAAGCGCCCCACGCCAGCCTCGCGGGCGGCGTGCGCCAGGTGCTGCGTGCCGAGGTTGTTCACGGCGTGCGCTTCTTCCGGGGTGGCGCCGCGGAAGAACGCCGCGCAATGCACGACGGTATCCACGCCCCGCACCGCCGCCGGCAGCGCGTCCGGCTGCATCAGGTCGCCGGTGACCAGGTGGATGCCGTGGTCCGACAGGTCGGTCGCACGGGCGGGGTCGCGCACCAGGGCACGCACGGTGTGTCCGTGCTGCACAAGCCGCCTGGCGAGTCTGCTGCCTACTTTTCCGGTCGCGCCGGTCACGAGTATGTTCATGCGGCCACGGTAGCCGGCGCCCGCGCGATGGCATTGGAAAAAACGGCCATGCACCGGCGGGTTGCGGTGCGTCGGAACCGCCCACCACAATGACGGCATGCCTGCCGACCCTGCCCGCCACGCCGTGACGCCCACCCGTGGCGCATTGCCACCGATCCTTACGTTGGCGGTGAGTCATTACGCGACCGACCGGCAACGCGTAGCGGTGCCGCAGGTGGAGGCGCAAGTGGTGGTGCGTTTCGGGCCGTCGATTCCGGGCGGTGTCGATATCCATGCGATGGGCGCAAGGCGCCGGGTGCACCGGAAGCTGATCCGTGGCGGGCACCGCGCGGTGCTGGCGCGGTTGCAGCCAGGGACGTACGAGACGGTGCTGGGCGTGTCCGCGTCGGAGCTGATGGGGCGCACGGTGCCGATCGAGGATCTGTGGGGCCACGCGAGGGCGCAGCGTCTGCGGGCGCAACTCGCCGAAGCGCCCGACATGGACACGGCAGGTGGATTGCTGGAAGCGGCCGTCGCGAAGCGCATGGCGGGTGGCAAGGTGGCCGGCGCGATGCCGGCATTCCTGCCGATAGCCCTGGAGAAGCTGCAGGTGGCCAGCGTCGGCACGGTGGCGCGCGAGCTGGGCGTCAGCGAGCGTCATCTGCGACGGGTATTGCACGAGGTGCTGGGTGTCGGCCCCAAGACGTATGCGCGGCTGAAGCGGTTCGAGCAGGCGGTGCGCGCGGCGCAGTCGGGGGAAGACATCAACTGGTCGGCGATCGCGGCGGATGCGGGGTATTACGACCAGGCGCATCTGATCGCGGACTTCCAGGCGATGGCGGGGTGTACGCCGCGGCGTCTGCTGGCGGAGTTGCGGGAGACTTCCATCGCGTCGTAGGGCTGCGCACGGCCTCCGCCGCGAAGGCATCGCGGTACCGGGCGCGTGGACCCGCCTGCTTAAACCCCTTCTCCTCCCCCTGCATCAACCTCCTGGACACTCACGCCGGGAACCCTGCGATGCGTACCGAAGCCATCGTGCCGACACGCTTGCCCTGGCTGGGGCTGGTCCTGCTGCTGGCCAGTTGCACGCCGTCGTTGCGCTCGACAGTACAGGCCGATGGCCGCCTGAGGCCACCGACCCCTGCAGTCGAACACGACCTGCAGAGGATCCTCGACAAACACCGCATCACGACGGCCGGCCTGGGCATGCTCGTGGACGGCAAGCTCGTGTGGGCGCTCTACCACGGCGATGCCTCACAGGGTGTCCCCGCCAACGCGGCCACGCGCTTCAACGTTGCCTCCATCACCAAGACAGTGACGGCGGAAACCGCGTTGCGGCTCGCAGAAGCGGGTGAGCTGGACCTCGATGAATCCCTGGCTGCGTATTGGGTGGATCCGGATATCGCCGGCGACCCGCGACTGCCGTCGCTGACCGCACGCACGGTGCTCACGCACACCACGGGCTTTCCCAACTGGCGGTTCTTCCGCAGCGACGGGAAGCTCGCCTTCACGCGCACGCCCGGCGAGGCGTACGGCTATTCCGGTGAAGGGTTCGAATACCTCGCGCGTGCGATCTCCAACAAACTGCAGCGTCCGTTCCCGCAGGTGGTACGGGAACGGGTACTCGAACCGGCGGGGATGCAGCATGCGGTGATGGAAGTGCGGCGCGACGGGCTGCGCGACGTCGCCGTTCCTGTCGACGATGAGGGCGTGGCACACGGGGTGTGGTGCCGACCGAACGGGTGGTGTCGTGGGGAAGGCAGCTATTCCGCCGCCGACGACATGCTGATCACCGTGCCCGACTACGCGCGCTTTCTCGGCATGGTGGCCCGGCAGGAATCCCGCAATGCCGGCACGCCGTTCGCGCGGAGCCGGGTGCGGGTGGATACCGGCGATGATGCGGTCGTGCGCTGCGGAGACGGCGCAGGCGTCGATTGTCCGCGTGCGCAGGGATATGGGCTGGGGTTCCAGATCATCGAAGATGAGGCGACACGCATTGTTGGC
Organism: Pseudoxanthomonas sp. SE1; assembly: GCF_029542205.1. Classification (NCBI taxonomy): domain Bacteria; kingdom Pseudomonadati; phylum Pseudomonadota; class Gammaproteobacteria; order Lysobacterales; family Lysobacteraceae; genus Pseudoxanthomonas; species Pseudoxanthomonas sp. SE1. The sequence goes on along the minus strand of NZ_CP113783.1, from coordinate 1,784,882 downwards.
CATGGCGGCAACGATTGGGCGGAAGTCACGCTGGGGTACATCCGGCTGCCGACGCGTGATGGGCTGGTCATTTTCCTCAACGCGCCGAACGCGCGTGGATTGGCGGCCATGCCGGACCTGGTGGAACGGCTGGACCCGGACTCGCCCTTCCCCAACCAGTACCGGCGATGGCTGGCGCACGATCTCGCGCAGAAGGCTACGCGCTGAGATCCTCTGGCGGTGCGGGGTTGGGACCGGCTGACTGACTGCGTGTGCGGCGGCTGTCGACGGCGGGATGAATGCCGCGTCCTGCATGGGCGTTAGAGGCTTTTCGGTGAAGCGTTGCGTGCTTTTCGCCCTCGCGTGGATCTCTTCCGGTGTCCCGACACCCTTTTCGGCTATCGCGAGGACCTAAATGAGAGAAGAGAGACCCGTAGAGAGTGTCGCGCCAGGCTTTTTCGGTATCGCGAGACCCTTTTTCGGTCTCGCGACACCCTTTTTGGTCGAACGTTGGACCTTAGTGAGAGACGAGAGACCCTTTTGGGTCAAACGTTGGACCTTGCTGTGAGAAGAAAGACCCTTTTCCGGTGTCGCGAGACCGTTAGTGAGAGAAGAGACCCGTCGAGGGTCACGCGGGCACGTAGGGCGGGCTCAAGCCCGCCTTACGCGTTTACGGCCCCCCTGCTGCCCGCCGCGTCTTCCGCCCACTAGCGGCACACGAAAAAGCACCCCAGCATCGACTTGTCCAGGCTCACCTGCAGGGTCTCGCCATCCTTCGTGATGTGTACGGTCTTGGAGAAGGTGACCGAGTTCCTGACGTCCTCCATCCAGACGGACAGGTGGTCGTTGGAGCCGATGTACTGGTTGCCGGCGTACACGTCGGTGCGGCCGGTCACTTCGGTGCGGGCGACGGTCTCGGTGTAGGAGAAGTCGACGATCAGCTGGTATTCGCCGGGCGGCATGTTGGTGAAACGGAAGCTGCCCTGGTCGTCCAGCACGGTGGTGACCATGAAGTGTTTGGCGATGTGTTCGGGAATGCGGTCCGGCATCTTCTGGCTCTGCTTGACCCTCTCGAACCACTGCTTGAACTCGTCGCTCATCCAGATCAGGCCGACGGCCTGGCTGCCCTTGGGCGGGTAGCGTTTCTTGGCCAGCACGGCGTTCTTGAAGAAGGCAGTGCCGGTGATGGTGGAGGTGCCGACCGGGCGGACTTCGGCGGTGGCCTCGGCTAGGCTCTTGCCGCCGGTGAAGGGCTTGCCGGCCAGGCAGTCGCGCATGGCGTCGCGCGCCTGGTCCAGGCCGTCGTAGGACAGGCGGAATACGTCCACGCCGTCCACGCGCACCTGCATGCCGGTTTCCTTGGGGCGCATGGAGGCCATGGTCTGCTTGAGGTCGCCGATGGGCACCATCAGGAAGCCGCCGCCTTTGGCGCCGCTGGCCGGCATCAGGGCGCCGCGCAGGGTCGCGGGCGGCAGGCCGTCCTGCTGCAGTTCGAGGGTGACCTCCTGTGCGGCCGGGGGCGTGGCGATGCGGGGGCCGTGCATCAGGATGGCGGCGGTGGGCGATGTGGCGGTGGGGCCGACGAGGGCCAGTTGGGACTGGTCTTTGGTGGCGGCGGTGAAGCGGGCCATGCAGCCTTTGCCGGACGCGCCGCCGGGTTGCTGCAGGAACCAGGCGCCGTCGGTGTTGCGGGTGATGAGGCGGCCTTCGTCGTCGGCGGCGCGTGCCGGGGCGGTGAAGCCGAAGGTGGCGGCCAGCAGGGTGAGCAGTGCGGGGGTCAGGCGGCGGGGCGTCATCACGGGCGTCCGATGTCCAGATGGGTGTGATTGTGACGATTCCGCGGGAGGTTCACGAGTGACGTTGATCCCGTGTTGAGGGGCGTTGGTCACTGCATCCTTCGCCGCGATCAGCCATGCAACCGTAGGGCGGGCTCAAGCCCGCCATCGCGCGCACTCGCCGTCACCGCTCCCCCACCCCATCCAAAGCAACGGGCCCAGACGCCCAATCGACCGGATACTCCCCCGCCGCTACCCATTGCCGGAAAGACGAATACGGCCACTCGCCCGCACGCGCCGCATGCCCATGCTTCACCGGATTGATATGCACGTAATCGACATGGCGACGCAGGTCGTCTTCATCGCGGATCAGGTGTTCCCAATAGCGCCGTTGCCAGATACCCCGCTCGCGGCGAGCGATACGTTGCGATGACCGACGTTCTTTGGCCGGCAATGCCCGGCTGAAGCCGGATTTGATCTGCGCCCAGCGGTTGGCGTTGTCGGCGTCACCCTCTGGCAGCCGCCACACGCAATGCAGGTGGTCCGGCAACACGACGATGGCCAGCACATGGAACGGTCGCGCCGCCCCCGCCACCCGGAACGCATCACGCAGCAGATCGACGTGCTCGACGAGCAAGCAGCGGCGACGCTTCAACAGGTTCACGGTGAAGAAATAGGTGCCGCCCGGCACCCAGACGCGGCGGTAATTCGACATGCTGGCAGCGTGCCGGAGCAATCACGCGATCACCGTCGTCGCAGACCCCACACCCATGTCGGAGAACTTCGACCCGCGCAAGCCTTAAGCCGGTGGGCCAGGGCCCACCCTACGCAATCCATCGCCGCTCGGCGCGCTCCGGTATCCAATCAAGCGTAGGGCTCAAGCCCGCCTTACGGGTTGAGGCCGTATAGGAGTGTCGTTGATCCCGTGTAGGGGGCGGTGGCAAACCGGGCCATCTATCCCTCCAACGGCAGGTCCGGCAAGTGGCTCAAGCCCACCCTACGGATTACGACCAAGCCATCCACAAATACGCAAGAAAACTAGTCAACAACCTCAGATAAGAACCTCTTGAAATCGCCCCCCGAGCGAGCAATCGCATCCTGCAACGCACTCATATGCCTAATAAGTCGATAACGCTGCTGATTACCAGATCCCCGATATGGAACCACTTCCAACACTTGTGCTCCCAACAGCTCAGGGAGAGCATCATCAAAGAATGTTGACGCCAATAGTCCGAGCTTCATGCGGAGAGTGTCTTCGTTGTGCTGCGTGCCACGCATAAATGCGCGAATGACCTTCTCGGTCGCTACTAGCTCGCGATCAGGCTCACGCACATCAAATATGTCAGCCTGTGAGTCACCTTGGACAACGAATCCAGAGGCCCTCAATCGATCGTCGATTGCTGCCGGATCAAAAATCGTCTCTTCACCATCCACAACACATGCAACCGAAGATTCTTCGATGAGGGCCTGAAGCTCCATCCCGTCAGAAAACTCCAGCCTCTCAAACTTACACTTCCTGAATACAACACCCTCAAACTTTGATCCGAACAGACCGGTAGGACCAAAATAGCAACCTTCGAACTCAACACGATGTAGACCTTTAGCTTGGAGCGCGGAAGGACCAAAACTGAGTCCACGAACCAGCAAAGGTTCGTCAAACTTCTCGAAACTGATAGCCCGAAGCAACAATCCCCCGGCATTCTCCAACACAAAAGACGTCGGGAGCTCACCACCACCAATAGCAAGCAGTACATCAACTAGTGCAGCCCTTGAACCACCTTCCCTCTCATGAACTAACAAAGCCTCATCAGCGGTCTCGTTCGATATCGCTGCAACTTTTAGAAATGAACGAATATCTTCGCGATGAACACTCGCAAGAACGTGGCCAAGCGCCACACCCAAGAAGAACTCTCTAAAGTCCTCATGATCGAATGCGAGCCCGCCCCTTGCGCCGGGCGTACGAATGAGAAGCGCATGATGCTTCACGCGTTCACGAATCTGCCGTGAAACAGTAGGAGATTTCCCCCGTTCATCACAGAAGAGATCAGCAACCACATCAACGATGTCCTCCCTGAGAACATCGGTAGTGGATATCCACATCTCTTTCGCGACTGCAGCAAGAAGAGCCAAATGCTCTTCAACGGTCAGCAGTGCTTGACCCTCTCGACCCTCTTTATCAAGCCACTTTTCGGCCGCTTCTCGCTCAACTATTGCGAGCACAAACTGATGAAAATAGTCCTGAGGTTTGTTGCCTATTTTTGACAGTAAATCACCAACATCGGAAAGACCACTCGAAACATCAAAAAGCCTACGCACCAAAACAGCTCGAGTCAGCAGCGGATGCGAAGCATCAAATCTCGCAGCAACTTGGTCATAGATCCTCCCCGCATCACGCCTACCTCGCTTCAAGCCATATTCTTCGAACTGCTCGCGTGTCCACCTCTGAAGTGAGAGCCTAGAGAACGCAACAGAATCCTCACTACCAATGGCATCAAACAAACGCGCTTGCGTCTTGAAACTTTGATATTCAAAGAAAGCTTTTCTGGCAGCAAGGAGGACTCGGCCCTCAGAGTTCAACTGATTCATAAGGTTACCAAGCGCAGACACTGCCTCTCCCGAAGAACCCTCGACAATCATTTCTTCGAAACCGTCGAACGCGGGGACGACCACACCCATGCGCACCAGCTCAATGAATCCATCAAAGAACCAATACTGAAATCTAAATCTATTCATCAGAGCGCTAATGACGAGCTCGTCAAATCTAAGAAATGCGCGTCCGCCAAGAGGAACAGGAAGCAGCAACCAATCCTTATCCTTCTTCTTGTAGTCCGTCGCCACCTTTCTTGCCAGCGCGCTAATGAGCGTAGTCTTCCCTTCGCCCGCATCTGACGTTAAGTAAGTAACCAGAGTCGTGCCGGGCATCTGAACCGAAAGCGCACGCTCACAACCGTCCAGCGCATCTACACTGACAACGTCCAAACCCGCTGGCGACTCCTCAAGACTCGGTAGCAGACGAGCGGACGGCGTAACGAAGTTTGGAGTCTCAGGAACATAGGAAAGAATTCGATCAGCGAGCTGCGGAAGCTTTGCCACTCGCCGAACGATCCAACTCTCAGCAGGCTGACATAAGCCGTCCTCATCTACGTAGAGAACACCATGTCGACGTTCCAAGCGCGCAGTCAAAACTTCATCCAGAAGCTGTACTACAAACTCCCCCTTATCGACATCGATACTTGACGGCGTCTCTGCGAAGCTCGAAATAATTCTCTTGAAGTCTGAGACTTGCACAGTCAACTCCAGTTTATGCGCTTATAGGGCGGTGATGGCAGAGCTTCGTAATACTTCGGGACTCTCGGTGAGGCACTGGTACTGATGTGCACGACTGACTTTGCGCTCCTAGATGCCATATATAACCCGGGCCAAACATCATCATCTCGACTTACAACCCCAAGAATAGATCCCTCGGCTTGAGAGCCATCAATGAGGTCGGCCACCATCATTGAATCCACAACCTTTTGTTCCTGCTTATGAAGGACACCATCGGGCTGAGCATAACAACCCTGAGCAGAACAAACCTCTGAGTCCAAGAATTTTTGCATTGCGATTAAGGGACAACTCTCGTTGTCGGAACAAGACAGCCAAGGTCTCTCTTCGCACTTCAAATTTCTTGGATACCCCTTCCTTCGAAAGGTGTTTGTAATGAGCGCTTTTGGAGCAGCAAGAATTGTTGTTGCAAGCTCCCCTCTAATTAGAATTGGAGCACTCGCATGGGGGCTTTGATAGCGAACTGGCGATATCGCCCTTAGCTCTGCTGACAATGCTTGTCCCAAGCGCGTAAGAGTCCCCCCTTCATACCATCCTCCATATAAGCGAACACGTACGGAGGAGGGAACCATTGAGGGGTCATCCATTAGAGACACAGTCTTACGGAGCAGGTGATCCAGTCCTTGGCGTCTTTCAGAATGATCAACATTGTCATAGTCAATGAAAACGAGCATTGCGCCTCAACTTTTATTGATTAGCTCCGTCAAAGCCTGCATAGATCAAGTCCCATGCAGCTCCCTCATCAAGCTCAATTCTCGAACAATAAACGACATCTAAAGCCTGTACCCCCTACTTCGTTCCAATCATATCGCGTGCCGATCCCCTACTATTCGATCAACCAACCTCATTAGCCCGAGCACTAGCGGCGCGCGTTTCACGCCTTGCTGCACCCTTGCCCCATGAAGTCTCCCATCCCCATCCCTGACGCCCGCCCCCCACATGAGTGACGCGCCAAGCCGCACGCGCGCGGCGTCGCTAAGCCCGCTAGACAGGGAAGACGTCTACATCAAACGGCACGAACGCAGGATCGCCTCCCTGGCGAGCCTGCTCGTGCACGTCCTGTTCGTCCTGGCCCTGCTGCACTCCTCCAAGATCACCCTGTCCCAGCCCGAGAGCAGCGGCTCTGGCGGCGCGCGCGTGAAGGTCGACTTCCTGGGCGACCCCACCGACGCCACCCCCAACCCGCCCGTCCCCCCGACCGGCACCCAGAACCCCAGCAGAACGCCCCAAACCCCTCAAGCCCCTCGTCACCACCCCGTCACCTCACCCCCCGGTGGACGCCACCCGCGTGACTGAAGCTGAGAACCCTGTCGCCCCTGACGAAACCCAACCCCAGCCCCCCCCGCCAGCCAACAAGCCATCGCCCCACCCCAGAACCGCCCCCCGTCCAGCCCACCTGCCTGGCGCCGCTCCGCCCTGCTGGGGGCCCCCCCGGGCATGCTCGCCCAGGAAACCGCCCCGAGAACTACGGCCCCACCCTCGGCACCGGCCAACGCCAGGGCAACCAGCAAGGCAACGCCGCCACCCCCAGCATGGAAGTGGACGGCCACCAGATCTACTACGACCTGCGCAACGAACTGAAAGTCGCCGACTGGCAGGCCCAGGGCATGAAGGAAGTCTCCTTCCCCCTGCCCGGCCGCCGCGAACTGATGGTCTGCGCCCTGGAGATCGTCGCCACCCGCGGCTCCGGCGGCTGCCGCCTCATGCAACCCAACGACCCCGACCTGGCCACCATCGGCGACGCCCGCGACGTGGTCAACGTGATGCGCATCTACCGCCGCGGCGAACTGATCTGGCGCGGACCGGGGGCGTACCGCTGACGGACCCGTAGGCTGGGTTGATAAACCCAGCATCGGATGTTTCCACGCACGCGATGCTGGGTTTATCAACCCAGCCTACGAAAGCCGGCTTCGTGATCCGCAAAGAAAAACCCCGCCGATGCGGGGTTTTTAGTAGTGCGACTTTCATGCGGCGACGGTGCACCCGTCGCAGGACGACGCCGTCCTGGTCTCATGCACCGATCAGGCTCTCCGCCGGAATACCGAGATTCCGGTGCAGGTTGCGGATCATCTCGAGGGTGAGCCCGCGCTTGCGGCTCAACACCTCGTAGACGCGGTTGGGCTGCCCGATGGAGGGCACCAGATCTTTCACGGTCAGGCCACCCTGCTCCATGCGGAAGCGGATTGCTTCGATGGGGTCCGGGGCCTCGATCGGAAAGTGCTTGGCTTCGTAGGATTCGACGAGCGTGGCCAGAATCTCGAAACGGTCCCCCTCTTCCGTGCCTGGCAAAGGCTCGTTGTCGAAATAGGCCGACAGCTCGCGCAACGCGGCCTTGTAGTCTTTATCGGTGCGGATGGGATGGATGTTCATGGATCCTCCACGGTGGCGGCATCAATCCGGTTGTACTCGGTGTGGGTGCCGATGAACTTGATGTAGATGGCCTGGAACCGATAAGCCACCGCGACAATGAGCCGGTAGTCGTTGCCCTTGATGTTGAACACCACGCGGTTGTGACCGACAAAGCTGGCACTGGCGTAACGATTGCGGATGTCCTGGGGCGTGCCCCAGACGGCGTGCCTGGCTTCGTCGTACCACGCCTTGAGGGGTTGTTCGGCGTCGGGGTGGCGCTCCCAGAAAACCCTCAAGGTGCCGACGGCGATGACCTTCATGGATTCAGGTTAGTCCCAAATTGGGACTAGTGCAAGCCACATAGCCCGGGTGAGCGCAGCGCCTGGGGGCATCGGGACGTGTCGGCACCCTGTGCTGCGCAGGGAGAGGGAGACTTCGGTTGTTCTGCGCAAAGAAAAAACCCCGCCGAGGCGGGGTTTCGTCCTGAACACTCAGGCGACGGCGTGCGCTGCACGACTCATGCCGCGATGCGCTCGATCCTGGACACCGCAGCGCCCAGCGAGCGGTGCGCCTCTTCCAGATCGTAGTCCGCCTGCAGACCCAGCCAGAAACGCTCGCTCGTACCCAGCGCTGCCGCCAGCCTGACCGCCGTGTCGGCCGTGACGCCGCGCTTTCCGAGCACGATCTCGTTGATACGGCGCGGCGGCACATCCGCGGCACGCGCCAGCGCATTCTGGCTGATGCCCATCGGCAACAGGAACTCCTCCAGCAGCACTTCACCGGGGTGGATATTGGGCAGGGTCTTCATGGAAGAACTCCTCTCATGACAGTTCAGTGGTAATCGACGATGTCCACGCCGTGCGCGTCGCCACCCTTCCAGCGGAAGCAGACGCGCCATTGATCGTTGATCCGGATGCTGTGCTGGCCCTTGCGGTCGCCCTTCAACACCTCCAACCGGTTCGCTGGCGGAATGCGCAGATCGTCCAGCGTGGCCGCGTTGTTCAGCATGCGAAGCTTGCGACGGGCAACGGCCTGCATATCGGCCGGCAGACGCCGCGAGGGCGTGCCGTTCCAGACTTTCTCGGCTTCCTTGTCGGCGAAGTCCCGGATCACGGGGCTACCATAACGCTGGCCGTCATAGGACGCAACCCGTCGTGCGCATCTACCGCCACGGCGAACTGATCTGGCGCGGGCCGGGGGCGTACCGGTAAGCGCGCAAGCCGCCGCTGCTCCCTTCTCCCTGCGCAGCGGGGAGAAGGTGCCCAACGGGCGGATGAGGGGCCGGGCGCGGTAACAAACCGGGCGCCGACACGTCCGTCTCTCCGCTCGCCCCTCACCCGCCTTCGGCACCCACCCCGGCCGGGCGAAGCACGCCCGGCGTTCTGATGACCTGCGCGGCATGCCGCGCAAGCAGATCATCCTTACCCCCGCTGCGCAGGGAGAGGGGAGCAAAAAACCCGCCTTCCGGCGGGTTTCCTTTTCCACGACCGCGGCGGCTTACATGTTCCGCCGGTACTCGCCGCCCACGTCATACAGCGCGTGACTGATCTGGCCCAGACTGTGCGTCTTCACCGCTTCCACCAGTGCCTCGAACACATTGCGGCGCTCGCGCGCAGCGCGCTGCAGGTAGGCCAGGCCGTGGCCGTCGTGCACTTCCGGCTCGGCGTGTTCTTCCAGCGCGGCGGCGTGGCTGTGGTCGGTCTCGCCTTCCGGCGCCAGCGCATTGCGGCTGGCCTGCCAGGCGCGGACGTTGGCGATCTGCTGGGCCTTCTCTTCTTCGGTCGAACGGATCAGCTCGATCTCGGTGGCGATCTCGCCGCCGTGCTCGCGCGGCAGGAAGGTGTTCACGCCCACCAGCGGCAGGCTGCCGTCGTGCTTCTTGTGCTCGTAGTACAGCGACTCTTCCTGGATCTTGCCGCGCTGGTACATGGTGTCCATGGCGCCGAGCACGCCACCGCGCTCGCTGATGGCCTCGAACTCCTTGTAGACCGCCTCTTCCACGATGTCCGTCAGCTCGTCCACGACGAAGCTGCCCTGCCACGGGTTCTCGTTGAAGTTCAGCCCCAGCTCCTTGTTGATGATCATCTGGATGGCGACCGCGCGGCGCACGCTCTCTTCCGTCGGCGTGGTGATCGCCTCGTCATAGGCATTCGTGTGCAGGCTGTTGCAGTTGTCGAACAGCGCATACAACGCCTGCAGCGTGGTGCGGATGTCGTTGAACTGGATCTCCTGCGCGTGCAGCGACCGGCCCGAGGTCTGGATGTGGTACTTCATCATCTGGCTGCGCTCGTTGGCGCCGTAACGCTCGCGCATGGCGCGCGCCCAGATGCGCCGCGCGACGCGGCCGATGACGGTGTACTCCGGGTCCATGCCGTTGCTGAAGAAGAACGACAGGTTGGGCGCGAAGTCGTCGATCTTCATGCCGCGCGCCAGGTAGTACTCCACGATGGTGAAGCCATTGGACAGCGTGAAAGCCAGCTGGCTGATCGGGTTCGCCCCGGCCTCGGCGATGTGGTAACCGCTGATGCTCACCGAGTAGAAGTTGCGCACGCCGTTGTCGACGAAGTACTGCTGGATGTCCCCCATCATGCGCAGGGCGAACTCGGTGCTGAAGATGCAGGTGTTCTGCGCCTGGTCTTCCTTCAGGATGTCGGCCTGCACGGTGCCGCGCACGGTGGCCAGCGTCTCGGCCTTGATGCGGGCATACGTTTCTTCGTCCACCAGCTGGTTGCCGGTGATGCCCAGCAGGCCCAGGCCCAGACCGTTGTTGGTCGGCGGCAGCTCGCCGTGGTACTGCGGCCGCGCGCGGCCCTCGAAGAACGCGTCGATCTTCTTCTGCGCCTCGGCCCAGCGCGCGTCGTCGGCCTTGAGGTACTTCTCCACCTGCTGGTCGATGGCGGTGTTCATGAACATCGCCAGGATCATCGGCGCCGGGCCATTGATGGTCATCGACACCGACGTGGTGGGCGCGCACAGGTCGAAGCCGGAGTACAGCTTCTTCATGTCGTCCAGCGTGGGGATGTTGACGCCGGAGTTGCCGATCTTGCCGTAGATGTCGGGGCGCGGCGCCGGGTCCTCGCCGTACAGCGTGACGCTGTCGAAGGCGGTGGACAGGCGCGCGGCCGGCTGGCCGACGCTGAGGTAATGGAAGCGGCGGTTGGTGCGCTCCGGCGTGCCCTCGCCGGCGAACATGCGGATGGGGTCCTCGCCGGTGCGACGGTACGGGTACACGCCGCCGGTGTACGGATAGCTGCCGGGGAGATTCTCCTTCTGCAGGAAGGTCAGCTGCTCGCCCCAGCTGCGGTACTTCGGCGGCGCGATCTTCGGGATCTGCTGATGGCTGAGCGAGGTGGTGTAGTTGTCGATGCGGATGGTCTTGCCGCGCACTTCGTATTCGTTGACCGGGTCGGTGACGGCCTTGTGGCGGGCGGGCCATTCGCGCAGCAGCTTCAGCGCCTCGGACGAGAGCGACTGGATGGCGTCGTTGTAGCGCTGGCGCAGCGTCAGCAGCGAGCGGTCGACATTGACCGCCCCTTCCCCCGCCTGCGGGGGAAGGCTGGGATGGGGGCCTGCCTCACCGCGCGCGCCCCCATCCGCCCTTCGGGCACCTTCCCCCGCAAGCGGAGGAAGGAGGCTGTCGGCCGAGTACAACTCCAACGCCTTCGGCAGCGCCGCATCGTCCAGGTCCTTCAACGCATTCCAGTAATGCTGCGCGCGGCTGGCGGTTTCGGCTTCGGTCTCGATGCGGCGGTTGATGCCGCGGCCCTGTTCGGCGATCTCGGCCAGGTAGCGCACGCGCGCGCCGGGGATCAGCACGGTGGCGCGCGGTTCCTTCAGCTCCGTGTCGATGGACGGCGTCCATTTCTCCGCCGGCAGCTGCAGCTTGTCGCGCAGCAGGCGGCACAGGTTGGCGAACATCCAGCTGACGCCGGGGTCGTTGAACTGGCTGGCGATGGTGGGATACACAGGCACGTCGGCGTCCGGGGTCTGGAACGCCACGCGGTTGCGCTTCCACTGCTTGCGCACGTCGCGCAGGGCGTCTTCGGCGCCGCGCTTGTCGTACTTGTTCAGCACGATCAGCTCGGCGAAGTCGATCATGTCGATCTTCTCCAGCTGGCTGGCCGCGCCGTAGTCGCTGGTCATCACGTACATGGGGAAGTCGACCAGGTCGACGATCTCCGAATCGCTCTGGCCGATGCCGGCGGTTTCCACGATGACCAGGTCGAAGCCGAGCGACTTGAGGAACGCGATGCAGTCCTTCAGCATGGCATTCGTCGCCACATGCTGGCGACGCGTGGCCATGGAGCGCATGTAGATGCGTTCGCTGCGCAGTGCGTTCATGCGAATGCGGTCGCCGAGCAGCGCGCCACCGGTGCGGCGACGGGTGGGATCGACCGAGATCACCGCGATGTGCATCTGCGGGAAGCAGGACAGGAAGCGGTTCATCAGTTCGTCGGTGACCGACGATTTGCCGGCGCCGCCGGTGCCGGTGATGCCGATGACCGGGGTGGCGCGGGCGGGGAACGGCGCATGCGGGCCCTTGGCCCATTGCGCGCGCAGCTTCTCCAGTTCGGATTCGGACAGCACGCCGTCCTCGATGGTGCTGAGCATGCGGCCGATGCCGGCTTCGTCGGTGAGCGCGGGCGCGACCGATGCGTTCCATTCGCGCTGGCCGTTGACCGGGTGGCGCGCGTCCTCGGCGCGCTTGACCACGTCCTGGATCATCTCCACCAGCCCCATCTTCATGCCGTCGTTGGGGTGGTAGATGCGCTCCACGCCGTAGGCCTGCAGTTCGGCGATCTCTTCCGGCGTGATGGTGCCGCCGCCGCCGCCGAACACGCGCACGTGGCCGGCGCCGCGTTCCTTCAGCATGTCGACCATGTACTTGAAGTACTCGACGTGGCCGCCCTGGTAGCTGGACAGCGCGATGCCGTCGGCGTCTTCCTGCAGCGCGGCGCGGACAACGTCCTCGACGCTGCGGTTATGGCCCAGGTGGACCACTTCCGCGCCCTCGCCCTGGATCAGCCGCCGCATGATGTTGATGGCGGCGTCGTGCCCGTCGAACAGGCTGGCGGCGGTCACGAAGCGCAGCGGCGTGGCATCGGCCTGGGCTGCGGGAAACTGGCTGGCGGGTGTGCTCACGCGTGCTCACTTACAGGTGCGGACAGACGCGGGATTGTAGCCGTTCGCGCGTCATGACCTCACCAATTGCACACCAGTGGACACGGCACGCACACCCTACGGTGGCGTGCGGTGACGCGTGTCAGCACAGCCCGAACGGCAGCTCCCGCGTGGAGACCACGCGCTGGCCGACGGTTTCGCCACGCAGGAAACGCAATGCGGCGTCGAGTGTTTCCGGCGCGATGGTCACGCGGTGGTGGCCGAGCCCGGTGGTGCTGAGCAGCGTGGCCTGCGGCCAGTAGCGCGCATAGCGTTCGCCTTCGCACCACGGCACGTCGGTGTCTTCCAGGTCGTGCACGATCAGGCCCGGACGCGCGATGCGCGGGGCCGTGGCGTGCGCGTGCAGTTCGCGCACGTCGTGGGCGGTCAGTTCCTGGTACTCGTCGAACAGGCGCCGGCTGAGGAACTGCGCCAGCCCCACCATGCCGCCGAAACGGCGCGCGGCATCGAAGGGATCGGCGGCGGGCGCCAGCAGGATCACGCGTTCGGCCTGCATGCCGCGCGCCATCGCGATCGCCGCCGCCGCGCCGCCGAGCGAATGCCCCACGACCGCCGCCAACGGTCCGATGTGTTCGGCCACCCGCGCCGCCGCCTCGGCGAACATCGGCAGGGTCGCGCGCCGGCCACTGCTGCGGCCATGCGCCGGCTGGTCGAACGCGACGACGGCATAACCGGCGCGGCGCAGCGGCTCCACCCACGGCAGGAAGCGCAGGCCGAAGCTGGACCAGCCATGCACCAGCAGCACGGTCGGTTCGCGCTGCGGGTCGCCCCAGGTGTAGGTGGCCAGGCGTTCGCGGCCGAAGGCCAGTTCGCCGATACGTGCACCGCCGGTCTCGCTCTGGCGGGCACGGGTGCGTGCACCGGGCATGGGTGTGCAGAACAACTGGAAGGCCCGGGCCAGCGTGCTGCGCGGGGCCAGCCAGCTGCCGACCGCGAAGCGCGCGCTCAGCAGCGACAGCATCCATGATTTACGAACGGTCGTGCTATTTCGTGGGGCAGAGACAGCAGCCATGACGGCACCTCGGGAAGAATCAGGCGGTGGGGGAAGACGGCGCGGGGGCGCCGTAGGACGCCAGCAGGCGGTCCAGGGAACGCCGGGCGAGCAGCGGGGCCTGCGCGGCGTCGTACAGACGGGCGTCGTGCAGGCCCTGCGCCACGGCGAACAGCTCGAATGCCAGCAGGAGCGGATCGGTCTTCGGCGACAGTTCGCCGGTGTCGATGCACATGCCGATCGCCTTGACCAGTTGCTGGCGCAGTTGCAGCAGCCAGTCGACGATGCGGTCGCGCAACAGGCCCGGGCGGGCGTCGTACTCGTGCGCAGCGGCCAGGATCACGCAGCCGTCGGGGTTGTCGCAGACCCAGCGGAACCAGTTCTCCATGATCGCGCGCAGGCGCGGCAGGCCGCGCGGCAGGCCCACCGCCGGCACGATCACGGCACGCGCATAGCGCTCGGCGGTCCACTCCAGCACGGTCAGCTGCAGGTCCTCGCGCGACCCGAAATGCGCGAACACGCCGCTCTTCGACATGCCGGCGGCGGTGGCGAGTTCGCCGATGGACAGGCCTTCCAGACCATGCCGGGCCGCGATGTCATAGGCCCGCGCGACGATCATCTCGCGGGTGGCATTGCCTTTGTGGGTGGCGGCCTGGGGTGTCATGGCAGTAGAAATAGCACGGTCGTTCGATTCTCACAATAGGCCGAAGGCGCCCTCCCTCGCCGCCCCCTTGTCATATCGCCCGTGGCCGATTGGATTAAACTGGCCGCCAGCGACGACCACGGCCGTGTTCCGGAAACGTCGCTTTTTTCTTTTCTGACAACCCGTTAGCCGCTGAAGGCAAGCCCGCGCCGGTCCCCACCCGCGCACCGGAGCCCACCCATGATTTTCGAAACCCTCGATACCTCTGGCCACGAACAGGTCGTCTTCTGCCACAACCCGGATGCCGGGCTGAAGGCCATCATCGCCATCCACAGCACCGTGCTGGGTCCGGCGCTGGGCGGTGTGCGCATGCGGCCCTACGCCGACAGCGCGCTGGCGCTGAACGACGCGCTGCGCCTGAGCCGCACGATGACGTACAAGAATGCACTGGCCGGCCTCAACGTGGGCGGCGGCAAGGCGGTGCTGATCGGCGACAGCAGCGTGGACAAGACCGAGGTGCTGTTCCGCAGCTTCGGCCGGTACGTGGACTCGCTGGGCGGCCGCTACATCACCGCCGAGGACGTGGGCACCGACGTCAATGACATGGAAAACGTCTACCGCGAGACCGAGTACGTGGTCGGCGTGCACCAGGTGCACGGCGGCTCCGGCGATCCGGCCCCGTTCACCGCCTACGGTGCGCTGCAGGGCCTGATGGCCACGCTGAACCGCAAGTTCGGCAACGAGGAGATCGGCAAGTACAGCTTCGCCGTGCAGGGCCTGGGCCACATCGGCATGGAGTACGTGAAGCTGCTGAAGGAACGCGGCGCCAAGCTGTTCGTCACCGACCTCAATCCGGCGTTGGTCGAACATGCGGTCGAAGAGTACGGCGCGGAAGCCGTGAAGCCGGACGAGATCTACGACCTGCCGGTGGACGTGTTCAGTCCGTGCGCGCTGGAGTACGCGATCAACGAAGAGACGCTGCCCCGCCTGAAGGCGAAGGTGATCTGCGGCACGGCGAACAACCAGATGTCGCACGTGACCGGCGTGGAAGCGGCCAAGCGCGGCATCCTGTACGCGCCCGATTACGCGGTGAACGCGGGCGGCGTGATGAACGTGTCGCTGGAGATCGACGGCTACAACCGCGAGCGCGCCATGCGGATGATGCGGACCATCTACCACACCGTCGGCAAGATCTTCGACCTGTCCGAGAAGGAAGGCATCGCGCCGCAGTATGCGGCCGACCGCATCGCCGAGGCCCGCATGACCGCCATCGGCAAGCTCAAGCTGCCGCTGGGCCGTACCGCACCGCGCTTCATGGGGCACCTGCGCGGCGAACATTGAGGTAAGTTGCAGATACAACCTGGATGGGCCGCAATAGGAGGGAGGACCGAATGCGACCGGATACCGTCAGCGGATTTCCGCTGGGCGAAGAATTGGATGCGCTGCGCGAGGCCGTGCAGCGGTTCGCGCAGACCGAGATCGCGCCGCGTGCGGCGCAGATCGACCACGACAACGCATTCCCGCAGGACCTGTGGCCCAAGCTGGGCGAACTGGGCCTGCTGGGCATCACCGTGGATCCGGAATTCGGCGGCAGCGGCATGGGCTACCTGGCCCATCTGGTGGCGATGGAGGAGATCTCGCGTGCGTCGGGCTCGGTGGGCCTGAGCTATGGCGCGCATTCCAACCTGTGCGTCTCCAACCTCTATCTCAACGGCAATGCCGCGCAGCGCGCGAAGTACCTGCCGAAGCTCAGCAGCGGCGAGTGGAAGGGCGCGCTGGCGATGAGCGAGCCGGGCGCGGGTTCGGACGTGGTCGGCTCGATGAGCTGCCGCGCCGAACTCCGTGACGGCGTCTGGGTGGCCAACGGCAACAAGATGTGGATCACCAACGGACCGGAAGCCGACGTGCTGCTGGTCTACATGCGCACCGCGGGCAAGGACGCGGGCAGCAAGTGCATGACCGCCTTCATCGTCGAGCGCGGCATGAAGGGGTTCTCCACCGCGCAGAAGCTGGACAAGCTGGGCATGCGCGGCAGCAACACCTGCGAACTGGTGTTCGAGAACTGCGAGATTCCCGCCGGGAACGTACTGGGCGAAGTGAACCAGGGCGTGCGCGTGCTGATGAGCGGCCTGAACACCGAGCGGCTGGTGCTGAGCGGTGGGCCGATCGGCCTGATGCAGGCGGCGCTCGACATCACCCTGCCCTACGTGCGCGAACGCAAGCAGTTCGATGCGGCCATCGGCACGTTCGGCCTGATGCAGGGCAAGCTTGCCGACATGTACACCGCACTGCAGTCCAGCCGCGCGTTCGCCTACCAGGTGGCGCGCGGATTCGACGAAGGCCAGGGGTCGCGTGCCGCAGCGGCAGGTTGCCTGCTGCACGCCTCGGAAGCCGCCGTGCAGGTCACGCTGGAAGCCATCCAGTCACTGGGCGGCAACGGCTACATCAACGAGTACCCGGCCGGCCGTCTGCTGCGCGACGCCAAGCTCTACGCCATCGGCGCCGGCACCAACGAGATCCGCCGCATGCTGATCGGGCGCGAGTTGTTCGACGGCCGGGGATGATCTGGAGGTCGTCGTAGGGCGGGCTCCCGCCCGCCGTCCCGTACGTACGTCCATCGCGAAGGCGGGCTCGAGCCCGCCCTACGCCGGGCCTGCCTCCTCCAGGACAGGCCACGAAGACGCATCCAGCGTCTCCCGATAGGCATGCCAACTGGCATACGCCAGCCACGGCATCAGCAGACCCAACCCCAACAGCGCCGTGGCGAAGCCAACCGCCGTCAGCGCCACCAGCAGCAGGCCCCACACCAGCATCACGCGCTTGTTGCGCATCACCGCATGCACGCTGGAAACGGCCGCCGTCACCATGTCCACGTCGCGGTCGGCGATCATCGGCAACGAGAAGGCGGTAACGGCGAAGGTGAGCGTGGCGAACACCGCACCGACAGCAGACCCCAGCGCAAGGAATTCCCAGAACGCGCTCGGGTCGCTGCCATCGAACGGGAAGAAGGCACTGACCATCATCCCGGCGCGCGACCACAGCAGGATGATCACGCCCTGCCCCAGCGCGAACACGCCCGCCTGGCCCAGCACGCGCCTGGCCAGAACGAAGGAATCCCGCAACAGAGGCGTGCGTCCTCGTTCCAGGCCACGGCTGACGCAGTAGAGGCCCACGCAGATCAGAGGCGCGACGAAGACGAACCCTGACAGCAGGGTCGCCAGCAGGGCGAACCGCCCCAACGAATACGCCAGCCAGGAAATACCGGCGCTCACCAGCACGATCACCCCGCCGAACAAGAGCGTCAAGGCGGGCGCGCGACACACGTCGCGCCAGCCCGCACGCAACCAGCGCCATGGCGCGCCTGGGTCCAGCACCTTGCAGGGGACGACGAACGCGCGAGGCGCCGGTTCGGTCGATGGCTTGTGTGACATGTCCTCCCCCCTTGCGCCAGAGAATACGCCGCGATCCGGCATCGCCCGACCCTGTACGAACGGCCGATTTGCCCGCTGTCGGTCCGGGGCAGGATAATCGGGGACTCACTCCACGCGGGAAGTCCTCCATGTCCGACATCGTCATCGCCGCCGCCAAGCGCACCGCCATCGGTTCGTTCCTTGGCCAGTTCAACGGCGTCCCCACCCCGACGCTGGGCGCGGCCGCCATCGCCGCCGCGCTGGAACAGTCCGGCATCCCGGCCGCCGACGTGTCCGAGATCATCATGGGCTGCGTGCTGCCGGCC
Source organism: Pseudoxanthomonas sp. SE1 (assembly GCF_029542205.1). Taxonomy (NCBI): domain Bacteria; kingdom Pseudomonadati; phylum Pseudomonadota; class Gammaproteobacteria; order Lysobacterales; family Lysobacteraceae; genus Pseudoxanthomonas; species Pseudoxanthomonas sp. SE1. The sequence continues at coordinate 1,766,904 of NZ_CP113783.1, read as the reverse complement.
AACCTGGGCCAGGCTCCCGCCCGCCAGGCGGCGCGCGCCGCCGGCATCCCCGATGCCGCAGGCGCTACCACCATCAACAAGGTCTGCGGTTCGGGCATGAAGGCGATCATGCTGGGCCACGACCTGATCAAGGCCGGTTCGGCCAGCGTCGTGGTCGCCGGTGGCATGGAGTCGATGAGCAATGCCCCGCACATGATCCCCAACTCGCGCACCGGCAACCGCTACGGCAACTTCCAGGCGGTCGACCACATGGCGTGGGACGGCCTGACCAATCCATACGATGGTCAAGCGATGGGCGTGTTCGCCGAGGCTACCGTCGCCAAGTTCGGTTTCACCCGCGAAGAACAGGATGCCTACTCGATCGAATCGGTGACCCGCGCCCAGGCCGCGCAGGCGTCGGGCGCGTTCAACGACGAGATCGTCCCGGTCAAGGTCGCCACCCGGAAGGGCGAGGTCGAAGTCAGCACCGACGAACAGCCGGGCAAGTCCGACACCGCCAAGATCCCGACGCTGAAGCCGGCGTTCAAGAAGGACGGCACGGTGACGGCTGCCAGTTCGTCGAGCATTTCCGACGGCGCCGCGGCCACGGTATTGCTCAGCGCCGACGAAGCCGTCAAGCGTGGCCTGCAGCCGCTGGCGCGGATCGTCGGCCATGCGACCTACTCGCAGGCGCCGGAGTGGTTCACCACCGCGCCCGTCTCGGCCATCGACAAGCTGCTCAAGCAGGTCGGCTGGACCGTGGACCAGGTGGATCTGTTCGAAGTCAACGAAGCCTTCGCCGTCGTGGCCATGGCGCCGATCAAGGAGCTGGGCATCCCGCACGCCAAGGTCAACGTCAACGGCGGTGCCTGCGCGCTGGGTCATCCGATCGGCGCGTCGGGTGCCCGCCTGGTGGTCACGCTGATCAACGCCCTGCGCACGCGCGGCGGCAAGCGCGGCATCGCCACCCTCTGCATCGGCGGCGGCGAGGCCACCGCGATCGCGATCGAACTCGTCTGATTTTGCGCAATCGGGGGGGCGAAGCGGCCGGTTTTCGCCCGCCCCATAAGGTTTAACAACGGATTGACAAAGATGACCGGCCAACCGCTTGACAGCCGTAATGGGCTTGTCATCATGTTGCAGGCGCGCAATTGCGCGTTGCCTAACTAACGACGAGGAAATTCAACGATGACCATGAACAAGGCTCTGATCGCGCTGGCTCTGGGTTTCGCCCTGGCTGCGTGCTCGAACCAGGAACAGGCTGCCGACGCCGCTGCCGACGCCGCTGCGACCGCGACCGAAGCCCAGGCTGCCGCTGACGCCGCCGCTGCCGCTGGCGAAGTGACCGCCGACGCCGCCCAGCAGTCGGCCGACGCCGCTGCCACCGCCGCCGACGCTGCCGCCACCGCCGCGACCGACGCTGCCGCCGCCACCACGACGGAAGCCGCTGACGCTGCTGCCGACGCCGCTGGCCAGGCTGCCGACACGGCCGAAGCCGCGACCGACGCTGCCAAGGAAGCCACCAAGCAGTAATCTGCTGGCGGTTGCCTGATTTAGCGTTAAACTGAGAAAGCCGCCAGTTCGCTGGCGGCTTTTTCTGTATCCGGGCCTGGCTTCCCGGTTCGCCCTCCACCGGTGGACGAACGGACTCGCCCTCCCGGCGCCACCTTCCACACCTACCGATTTGGGGATCCACAATGAAGATCAAGAGCACCGTCCTGCTGGTCGCCGCCGTCCTGGCCATGAGCGCCTGCACGAAGAGCGAGACCACCGACGCCGCTGCTGCCGACGCCGCCGCTGCTGCCGACCAGGCTGCCGCTGCTGCCGGTGACGCCGCTTCCGCTGCCGGCGACGCCGCTGCTGCCGCTGGCGACGCTGCGACGGCCGCCACCGCCGACGCCGCTGCCGCCGCGACCGCCGCTGCTTCGGACGCCGCTGCCGCCACCGAAGCCGCCGCTTCCGACGCCACCGCCGCCGCTGCTGGCGCCGTGTCCGACGCCGCCCAGGCGACGGCCGACAAGGCCGCGGAAGTGGCCGACAAGGCTGAAGAAGCCAAGCAGTAATCGACTCGCCTCAACGCGAATCGGACAAGGCCCGCGCAAGCGGGCCTTGTCGTTTTGCGGCACGCCACCGGCGAGCGGCGTCAAGAACGGCGCCAGGCCGTTTTTGCAGTGCGGTTTGGCGCGCAGGGGGGTTTATGGTCTGATGCCGCCTTTCCCGCTTCGTCGTGCCGCATGCCTGCCATCGCTTCGCAACTCGATCCGCGCTCGCCCGATTTCATCGCCAACCACGCCTATCACCGCGTACTGGTGCAGGAGCTCGACCGCCGCCTGGCGCATGCAGCCGAGGGGGGTGGGGAGAAGGCGCGCAGCAAGCACACCGAACGCGGCAAACTGCTGGCGCGGGATCGCATCACCGCCCTGCTCGACCCCGGCTCGCCCTTCCTCGAAATCGCGCCACTGGCCGCCGAGGAGATGTACGACAACGCGGCACCCGCCGCCGGCATGGTCTGCGGCATCGGCCGCGTGATGGGCAACGAAGTGGTGATCGTCGCCAACGATGCCACAGTCAAGGGCGGCACCTACTTCCCGATGACGGTGAAGAAGCACCTGCGCGCACAGGAGATCGCACGCGAGAACCGCCTGCCCTGCGTGTACCTGGTGGACTCCGGTGGCGCCTTCCTGCCGCTGCAGGACGAGGTGTTCCCCGACCGCGAGCACTTCGGCCGCATCTTCTACAACCAGGCGCGACTGAGCGCCGAGAACATCCCGCAGGTCGCGGTGGTGATGGGCAGCTGCACCGCCGGCGGCGCCTACGTGCCGGCGATGTGCGACGAATCGATCATCGTCAAGGAACAGGGCACCATCTTCCTGGGCGGTCCGCCGCTGGTGAAGGCGGCCACCGGTGAAGTGGTCGATGCCGAAGCCCTGGGCGGCGCCGATGTGCACACCAGCGTATCGGGCGTAGCCGATCATTTCGCGGAGGACGATCGCCACGCGCTGGAGATCGCGCGCAGCGTCATCGGCCACCTCAATCGCCGCAAGACCCTGCCCGTCGCGGTGCGCGACGCGCGCGAACCGCTGTATCCGGCCGAGGAGTTGTACGGCATCGTGCCCAAGGACACCCGCCGCCCGTTCGACATCCGCGAGGTCATCGCACGCATCACCGACGGCAGCGAGCTGGACGAGTTCAAGGCGCGCTACGGCAAGACCCTGGTCACCGGCTTCGCGCACCTGCACGGCTATCCCGTCGGCATCATCGCCAACAACGGCATCCTGTTCGGCGAAAGCGCGCTCAAGGGTGCGCACTTCATCGAGCTGTGCAACCAGCGCGGCATCCCGCTGGTGTTCCTGCAGAACATCACCGGCTTCATGGTCGGCCGCAAGTACGAGAACGCCGGCATCGCGAAGGACGGGGCGAAGATGGTCACGGCCGTCGCCTGCTCGTCCGTGCCGAAGTTCACCGTGGTCATCGGCGGCAGCTTCGGCGCCGGCAACTACGCCATGTGCGGCCGTGCCTACGGCGCGCGTTTCCTGTGGATGTGGCCGAATGCGCGGATCAGCGTGATGGGCGGCGAACAGGCGGCGAGCGTGCTGGCGACGGTGAAGCGCGACGGCATCGAGGCCGCGGGCAAGGCTTGGAGTCCGGACGAAGAGGATGCCTTCAAGGCGCCGATCCGCGAGCAGTACGAATCGCAGGGCAGCCCGTGGTACGCGACTGCGCGGCTGTGGGATGACGGCATCATCGACCCTGCCGATACGCGCCGGGTGCTTGGGCTGGGCATTTCGGCCTCGCTCAATGCGCCGATCGAGCCGGCGAAGTTCGGCGTGTTCCGGATGTAGCGCGGGGCGCGCACCTTGGCCGCCCCCCGCCCTCTTCATTGTTGTGAGCGCCGCGTGCACAAGCCCGACTCCAGGGTGAACCGTGTCCGCCCCGGATGCGCCACGCCATCAATCGGCTGTGCAGGTCACAGCGCGCGCATGGAGAGGCGGCGATAGTCCGGAGTCCCTGCCACCCGGAGCATCCCCTGCATGTCCATCTGGAAAGACCAAGGCCCCGCAAAGAAAGAGGCCGCCAACCTGCCGTCGGAACCCGCCACTCTCCCCGTGCGCGACACCGCCACGGCGGCGGATTTCTCACCCGCGGTCACCGCACCGCCGGGCACGCGTCCGGTTGAACGCAGCGCACCTCAGGAGGCACTGAAGGAATCGCTGATCGCCGCCGACCTGACCATCGAGGGCAAGATCGAGGGCACCGGCCACATCCGCATCGCAGGCCGTTTCAAGGGCGACGTCAACGTGCAGGGCGACCTCACCATCGAAACAGGCGCAAAGCTCAATGGTGGCGTGCGGGCCAAGAAGGTCACCATCGCGGGCGAGCTGGAAGGCAATATCGAGTCCGCAGCCCGCGTCGAACTGCTGGCATCGGGCGTACTGATCGGCGACGTGAAGTCGGGATCGCTCACGGTGGCTGCGGGATCCCGCATGCGCGGCCAGGCCGACTTCGGTTGGGACGAGCCCGCCAAGGGCGGCAAGGGCAAGGACAACGGCACGGAGCCCGGCGCCGCGGCATGAGCCAACCTCGCCCAGGCAGTGCCGGCGCCACCCGCACCTGCCCGCACTGCAAGGCGACCATCCTGGAGAGCGCGGCCGTCTGTCCGGGCTGCCGCCACCACCTGCGCTTCGAACCCGGCGCAGGTGCCCAGGCGGTACCCGCGCTGACGCCGCTGCGGATCGAGGGCACGCTGCAGCCACCGGCCGAGGGCGCGGCGTGGGAATACAGCGTGGTGCTGTCCATCCGCAACGACCGTGGGGAGGAAATCACCCGCCAGGTGGTCGGTGTCGGTGCGATGCAGCCGCACGAGCAGCGCAGCTTCGTGCTGTCGGTGGAACTCAATCCGGCGACGGGCAAAGCGGTTCGCAAGACGCGCCACTGAACCCCTCCCGGGAACGCGACCGCCCGGCTACACTCGACACCGACATGGACGCCAGCAGGGGGCTGGATGATCGTCGGCATCGATCTCGGGACCACGCACTCGCTGATTGGCTATCACGGGCCCGATGGCCCGGTCCTGATACCGAATGCACTGGGCGAGCTGCTCACGCCTTCCGTGATCAGCGTGGATGCGGACGACACGCTGATCGTGGGCCGGCCTGCGGTGGACCGGCTGATCACCCATCCGGAGCGCAGCGTGGCCAGCTTCAAGCGCTGGATGGGCACCAACCGCGTCACCCGCCTCGGCAAGCACGCACTGCGTCCGGAAGAACTGTCGGCCCTGGTCCTGCGCGCGCTTGTCGCCGATGCGGAAAGCCATTTCAGCACATCCGTCACCGAGGCCGTGATCAGCGTGCCGGCGTACTTCGGTGACGCGCAGCGCAAGGCCACACGTATCGCCGGCGAGCTGGCCGGCATCAAGGTCGAACGCCTCATCAACGAACCGACCGCCGCGGCCATGGCCTACGGCCTGCAGCAGCGCGACGGCGGCGGACGCTTCCTGGTCTTCGATCTGGGCGGCGGTACCTTCGATGTCTCGATCCTGGAAATGTTCGATGGCGTGATGGAGGTCCACGCCAGCGCCGGCGACAACTTCCTCGGCGGAGAGGATTTCCTGTCCGCGCTGCGCGATGCGTGCCTGCGCGAGCTCAAGGTCGAAGCGAAAAGCCTGACAGCCAGCGAAGACGCGCAGCTGAGGCGCCGGCTGGAGTCCGCCAAGCGCGAACTGTCGAACACGTCCGGCGGCTCCGTCGACGTCGAGATTCTGCTGGGCGGCGAGTCGCGGCGTTGGCAGATCGACGAGGCGGGGTTCTCGCGCCTGTGCGAGCCGCTGGTGCAGCGCATGCGCGCACCGCTCGAACGCGCCATGCGCGACGCCCGCCTGGCGCCGGGCCAGTTGGACGACATCGTCCTGGTCGGCGGCGCATCGCGGATGCCACTGACCGCGCGACTGGTCTCGCGCATGTTCGGTCGCCTGCCCTTGCGGCACATCAACCCGGACGAGGCGATCGCGCTGGGTGCCGCGGTGGCGGCGGGCATGAAGGCGCGCGACGAATCGCTGGAAGAGATCATCCTCACCGACGTGTGTCCCCACTCGCTCGGCGTGGACACCGCGCAGGACGACGGGCATGGGCAGGTCACCACCGGCTTGTTCTCCCCGATCATCCACCGCAACGCGACCGTGCCGGTCAGCCGGGTCGAACGCTACCAGCCGATGCGCGACCAGCAGACGCAGGTGGAGTTCAATATCTACCAGGGCGAGAGCCCGCGCGTGGAGAACAACGTCAGGCTGGGTACCATCTCGGTGAAGGTCCCGGCGCGCGCCGCGCACGAGAACCCCGTGGACATCCGCTTCACCTACGACGTCAACGGGCTGCTGCAGGTGGAAGCCACCATCGTGGCCACCGGCCAGACCCATGAGGTGGTCCTGCAGCAGAACCCCGGCGTGCTGACCCAGGACGAGATCCGCCAGCGCCTGGCCGCGCTGTCCGAACTGAAGGTGCATCCCCGCGACCAGCAAGAGAATCTCCTGGTGATCGCCCGCGCCGAGCGCCTGTACGAGGAACTGCTCTGGGCGCGCCGCGACCTGCAGGACGCGCTGGTGCGCTTCCGCACGGTGCTGGACGGCCAGGATCCCCTGCAGATCCGCGAACACCGCGCCGATTTCGCCCGGATGCTGGAGAGCATCGAGGCCCAGGGGTGAGCGAGTGGCCGTATGCCCTGCTGGACATCGATGAAGACGCTGACGAGCGCACCATCAAGCGCGCCTATGCACGCCTCTTGAAGACCACGCGGCCGGACGAGGATCCGGCAGGGTTCCAGCGCTTGCACGAGGCTTACCAGGAAGCGCTGGCACTGCAACGCGAGCAGGTGCTTGAGGTAGCCGCCGAAGATGCGCACATCACGCTCCCGTCGCTGGAGGTAACGGCGTCGGATGCCACATCACACGTGCCGCTGCACAGAGGACATCCCGGCGCGCGCCCGGACGAACCTGCCCCACCGCGTCTCGACGAAGCCGCGCTGCGCGAGGAGTTGATCGCCCATGCCGGGGGAGACCTGCCTTCGGCATTCCGCCACTACCTCGAACACCATCCGGCGCTGTACGGCCTGGACGTGAAACACCGCATCGGGCAGGCGATCTTCGAGAGCATCGCCTACGAGGAGATCCAGGTGCGACCGGGGACCATGGCCGTCCTCGCGGACTTCTTCGGCTTCACACCGCCCGAGTGGGTGGAACGACGCCAGCACGTGTTGCAGGCGGTGTCCACCGAGAACACCGACGCCTTCGACGAAGACCGGCCGCTGACGATCCGGCAGTTGAAGCGCGCCTTCGGATGGCCGCTCGCGCTGGCCCTTGCCTGCGTGCCTGGCTTTGCATTCCGCGCAGCGCGCCTGTCGCGACGACTGACCGCGGAATACGGCGGTGACGTGCCGGGCCTGGATGGTCGGCAGCAAGCCTTTTTCGAACGCCTCGCCGACCCTTTCCATGCTGGCCCCTGGCGCTGGGCGACCGTGGTACTCACCGCCGCGTTCGCGACCCTGGCCATCGCCGGTCTGTGCGCGGTGAGCGATCTCGCGCCCGAACGCCAGCAGCGCATGATGGGCCTGACCTTCGTCGCGGTCGCAGGCATGCTGTGCATCTGGCACGCGATGCGCGCGCTGTGGGCACTGCGTGAACGACCTGCGACGATGCATTCACCCGCGATCGCGCTGATGCCCGTCTGGCTGGCAGTGGCCGGCTTGCTGGTGGCCTGGTGGGTGACACAGCTGCCTCCGCTGGCGTTCCTGCTCGTGCTCCCGGCCGCGCTGCTGTACTTCCGCCAGTTCTTCGATGCGCTGCGTTTCGCCATCGGCACCAGTTGGCTCGTGCGTGCGTTGCCCATGGCCGACGACCTGCCATCGCCCTGGTTGCTTGCGTTGGCGGGTTCGGCCATCGGCATGACGATCTGCGACTGGGCCTACGCCAGGCGCCACCGGATCAGCATCGCCGCCGCTGTCGGCAATCGCTGGACGACGATCGCGTCGTTCGCAGTGTTCGTGGGACTGGGCATCGCGGGGTTGGCGATCCGTTACGGTTGAACCCTCGGATCAACCGCAGCCGTCGCAGCCTCCGCAATCACTGCCTGCGATCCGTCCATTCACCAGACTGCCGGCCGGCGCGATCCACCTCCCCAACGCGTGTTGCCAGCGCGCTCGCCCCCCATGCAACAAAGGCAGCGCCAGCGCGATACGCAGCTTGCGCAACGGGCCGGGGAACTGTTTCTTCACCACCACCCACGCACTGACCACCACCGCGACCGCGATGATGGCGTATTGCAGGGCGAGCGACGCGTCCATGGCTCAGCCCGCGCCCAGCGCCTTGGCGACCTGGTAAGTCACCAGCGAGGCGAGGTAGGCCAGCGCGAACAGGTAGAACGTGGCAAAGCCCATCTGCTTCCACGAGTTGGTCTCGCGCTTGATGGTGGCGAGCGTCGAGATGCACATCGGGGCGTAGATGAACCACACCAGCAGCGACAGTGCCGTGGCCAGCGACCAGCCGTCGCTGATGACCGGCGTCAACGCCTGGATGGCCGCGTCGTCGTCGGCCGCCGACAGCGCGTAGATCGTCGCCAGCGAGGCAACCGCCACTTCGCGTGCCGCCAGGCCCGGAATCAATGCGATGCAGATCTGCCAGTTGAAGCCCAGCGGCGCGAAGAACACCGCCATGGCATGACCGATGCGGCCGGCGAAGCTGTAGTCGATCGCCGGCCCCACCGCATCGGCAGGCGCCGCCGGGAAGTTCAGCAGGAACCACAGCAGGATGGTCAGCGCCAGGATGATGCCGCCGACGCGCTTGAGGAAGATCATGGCGCGTTCGTACAGGCCGATGAGCAGGTCGCGCGGGTGCGGAATGCGGTAGGAAGGCAGTTCCAGCAGCAGCGCGTGCTCGCCCTTGTCGCGGCGCCACTTCTTCATCACCCATGACACCAGCAACGCACTGAGGATGCCGGCGGCATACAGGCCGAACAGCACCAGGCCCTGCTGGTTGAAGATGCCCACCTTCTCGTCCGGCACGAATGCACCGATCAGCAGCGCGTACACCGGCAGGCGCGCCGAACACGTCATCAGGGGCGCGACCAGGATCGTCGCCAGCCGGTCGCGCGGGTCCTGGATGCTGCGCGTGGCCATGATGCCGGGGATGGCGCAGGCGAAACTCGACAGCAGCGGAATGAAGGAGCGGCCCGACAGACCGGCCGATGCCATCATGCGGTCCAGCAGGAACGCCGCGCGAGGCAGGTAGCCGCTCTCTTCCAGCGCCAGGATGAAGGCGAACAGGATCAGGATCTGCGGCAGGAACACGATCACGCCACCCAGGCCGCCGATGATGCCGTCGACCAGCAGGCTGTTGAGCGGCCCTTCGGGAAGCAGGCCGCCCGCCTGTCCGCCCAGCCAGCCCGTGCCCGCTTCGATCATGTCCATCATCGGCGTCGCCCAGGCATACACCGCCTGGAAAATCAGGAACATCACCACGATCAATGCCAGCAGTCCGAACACCGGATGCAGCAACCAGCGGTCCAGTGCGTCGTCGATCTTCGCCGTCCGCGTGGGCATGGCGACCGCGAGCGACAGCAGGCGACGTGTTTCGGCGTGCAGGTCGGCGCCTTCGGCCAGGTGCGTGCGGGGCTCGTGCGGCTGCGCGGCGACAGCATCGATGCGCTCGACCAGCGCACGCGCACCGCCATGCTTCACCGCGATGGTTTCGACCACCGGCACGCCGAGTTCGCGCTCCAGCGCCACCAGGTCGATGGCGATGCCGCGGCGCTGCGCGGCATCCATCATGTTGACCGCCAGGATCATCGGCTTGCCGAGTTCGCGCACTTCCAGCGCGAAGCGCAGGTGCAGGCGCAGGTTGGTGGCATCCACCACGCAGACCAGCACATCCGGTGCCGGTTCGCCGGGATAGAAGCCGCGGCAGACGTCGCGGGTGACGGCTTCGTCCAGGCTGGCGGCATGCAGGCTGTAGGCACCCGGCAAATCCAGCACCGCATAGCTGCGCCCCGACGCCGACGAATGCAGCCTGCCTTCCTTGCGTTCGACGGTGACGCCGGCGTAGTTGGCGACCTTCTGCCGGCTGCCGGTCAACTGGTTGAACAGCGCGGTCTTGCCGCAGTTCGGATTGCCGACCAGCGCCAGCCGCAACGTCGATGCCTGGGCTGCGCTCATGACGCGGCTCCGTTGCGCAGTCGCACGCGGGCTGCTTCGGAGCGGCGCAGCGCGAACCGCGTGAAGCCGACCTGCACCAGCAACGGCTCGGCGCCCATCGGACCCTTCGCGACCACTTCGACCTCCTCGCCGTTGACGAAGCCCAGTTCGCGCAGGCGGCGGGCGATGTTGTCCTGCGGCCCATGGTCTTCCACGGCGTCCACGATGGCGGGGGTACGCGAAGGCAGTTCTGTCAGGATCACGCCAGGCTCTCAAATGCGAACTATTCTCATTGTAGCATCGCCGCAGTGCAGGAAGGCCGCAACGCACCGTGCCGCTATCATTCAGCGACTTTTGCAGGGAACGGCAGGCATGGCGGCATCACCGCAGGAACATCCCCTCGTACTGGAACGCTCAGGCGCCGTGGCGCGCATCCGGCTGGACCGCCCGGCCCTCCACAACGCCTTCGACGCCGGCCTGATCGCCACGCTGACCACCACGCTCGAACAGGCCGGCGCTGAATCCGATATTCGCGCCGTGGTGCTGGAAGGCAGCGGCGCCTCGTTTTCCGCCGGCGCCGACCTGAACTGGATGCGCGGCATGGCCACCGCCAGCGAGGCGGCCAACCGCGAGGATGCCCTTGCCCTCGCCCGCCTGATGCGCACGCTGGACGAACTGCCCAAGCCGACCATTGCCCGCGTGCATGGGGCGGCCTTTGGCGGTGGCGTCGGCCTGGTGGCCTGCTGCGACATCGCCATCGGCGTGCCCGAAGCGAAGTTCGGCCTGACCGAAAGCAAGCTGGGCCTCTTGCCGGCGGTGATCTCGCCCTACGTCATCGCCGCCATCGGCGCGCGACAGGCGCGGCGATGGTTCGCCACGGCGGAGATCTTCGATGCATCCACCGCGCTGCAGATCGGATTGCTGCATCAGGTGGTGCCGGCGACGCAACTGGACGAGGCCGTGGAGCGACAGCTCGCGCTGCTGCTGAAGGCGGGGCCACACGCGGCGGCCGGCGCGAAGCACCTGGTCGCGCGCGTGGCCGCTTCGTCCGACCGCGACCGGATGGATGCCGACAACGCGGACCTGATCGCGAGGTTGCGCATTTCCAGCGAAGGCCAGGAAGGCCTGTCGGCCTTCCTCGACAAGCGCGCGCCGCGTTGGGTCGCCAAGGACTGATGACGTGCCGCACGACACGCGCCTTCAAGCCCTCCCCTTCAAGGGGAGGGTTGGGTGGGGATGGTGTCCAAGGAGGAAATCACCATGCAGGGACAGACGAACAGGAAGATCCTGCAGGGCAAACTGCAGCGCATCCTGCGCAACCAACCGACGGACGCCGAACATCGGCTCTGGCAGTACCTGCGGAAGCGCCAGTTGGACGGCTACCGATTCCGGCGGCAGCATCCCTTCGGCGACTACATTCTGGATTTCGCGTGTCTCGAACCGAAACTCGTGGTGGAACTGGATGGCAGCCAGCACGCGGACAACCATGCCTACGAAGCGATACGTACCCACTTTCTGGAGCGGGCCGGGTTCAAGGTGCTCAGATTCTGGAACAATGACGTATTCGAGAATATCGAGGGGGTCGTCGAAGTGATTCTTACAGCGCTGGCGGACAGGCAAGCAACACCATCCCACCCAACCCTCCCCTTGAAGGGGAGGGCTAGACGCGATGTTCTCCAAGATCCTGATCGCCAACCGCGGCGAGATCGCCTGCCGCGTCATCCGCACCTGCCGCCGGCTGGGCATCCGCACTGTCGCCGTGTACTCCGACGCCGACGCCGATGCCCAGCACGTGCGCCAGGCTGACGAGGCCGTGCTGATCGGTGGGCCGCGCCCGGCCGACAGCTACCTGCGTGGCGACGCCATCATCGAGGCCGCGACGAAGACGGGCGCCCAGGCCATCCATCCCGGCTATGGCTTCCTGTCCGAGAACGCCGACTTCGCCGACGCGGTCGCCGCCGCGGGCATGGTGTTCATCGGCCCCTCCGGCGCCTCCATGCGCAAGATGGGCAGCAAGGCCGGCGCGAAGGACCTGATGGACGCCGCCGGGGTACCGGTGGTGCCGGGTTACACGGGCGAGGACCAGTCGCCAAACACACTGTCACGCGAGGCCGCGCGCATCGGCTTCCCGCTGATGATCAAGGCCGCGCACGGCGGCGGCGGCAAGGGCATGCGCATCGTGCATGGGCTGGAGGATTTCATCGCACAGCTGGAAAGCTGCCAGCGCGAAGCCGCCAATGCCTTCGGCCGCGACCGCGTGCTGCTGGAACGCTACGTGCAGTCGCCGCGCCATATCGAGATCCAGGTGTTCGCCGACGCGCACGGCCACACGCTGCACCTCAACGAACGCGAATGCTCCGCGCAGCGCCGCTACCAGAAGGTGCTGGAGGAATCGCCCTCGCCCTTCCTGACGCCCGCGCTGCGCGCGGCGATGGGCGATGCCGCGGTGAAGGCGGCGCAGGCCATCGACTATGTCAATGCGGGCACGGTGGAGTTCATCGTCGACCCCGATGGACAGTTCTATTTCATGGAGATCAACACGCGCCTGCAGGTGGAGCACCCCGTCACCGAGTTCGTCACCGGGCAGGACCTGGTGGAGTGGCAGTTGCGCGTTGCCGCCGGCGAACCCCTGCCGCTCGCGCAGGACGCCATCGCGCAACACGGGCACGCCATCGAAGTGCGCCTGTATGCGGAGGATCCCGAAGCCGGATTCCTGCCGGGCTCGGGCCGCCTGGAAAAGCTGGTGCTGCCGGCGCCGTCGACGCAGGTCCGGCTCGATGCAGGCGTGATCGAAGGCGACACGGTGACCATCTTCTACGACCCGATGATCGCCAAGCTGATCGTCTGGGGCGCGGACCGCACCGAGGCGCTCGCCGGACTGCGGGCCGCCTTGGCCGAGTGCGAGATCGTCGGGCCGAAATCGAACATCGGCTTCCTGGAAAGGCTGGTCCGCCACCCCGCCGTCGTCGACGGCCGCATCGACACCGGCTATCTGGACCGGCACCTGGACGAATTCATGCCCGCCGCGGACCTGGATGTCTCGCAGCAGGTGGCGATTGCCGTCGCAGCGCTGCTCCAGCAGGAGGCGGATGCGCGCCAGCATGCGACCCATTCCCCCGACCCCGGTTCGCCCTGGGCCGTCGGCGACGGATGGCGGCTGGGACATGCCGGCGCGCGACCCTTGGCGTTCCAGCATCGCGATGAGACCTGGGACGCTTCGGGCCATGGGCATGCGGGGACTTACCGCATCCGCATGGGCGCCAGCACGTACCAGGTGGAAGGCGCCACGCTGACCGGCGACCTCCTCGGTTTGCGTATCCAAGGGGAGGCGCGGCGATTCCGCGTCCTGCGCCATGGCACGCGCCTGACGCTGCATGACGGGGAACGTCGGGCCACGGTGGAAACGGTGCCGGTCTACCGTCGCGTGGCGGCGGCGGGCGTCGAGACGGGCGGCAGGATCGTCGCACCCATGCCGGGACGCGTGGTGCTGGTCAAGGCGCAGCAAGGGGATACGGTCAAAGCCGGACAGGAGTTGCTCGTGATGGAGGCGATGAAGATGGAACTGGCGGTGAAGGCTCCGCGCGACGGCGTGGTGGCCGAGGTGCGCGCCAGTGCCGGCGACTTCATCGAAGCCGACACGTTGCTCGTGACGCTGGAGTGAGCCTTTCCATGGCGTCCCTGCGCACGACGATCACCCTGCTGTTGGCGACCCTCATGCTGGCCGGCTGCGTGATGTTCGAGCGGCCGCCCGCCCCGTTGAGCTGCGACCCCGCTCTGGTCGGTCGGTGGATTCCGCTTGCCGACAGCCCGCAGGACAAGGTGCCACTGGGCAAGGACGACTACGCCGAGGTGGACGCCCGTTGCCACGTGCGCCTGCGCGACAACAACCGCACCGACGAACCAGGCTTCGACGCACTGGGTTTCGAGATAGACGGAGAACGTTATCTGGCGCTCGGCTTCAAGGAGCTGGAGGGACTGTTCGCCACCGGGAAGACAGCGCCTCCCACCCCCAAGGGCATGCCGGCCAGTGCTGTCACGCTGCTGAAATACCGCATCCGCGACGATACCTTGCAGATCGCGATGCTCGACACGGTGGCCATCATGCAGCGGGTGCAACAGGGCACACTGAAGGCCCGCGAGACCGATGCCAGCACCTACCTGTTCGAAGGTCGTCCCGAACAGTTGCGCGACGTGTTGCGCGCCCACCCGGAACTGTTCGATGCCTTCGATGGCGGCAACAAGACCTTGCGCATGCGGCGCGCGGGCGATGGGGCGAAACCATGACCCCTTCCCTTCCCTTGCCCACGGCCGACGGCGATTTCGTCAGGATCGTGGAGGTCGGCCCGCGCGATGGCCTGCAGAACGAGAAGACGCTCGTCTCGACGGCAGACAAGGTGGAACTCATCGACCGCCTGTCCGCCACCGGCCTGCTGAATATCGAAGCCACCAGCTTCGTCAGCCCGCAATGGGTTCCCCAGCTGGCCGATGCAGCGGAGGTCTTCACTGCCATCCGGCGCAGGCCCGGGATCGCCTACCCCGTGCTGGTACCGAACGAGAAAGGCTATGACCGCGCACGTGCGGTCGGCGTGGAGGAAGTGGCGGTGTTCACCGCCGCGTCCGAGGCCTTCAACCGCAAGAACATCAATGCCTCCATCGATGAATCCATCGAACGTTTCCGCCCCGTCCTCGAGCGCGCGGCCGCCGATGGCGTGAAGGTGCGCGGTTACGTGTCCACCGTGCTGGGTTGCCCCTACCAGGGCGATGTACCCGTGGCGGACGTGGTGCGGGTAGCCAGGCGGCTGCACGCGATGGGGTGCTACGAGATATCGCTGGGCGACACCATCGGCGTGGGGACGCCGCGCAAGGCCGCCGGCATGCTGAAAGCCGTCGCGGCGGAACTGCCCGTGTCCGCGTTGGCCGTGCATTTCCATGACACCTACGGGCAGGCGCTGGCGAACATCCTCGCCTGCCTCGACGAAGGCGTGCGCGTGGTGGACGCCGCCGTCTCCGGCGCGGGTGGCTGCCCCTACGCCAAGGGCGCGAGCGGCAACGTGGCGAGCGAGGACGTGGTCTACCTGCTGCATGGCCAGGGCATGCGTACGGGGGTGGACCTGGAGGCGCTGGCCGACACGGGCCGGTGGCTGGCGGCACGCCTCGGTCGCGAGACCGGCAGCCGCGTCGGCAAGGCCCTGGCGGCCGGATGAGCACAGGCCCGGCCAGCGACGTCGACGTGGTGGCGCTGGCCGCCGCACTGGAACGTGCGGCCGCCGTCGAAGGCACCGACAGCGCCACCGCGGACCTGCTCCGGCAAGCCGGCGCGGCCTTGCTGGCCAAACAGCACGAGGCAGACACCGAGCGCTCCCGCTATCGCAACCTGTTCGACGCCGTGCCCGACCCGGTCAGCATCCTCGCCGAGGACGGCACCATCCTGGACCTCAACAAGGCCGGCATGCTGGCCTACAAGCGGCCGCGCGAAGAGATCGTCGGACGCAACATCAACGTGCTGAATCCCGATCTTCCACGCGACCACCTGGTGCCGGTCTGGGAAACCCTGAATCGGGGCGTGACCTATGTCATCGAGGTCACCAACATGCGCGGCGACGGCACCCGCTTCCCGGTGGAAGTGCATTCGGCCAACATCAGTTTCGACGGGCGCAAGAGCATCGTCGCGGTGGCACGCGACATCAGCAGCCGGCGATTGGCCGAGATGCGCTACCGCGAGCTCATGGAGACGCTGGACAAGGGCATCGTGGTGCACGACCGCGAGATGCAGGTGCAGTACTGCAATGGCGCCGCGATGCGCATCTTCGGAATCCGCGAGGACCAGCGCGTCGACCAGGAACTCGCGCTGGAACGCTGGCACGTCGTCGACGAGCACGGCCGCGAGATGGCTCGCCATGAGTTGCCCGCGCAACGCGCCCTGGACAGCGGCCAGATGGTCGAAAGCGTCCTGCTGGGCCTGTATCACCGCCAGAAGAAGCAGCTGCTCTGGCTGACCGCCACCTCGGTGCCGCAGTTCGCGCCCGGCGCGAGCGTGCCGGCCCAGGTGACCACGCTCTTCAGCGACGTGACGGAGCTCAAGCGCGACAGTGCGCTGTTCGACCGCGCGCAATCGCTCGCCCATATCGGCGGCTGGGAATGGGACATCGGCCGCGACCGGATGTACCTGACCGACGAAGCACAGCGCATCCTGGGGGCCGCGCGCGCGCTGGTCACGCTCGACGACATGCTGTCGTGCCTGCGCGAAGCGGATCGTCGGCGCCTGCGTGGCGCGCTGGACCTGATCACCGCCGGCGGCAAGGGCTTCGACCTGGAGCTCCAGGGCACGCAGGCCGATGGCCACCCGTTCTGGATCCGGGTGATCGGTGATGCCGAACCGGGCGATCCGGGCGCATCGCGCGTCACCGGCACCATGCAGGACATATCGCAGGACAAGCAGGCCGAGGAAATGCTGCGCATCCAGGCGCGCACCGATCCGCTGACCGGGCTGATGAACCGTGATGCCGTGCTGACCGAACTCGGCGCGCGGCTGGCCGATCCGGAGCGCGCGCGCGCCGCCGTGCTCTACATCGACCTCGACCGTTTCAAGATGGTCAACGATGTGCTGGGCCACAACGCCGGCGACGAGTTGCTGGTGCAGGCCTCGGACCGCATCCGCGGCGCGGTGGGCACCGACGGCATGATCGCCCGCTTCGGCGGCGACGAATTCCTGGTGATCTGCGATGCCGGCGAGAACCCGCACCTGCCGGAACAACTGGCGCACGCCGTGCTCGGCGCGTTCGCGGACGCCTTCCGCTTCGGCAAGGACGAGTTCGCCATCACCGCCAGCATCGGACTGGCCATCGCACCCGGCGACGGCCTGCGCCCGCAACAGCTGATCCAGAACGCCGACATCGCGATGTACGACAGCAAGCACCGCGCGCGCAACGGTTGGCAGAGCTTCACCCAGGAACTGGCGCAGCGGCAGCAGGACCGGCTGCAGATCGAGACCCAGCTGCGCCGTGCGGTGGACAACGAGGAATTCCGGCTGGTCTACCAACCGCAGGTCGACCTGCGCAACGGCCGCATCATCGCCGGCGAAGCGCTGATCCGCTGGCAGAACCACCAGTTGGGCGAACTGCGCCCGGACGTGTTCATCAGCCACGCGGAAACGACCGGCGACATCGTGCGCATCGGCAGTTGGGTATTGCGCGAAGCGTGCCGGCAGGTGGCCGCCTGGCGCGACCAGGGACTGGGCATCGTGCGCGTGGCGGTGAATGTGTCGTACCGGCAGTTCGCCGGTGACGACCTGGCCGATCGCGTGCGGGCGATCCTGACCGAGTTCGACCTGCCCGGCGCAGCGCTGGAGCTGGAGTTCACCGAGCGCGTCCTGATCGAGGATGCCCCGGCCACGCTGCGCACCTTCGCCGACCTGCGCCAGCTGGGCGTGGTGCTGACGATCGACGATTTCGGCGAAGGCTACAGTGCGCTCAACTATCTGCGCCGCCTCCCCATCCACGGCCTGAAGCTGAGCCCCCTGTTCACCGAAGGCGTACCCAGCAACCGGTCCGACGTGGCGGTCTGCCAGGCGGTCTCCGCCATCGCGCGCAGCCTGGGGCTGGGACTGGTCGCCGAGGGCGTGGAATCGGAAGCGCAGCGCCAGTTCCTGCTCAACCTCGGTGTCCCCGTCGGCCAGGGCTTCCTGTTCGCCCCCGGCCTGTCGCCGGACGAATTCGCCCGCCGGCTGGCCGACGCGCCGCTGGAGCGGGTGCACGCCTGAGAGACGGCAATCCTTGTAGGAGCGACGTGAGTCGCGACCGGGAGCCAAGGCGGGCAATGCCCTTTGGCGAGGCGCGAACCATGGCGATTCATTGCGGACCTGCGAAGGAGGACGTCTGGAGCAGACGGCTCCCGGTCGCGACTCACGTCGCTCCTACAGGAAGCCCAGGACTCCCAGACACCCGCCATCGCGTAAAATGCCGCCTTTTCCGCAGCAGGTTCGCCGCATGCAGCTTTCCGACACCCGCGCCGTCATCACCGGCGGCGTTTCCGGCCTGGGCTTGGCCGTCGCCCGCCACCTCGTCACCCACGGCGGCAAGGCCGCGCTGTTCGATGTCAATGACGACAAGGGCGCGGCAGCGGTCGCCGAACTGGGCGAGGCCAACGTCCGCTACTTCCGCACCGACGTCACCGATGAGGCAGGCGTGGCGGCGAACATGACGGCGGCGAAGGATTTCCTCGGCGGCCTGAATGCGGCGATCAACTGCGCCGGCATCCTCGGCGCCGGCCGCGTGCTCGGCAAGGAAGCCCCCATGCCGCTGTCCACCTTCCAGACCACCGTGCTGGTCAACCTGGTCGGCAGCTTCAACGTGGCCAAGGCTGCCGCCGACCTGATGCAGCACAACGCACCGAACGCCGACGGCGAACGCGGCGTGATCGTCAACACGGCCAGCGTGGCGGCGTACGAAGGCCAGATCGGCCAGGCGGCGTACTCGGCTTCGAAGGGCGGCGTGGTCGGCATGACGTTGCCGATGGCACGCGAACTGTCGCGCTTCGGCATCCGCGTGATGACCGTGGCGCCCGGCATCTTCTGGACCCCGATGGTCGATGGCATGCCCGAAGCCGTGCAACAGTCGCTCAGCGCCTCGATCCCCTTCCCTTCCCGCCTCGGCAAGCCCGAAGAGTTCGCCGACCTGGTCGCCTACATCCTCGGCAACACCTATCTCAACGGCGAGACGATCCGCCTCGATGGCGCCGTGCGTCTGGCGCCGAAATGACACCTGTAGGAGCGGGCCATGCCCGCGATGCTGTTCGCCCCGATGCAAGAAGAGCATCGCGGGCATGGCCCGCTCCTACAACCCTCCTTTCATCTTATCCACGGTCATCTCCATGAAAGCTTTCGACATCAAGAAAGGCAACGTCGTCGAACACAACGGCGGCGTGTACCAGATCCGCGACATCGAACGCAGCTCGCCGCAGGGCCGCGGCGGCAACGTGCGCTTCCGCTTCATCATGTACAGCGTGCCGGGCGGCAACAAACTGGATGCCAGCTTCGACGCCGACGACAACCTGCCGGAGGTCGAACTGCTGCGCCGTCAGGCGACGTTCTCGTACATGGATGGCGATGCGTTCGTCTTCCTCGACGACGAGGACTACACGCCCTACACGCTGGACGCCAACGTCATCGGCGATGATGCCGGCTACATCACCGAAGGTCTGACCGGCTGCTACGTGCAGGTGATCGACGAACTGCCGGTCGCGCTGCAGCTGCCGCAGCACGTCACGCTGGAGGTGGTGGAGACGCCGCCGGAACTGAAGGGCGGCACGGCGACCAAGCGCCCGAAGCCAGCCAAGCTCAACACCGGCATCGAGATCATGGTGCCGGAGTACATCACCAACGGCGAGCGCATCCTCGTCAACACGACGACGGGCGAGTTCGGCGGTCGCGCCGACTGAGGCCCCGGGTCACGACACGCCTGCCGCATGCAGTGTGCGCAGGCGCGCGCCGATCGTGTCCAGGTTCGCTTCGATGCCCTGCAGGACCTTGCGCTGGTCGGCAGGCAGCCAGCGTTCAAGTTCGCTGCGAAGTACGCCATCCTGCTCCCGCAAGCGTGCCACGCGGGTTCTTGCTTCCTCCGCGATGCGCGCGCGCTCATCCGCCTGCGGAAGCCCGTAGCCATCCGGCAGCAGTTCCGAGGGGCGACTGGCGAAGCCGGTGTCGCCCAGCCACGTGCGCAACGCCTGCAGCGCCTGCGCGATGTCGGCGGGCGCATCGCGGCCCAGGTAGCGTCGCTTCAGTTCGTCGCGCAGCAGCAGTTGCTGGCGACGGAGCGCTGCGTTTTCCAGCACCAGCAGCGCCGCGCTCGCACGCAAGTCGGCCCGTGGCAGCCAGGTGGCGCGTTCCGCAGGCGACAGCGCCAGCCAGGCGTGCACGTCCTGCTGCGGCAGCGCGAGCGCCTCGCGCGCCACGGCGAACAGGGCGTCGTAATGCGCGCTCATCGGCTCGAAGTAGTAACCGAGTCGTCGCGCCTGTCCTGCGCCGTCCAGCACGCGGGTATCGGCGATGCCGCGACGCTCCAGCTTCTTCAGCAGTCCCGTGGGTGTGATGCTGGCGAGCGGCTCCCGGGCCAGTCGTGGCACGCTGTCGTGCAGCAGCTTCCAGGTCTCCACTGCGCAGTTGTTGCTGATGAAGTAATAGCGTCCGTCATAGCTCCAGTGAAGCTGCGCGGCCCGCTCGACCAGGGACGCGATTTCACCCTGATCGAGCTGCAGCGGAATGGACTGCAGGCCGCGCAGTTCCACCCGGGTGTACTCCTCGATCACCTGGTCAAGCGGCAGCAGGAACAGGCGCGACGGGTACGATCCGGTCAGGCCGCGCCACCCGGAGATCTGCACATCGCCCACGAACGCGCGGAACGACAGCACACGGTGATGAGCCAGGTCGAGGCGGCAGTCGGGCCCCGGTGCACGACCGGGCGCGCAGATCACCAACCGCAGCATGCTGTGGCCCCAGCGACTCATCGCCTGCGTGTTGCCTTCCGCAAGCAGATAGTCGACTGCGTAGATGCGCGACGGATCCAGCGCGAGCAGCGAGGCCTCGCCGGCTTCGGCATCCACATCCAGGAACGGCAATCCGGGCGCGCACGCCTCGGTTGTCACCGGCATGCGGAAGTGCATCGCGAAGTGACGATGCAGTGCCGGGCGCCGGCAGCCGTAGGCGGGATCGAACACGAAATGCTCGAGATTCACCGCCACGAATTCGGACGGACGCTCCAACTCGTACGGATCAGGCACCCGGGCGACGAAATCGTTGCGCGAACGGCGCCCCGCGATGGAGAACACGCTGCGCTGCCATCCCGCGAGATCGCGCAGGCGCGGATCGCCGGACAGGATGTCGCGCTGCGCCCGGTCATAGCTGTGGGCCAGTTCGTGCACCAGCGCATGACGGACGGCGCGCAACGAGGCGTCGTCCGCCGACATGCCATCGCGCGCCTGCCATGCCTGCAGCAGGCGGCGCGGCAACAGGATGCGATCACCGACCCGTCGACCGGCGACATGCACGGGAAGATCGTCGCGCCATTGCAGGACGAGATCGGACGGCAGCCCGTCACGCCATACCTGCGGCAGGCGCGGCAGGACATCGTTTACCAGCGCCTGTGTCGCGACGAGGTCATCGGGGCCGAGACGCGTGGGGTCGATGTCGAGCGCGACCGCCGTTGCGACGGGTCCAAGCCACGCCCATGCGAGCAGCGCGACGATGCGCCGGCCGCGGGGCCGACGCGGTGGCATCAGCGGGCCAGGATGGCCTGCGCCAGTTGCATGTCGCTGGCCTTGCGTGCGGCTTCATCCTTCTCGCGCAGGTGGCGCAGCGCGGCTTCCAGTTGGGCGCCACGGATGCGGCCGTTGCTGGCGACAAAACTCGCGGCGTCCTCGCGCGCCTGCACGACGATCTTGTCGTCGCCGGACGAGCTGTCGGACGAGGCGGACGAGCCCGCCGAGGAAGCACCGGCCGAACTGCCGGCGAAGCTGCCGGCCAGCGCCGGGACGGAGAACGCCAGCAAGACGCCAGCCAGGAGGATTCGGTACATGGACACTTCCAGGGAATGAACGGATACCGCGCGCATCGCGGCGCGCCAAGACTACCTGCAATCAGCGATTGCTGGATGAATCCGCGTCACGTGTCGAACAGCTTGCCCGGGTTCATCAGGCCGTTCGGATCCAGCACGCGCTTGATGCCGCGCATGACTGCGATCTCGTCCGCGCTGCGCGTGCTTTCCAGATAGCCCTTCTTCACCAGGCCGATGCCGTGTTCGGCGGAAATGCTGCCCTGGTGGCGGCGCAGCGATTCGGCCAGCAGCTTGGTGACCTGCTCGCACTGGGTGACGAACTCCGCGTTCCCCATGCCGTCGGGCTTCAGCACGTTGATATGCAGGTTGCCGTCGCCGATATGGCCGAACCACACCACCTCGAAGTGCGGGTACGCCTCCCCCAGCAACGCCTGCGTCTTGGCAAGGAACGCCGGCATGGCGGAGATGCGTACCGATACGTCGTTCTTGTACGGCACATGGCGCGCCAGCGCCTCGGTGATGCCTTCTCGCAAACGCCACAGCTGCGCGGCCTGGGCATCGGACTGGCTGATCACGCCATCGCTGACCCAGCCCTGCTCCATGCAGGCTTCGAAGGCGGCCATCGCCGCGGCTTCCCTCACCTCGTCACCGATCGCGAACTCGGTGACAACGTAATACGGATGCACCTCATCGAACGGCTTCTGCGCGCCATGCGCAAGCACGTGATGCAGCGCGCGATCGGTGAAGAATTCGAAGGCTTCCAGTTGCAGCCGCTCGCGGAATGCGGCGAACACCTGCATCAGCACCTCGAACGAGGGCAGCGCCAGCAGCATGACGTTGGTCGGCGGCGGCGGATCGGTCAGGCGCACGGTGGCTTCGACCACGACCCCCAAGGTGCCCTCGGAACCGATGAACAGGTGGCGCAGGTCGTAGCCGCTGGAATTCTTGATCAGCGCCTTGTTGAGCTCGAGCACGTCGCCGGCGCCGGTGACGACCTTCAGGCCGGCGATCCATTCACGCGTATTGCCGTAGCGGATCACGCGGATGCCGCCCGCGTTGGTCGCGATGGTGCCGCCGATGGCGCACGAGCCCCGCGAGGCGAAATCCACCGGGTACACCAATCCATGCTCGCGCGCGGCGTTGTGCACGGCCTCCAGTGGCATGCCGGCCTGCACCGTCAGCGTGCGGTCGACGGCATTGAAGTCCAGTGCCTGGTTCATGCGCTCCAGGCTGAGCACGAGTTCGCCGTTCGCAGCCACCGCGCCACCGGACAGGCCGGTACGTCCGCCCGAAGGCACGACGGCCACACGCTGCGCGTTGGCCCAACGCACGACGGCCTGCACGTCCTCGACCGTGGCGGGCAACGCAATCGCCAACGGTGCCGGCGTCCAGCGTCGGGTCCAGTCGCGGCCATAGTGTTCGAGGTCGGCGGGATCGGTCTTCAGGCGCAGCGCCGGAACGGCGTGCAGCAGGGCTTCCAGGCGCGGATCGGTCATTGCGGGGACAGGACTTCAGGGGGCGCCCAGCGTGCCAGCGATGCCCTGCGGCGTCCAGCCGATCGCGCGCTTCGTTTCAGCGGCAACCAAGCCGGAAAACAGCAACCCAGCTTTCCGTTCCGCACCGCACCATCCCAACGCTCCATCTGGCATAGTGACGCCCCCTCCCCCTCCGCTGCGACCTTTCCGGCAATGTCGATCAAGAAGACCTCGTACCCGAAGCAGGACATCCGCGTGCTGTTGCTGGAAGGGGTCAGCCAGACGGCGGTCGAGACATTCCGGGCCGCGGGCTATACACAGATCGAGTACCACGAGAAGTCGCTGCCGGAAGACGAACTGAAGCGCCGCATCGCCGAGGCGCACATCGTCGGCATCCGTTCGCGCAGCCACCTGACCGATGATGTGCTGGCCCAGGCACGCCGGCTGATCGCCGTCGGCTGCTTCTGCATCGGCACCAATCAGGTAGACCTGGACGCGGCGGAACTGGCCGGCATCCCGGTGTTCAACGCCCCGTACTCCAACACCCGCAGCGTGGCGGAACTGGTGGTTGCCCAGGCCATCCTGCTGATGCGCGGCATCCCGCAGAAGAACGCCGAATGCCACCGCGGTGGCTGGAGCAAATCCGCCGCCGGCAGTCACGAGGTGCGCGGCAAGACGCTGGGCATCATCGGTTACGGACATATCGGCACCCAGGTGGGCGTGCTGGCCGAGTCGCTGGGCATGCAGGTGCTCTTCCACGACATCGAGACCAAGCTGTCGCTGGGCAATGCGCGCGCCGCCGTCAGCCTGGACGACCTGCTGGAACTCAGCGACGTGGTCACGCTGCACGTGCCGGAGACGGCCGCGACGAAAGACATGTTCGGCGCGGCGCAGATCGCCCGGATGAAGCCAGGCGCACACCTGATCAACGCCTCGCGCGGCACGGTGGTGGACATCGATGCGCTGGCCGAAGCGCTGAAATCCGGCAAGGTCGGCGGTGCGGCGGTGGACGTGTTCCCGGTTGAGCCCAAAGGCAACGCCGACGCATTCGAGTCGCCGTTGCGCGGGCTGGACAACGTGATCCTGACCCCGCACGTGGGCGGCAGCACGCTGGAGGCGCAGGACAACATCGGCGTGGAAGTGGCGGCCAAGCTGGTGCGCTACAGCGACAACGGCAGCACGCTGTCGGCGGTGAACTTCCCCGAAGTCACCCTGCCCGGCCACGAAGGCAGCCGTCGCATCCTGCACATCCATCGCAACGTGCCGGGCGTGCTGTCGCAGATCAACGACATCTTCCGCGACCGCGGCATCAACATCGACGGCCAGTTCCTGCGTACCGACCCCAAGGTCGGCTACGTGGTCATCGACGTCACCGCCGATGAGGAACAGACGGCCAGCCTGCGCGATGCGATGGCAGCGATCCCGGGCACGTTGCGGGTGCGCGTCCTGTATTGATATCCGCAGTGCGGTGGGCCAGGGCCCACCCTACGCCGTGTTGCACGCCAACCATTTGCGGGCCATGCGGCTGAGGGACTCGTCGGCCTCATCGGCGATGGGTGCGATCTCGCGCCATGCCAGGTCCAGCGACTCCTCGCCGACCACGTAGTCCTCGCTGCCGTTGGCACGCACCACGTAGCGTATGTCGTAGTGCCAATGGCCCGGCACGTCCTTGCGTTCGGGTATCCAGTGACGGTCCAGGTCGAAGATGCTGCCGTCCACGGACAGGTCGGACAGGCCGGACTCCTCCTCGGCTTCCTTCAGCGCCACGCGCGCCATGTCTTCGTCGCCGTCGGCATGGCCGCCCAGTTGCAGCCATCGGCCGAGCTTGCGGTGATGGGTCAGCAGCGTGCGTCGGCCATCGGCGCTGACCAGCCAGGCGCCACCGGTGAAGTGCCCTTCCAGCCGCTCGCGGACCAGCGGGTTGGCCGGATCGTCCAGCAGTTCGAGAAACTGCACGACCAACGCCTGTTCGTCGGGCCAGCGACGGCCATAGTCGGCCAGGTGTGTGCGGAGGGCGGTGTAAGCAGCTGACACGGCGTGGTTTTTCCTTGCGGGCGGGTCGGTGGCATCGTGATTATCGCCCGACATGCTGCAACCGCGCTTGTGATCCCCCGCCTGCTTTGGCAAGGTACGGCCTTCCGTGGGGCGCCTTCCCCATGACAGTTGCCACCGCCCGGCGGGTCTTTCCGCCGGCATCCAGTCTTGCAAGGGGACGCTGCGAATGCTCAAAGCTCTGTTCAGGGTCAAGCCGGTCGCACCGGCAGGACATATCGATGCCGGTGAACCTTTCGAAGGCAGCCTGGACGGCGAAAGCAGTCTGAAGCGAACCCTGACCGCCAAGCACCTCGTGCTGCTGGGTGTGGGCGCCGTCATCGGTGCGGGCATCTTCGTACTGACCGGCCAGGCCGCCGCCAACCACGCCGGCCCCGCCATCATGCTGAGCTTCGTGATCGCGGGCTTCGCTTGCGCCATGGCCGGTCTCTGCTACGCCGAGTTCGCCTCGATGATGCCGGTCTCCGGTAGTGCGTACTCGTACTCCTACGCCACCCTGGGCGAGGCCGTGGCCTGGTTCATCGGCTGGTGCCTGGTGCTGGAATACCTGTTCGCATCGTCCACCGTCGCGGTGGGCTGGTCCGGCTACCTGGTGAGCTTCCTCACCGGCACGCTGGGCGTGCCCTTCCCCGAGCAGCTGGCGACCGCGCCGATCACGTGGGCCAATGGCGGATTCGTCGCCACCTCGGGCATCATCAACCTGCCTGCGGTGCTGATCGTCGCTGCGGTCAGCGGCCTGTGCTATGTCGGCATCACCCAGTCGGCCTTCGTCAACTCGATCATCGTCGCGATCAAGGTGGTCGTGATCGCGGCCTTCCTCGGCTTTGGCATCCAGTACGTCGATCCGGCGAACTGGACGCCCTTCATTCCCGAGAACACCGGCCCCGGCCAGTTCGGCATGGACGGCGTGTTCCGCGCGGCGACCATCGTGTTCTTCGCTTACATCGGCTTCGACGCGGTCTCCACCGCCGCAGGCGAAGCCAAGAACCCGCAACGCGACATGCCCAAGGGCATCCTCGGCTCGCTGGCCATCTGCACCGTCATCTACATCGCCGTCTGCGCAGTGCTGACCGGCATGACCCACTACACCCTGCTGGGCACCGCCAAGCCGGTGGCCACGGCACTGGAAGAGGTCCTCAAGGCCGACCCCGGGGCCAGCGTGGGCTGGCTGAAGACCGCAGTGGAAATCGGCGCCATCGCAGGCCTGTCGTCGGTGATCCTGGTCATGCTGATGGCACAGCCGCGCATCTTCTATTCGATGGCCAGGGACGGACTGCTGCCCCGCCTGTTCGGCAAGGTGCACCCGAAGTTCCATACGCCCTACGTCGGCACGATCATCGTTGGCGTGCTGGCCTGCCTGCTGGCCGGCTTCATGCCGCTCAGCGTGCTCGGCGAACTGGTGTCGATGGGGACGCTGCTGGCCTTCGCCACGGTGTGCCTCGGCGTGCTGGTGCTGCGCTTCACCCGCCCCGACATCAACCGGCCATTCCGCGTGCCGATGTTCTGGCTGATCTGCCCGCTGGGCGTGCTCGCCTGCCTGTTCCTGTTCCTGCAGTCGTTCATGGAGCACTGGCAGATCTTCGTGGCCTGGACCGTGCTGGGCCAGCTGATCTACTTCGCCTACGGCTTCAGGAACAGCAAACTCAGGCAGAAGGCCTGATCCCCTTCAAGGCCGGCGGACGCACCGCCGGCCTTTTTGGTTGACCTCACCGAAACCCGTTCCAGGAACACGCACGATGCTCCGACAGCTCCTCGCCACCAAGCACCCCCATGCCGCCCATGAAGAGGCCGAAGGGCTCAGCCTGCGCCGGACGCTCGGCCCCTGGGGCCTGACCGCGCTCGGCATCGGTGCGGTGATCGGTGGTGGCATCTTCGTCATCACCGGACAGGCGGCGGCCAACCACGCCGGCCCGGCGATCATGCTGTCGTTCGTGCTGGCGGCGATCTGCTGCACGTTCTGTGCGCTGGCGTACGCGGAATTCGCCGCGATGGTGCCGGTGTCCGGCAGCGCCTACACCTACACGTACGCCACGCTGGGTGAACTCACCGCGTGGTTCATCGGCTGGATGCTGGTGCTGGAGTACGGCGTGTCAGCGTCGGCGGTCGCGGTCAGCTGGACCGGTTATTTCCTCAGCCTGCTCGAACACTTCGACATCTTCCTGCCCAAGGCGCTGGTCAGCGCACCACTGGATGCGCAGCTTCGCCCGACCGGCGCCATCGCCAACGTCCCCGCGGCCGTCATCGTGCTGCTGCTGACCTGGCTGTGCTACGTCGGCATCCGCAAGTCGTCGGCCATGAACATGGCGATGGTGGTGCTGAAGACCGGCCTGATCGTGCTGGTCATCATCGCCGGCTGGCAGTATGTCGACCCTTCCAACTGGCAGCCCTTCATTCCCGCCAACGAAGGCCCGGGCAAGTTCGGCTGGGATGGCGTTCTGCGCGGCGCGGCGATGGTGTTCTTCGCCTACATCGGCTTCGAAGCGGTCTCGGTGGCGGCGCAGGAATCGCATCGCCCGCAGAAGGATCTTCCGGTCGGCATGCTGGCCTCGCTGGCCATCTGCACCGTGCTGTACATCGCCATGGCGGCGGTGATGACCGGCCTGGTGCCGTACACGGCCCTGGGCACGGCCGAGCCGGTCGTGACTGCGGTAGCCGCCCATCCCGAACTGGGCTGGCTGCGGGTCACTGTGGAGATCGGCGCCCTGATCGGCCTGTCGTCCGTGGTGCTGGTGATGATCATCGGCCAACCGCGCATCTTCATGATCATGGCCCGCGACGGCCTGCTGCCGCCGGTGTTCACCAAGATCCATCCGGAATACCGCACGCCGCACATCAACACCGTGATCACCGGCATCGGCATCGCGCTGCTGGCGGCGCTGTTCCCGCTCGACGTGCTGGGCGAACTGACCTCGATGGGCACGCTGATCGCGTTCGCCTCGGTCTGCGTCGGCGTGCTGGTGCTGCGCCGTACCCAGCCCGACCTGCCGCGCCCCTTCCGCATTCCGATGGCCTGGCTGATCTGCACGCTGGGCGTGCTGAGCTGCCTCGCGCTGCTGTCGGCGATGACCGCCCACAACTGGATGCTGATGGCGGTCTGGACAGCGGTGGGTTTCCTCATCTATTTCCTGTACGGATATCGCCACAGCCGCCTGCGCGGCCAGCGCTGAGCCTACCCGCATCGGTGGCAGCATTGAGAAAGCGCGGCCCTGCCGCGCTTTTTTTTCCACACCGGATGCACACGGACTCAGGCTTTCTTAGCCCAGGCGCTGCACCAGCCCTTTGCGGCCACCGAGTTCTTCGGGAACAGCGTGCACGGACCATAGGCCTGCGTGGCCGGCGCCTTGAAGAAGTTGCAGTTGGCGCAGTGGTCGCCCGCCTTGTGTTTGGGATGCTTCACCGTCGCCGCATTCTCGCTGTAGGCCAGCGCCTTGGCGGTGGGGTTATTGGCATCCAGCTTGGGCAGGACGGCAGGCGCGGCGGCCTCGGCACGCATGGCATGCCAGGCCAGTGGCGCCACGGCGGCGGCGGACAGGGTGGTGGTCAGGAAACGGCGGCGGGAGGCATCGTGGCTCATCTGGCTGGGCACCTGCGGGAAGAAGCCTGCAGTCTTGGACATCGGACCGACCCGCGCATTGAGCAGGATCAATCCCCATGCCGGACCGGCAAGGCGGTTCCGCTAGAATGCGCGGCATGAACGCCCTGCCCTACGACGCCGACCTGCTGCGCGACCGCGCGCAGTCCATCATCTCCAACGTGCGCGAGCTGTCGCAGCTGGGCTGGACCCCGGCCACCAGCAGCAACTTCTCGCAGCGCCTGGACGAACGGCATGCCGCCATCACCGTCTCCGGCCGCGACAAGGGTCGGCTGGTGGAGGCTGACATCATGGTGGTGGACTTCGACGGCAAGGCCGTCGGCAGCGACCATCGCCCGTCGGCCGAGACCCTGCTGCACACGCAGTTGTACCGCCGCTATCCCGAGATCGGCTGCGTGCTGCACACGCATTCGCTGGTGCAGACGGTGGCGTCGCGGCTGTTCGCCGGCGCCGGGCACGTCCGCCTGGAAGGCTTCGAACTGCTGAAGGCCTTCCACGGCAACAGCACGCACGAGATGGCCATCGACGTGCCAGTGTTCGCCAACACCCAGGACATGCCCACGCTGGCCGCCCAGGTGGACGCGTTGCTCGACAACCAGCCGCTGTGGGGCTACCTGATCGACGGACACGGCCTGTACGCCTGGGGCCGCACGATGGCCGAGGCGCGCCGCCACCTGGAGGCGTTCGAGTTCCTGTTCGCGGCCGAACTCGAACTGCGCAAACTCGGCTGCCGGCGCTGACAACCGCGGGTTATCGCAGCGTTCCGCTTCCGCAACAGGCCACGCGGATGGGGTCTGGTACCCTACCGACTCCCTCCGTCGCCTCACGCCATACCGCCATGAGCCGCCTGCGCATCTTCCGCGAATCCGACCCGGCCACGCCGGAGTTCGCCAGCTACGACCCCGACTTCATCGCCGCCGAACTGAAGAAGCTCGGCGTGACCTTCGAGCGCTGGAAAGCGACCAAGGCGATCGCCCCGGGCGCCTCGCCGGAAGAGGTGATGGACGCCTACCGCGCCGACATCGACCGGCTGGTCGCCGAGCGCGGCTTCAAGACGGTCGACGTGGTCAGCATCGCGCCGGACAACCCGCAGCGCGAGGCGATGCGCGCCAAGTTCCTGGACGAGCACTACCACAAGGAAGACGAGGTGCGCTTCTTCGTCGCCGGCTCGGGCCTGTTCACGCTGCACGTGGGCGACAAGGTCTATGAGATCGAATGCGTGCAGGACGACCTGATCGGCGTGCCCGACAGTACGCTGCACTGGTTCGACATGGGGCCGGAACCGAGTTTCGTCGCGATCCGCTTCTTCACCGAGCCGGACGGCTGGGTGGGCCACTTCACCGGCACCACGCTGGCGCAGCAGTTCCCGCGCTATGAAGGCCTTACCGAACCCTGAAGCCCCTCTCCCCTCGGGAGAGGGGTTGGGGTGAGGGTCCGACGACACGACGGCGATGAACTGTCGTGCAAAGGATCAGCGCCAGTCGCTTTCCCTGCCCTCGACACTCGCAGCGGAGCAAGCTCCGCTCTACCGCGAACCAGAAGAACCCCATGCCCGTTTCCACCATCCTCACCGACATCGAAGGCACCACCAGCAGCATCTCGTTCGTGAAGGACGTGCTGTTCCCGTA
The DNA here is from genome assembly GCF_029542205.1 of Pseudoxanthomonas sp. SE1. NCBI lineage: Bacteria > Pseudomonadati > Pseudomonadota > Gammaproteobacteria > Lysobacterales > Lysobacteraceae > Pseudoxanthomonas > Pseudoxanthomonas sp. SE1. The sequence goes on along the minus strand of NZ_CP113783.1, from coordinate 1,736,456 downwards.
CGCGCGCCGCGCCCTGCCCGGCTTCGTGCGCGAGCATGGCGACGACCCGGAGGTGCGCCGCTGGCTGGATGTCGTGGCCACCGAGCACGGCAGCATCTGCAGCGATGACGTCATCGTGGAGACGCTGCAGGGCTGGATCGACCAGGATCGCAAGCACACAGCGCTGAAGGCGCTCCAGGGCCTGATCTGGGAGGCCGGCTACCGCGATGCGGATTTCACCGCACACATCTATCCCGATGCCGCACCCGCGTTGCGCACGTGGCACGCGCAGGGTTACCCGCTCTACGTCTATTCATCCGGTTCGGTGCCGGCGCAGAAGCTGTTCTTCGGCCACAGCGATGCGGGCGACCTGTCGCCGATGTTCTCGGGCTGGTTCGATACCGAAGTCGGCGGCAAGCGCGAGGCGGCCAGTTACCGGGCCATCGCCGGGCGCATCGGCGTGCCTCCCGGGGACATCCTGTTCCTGTCCGACGTGGTGGAGGAACTGGATGCCGCGCGCGATGCCGGCCTGCAGACGTGCCTGATCGACCGGCGGGACGACTACCCCGCGCCGCGCGAAGGTGATGCGGCACGTGGTCACGTGCGCGTCGACTCCTTCGCTGACATCGAGCTGCCCACCGCGTGAGCAACGCCGCTTCGCAGCGCCGTGCCACCCTGGCGGGGCTGGTCGCGATCCTGCTGTGGGCGTCGCTGGCGTTGTTGACGACGGCGACGGGCAACCTGCCGCCTTTCCAGGTGCTCGCCGTCGGCTTCGGCATCGCCGCCGTGCTGGGCCTCCTGCGCGCAGGCCTGCGCGGCAGCGCAGGTTGGCGCGAACTGCGCCAGCCGCTGTCCGCGTTCGCGCTGTCCACGCTCGCCCTGTTCGGCTATCACGCGCTCTACTTCATCGCGCTGAAGCGCGCACCGGCCGTGGAAGCCAATCTGCTCAACTACCTGTGGCCGCTGCTGATCGTGGTGTTCGCAGGCCTGTTCGGCGGTGTCTCCGTGCGCCGCGCCCAGTGGCTTGGCACCGGCCTCGGCCTGGTCGCGGCGGTACTGCTGGTGACCCGCGGGCGCAGCCTGCAGATCGAGCCATCGCATGTCCCCGGCTATGTTGCCGCGCTGGGCGCGGCGCTGATCTGGTCGCTGTATTCGGTACTCAACCGACGCCACGCCGAAGTGCCCAGCGCAGCGATCACCCTCGCCTGCGCAGGCGTCGCGGTGCTGGGCGCCGTCGCGCACCTGGTGGGCGAGGAGACGGTGATTCCCACGACAGGTCAGTGGACCGTCCTTGTGCTCATGGGCATCGGCCCGGTGGGCGCCGCGTTCTGGCTGTGGGACCACGGCACCAAGCGCGGCGATATCGCCCTGCTGGGCAGCCTGTCCTATCTGGCGCCGTTGTTGTCGACCCTGCTGCTGGTGGCGTCGGGGCGCGCGCAGGCGCATTGGATACAGGCCGTCGCGATCGCCTTGCTCATGATCGGTGCGTGGCTAAGCGTGCGCGCGAGCCGCGCGCGTTGATGAGAGCGATTCGCGTTTCCGCATGTCGGGACGCGTTTCCCTAGACTGCGCGCACGTCGCAAGCCAGCCAACGCCAGCCAGCCACGCATGCCTCGCCCGCCAGCCTCCGCTCGCCCGCCAGGACATGGAACGCCTCCCATCGGGAGGCGTTTTCGTTCATGGCATCAGGCGTGGATCTTCTCACCACGCGCCAGCATGGCGACCAGTTTCTCCACCCGCGCCCGCTTCGTTTCGAGCTTCGCTGCGGTCTGCACGCGCCAACAGACGGCATAGCGGTTGGTCCTGTCGAGTGCTTCGAAAAAGGCCTTGGCCTTGCGATTCTTCGCCAGCGCCTGGGCGAGTTCGGCCGGCACGTCCATCGATCTGGCGCCGTCGTAGGCCGCATCCCAGCGACCATCCGCCTTGGCCGCCTCGACTTCGCGCATGCCCGCCGGTCGCATCCGCCCTGCCGCTACCAGTACCTCGATCTTGGCGACGTTGATCCTGGACCACGTGCTGCGCGAACGACGCGGCGTGAAACGCTGCAGGAAGCACTGCGCGTCGAAGCCCTTCTTCTGCCCGTCGATCCAGCCATGGCACAGCGCCACGTCGAGCGCTTCCGCATAGCTCACCGACGCGATGCCCGAGTCCTTCTTCGCGATCCTGAGCCACACGCCCTCGGAGGTGGCGTGGCGCTCCAGCCAGCGCTCCCACGCGGCGGCGTCCACGAAGTGCTCGATGGGAAGGTCCGTCGCGGCCATGATCAGGGCTCTCCCTTCTGCAGGCGATACGACGTGCGGGCCGATTGTTCGCCACGCCAGCGGTCGAAGGCGCGCACCTCGACCGCATGCTCGCCTTCGGCCAGGTCGGTGGGCAGCGCGCCGCGCCACAGGTGCTGGGAGGCTTCGGCTTCCGGCGAGCGGTCATACCCACGCAAGGCATCGGCCGTGTCGTCGCGCATGTTCTCCAGCAGCAGGCGCGGATCGGGGTGTTCTACGCGCTTCATCGGCTTCCACTCGCCGCCATCGACGCGGTACTCCACACGGGTCTCCGCATCGCCCATGTAGACATTGGCGAACACGCCCCACGCCGGATACGCGCCCTTGCGCAGCACGCGCGGCGCATGCAGGCCGATGCCGCTGTCGTCCGCTCCGCGCGCCGGATGCCACGACAGCGCGTACTCGCCGCCCGCGCGCACGCGCAACCGCGCGTAGCCGTTGGGCGTACCATCGGCCATCGTCGTGTCCGGAATCCCCTCCGCGTCCTTCACGCCCGACCAGTAGGCGCCGCAGGCTGCGCCGACGTTGTACTCATGCAGCGGCCGAAGGCCGTGCCAACCGGTGGAAACGTCGTGGTACCAATGCCGCTGGGTGTGGGTGTGCCCACTGAGCAGCAGCACGTGCGGGAAGTCCTCCAGCATCGCGAACAGGCGCTCTCGGTCTTCCGGGCGGAAGCCGCGTGCGCCCGGCTCGTAGAGCGGGATGTGCACGCCGATCACCAGCAGCCGGTCCTTGCGCACCGTGGGCAGGTACGCCTGCAGGAAGGCGAACTGGTCTTCGCGCAGTCCGCCGAAGTACGAAGGCGTGCTGCCTGGCCGGTAGATCACGTCGTCCAGCCCGATGAACGTCGCGGCCTCTTCTTCCCACGCGAAGGTGTCCGGTCCAAGATGATGGCGGAACGTGCGCAGCGAATCCTCGTCGCCGGCGGCATCGAAGTCGAGGTCGTGGTTGCCCGGAATGAACAGCCATGGCACCTGCAGGCTCATGGTCGTGCGCAGGATCTCGGGGTACAGCGACAGGTCGTCGTTGGTCACGTCGCCCAACGTCAAGCCCAGCGTGGCACCATGCTTCCCGACCAGGGGTTGCACGATGTCGCGCCAGTAATAGTCCACGTCCTTCACGGAAGAAGTCTGGCTGTCGGCGAACAGCAGCACATCGAGTGCATCCTTCGCCTCCTTCACCCGCGGACGAAGCCCGAAATGCGTGCAGTCCGGTTGCCGCTGCGGGATGCCGCCGTATTTCAGCGTGGGTCCGGCGTGGTACTGCAGGTTGCGCCAGCGGGATGGCAAGCCGTCCGGCCGCACCGCCAGATCGTAGCCGGCCGGTTTGATGATGAAGAGCGTGCGCCCGTCCACGTAGTCCAGGCGGTATTCGCCCTGCACATCCGTGACCGCGATGTCGACACCGTTGGACACCTTGACGCCCGGCAGGCCCGGTTCCCCGGCATCGCGGGTGCCGTTTCCGTTGCGGTCCTCGTACACCTGTCCCCAGCTGCAGGGCGGCGGCAGCGCATGGGCGGGGACCGTCAGCAGTGCCAGGACGAGGGCGATCAACGAAGCGCGCATGGCGACTCCAGCCGGAAAGACCGGAGGATTATGGCGCAGGGCCGGTGCACTTGTAGGAGCGCCCTCGGGCGCGATGCTTTTTCGTCAGCAGCAGCGAAGAGCATCGCGCCCGAGGGCGCTCCTACAGTCGGCGGGGATGCGTCATCGGGAGGCGTGCCGTTCCCGCAGCACACCGACGGCATCGGCCAGCGACAGGCCGCGTGCGCGCAGCAGGACGGTCAGGTGGTAAAGCAGGTCGGCGCTCTCGCCGAGCAGTGCGGTTTCGTCCTGCGCCACGGCCGCCAACGCGGTTTCCACGCCCTCCTCGCCCACCTTCTGCGCGATGCGGCGTACGCCAGCCTCGAACAGGCGCGTGGTGTAGCTGTCCGCCGGCCGTTCACGCTCGCGTTGCGCAATGAGGGCATCCAGTTCCGACAGGAATGCGGCCGGTGCCGACGGGAAGCAGCTGGCGCGCTGCAGGTGGCAGGTGGGCCCCTGCGGGTGCGCGAGGACCAGCAGCGTGTCGTCATCGCAGTCGGTTTCGACAGCCACCAGTTCCAGCACATGGCCGGAGCTTTCGCCCTTGGTCCACAGACGCTGCCTGCTGCGACTGAAGAAGGTCACGCGCCCGCTGGCGAGCGTGGTCTGCAGTGCTTCGTGGTTCATGTAGCCCAGCATCAGCACGCGCAGCGTCGCGGCGTCCTGCACGATGACGGGCAGCAACCCGTCGCCCTTGTCCCAGTCCAGGCCGGCGGGATCGAAGGTCGGTTGCCGCTTGTCAGTCGCCACGTCTCACCTCGATGCCTTGTTGCGCCAGTGCCCGCTTCAATGCCGGAATGCGGATGTGGCCGCTGTGGAAGACGCTGGCGGCCAGTGCGCCGTCCACATCCGCCTGCCGGAACACATCGGTGAAATGCTCCACCTCGCCCGCGCCACCCGAGGCAACGAGCGGCACTTCGCAGACCCTGCGAACCGCCTGCAACTGCGCCAGGTCGTAGCCCCGCCGCACGCCGTCCTGGTCCATGCAGTTCAACACGATCTCGCCGGCGCCCAGGCGCTGCGCCTGCACGACCCAGTCCAGCGTGCGCAAGCCGGCACCCTGCATCTTCGTGGGATCGCCGGTATAGCGGCGCACGCGCCATTCGCCGTCCGCTTCAAGGATGGAATCCACGCCGACCACCACGCATTGCACGCCGAACGCCCGCGCCAGTTCGCCGATCAGTTCCGGGCGCTCCAACGCTGGCGTGTTCACCGACACCTTGTCGGCGCCGCTGTACAGCACGCGACGCGCGGTCTCCACGTCCCGGATGCCACCGGCCACGCAGAACGGAATGTCCAGCAGCCGTGACACGCGCTCGATCCAAGCGTAGTCCACCGAACGTCCTTCCGGGCTGGCGCTGATGTCGTAGAACACCAGCTCGTCGGCACCTTCGTCTCGGTAGCGCAGCGCCAGTTCCGCGATGTCGCCCATGTCGACGTGGTCGCGAAACTTCACGCCCTTGACCACCCGGCCCTCGCGCACGTCCAGGCAGGGAATGATGCGCCGGCTCAGCATGCCAGCGCCTCCGGCAGGGCGAAGCGGCCCTCAAGCAACGCACGCCCGAGCACGATGCCTGCGCAACCCGTTTCGCGAGCCCCGATGACATCCGCCACCGCGCTCACCCCGCCCGACGCCTGCACGGCCAACCCGGGCAAGGTGGTGCGCAGGTGGGCATACAGGTCGAGGTTGGGCCCGCTCAGCATGCCGTCGCGGGCGATGTCGGTGCACAGCAGGTGGCGCAGACCTGCGTCCGCGTAACGCAACGCGAAGTCGTCCAGCGTCCCGGATGCCGTCTCCGTCCAGCCATGCACCGGCAGGCGCCACGTGCCGTCGTCGTCGCGTCGCGTATCCAGCGCCACGGTGATGCGCTCGCTGCCGAACTCGGCCAGCCACGCCACGACGGCATCCGGGTCGCGGACCGACAACGAACCGATGACGACACGTTCCGCCCCTGCATCGAGGATACGCGCCACGTCGTTGCGCCCGCGCACACCGCCGCCCGTCTGGACCTTCAACGGGGTCGTGCGCGCGATTTCGCCCAGCAACGGCGCAAGCGTGTAGCCGCCTGCGCGCGCCGCGTCCAGGTCGACCAGGTGCAGCCATTGCGCACCCTGCGCGGCGTAGCGCATGGCCACCTCCAGTGGCGTGCCTTCATAGCGCGTTTCGCGCGCATAGTCGCCCTGCGCCAGCCGCACGACGCGGCCATCGCGCACGTCGATGGCGGGATACACGGTGAAACCTGTCATTGCAGTCCGTACTCGATGAAGTTCTTCAGCAACCGGGCGCCGACGGCACCCGAGCGCTCGGGATGGAACTGGGCGCCGGCCACATTCCCCCGCTGCACCACCGCGGCGAACGCGTGGCCATGCTCGCTGCTGCACAGGCAGTCGTCGTCGACGGGCGCTGCGTAGCTGTGGACGAAGTAGGCGTGGTCGCCTTCGGCAATGCCCTCGATCAGCGAGCTGTCCCGGCAGCGTTGCAGGGTATTCCACCCCATGTGCGGTACGCGGACGCCCGCTGCGGCCGGCAGTTTGCGCACGCGGCCGGGCAGCAGGCCCAGGCAGGGTGTGTCGTCTTCCTCGGAATGCGCGAACAGCAGTTGCACGCCCACACAGACGCCCAGCAGGGGCCTGTCCAGCGTGCGCAGCACGTCGACCAGGTGAAGTTCCTGCAGCCGCGTCATGCACACGGCGGCGGCGCCCACGCCGGGCAGGATCACCCGGTCTGCGGCGCGGATCGTCGCCGCATCGCCAGTCAGTTCCGCTTCCACGCCGAGCCGCTGCAGGGCGTATCGCACCGAGCCGATATTGGAGCCACCGGCATCGACCAGGACCACGTTCGTCACAGCGCCCCCTTGGTCGACGGCAGTTCGGCACCCTCGCGCTTCACCGCCTGGCGCAACGCGCGCGCCAGCGCCTTGAAGCTGGCTTCGACCTTGTGGTGGTCGTTGTCGCCTTCCACCTTCAGGTTGAGGTTCAGGCCCGATGCGTCGCAGAGTGAACGGAAGAAGTGCGGAACCAGTTCGGTCGGCAGGTCGCCCACGCGTTCGCGCCGGAACTCGCCGTTGAAGACGAAGTACGGCCGTCCGCTGAAATCCAGCGCGGCGCTGGCCAGCGTCTCGTCCATCGGCAGGGTGAAGCCGTAGCGACCGATGCCGCGCTTGTCGCCCAGTGCTTCCTTCAGCGCCTGGCCCAGCGCAAGGCCGGTGTCCTCGACGGTGTGGTGCTCGTCGATGTGCAGGTCGCCGTCCGCGCGCACGTCCAGCGCGAAGCCACCGTGCTTGCCGATCTGCTCCAGCATGTGGTCGAAGAACGGCAGGCCGGTCTTCGCGACCGGCTCGGCGACGCGGTCGAGGTCCACCTCGACGCGGATCTTCGTTTCCTTCGTGTTGCGCTGGACCACCGCACGCCGCGGCGCGTCCGCCAGTTCGTGTGCGATGCCGGCCCAGTCCCATTCGCCCCCGAACTGCGCGGTCTTCAGCTGGAAGCCGCGGATCTTCAGGTTCTCGGCGAACTGGATGTCGGTCGGGCGATCGCCCACCATGCCGGACCGCGCCCAGTCGATGCTGCGGTCCTGCAGATAGGGGACCATCAAACCGATGCCCGGCTTGCGCGTCGGCTTGTTCTCGTGCGGCCAGCTTTCGTCGATCAGTACCTCGCGGAACCGGATGCCCTGGCTTTCGAACACCTGCATCATCAATGCCTGCGGACCGTCGAAACTCGCGCGCGGATACTGCTCGCTGCCCAACCCGTCCTGGTTGCTGACGATGACGAACTGGTAGCCGGCATCGCGCAACTTCAGCAGTGCCGGGATGACACCGGCGACGAAGCGCACCTTTTCGTACGCATCGATCTGGAAATCCTCGGGCTCCTCGATCAGGGTGCCGTCGCGGTCGATGAAAAGGATGGGCGTCATGGCAAGGCTTCCGTAGGAGGGGCTTCAGCCCCGGCAACGGTCGCCGCAACGGTCGGGGCTGAAGCCCCTGCAGCGTCCTCGTTCAGGGCCGCGATGACGCGATCGTTCTGGTCGGGCGAGCCGATGGTGATGCGCAGTGCATCGCCGAGTTGCGGTGCGGCGCGCTGGTCGCGGACCACCACGCCGGCGGCGAGCAATGCACGGAATGCACCTTCGGTATCGTCGAAGCGGGCCAGCAGGTAATTGCCTTGCGAGGGGTAGACACGTCGTACCCCCGACACCCGCGCCAGTGCGTACAGCAGGCGCTCACGCTCGCGACGCACCGTGGCCACCCGCTCATGCGTCTGCGCGAGCGCGGCGTCGGACAGGCCTTCCAGCGCCAGGTCGGCGCACGGCGTCGGCACCGGATACGGTGCCTGGCAGCGCTGCAGCACGGCGACCAGCTCCGCATCGGCGATCACCACGCCGATGCGCGCCGCAGCCAGTGCATGCGCCTTCGACAGCGTGCGCAGTACGGCGACGTTGGCGTGTGCGTCCAGCAGCGTGGTCGCAGAGGCTTCATCCGCGAACTCGCCATAGGCTTCATCCACGACCACCAATGCCCGGCCTTCCAGCGCGCGGGCAAGTGCGGCGATGTCGTCGAGCGGGATGGCCGATCCCGCCGGATTGGACGGCGAACACAGGAAGACGATCTTGGCGCCGTTCACCAGCGCCGCCTCGCGGATGGCATCGAGGTCGGCGAAGAATCCGGCCTCGCCATCGACCAGGGGCACCTCGATGATGCGCGCACCCTGCAGTCGCGCGCAGACCGCGTACATACCGAACACCGGCGGCGTCACCACGATGGCATCCTGCCCCGGCACGCACAGCGCGCGCACCAGCAAGTCGATGGCCTCGTCGCTGCCCCGCCCGACCAGCACCTGTTCCGATGCCGCACCGTAGAGCTGCGCCAGTCGCGAACGCAGTGCCGGTGGCTGCGGGTCGGGATATCGGCGGCTGCGACCGGCCCCGTCCGCCGGGTTGGCCCAGGCGGATTCGTTGGCGTTCAACCACACGTCGCCCCGCAGCGATTCGCTGCGCGCGGATCTGTAACCGGCGAAATCGCGCAAGTCGGGGCGCACCAGCGACATCACGCCGTTCATGCCGCCGCCTTGCGCATGCGCAGCGCGACCGCGTTGGCGTGCGCGTCCAGTCCCTCGGCGCGCGCCAGCGTCAGCGCGCAGTCACCGATGGCGGCGATGCCGGCGCGGCTGGCCGACTGCACGCTGACGAAGTTCTGGAAGCTGGCGACGCTGACGCCGCTGTACGCGCGCGCCGCGCCACTCGTGGGCAAGACGTGGTTGGTGCCACTGCAGTAATCACCCAACGCTTCCGGCGTGTAGTCGCCAAGGAACACCGAACCGGCGGCCTCCACCTTGTCCAGCCATGCGCGCGGCTCTCGCAGGGCGACGATCAGGTGTTCCGGTGCGTAGCGATTGCTGATGGCGAATGCATCGTCCAGCGTGGCGACTTTGATCAGGCGCGACGCCGACAATGCCTGTCGTGCGATGTCGATCCGGTCGAGTGCGGCAAGCTGCGTGGCCAGTTCGCTCTGCACCCGCTCGATCAACCCCTCGTCATCGGTCAGCAGCAGCACCTGCGAGTCCGGACCATGCTCGGCCTGCGACAGCAGGTCGGCGGCGACGAAGGCCGCATCCGCGCCGGCATCGGCGATCACCAGCACTTCCGACGGGCCGGCCGGCATGTCGATGGCGGCGGTGCCGGACTGCGCGACCTGCTGCTTGGCTTCGGTCACGTAGCTGTTGCCGGGTCCGAACAGCTTGTCGCACTTCGGCACGCTGTCCGTGCCGAATGCCATCGCGGCGATCGCCTGTGCGCCCCCCAGCTTGAATACGCGGCGCACACCGGTCAGCTGCGCGGCCACCAGCACGGCGGGATCGGCGGTGCCGTCCTTGCGTGGCGGCGTGCACAGCACGACTTCCCGGCAGCCGGCCAGGCGCGACGGCACACCCAGCATCAGCGCGGTCGACGGCAGCGGCGCGCTGCCGGCCGGCACGTACAGGCCGACGCGCGGGATTGGCCGGATCATCCGTTCGCAGACTACGCCGGGGGCGGTTTCCACGGTGTACGGTTGCGCCATGCCGGCGTAGTGGAAGGCTTCGATACGGTCGGCAGCTTCCTGCATCGCTTGGCGCAGGTCAGCGGACACGGCAGTGTGAGCGGCAGCGAATTCTTCTTCGCCGACTTCGAACGTTGCCAGTTCCACCCCGTCGAAGCGCGTGGTGATCTCGCGCAGCGCCACGTCGCCGCGCGCCTGCACGTCGGCCAGCAGGCCGGCCACCGCATCGCGCGTGCGTTGGGCGACCGTCTGCACGGGCCGCGCCAGCAGTGCGGCGCGCACGGCTTCGTCCAACACAGTCCAGTCGTATACGGGCGCGGGCGAAGCGCTCATGCCAGCGACCTCTCGACCGACAGCACCATCAGGCCTTGCGCGCCGGCGCGCTGCAGTTCTTCCAGCCGCTGCCAGGTCACCGCGCCGTGGCACATCGCCTGCAGCGATACCGGCCCGTCTTCGCCACCCGGCAGCGTGACCAGACCCTCACTGTCGGTCAGCAGGCGCGACAGTGCCGGCACCGTATCGCGTTCGGCGCGGAACATCAGCAGCTTGCTGTCCTTGAGTTTCATCACGCCGTCGAGCCGGCGCAGCAGCATGTCGGCGAGCTCCGCGCGGGCGTCGTCGAACTCGCGCGCCGGGCCGGCCAGTACCGCTTCGCTGTCCAGCAGCGTTTCCACCGGCTTCAGCTGGTTGGCGGCGAGCGTGGCGCCACTGGAGACGAGATCGCAGATCAGATCCGCCGTGCCCAGCTTGGGGGCGATCTCGACGGAGCCGGACAGCTCGACCACAGCCGCGTCGATGCCCCGCGCCTGCAGCCATTGCCGCAGGACGGACGGGTAACTGGTGGCGATGCGCAGACCCTGCAGCTGCTGCGGGCCTTCCCACTCCCAGCTTTCGGGAATGGCCAGCATCAGCCGGCAGCTGCCGAAGCCCAGCGGACGCAGTTCGCGGTAGGCCTGCGGCAGACCGATCAGGGCACGCTCGCCGGCCTGTTCGTCCAGTTCGTTGCGGCCGACGATGCCGAAATCGCAGACGCCATCGGCGATCAGGCCGGGGATGTCGTCGTCGCGCACCAGCAGCAGGTCGACCGGCAGGGATTCGCCGTAGCAGAACAACTTGTCGCGGCTCTCGCGCCAGCTCAGGCCGCAGGCGGCCAGCAGCGTGCGGGCCGGCTCGGCCAGCCGCCCGCTCTTCTGGATGGCGATGCGCAGACGCTCGCGCGTCGCGGGGGTCAGGGAGGGACTCATGGGGGAACTCAGTGGGAGGCGGAAGCCGTCGCGGCCTGCTGGCGCTGGACGGCGGTGGCATAACCGCCGGCGCCGCGTTCCAGCGTGCGGGCGACACGGCCGATGGTGGTCACGCTGACCTGGGTGAGATCGTGGATTTCCCGGTAGGGAACGCCCTTCAACAGCAGCGGCACCACGCGCCAACGGTCCGCCATGGCTTCAAGTTCCGCTGGCGTGCACAGGTCTTCCAGGAAGGCGCGCACGTCACCCGCGTCCGACAGCGCGGCCAAGGCTTCGGCGAGGGCCTGGAGAGGGCCGTTGTCGGCGATTTCGTCCTGGGGGGAGCGGCGCTTCATGGGCGAACACAGTGCACTAATGTATTAACGTGCTATTACATTAATCCAAGACGGTAACAACCGTCAACCCGTGCGCTGGCTGGAATGGGGGCGATTTCCCGTTACTTCCGGCAGGTGGTTGCCAGGGGACCGACGATGGGCTGGAGCGGGCAAGGACGATGAGTACACTGCCAAGGACGCCGGGCCGCCGGCCCGGCGCGACCGCCGACCGGCGGACGGGCCACCCGGGGGGGACCGGCATGCAGGAGCGGAAGGACATCATGTTGGGGCGGTGGCTGGTGCAGTTCGTGCTGCTGCTGGCGCTCTGGCCGTTGGGCACGGCGTCGGCGACGCAGGCGCGCATCACGCGCGATGCCAGCTACCTGCCACTGGCACCGCAGACCACGTATCTGCATGACGCCGGGGGCGAGGCGACAGTGGACGACGCCAGGCGGCTGCTGGCCGACGGACGCTTCGCCCCACTGCCGGAGGGCGATGCGTCGTTCGGCTTCCAGACCGGGGCTTTCTGGTTCCGGGTGAGCGTCGTCAACGAGAACCCGCGCGAGCAGCGCTGGCTGCTGGTGCAGCAATACGCGCTGAGCGACCGGATCGACATCTATGCGCACTACCCCGACGGCCGCACGGTCCACCACGCCGGTGGCGACACGTTCCCGTTCGAACAGCGCAGCATCCGCTACCGGCATCCGAACTTCTGGCTGGACCTGCCCACCGACCAGCCGGTGGACCTGCTGGTGCGGGTGCAGAGCCAGAGTTCGATGCAGGTGCCGCTGTTCCTGTACACGCCCGCGGCCTTCGCCGAGCTCTCCCGCGACGGCCAGCTCGGCATCGGCATCTACTACGGCATCCTGCTGGCGCTGTTCTTCTACAACCTGGTGCTGTGGCTGGTGCTGCGCGATGGCAGCTACTTCTGGTACCTCTTCCACATCACCGCCTTCGGGCTGGTGCTGTTCACGCTCAACGGGCTGGGCTTCGAATACTTCTGGCCGCATTCCACCTGGCTGGCCGACAAATCGGTCCCGCTGTCGGTCTGCCTGGCGCAGATCGGCATGCAGCAGTTCTCGCGGACCTTCCTCGACCTCAATACCCGATGGCGGCCGGGCGACCGCATCAGCAAGGCGATCATCGCGTTCTTCGTGCTGCTGGGCATCGCCGCAACGCAGCTGCCCTACCACGTGGCCACGCCGATCGCCTCGGCGGCCGTGTTTCCGAGCATCGTGTGGATTGCCGTCGTCACGCTGGTGGTGGTGCGCAGCGGCTACCGGCCCGCGAAAGTGTTCCTGCTGGCATGGGCGATGTTCCTGCTCGGCACGGGCATCTTCGTGGCGCTCGCGTTCGGCCTGCTGCCGAAGCGATTCATCACCGAGTACGGGGTGCAGATCGGCTCGGCGCTGGAGATGCTGCTGCTGTCGGTCGCGCTGGGCTACCGCTACGCTGCACTCCGCAACGAGAACGAGCGCATCGTCCGGGACGCGAAGAACTCGCTGGAGGAACAGGTGGTATCACGTACCGCCGAACTCCGTCAGACGATGTCCGAACTCGAGACCGCCCACCATCGCCTGCGCGAATCCAGCCGGCTCGATGGCCTGACCGACCTCTACAACCGCACGCACTTCCGCGAAGCCTTCGAGCACCTGCTGTTGCAGTCGCGCAATTCGCAGCGGCCGATCTCGCTGCTGATGATCGACCTGGACCACTTCAAGCGCATCAACGACACCTACGGCCACCTGGTCGGCGACGACTGCCTGCGCTGTACGTCGAACACGCTGGCCGAGACGCTGCGCCCGCACGGCGCACTGCTGGCGCGCTTCGGCGGCGAGGAGTTCATCGCCGCCCTGCCCGGCATGGGCCTGGGCGAGGCCAGCGTGATGGCCGAAGAGCTGCGCCAGGCTCTGCGCGCGCAGCCGTGCCGCAGCGGCGCGCTGGAGATCGCGGTGTCCGCCAGCATCGGCGTGCACTGCGTCGACCTGGAAGCGCGCGACAGCCTGGAATCCGCGCTGCAGGTGGCGGACCAGGCGCTGTACACCGCGAAGGCCGAAGGGCGGGACTGCGTGCGGACGTTGTGAGGCGACAGGGCTACTGTAGGAGCGACGTGAGTCGCGACCGCGCGCCCTGAGCGCACGGAACTCCCGTAAAACCGTCGAACCAGACCGCCGCACCATCATTGGTTGTCCGGCGTGCGGTCGCGACTGACGTCGCTCCTACAGTGCAGCTGCTCAACGATTGCGCACCGCCGCCAGTATCTCCCCCGACTCCACCAGCCGCACCGCGGTGGCGACTTCGCCATCGAGCGCGCGGTCGCGGTCGAGGAAGGGAATCTTCGCGCGGATCGCCGCATGCGCCGCCGCAACTGCGTGGCCGGGATGGAAGGCCTCGCTGGCCGCCAGCGCGGCACGCAGGGCATCGACTTCGGCCAGGAAGGTATCGCGTTCTTCGGCGCCCGGCTGCGGACCGCCTGACACCTTCATCGCCAGCCCTTCGGCGTCGGTACGGTCGGACAGCGCACGCGCGGCATTGATCATGTCGCGACGCAGGTCGAGTGCCTGAGCGGCGGTGTACAGCTCCAATGCCAGCACCTTGCCCAGGTCCTGCACCATCGCCAGTACGTGCCGTGCCTCGTTGGCGCCCATCGACACATGGTCTTCCGCATTCGCACTGGTCGGCACCGAGAACACGCTGGCCGGATGTGCGCGGCTGGCGAGGTCGTTGACGATCGCCGCCGCCGAGTACTGCACGATCATGTGGCCCGACTCGGTGCCATCCTCGTTGCCGATCAGGAACGCAGGCAGGCCGTCATTGGTGGATGGATCCACCAGCTTGTTGAGCCGCCGCTCGGAGATCGAGGCCAGCGTCGGAATCGCTGCCTTCACATAGCTCATCGCCAACGCCAGCGGCATGCCGTGGAAGTGGCCGGCGGAGATCACCTGCTCTTCCACGTGCTCGGCCTGCTTGTCCGGGAACACCAGCGGATTGTCGGTGACCGCGTTGAGTTCGATCTCCAGCACGCGCTTGGCCTGTTCCACCGCATCGCGCACCGCGCCGTGCACCTGCGGAATGCAGCGCAGCGAGTAGCTGTCCTGCGGCTGGTGCTTCTTGCCGCCACGGAACGGCATGAAGCGGTCATAGAACTTCTCCCGACCGTGGCGCTGGTCCGTCGGCACCCAGTCCCAGCCGATGTCGAAGCGGAGCGCCTGCGCCTCGGGCGTATCCCAACTGCGTGGCAGCCACGGGCGGAACTTCGGCACCAGGTGGTACGGAATGTCGGCCAGCGTCGAGCCATCGAGCAGGTCGCGCAGCCGCCCGGCCACATGCACCTGGCCAGGATGCGGCCGCAGCGCGTGGACCTCTTCGGCGAACGCGCCGAGGCGGCCCGCGAACGCATCGATCGTCATGGCCGCGGCCAGATCGGCGGTGTCCAGCAGGTTGTCCAGGCGATAGGTCGCCAGGACGCCCATCGCCAGCATCTGCGCGGTGCCGTTGTTCAGCGCCAGCCCTTCCTTGTACGACAGCGAGACCGGCGACAGCCCCGCGCGCTTCAGCGCGTCCGCACCGGACATGCGCTCACCTTCATGGAAGGCTTCGCCCCCGCCCAGCAGCACGATGGCCAGGTGCGACAGTGGCGCGAGGTCGCCCGAGGCGCCCACGGATCCCAGCGACGGCACCACCGGCACGATGCCGGCGTTGAGCATCGCCGCCAGCGCCTGCAGCGTTTCCACGCGGATGCCGGAGTGGCCCTTCAACAGCGTGTTGATGCGGATGCCCAGCATGGCGCGGACGATCTCCGGCGCCATCGGCTCGCCCACGCAGACCGCATGGGTGACGATCAGGTTGTACTGCAGTTCTTCATGCAGCGAACGTCCCGACTTCGTGGCGCCCGGCAACTCGTCGCGCAATGGATGCGCGCCCAGCAACTTGTCGGCATTGCTGCCGAAGCCGGTGGACACGCCGTAGATCGGCTCTTCGCGGCGGACCTGTTCGGCGAGGAAGTCGGCCGCGCGGGCGACGTCTTTCAGCGCCCCCTTGTCCAGCTCGACACTGGCACCGAACGCGATCTCGACCAGCCGGTCGCGGGTGAGGGATTTTCCATCCAGCAGGATCGGCTTCATGTCAGCGTCCCGCCAATGCGCGTGCCTGTTCCAGCTCCACCTTCAGGCTGCTGGCCAGTTCTTCGCGCTTCACCTCGAACTGCTGCTCGCGCAACAGGTCCTTCACCGTCACCACACCGCGCGTCAGCTCGTCCTCGCCCGCCAGCACAACGAAGCGGATGCCCGCGCGCGAGGCGTACTGGAACTGCTTGGCCAGCTTGCGGCTCTCCATCTGCACTTCGGTGTTGATGCCGGCCGCGCGCAGGCGCCGCGCGATGTCCAGCGAACCGGCCAGCTGGCCGTCGTCCATCAGCGCAACCATGGCCTGCACGCTGCTCTCGTCGCTGCCGGCGATCAGGCCGGCCTCGCGCAGCTGCCAGAACAGGCGGGTCAGGCCGATCGAGATGCCCACGCCCGGCAGTTTCGACTTGGTGTAGTGGCTGGCCAGGTCTTCGTAGCGGCCGCCGGAGCAGATCGAGCCGATCTGCGGGTAGCCGTCCAGCTGGGTCTCGTAGACGGTGCCGGTGTAGTAGTCCAGGCCGCGGGCGATGGAGAAATTCAGGCAGTACGCGTCCTCGGGCACGCCCAGCGCCTTGACCAGTTCCAGCACCTCGCGCAGTTCGGCGATGCCCTGGTTGAAGGTGTCGCTGCCCTGCCCCAGCGCGTCCAGCCGCGCCAGCGTGTCGGCGTGGCCGGTGCTGCGCACGGCGACGAAGTCCAGGATGCGGTCCACGCCCTCGGCCGCCATGCCAAAGCCCTCGCCGGTCAGCGTCTCGCGCACGTAGTCGGCGCCGCGCTTGTCGAGCTTGTCGACCTCGCGCAGCACCAGCGCCTGCTGTTCGCTGTCGGTGACGCCCTGCGCCTCGAAGAAGCCGCGCATCAGCTTGCGGTTGTTCAGCTGGATGGTGAAGTCGCCGATGCCCAGTTCGCTGAAGACGGCGTGGATCACCGCCAGGATCTCGGCGTCGAAGCGCACGCTCAGCGCGTCCTTGCCGATCACGTCGATGTCGCACTGGTAGAACTCGCGGAAGCGGCCGCGCTGCTGGCGTTCGCCGCGGTAGACGCGCTGGATCTGGTAGCGGCGGAACGGGAAGGTCAGTTCGTGTTCGTGTTCGGCCACGTAGCGGGCCAGGGGCACGGTCAGGTCGAAGCGCAGGGCCAGTTCGGGCAGGCCCTCGCCTTCTTTCGCCAATGCGCCGGTGGACTGGACGAAATAGACCTGCCGTTCGGTTTCGCCGCCGGACTTGGTCAGCAGGGTCTCGGACAGTTCGAACACCGGGGTTTCGACGGGCAGGAAGCCGAAGCGCTCGTAGTTGCGACGGATGGTGTCCAGCATGCGCTGGAAGGCGATCTGCTCGCGCGGGAGCAGTTCCATCACTCCGGGCGGGGTACGGGGCTTGATCAAGCGAAAAACTCCAACGGACGGCAACAGCGCATTCTAAGTGGGAAGGCCGCATGCCGTAACGGAAACACCGCGCCCTATTGCCGCACGCGCGACGACTGCCTACAATGCGCGGCTCAACGGGGTGTAGCTCAGTCTGGTAGAGCGCTACGTTCGGGACGTAGAGGTCGCAGGTTCGAATCCTGTCTCCCCGACCAAAACACGAAGCCCGGGAAACGAAAGTTTCCCGGGCTTTTTGTTGACTCCCGGTTGCCCACCCCTGTTGCCTGCCCGACATCGCTCCTTAGCCGGGCCGCAGCAGCGCGCACCCTCTGCCCCACCCCATGGGCGGGCTGTGGCTCTCCGCACCACGAGCCCGCACAAAATCGTGCTGTACGTCACAAAACAATGACGCTGGACGTCACTCTTTGACCTCTCTCGAACGCGCCCCTGAGGACGGGTGCCGGCCTCACGTCAAACATATTCAGGACACTCCGGCGTTCCAGCACCTTATTGGAGCGAACCGGGACCGTAATATTCATGTTAATTTACTAAATCTGAACGAAATTGTGATCCAACTGTCCTGAAACCGAACAATTGAGAGAACTGGCAGAATTTTTGCTTTAACCCGCGCAACGGACTACGCAACCGCGCCGCGTGACGGGCCCCCACTTGAATCTCCGGTTCTTCCCCCTCCCCCTCGCCCTGGCGTGCGCCACGGGCTTGTCCCTGCATCCCGTTGCGCTTCAGGCCGCGCCTGCGGAAACGCGGACGCTATCGCGCCAAGCCCAGTTGGACGACGCCACGCGGCTGCGTGACCAGCGCCAATGGCTCGCGGCCCTCGCGATCTATGAGCGTCTGTTGTCCGCAACCCCCTCGGATGAGGAGGCCTACCGGCTGCGCACGTTGACGCTGGCGGATCTCGGCAACGCCGAACGCGCATGGCAGCTTTATCGCGCTCGCCCGGCCATCTTCAGCGGGGCCGAAGCCGAGCGCATCGAGAACGACCGCTTGGCCCGCACGATCGTCTGGGGAGGCCTCTACGCACAGGACACGGCATCCCGGCTGGATGAAATGAAGCAGGCCGAACGCCTGATGACGGAGCACCTTGCCAGCCTGACTCCGGCGCAGCGCGCCGAAGCCACGCGTCCACGCCTGGACACGCTGGTGATCCTCAATACGCTGGAAAAGCATGATGAAGTCGTGGCGGCATACCGGGCGCTTCTTGCAGACGGCGTGGAAGTGCCACCCTACGCTCTGGCCAAGGTCGGCGATTCGCTGCTGGCCACGCGCCGACCGGAGGAAGCCGCCGCGGCGCTCGAGACGTCGCTGGCGGCGATGCCTGGCGAGTTCGATATCCAACTGCTGCTGGCGTATGCCTATCTGGAATCGGAACAGCACGCGCGCGCACTGGCGATGCTGGATGCCCTGGCCAAGTCCAACGAACCCTGGCCACGTGCCGCAGGCGCGCGCCTCGGCCACCAGAACTGGCATCGCTTCGAGGCCGACACCAACCACGCGATGGTGACCGCGTACGGCAACCGCCTGCAGGAAGCCCAGGTGGCGCTCGAAGCGCTCGCATCCGTGGCGCCCAACAACGCAGGGCTGCAATCACGCCTCGGCAATGTCTTCGGCATGCGCGGCTGGAGCGAGCGCGCCCTGCAGCGCCAGCGCATGGCGATGACGCTGGATCCGCGCAGCATCGAAGCCCGTATCGGCGCCACCGAATCCCTGCTCGCACTCGACCGCGTGGACGATGCCCGCCTGCTCCACGACGCGCTGCTCGAACAGTTTCCAGGCAACACCCACGTGCAGCGCCTGGATCGCTACTGGGATGCGCACCTGGGTTGGCGCGGCCGTGTATGGGCCACTGCGGGACGCAGTGACGCCGAAGGCACGACGACCGCATCGCCGTTGGGAAATCGCGACGGCGAGTACGGGGCCTACGTAGAGAGCCCGATGCTGGCTGATCGTTGGCGCGCGACCGCGCAGGTCAGCGATGCCTGGGCCGATTTCCAGGGCGAACGCGTGCATGCCCGCTACGCCGGCATGGGCCTGCTCTACGCACACGACCGGCTGTCGCTGGAAGCACAAGCGTTGCGCCCTGACGACCGGTTCCTCGACGACACCGCCGTCGGAGTCCGTGCCGGGTGGCGTTTCAGCGACACCGTGTCGGCCAGCGCCGCCATCTTCCACGCAGATCCAGAAGCTTCACTGCAGGCGCGCCGCAGCGGGATCGGGGCCGACAGCTGGCAGGCCGGACTGGTGTGGTCGCCTTCGGAACAGGGGCAACTGGGTGCGCGCTACAAGCGCTGGGACTACGACGACGGCAACCGACGCCAGGAGCTGGGGGTGTATGGCCAGCACAGGTGGATCACGCGGCCGCACCTGTTGGTCGACGTGATCGGCGACGCGTATGCATCGCGGGGCAGTCACGACGACGCTCCCTACTTCAATCCTTCCGAGGATCGCGCACTCAACACCGGCGTCCGCATCGATCACGTCGCGTGGCGCCGTTACGAACGCCACCTGCGTCAGCGCCTGGAGATCACCGCCGGCAGCTACTGGCAGGAAGGCCATGGCAGTGCATGGGTACCGCGCGCCAGCTACCGGCACGAATGGAAGCTGGGCATGGGCCACGTGCTGGATTACGGCATCGCCTGGTCGCGCCCCGTCTACGACGGCCAGCGCGAGCAGCGCGTGGCGCTGGACATCGAATACAGGTGGGGAGAATAGGCATGGCAAGCATCATCGACAACCTGGTCCTGCGGGCGTGCCTGTCGCTGTTCGTGCTGTTCCCCTTCACGGCCTTCGCAGGCGATGCCGCACCCGCCACGCGCACCCTGCAGGTGGCCGGCGAACGCTTGCTGGTGCTCAGCTACCACGACATCCGCGACGATGTCGCCCGAAAAGGCGACCCGGATGGCTACGCGGTCAGCACGCAGAACTTCGCCGCGCACCTGGATTGGCTTTCGGGCCAGGGCTACCACCCGGTCAGCCTGGGTGACGTACTGGCAGCCTCGCGTGGCGAGCGCGCACTGCCCGACAAGGCCGTGCTGCTGACCTTCGACGATGGACTGCGCAGCGTGTACACGCATGCATTCCCGCTGCTGCGTGCCTACGGCTACCCGGCCCTGGTCGCGGTGGTGACGGACTGGGTGGACCTGCCGGCGGGCCGGCAGGTGGACTACGGCCCCCGCATGTTCACGCACGACGATTTCCTGACCTGGGCACAACTGCGCGAAATGCAGGCGACCGGGCTGGTCGAGGTCGCATCGCACAGCCATCACCTGCACCACGGCGTGCAGTCGAATCCGCAGGGCAACATGACCCCGGCGGCGATTACCCGCCGCTACGACGCGACGGCCCACCGTTACGAGAGCGAAAGCGAGTATTGCGCACGCATCCGTGCCGACCTGCAGGCGAGCGCCGACGCGCTGCAGCGCGAACTGGGCGTGCGTCCGCGCGCCATCGTCTGGCCATATGCGGCCTACAACAGTGTCAGCAACGGTATCGCCGAAACGCTGGGCATGTCGGTGTCCTTCGACCTTGAGGGCCGCGAACAGAAGGTCGGCCGCGACCTGCATGGGCTGGCACGCCTGCTGCTGAGCGACAACCCGAGCATCGGCGACCTGGCCTACGAGCTGCGCCATGACGAGGATGTCGCCGGCGTCCGCGCCATGCAGGTCGACCTGGACTATGTCTACGACGCTGATCCCGCACAGCTCGATCGCAACCTCGACGCGCTGCTGGAGCGGGTCAAGCGGATCGGCCCCACCCATGTATTCCTGCAGGCGTTCGCCGATCCCGACGGCAATGGTTCGGCGGATGCGCTGTACTTCCCCAACCGCCATCTTCCGGTGCGCGCGGACCTGTTCAACCGGGTAGCCTGGCAACTGCGCACGCGGGCAGGCGTGAAAGTGCTGGCGTGGCTGCCGGTACTCGGCTTCGAGCCGCCGGATGCGACACAGCGCCGGGCGCTGGCACTGCCGGAGCGCGCGGGCGACATCTTCCGGCTGGACCCCTCCAATCCCCATGCCCGCGCACTGATCACCGACATCTACGAAGACCTGGCCATCGCCAGCTACTTCGAGGGCCTGCTGTTCCACGACGACGCCTACCTGCGCGACGACGAACTTCCCCGTCTCGGCAGCGCCGAGGCACGCTCGCACCTGCTCGTCGATGTCACCCATGAACTGAAGCGCTCCGCCGAGCGCTGGCGACCTAAGCTGCTGACGGTCCGCAACCTTTACGCACGCACCGTGCTGGAGCCGAAGAGCCAGCAGTGGTTCGGCCAGCGCCTGGACACCTTCCTCACAGCCTACGACTACACCGCGCTGATGGCGATGCCGTGGATGGAAGGTGAACATCGTCGCCCTGCCGCGTGGATGCGCGAGCTGACCGACGCCGTGCGCGCGCACGACCCGACGTTCAACAAGACCCTGTTCGAGCTGCAGACGCGCGACTGGCGCGCCGGCACGCCGATTCCCGGCGACACCCTGCAGGCTCTCGTGCGCCAGTTGCAGGCCGACGGCGTGCGGCACCTGGGCTGGTACCCGGACGACTTCATCCGCGACCAGCCGCGCCTCCCCGATGTGCGTGGCAGCCTTTCCGCGCGCAGCTTTCCCTACGAGGAACGGTGATGGCTCCGCTGCTCGACGCGCTGTTCCAGTTCGCGTTCCTCTATCCCATCGTGATGTCCTTCTTCTGGATGTCCGGCGGGTTGTATTACTACTTCCGCCGTGAACGGCATGCGCGCCCGCGCAACGATCCGCCGCCGATGACCGTGATGCCGTTCGCCACCCTGCTGATCCCCTGCCACAACGAGGGCGACAACGTCGACGACACCATCGGCGCAGCGCTCGCGCAGCAGTACCCCGACTTCGAGGTCATCGCCATCAACGACGGCAGCCGCGATGACACGGGCGAGCGCCTGAACGCGCTGGCCGCCGTGCACCCGCGTCTCCGGGTGATCCATCTGGACCGCAACCTCGGCAAGGCGAACGCACTGCGCATGGGCGCGCTGGCGGCACGCAGCGAATACCTGGTCTGCATTGACGGCGACGCGTTGCTGGACGAATACGCCACCCACTGGATCATCTGGCACCTGACGTCCGGACCGCGCGTCGGTGCGGTGACCGGCAATCCACGCATCCGCAACCGGTCCACCCTGCTGGGGCGCCTGCAGGTGGGCGAGTTCTCTTCGATCATCGGCATGATCAAGCGTGCGCAACGGGTCTACGGGCGCATCTTCACCGTGTCGGGCGTGATCAGCGGCTTCCGTCGCACCGCACTGCACCGTATCGGTTACTGGGCCGACGACATGGTGACGGAGGACATCGACATCAGCTGGCGCCTGCAACTCGATCACTGGGACATCCGTTACGAACCCAACGCACTGTGCTTCATCCTGATGCCGGAAACGTTGAAAGGACTCTGGCGCCAGCGCCTGCGGTGGGCACAGGGCGGGGTTGAAGTACTGCTCCGCCACAGCGTGGGCATGTTCAGCTGGCGCAAGCGGCGCATGTGGGCCGTGCTGCTCGAGTACCTGCTGAGCGTGGTCTGGGCGTACACCATGCTGCTCATCATGCTGCTATGGGCACTGGGGAAATTCGTCTCACTGCCGCCTTCGCTGTACGTGCACACCCTGCTGCCTTCGTGGCACGGGGTGATCCTGGCGTTGATCTGCATGCTGCAGTTCGCCAGCAGCATCGTCATCGACCGTCGCTACGAGACCGCGGTGGGACGCAACTACTTCTGGATGATCTGGTACCCGATGGCGTACTGGATGCTGAGTCTGTTCACCACCGTAGTGGCTGTGCCGAGAACGCTGATGCGTCGTCGGCGCGGTCGCGCCACGTGGGTGAGCCCTGATAGGGGAATACGATGAAGTTCGATTCGCGCCTGATCCGCAAACCGATGAAGCAGCCAAGACTGCAACGCGCAGCCTGGGGCTTCGTCACGCTGGGGTTCTGGATGGTATACGTCTACCTGTGGACACCGCTGGCGACGCTGCTGCTTTGGCTGCTCGGCTTCCGCACGGCGTTCTTCGAGCTTTACGTGCGCGAACACGCCATCGAGCCATTCCTGCTCTTCTCCCTGCCGCTACTGGCGGTGGCTTGCGCGCTGATGCTGATCGCGTGGGCAGAGTACAACCGGCTGCGCTTCAGCCGGGTGGACCGCCGCAGCCAGCCGCGCAGCGCTACCCTGCCCGACGTGGCACAGGCTCTCGGCGCGCCGCCGGCCGTCGCGCGGGCGCTGGTGCAGGGCAAGATCACCGTGCTGCACATGGGCGAGGATGCCTGTCCGCACGGCTTCACTGCGATCGCCGATCCAGGCTGATCGACAGCGTCAGAGCAGGTCCGGGTGCCGCACCTGCCCCTCGCCGCGCACCACGAACCGCTCGATGGTGAGCGCTTCCAGGCCCATGGGGCCGTACGAATGCAGGCGCGTGGTGGAGATGCCGATCTCCGCGCCCAGCCCCAGCTCGCCGCCATCGGAGAACCGCGACGAGGCATTGACCATCACCACGGCGGACCGCAAGGCGTTGAGGAACGTCTCCGCATGCACGGGATCGCGGGTGACGATGACCTCGGTATGGTCGGACGTGTAGCGACGGATATGGGCGATGGCGGCGTCCAGGTCGTCCACCACGCCGATCGCGATCACCAGGTCGAGGAATTCGGCGGCGAAGTCCTCTTCGGTCGCCGGCGGCGCATCCGGCACCCATGCCCGCCCGCGTTCGTCCACCCTCGCCTCCACGCCGCGCGCGCGCAGTGCGGCGACGGCACGCGGCAGGAATGTCGGCGCGATATCGCGATGGACCAGCAACGTCTCCAGCGAATTGCAGGCCGACGGCCGCGACACCTTGCCGTCCAGCAGCAGGGCCAGCGCCAGCTCCTCGTCGGCGCCGGCATCCACGTACTGGTGGCAGACGCCCTTGTAGTGCTTGATCACCGGCACGCGCGCGTGTTCGGCGACGAAGCGGATGAGTCCCTCGCCCCCGCGCGGGATCACCAGGTCGACGATGTCGTTCAACTGGATCAGTTCCAGAATGGTGTCGCGGCGTAGGTCTTCGACGAGGGTCAGCACGGCCTCGGGCAATCCGGCCTCGCGCAGGGCCCGCTTCAGC
Source organism: Pseudoxanthomonas sp. SE1 (assembly GCF_029542205.1). Taxonomy (NCBI): domain Bacteria; kingdom Pseudomonadati; phylum Pseudomonadota; class Gammaproteobacteria; order Lysobacterales; family Lysobacteraceae; genus Pseudoxanthomonas; species Pseudoxanthomonas sp. SE1. Next base: position 1,712,406 of record NZ_CP113783.1, on the reverse strand, counting down.
GACGCCGCGATAGCAGAGTTGGAATGGATCGCTTCCGAGCCGCCGCGCAGGACGACGGCGTTGCCGGCCTTCAGGCACAGGGCTGCCGCGTCGGCGGTGACGTTGGGGCGCGCTTCGTAGATCATCGCGATCACGCCCAGCGGCACGCGCACGCGTTCGACATGGATGCCATTGGGCCGGTCGTAGGCGCGGGTGACCTGCCCCACCGGGTCCGGCAGCTCCGCCACCTCGCGCACGGCGGCCGCGATGCCCTGCAGGCGCGCAGTGTCCAGCCGCAGGCGATCCAGCATGGCGCTGCCGATGCCTTTTGCCGCGGCAGCCTCCAGGTCGCGCGCGTTGGCCGCCAGGATCGCGCCTTCGTCGGCCAACAGCGCATCGGCCATCGCACGCAACAGGGTGTTCTTCGCCGCTGTCGGCAGACCCGCGATGGCGGTAGCCGCGTCGCGGCATTGCAGCGCCAGCGTCTTGATGTCGGTCATGCGACCTCCTTGCTCACGATCGATCATGAGATCCCTGTCCTTGTAGGAGCGCCCTCGGGCGCGATGCTTTTCGATCTGGAATTCCGAGCAGGAGCATCGCGCCCGAGGGCGCTCCTACAAAGGCGTGCGGTGCGGGACGACGAGGCATCACAACAGCACCAGATCATCGCGATGGACGACATTCTCGCCATAGGTATAACCGAGGATGCCTTCGATCTCGCGCGAGTGGCGCCGCGCGATGCGGCGGATGTCGATCGCCGAGTACTGGCTGACGCCACGCGCGATGCGTTGGTCGCCCGTCTCGTCGCGCAGCACCAGCTCGACCATGTCGCCACGGCGGAAGTCGCCCTCCGCTGTGGTCACGCCGCCCGGCAGCAGCGAGGCGCCCTTCTGGCCCATCGCATTCGCCGCGCCGGCATCGACCACGATGGCCCCGGCTTCCACCGGCACGTTGCGCAGCCAGTACTTGCGCGCTGCGAGGCGGTTCTGCGCGGGGCGGAAGCGCGTGCCGAGCAACGCGCCGCGCGACAGCGCGGATAGCGTCGAGGCCTGCGTGCCATTGAACAGGAACGTCTCGATGCCGGCCGCCGCCGCCTTGGCCGCCGCCTCCAGCTTGGTATGCATGCCGCCGGTACCGACGCCGCTGCCGGTGCCGCCCGCCATGGCGAAGAACGCCGGCGTCAGCGCTTCCACGTCGAGGATCGGTTGCGCGTCGGTCTGAGTGCGTGGATTCGCGGTGTAGAAACCGTCGATGTCGGTGGCGATGAACAACGCGTCGGCGTCGATCAGCGCCGCGACAACCGCAGCGAGATTGTCGTTGTCGCCGAGCTTCAGTTCGTCGACGGAGACGGTGTCGTTCTCGTTGATCACCGGCAACGCACCCAGCGCCAGCAGTTCCTGCAGCGTGGCACGCGCGTTGAGGTAGCGACGGCGGTTTCGCAGGTCGTCATGGGTCAGCAGCACCTGCGCCACGGGCCGATCAAAGAAGCGCTGCCACAGCGCGATCAGCTGCGCCTGCCCGAGCGCCGCCAGTGCCTGGCGCTCGGCCATGGCTACGCCCGCCTGCGGCTTGCGATGCAGCAGGCCGCGCCCCGCCGCCACCGCACCGGACGACACGATGACCACTTCGCGCCCCGCGGCGATGCTGGACGACACGAACTGCGCCAGGTTCAGCGCATGGCGTGGACTGAGCCCCTCGCCTTCCGCCGCCAGCAGGCTGCTGCCCACCTTGAGCACGGCGCGACGCCAGGCCGGCAACGGTTGTTCGGTGAACAGCGGCGGCGTGGCGTGGGTCATGGTGTCAGCTCAGCGGGTGTTCCATTCGTACACGGTGAGATCGGACGTGCCGGTCAGCGCCAGGGGATCGCGCGCGGCGATCGCCTTCGCTTCCTCCAGCGAGACGACGTTCACGAGCACGTAGGCGCCGCCCGTCCTGTCGCTGAAGCCACCGGTCATCTCCAGTTGCCCGGCGGCGCGCAGTTCGTCGAGGAACGCGAGATGCGGCGCGATGACGGCATCGTCGAACGAAGGACGGCGCATGGCCATGACGAGGTAGCGCGTCATAGCGCATCCCAGCGGGCGAGCAGTTCGTCCAGACGCAGGTCGGCGGCAGCACCGGGCGACACGCGCGCGGCGAGGCTGCCTTCCGGTGTACGTCCCTGCCCTGCACTGTCGGCCGATGCCGCGGCGGCTTTGTAAGCCTCGCGGAACGGCACGCCGGCGACCGCCGCTTCGACGGCGACGTCGGTGGCGTACATGCCGGAATCGATCGCGGCACGCAGTTTGTCTTCACGCCATTCCAGGTTGGCCAGCAACGCCGGCAGCAGTTCCAGTGCCGGCAATCCGCGGCCGAAGCCGTGGAAGATCGCGCCCTTGCTGGCCTGCAGGTCGCGGTGGTAGCCCGAGGGCAGCGACAGCAGCTGTTCGATCTCGGTACGCGCGGCGGCGACGCTGGCGTGGGTCGCGCGCATCAACTCGATGACGTCGGGATTGCGCTTGTTCGGCATGATGGAACTGCCGGTGGTGTACTGCGCCGGCAGCGCCACGAAGCCGAACTCGGCGCTGGTGAACAGCGACAGGTCCCAGGCGATGCGGCGCAGGTCCAGCGTGGCCCCGCCCAGGGCCTCCAGCGCAGCCAGCTCGAACTTGCCGCGCGAGAGCTGCGCGTAGATCGGACTGACCTGCATGCGCGCGAAGCCGAGCGCGGCCGTGGTGTGCTCGCGGTCGAGCTTGAGGTTGACACCGTAGCCGGCGGCCGTGCCGAGCGGATTGGCGTCGACCAGCTTCAGCGTGTCGCGCGCGCGCGTGGTGTTGTCGATGAAGGCTTCCGCCCAGCCCGCCCACCACATCCCGGCCGACGACACGACGGCGCGCTGGATATGGGTGTAGCCGGGCAGCGGCAGGTCGCGTTCGACCTGCGCACGGTCGAGCGCGACCTTGGCGATTTCACGCGACAGCACTGCCACGCGGGCCAGTTTTTCCTTCAACCAGAGGCGCGTGGCGACCAGGATCTGGTCGTTGCGGCTGCGGCCGGTGTGGATCTTGCGACCGGCATCGCCGAGGCGCTCGGTCAACCGCGCCTCGATGGCGGAGTGGCCATCCTCGAAACGCTCGTCGAGCACGAACTCGCCGCGACGGAAATCCTCGGCAAGGGTCGCCAGTTCACGCTTCAGGCCGGCCAGTTCGTCGCCCGACAGGATGCCGATGCGCTGCAGGCCTTCGGCATGCGCCGCACTGGCGCGGATGTCATGCAGGAAGAACTCGCGGTCCAGCACCACGTCGTCGCCGGCCAGGAAACGCTGGATCTCCGCGTCCACCGCCACGCCGGGCTTCTGCCACAACAGGTTCGTCATCGATATCTCCATGAAACTGTAGGAGCGCCCTAGGGCGCGATGCTTTTTCGTCCATCCCATGGTCGCGCCCCAGGGCGCTCCTACAAGGGCACGCCTTCGAGTTCGTCGAAGCCGAAGGCGAGGTTGAGATTCTGCATCGCCTGCGTCGCCGCGCCCTTGAGCAGGTTGTCCAGCGTCGCGACCACGACCAGGCGCTTGCCGCCGGGGGCCAGGGTGAAGCCACCGATCTCGACGCCGTGTTTGCCTGCAATGCGGCTGACCCACGGCGCGTCGTCCAGGACGCGGACCAGCGGCTCATGCGCATAACGTTCGCGATAGAGCGCGCGGATGTCGTCCACCTTGGTCGCCTGCTGCAGCCACAGGTTCACCGTCATGGTGATGCCGCGGAAATGCGGCGCAACGTGCGGCATGAACTCCACGGGCACGCCGAGCTGGCGGCTGACTTCGCGCTCGTGCATATGGTCGGTCAGCGCGTACGGCATCAGGTTGTCGCGCAGCAGGTCGGTGTTGTTCTTGTCCGACGGCGTGGTGCCAGCGCCGGAGTAACCGGACACGCCGAAGCACTGCGGCGGACCGGCCAGACGACCGAGGAGTGGCGCAACAGCCAGTTGCATGGCGGTGGCGTAGCAGCCGGGATTGCTGATGCGCTTCTGGCCGGCGCACTTCTGCCGAGTGAGCTCCGGCAGGCCGTAGTACCAGCGCTCGTCGAAGCGGAAATCCGCCGACAGGTCGACCACGACGGTGTCGGGCGCCTGTGCGTCGATGGCGGCAACCAGTTCGGCCGCCTTGCCGTTGGGCAGCGCCAGGATCACGGCATCGGCACCCTTCGCACCGACCTGTTCGTGACTCAGGCTCTCGTAGCGCAGCTCGCCGGCGAACCCTTCGATATGATCGCTGACCTTCTGCCCGTCGAGCTCGCGCGAGGACACGAACACCAGCTCGAAGTGCGGATGGCGGGCAATCAGGCGGATCAACTCGGCGCCGGTGTGGCCGCGGGCGCCGACGATGCCGACGGTCTTGGTGGTGCTCATGGGGAATCCTGTTCGTGCCGGGCCAGCTTGGCCAGCAGGTTGCGTTTCACCGCCAGCCATTCGCCGTCGATGATCGAGAAGACGACGGTATCGCGCGGCGAGCCGTCGGTGTGGCGCTTGTGGTTGCGGAGCACTCCGTCCTGCTTGGCGCCCAGCCGGGCGATGGCCGCGCGCGAGCGATGGTTGAACCAGCTGGTCTCGAACACCACGCTGATGCACCCCAATGTTTCGAATGCATGGGTGAGCAGGAGCAGCTTGGTTTCCGTGTTGACGCCGGTGCGCTGAACATCGGGCGCGTACCAGGTGTAGCCGATACTGAGCTTGGGCACGTCCGCTTCCAGCCCGTAGAAGCGGGTGCTCCCGACGATGCGGCCATCCGCGCCCCGCACCACGAACGGCAGCACGCGGCCATCGGCCTGCGCCGCCAGCACGGACTCGACGTAGTGTTCGACGTCCGCCGCCTTCGGCACCTGCGTGAACCACAGTGCAGACAGCGCGTCGCCGGCCAGCGCGGCACGCAGGCCGTCGACGTGGTCGCGCGACATCGGTTCAAGCCGCACATGGCGCCCCGTGAGGGCGGGAACCTGCTGCCACGCGGTGGGAAGTGCGGTGGCCATGTCAGTCCTTCAGCGTCGGCAGGCGCGTACGGCAATGCGCCACGCAGCGCTCGATGTCGCCGAAATCCTCGATGCCGTACCAGAACACCTTCCACTTCTCCTGCTTGTAGCAGCCATCGGATTCGGCGTAATAGAAGATATTGACCGCATTGTTGTGGCGCGAGCGCCAGAACAGCTGCGGATTCTCCTCGCGCATCACGTGCCAGACAGCCCGGCCCAGCCCCTCGCCCTGCGCGTCATCGAGCACGGCGAACTTGTCCAGGTAGGCGAAGCCCTCCTCCTGCGTCAGGATCAACGCCGTGCGGTAGTTCTCGCTGACATACACGCGGTACGGCGCGGTGCGCTCGAAGTAATCGGGCAGCAAGGTGCGGCCGAAGCTCGATTCGATCAGCGTGCGCAGGCGCGGCAGGTCGACGCCCTCCCACGAGCCCTCGAAGCGCAACACGCGTTCGCCGCGCCGGACCAGCGTGCCGGAGCCCTTGTGGGTGAACAGCTCCTTGGCCAGTTCCGCCGGCTTGGTGATGGAAACCGACGAGGTCAGCGGCAGGCGGTCCAGCAGGTCCTTGATCTGCTCGATCTTCACCCGCATGCCGCCGTTGATCCAGGGCTGCGCCATCAGTTCGTCGTACTCGGTGGACAGGTTGATCGAATCGATCACCCGCCCCTCCGCATCCAGCAGGCCGCCGGTACCGGTCAGGAAGATGATCTTGTACGGCTGCAGCACCTGCACCAGCTCGTTGGCGGCGAAGTCGGCGTTGATGTTGAGGATCTGCCCACCGACGGTTTCGCCCATGCTGGCGATCACGGGGATGGAACCCGCCTTCAGGCTGGCCTCGATGGGCGCCTGGTTGATGCGGGTGACGTCACCGACCAGGCCATAGGTGGCCTGGTCCTTGTATTCGGCCTCGAACACACCGGAGACAATCGACGTGGCACGCGCACCGACCTGCTGCAACGCTTCCACCAGCGCCAGGTTCTGCTGCAGGAATACCTTGCGCACGATGGCCAGCACTTCGGGCGTGGTCACACGCAGGCCATTGACGGTCTGCTTGGTAATGCCCGCGGCAGTCATCTCTTCATCCAGCTGCGGCCCCGCACCGTGCACGACGATGGGCGTCAACCCGACTTCCTGCAGGAACGTCAGCGATGACGTCAGCGCTTCCAGATCGTCGCGCAGCACCGCGCCGCCGACCTTGACCACGGCGAAGCGCTTGGCGTCCAGCTGCGAGAAGCGCTTGACGTACTGCGAGATCTCCTTCGCACTGGCCATGCTGGACAGCAGCCGGATGATGGTCTGGCGGGTTTGCTTGTTCGATTCCATGTCTCTTGCTTTCGTAGGGTGGGCCTTGGCCCACCGTCGTTGACGATCTATGGCGGGCCTGGGCCCGCCCTACGCGTTATTGGAGGATCCTGACGATGCTGTCGGCATACCGCTGCAACTGCTCCAGCGAGACCCATTCGTCGGCGGTGTGCGCCTGCGCGATGTCGCCAGGACCGTAGACGAACGCGGTGAGACCTGCCGCCGAGAACAGCGAGGCTTCGGTCCAGAAATCCACCGCATTGCCGATCGGCAGACCCAGATCGTCGGCCAGGTCGCGCGCGGCCAGCCGGCGCTCCTCCGCCCGCGCGACATCGCCCGATGGCAACGACGGGCCGCGGAAGGTTTCCTCGTACTCGGCCAGCGCCTCGGCACTGGCGAAGCTGCGGAAGGTGGCATGCAACTCGTCCATGTCCTGCGACGGCAGCGGCCGGAAGCCGAACCGGACCTCTGCGCTGGGCGCGATCATGTTCGCCTTGATGCCGCCTTCGACCCGGCCGATGTTGAAGCGCAGGCCGGTCAGTCCGCCGAAACGCAGGTGATGCTGGGCCTGCACGAAATCCAGCGCGCTCGTGCCCCAGCGCATGGCGTTGTGGAGCGCGCTCAGCGACAGCGCGTTCTCGGCAGAAGCGTGGCCTGCCTGTCCCTTGAAGGCCATGCGCACGGCGCTGATGCCACGGTGCGCGAGCACGGCTTCGCAGCGGGTCGGTTCGGCGATGATCGCCTCGCCGAACCCGTGGTCGCGCGCCAGGAACGCGGCGATGCAGCGGGCATCGTTCGCTTCCTCATCGGTGGTGAACAGGAACGCGGCATCGCCCTGCGTCACCTGCGCTGCGGCGACCAGCGCCGCTGCTGCACCCTTGATGTCGCAGGCACCCAGACCGATGGCGCGGTCGCCTTCGATGCGCAACACATGCGGACTGGCGCTCCATGCCGGCGACGATGGCACCGTGTCCAGGTGAACGTTGAACACCCGCTTCGGCTGTCCGCGCACGGCGAAGAACGACACCGCGCCAGCGCCGTGGTCGGTCACTTCGATGGTGAAGTCCGCCAGTTGCGTGCGCAGATAGTCGAATATGCCGTCGGTGCCGATGTCGCGCGGCGGGTTGCGGGTGTCGAAGGACACCAGCTTGTCGAGGTGTTGGAGAACGGATGGCAGCATGGTGTGTCTTGTCCGTGGTCGATCAACGTTCCAGTCGTCATCCCGGCGCATGCCGGGATCCATTTTGCTCTTGCTTCTGGAACGTCCGAAGCAGAATCAAACTGGATTCCAGCTTGCGCTGGAATGACGGCAGGGCATTTCCTGAAGACTCAGCGGTTGATCTCGGCCCACAGCGTCGAGCTCATGCCGAACAGCTTGATGAAGCCTTCGGCTTCTTCGACGCCCCAGTCCGCCGACTGCGCGTAGGTCGCGCCCTTGGCATTGAGGATGTGCGGGGACTTCACCGCCACCGCATCGACGCGGCCGCCACGGGTTTCCAGTACCACCTCGCCGTTGACGGTGGCCTGCGAGGACTGCAGGAACGCTTCCAGGTCAGCCTTCAGCGGGTCGTGGTAGAAGCCTTCGTACACCAGTTCGACCCACTTGCGCGCGATCTCGGGCTTGAAGCGGTTCTGCTGCTTGGTCAGCACGGTCTCTTCCAGCGCGCGGTGCGCGGCCAGCAGCGAGATCAGACCCGGGGCTTCGTACACGATGCGCCCCTTCAGGCCGATCACGGTGTCGCCGGTGTACACGCCACGGCCCACGCCGTAAGGCGCGAACAGCGCGTTCAACTTCGCCAGCAGCGCGGCACCGGCGACGGGCTGTCCGTCCAGGCTGACCGCCTCGCCGTTCTTGAAGCCGACCGTCACCCGCAGCGGCTCCACCGGCCATTCGGCGCGCGGCGCGCACCAGCCACGGGCGCCCTCGCCGGGGGCGGACCACGTGTCGATCTCGCCGCCGGACATCGTCAGGCCCAGCAGGTTCTCGTTGATGGTGTAGCTCTTCTGCTTGGCGCGCACGCCGAAGCCGCGCTCTTCCAGATAGGCCTGTTCGTAGGCGCGGGTCTGGGTGTGTTCCTTCTGGATCTCACGGATCGGCGCCACGATGCGGTAATCGCCGCTGGCCTTCACGGCGAGGTCGAAGCGCACCTGGTCGTTGCCCATGCCGGTGCAGCCGTGCGCGATCGCGTTCGTGCCCAGTTCGGCGGCCCGCTTCAGCGCGGCGTCGACGATCAGGTAGCGGTCGGACACCAGCAGCGGGTATTGCCCCTGGTAACCCTCACCCGCCCACACGAACGGCTTGACGAAGCCCTCCCAGATCGCCGGGCCGCCATCGACGGTGACGTGGCTGGCCACGCCCAGGTCGGCGGCGCGCTGTTCGATGTAGGCGCGCTCTTCTGCATCCACACCGCCGGTGTCGGCGAACACGGTGTGCACGTTCCAGCCGCGCTCCTTCAGGTAGGGCACGCAGAAGCTGGTGTCGAGGCCGCCGGAAAAGGCGAGGACGATGTCTTTGGAGTCGGAAGCAGTCATTTCTTGGTTCTCTGGAGGTGTGCCCCCTCCCCCGCATCGCGGGGGAGGGTCGGAGTGGGGGCGATGGGATGAGGCCGAACTTTCCGGAGGCGGCTCGCCCCCATCCCAGCCTTCCCCCGCAAGCGGGGGAAGGAGCAGATTCGGGCTACTTCACCAACGCGGCCATGATCGCCTTCTGCACATGCAGGCGATTTTCGGCTTCATTGATCGCGATGCACTGCGGCGAGTCCATCACGCCGTCGGTGGCCTTCACGTTGCGGCGCAACGGAAGGCAGTGGCTGAAGACACCGTTGTTGGTCAGCGCCATCTTCCGCTCGTCGACGATGAAGTGCTTGTACTGGTCGCGGATGGGCTTCTCGGGCTCCCAGTTGCCGAAGAAGGGCAGCGCGCCCCAGCTCTTGGCGTAGACCACGTCGGCACCGGCATAGGCGCTGTCCGTGTCGTGACTGATGGTCAGCGAACCGCCGCTTTCAGCCACGTTCTGCTCGGCCCAGCCCATGTAGCGTTCGTCCAGGATGTAGTCCGACGTCGGGCACAGCAGGGTGACGTCCATACCCATGCGCGTGGCGATGGTCAGCGCGGAATTGGCGACCGCGGTGTTCAGCGGCTTGGGATGGTACGTCCAGGTGAGCACGTATTTCTTGCCGCGCAGGTCGGACGTGCCGAAGTGCTCCTGCAACGCCAGCGCGTGGGCCAGTTCCTGGCAGGGATGGGTGATCGTCTCCATGTTGATCACCGGCACCGGCGAGTACTTGGCGAACGACTTCAGCACGATGTCCTCGCGGTCATAGGCCCAGTCGACGAACTTCGGGAAGGCCCGCACGCCGATCAGGTCCACGTAGCGGCCCAGCACCTTGGCCACCTCGGCGATGTGTTCCTCGGTGTCTCCGTCCATCACCGTGCCCAGGTTGAACTCGATGGGCCACGCGTCCTTGCCCGGCTGCAGCACCACGGCATGGCCACCCAGCTGGAACGCGCCCAGCTCGAAGCTGGTGCGGGTACGCATCGAAGGATTGAAGAACACCAGCGCGATGGACTTGCCCTTCAGCGCATCGCCCAGCTTGTGCTGCTTGTACAACGCGGCCTGTGTCAGCAAGGCGTCCAGTTCGGTGCGGCTCCAGTCCTGCGTGTTCAAGAAGTGCTTCATTACGGCATCCTGGTTTCGGGAATGTGGCATTGCGGGTATCGGAAACGAAAAAACCCAGCCTCTGGCTGGGTTTCCGGTGAACAGGCGACGACGTCCGGGGTACCCAGCTAGATGCAGGATTCCGGTCGACGCGCACGCGACGTCATGCTCGAGGCCTGGCGGGCCGCGCTGTCAGCATGGGCGTGTGCATTCATCTTCATGGGCGCGAATGCTCGCATGTGCTGCGGCGCAGCGCAAGGACGGATTCGGTTGCGTGTGCAACCGTGCCGGAAATCAGGGACCGCTTGCCGTGGGCTGGGCGGGTGCCACGTACGGCGCGACAGAGATACGGATGCGCAGGCGGTTGCCCGGATCCTCCGCCAGGCGCGAACGGTACTTCACGCCCTTGTAGATGTAGTCCACGTCGTAGGCGATGGGCCGCTGGAACTCCCGCTCGACGGGCACCATGCGGCAGTTGACCTTCACCGTCGGGACCGGGGGCGCTACCGGTGGCTCTGCGGCCTCGTCACTGCCGAACCACCCGCGCACCGAACTGACCACCCTCGACCAGCGACTGTCTTCCTCGGCCGGTTGTTCGGGTTTCGGCGCCGGCACTTCGTCGCACCGCTGTTCGGTGCGGCTGGCCCGCAGCGTCTGGTAGACCGGCTCCACACTCAGCACCTGCGCATAGTCCAGGCGGACATTCTCTGCCGGGATCACCCGCTCCTGCGCCATGGCGGACGCGGCGAACAGCAGGCAGGGCAGGAAAAGGGCGGAGCGGAGGCGGTGCATGTGGCCTGAAAGTGGTATCCCGGTGTCACAGTGTAGGGACCGCGCCTTGAGTGGGGCTGAACATCGACGCCGTGAAACCGCTCCGACCCCCGGTCCCGGCGCAGAAGGTAGAATCCACCGGCTCTCCCCTGCCCCGCCTCCATGACCTTGCGCCTGCACAACAACCTCACCCGCCGGGTCGAGGAATTCGAACCACTCGGCCCCGTCCCCACGATGTACGTGTGCGGACCCACCGTCTACAACTACGTCCATATCGGCAATGCCCGCGGGCCGGTGGTGTTCGGCGTGCTGGCCGCGCTGCTGCGCCGGCGCTACGGCGCGCTGCGCTACGCGCGCAACATCACCGACGTGGACGACAAGATCAACGCAGCGGCGAAGGAGCTTGGCGTGGCGATTTCGGCCATCACCGACCGCTACGCCGATGCCTACCGGCAGGACATGGCCGGGCTGGGCGTGACCGGTGAATTCAGTCCGGACATCGAGCCGGCCGCCACGGCGCACATACCCCACATCATCGCGATGATCGAGCAACTGATCGCGGGTGGCCACGCCTACGCCGCGGAAGGCCACGTGCTCTTCTCGGTCGGCAGCTTCCCGGAATACGGCAAGCTGTCGCGGCGCGACCCGGAAGAGATGCTGGCCGGGGCGCGCGTGGAAGTGGCGCCATACAAGCGCGATCCTGGCGATTTCGTGCTGTGGAAGCCCTCCACGCCGGACCTGCCGGGCTGGGAGTCGCCCTGGGGCGTCGGCCGCCCCGGCTGGCATATCGAGTGCTCGGCGATGGCCGCCGCGCACCTCGGCGAGACCATCGACATCCACGCCGGTGGCGTGGACCTGCAGTTCCCGCATCACGAGAACGAAGTGGCGCAGAGCGAGTGCGCGCACAAGCACGCCGACGGGTCGCACAAGACGTTCGCGCGTTTCTGGCTGCACAACGGCATGCTCAATTTCGGCGGCGCCAAGATGAGCAAGTCGCTGGGCAACATCGAGAAGGTCCACGACCTGTTGCAACAGCACCCGCCGGAAGCGCTGCGCTACGCACTGCTTTCCGCGCACTACCGCCAGCCGCTGGACTGGTCGGAAGCGCTGGTCGAACAGTCGAAGAACACGCTGGACCGGCTGTACGGCACGCTGCGCGACCTGGGCGAGATCAAGGTCGTGCCGCTCACGCCGCAGGTCATCGAGGAGGCGCTCAGCGATGATCTGAACACGCCACAGGCGCTGGCCGAAGTCGCCCGCATCGCCGCAGATGCCCGCAAGGCGACGACGCCAGAGGGTCGGCAGCGTCTGAAAGCCGAGCTGCTAGGCGCAGGCCTCGTGCTCGGCCTGCTCCAGCAGGACCCCGCCGAATGGTTCGGCCGCGGCACCTCGTCCGATGACGACGCGCGCATCCAGGCGCTGATCGACGAGCGCGCCGCCGCGAAGAAGTCCCGCGACTTCGCGCGCTCCGATGCCATCCGCGACCAGCTGGCGGCCGAAGGCATCCTGCTGGAAGACACGCCGCAGGGCGTACGCTGGAAGCGTGCGTGAACCGCTCCTCCCTTCTCCCGCCGGGAGAAGGTGGCGCGAAGCGCCGGATGAGGGTCCGGCGACATCGGGACGTCGGCACCATAAAGACTCCGCCGTACCCTCACCCCAACCCCTCTCCCGAGGGGAGAGGGGCTTCTGAACCAGGCTTGCTCATCCCATGACCGACACGATCTTCCCGCTCGAACCCACCGCCGCCGATGCGCAGGCCGCCATCAAGGACGAATTCGCCTTCTTCAGCGACTGGTCCGAGCGCTACCAGTACCTGATCGACCTGGGCCGCAAGCTGCCCGCGTTCCCGGATGAGTGGAAGCGGGAAGAACACCGCCTGCTCGGCTGCCAGTCGATGGTGTGGATCGTGCCCGAGGGCGACGCGGCGAAACTCGATTTCCATGCCGTCAGTGATTCGGCCATCGTGTCGGGACTTATCTTCCTGGCCCTGCGCGTCTACGCCGGGCGGCCTGCCGCGGAAATCCTGGCGACCTCGCCCGACTACATCGCCGACATCGGCCTGGCCAAGCATCTCTCGCCCACGCGCAGCAACGGCCTGGCGTCGTTGCTGGCCTTCATCCGCGAGACGGCCGCCAACGCGAAGTGAGCGAAGCCGGTTCCCGCTCCGCCTTCTCGCTGCTGCGCAACCGCGGCTACTCCGCGGTACTGGCCTACCGCATCTGCGCACTGTTGTCGTACCAGATCGTCGCGGTCACGGTCGGCTGGCATATCTACGAACTGACCCGCGATCCGTTCTCGCTCGGCCTGGTCGGGCTGGCCGAAGTACTGCCGTTCTTCTGCGTGGCGCCGTTCGCGGGTTATCTGGTCGACCACCTGCCGCGACGACGGATCGGCATGGTCGCCTGCGGCGCACTGGCGACCACGGCAGTGATCCTGGTGGCCGTGTCTGCGGGTTGGCTGCCCTTCCAGGGGACATGGCCCATCTACGCGGCCATCGCACTGACCGGCATGGCGCGCTCGTTCCTCAGTCCGGTCTACAACGCCCTGTTCGCCAAAGTGCTGCCACGCGAGGACTTCGTGCGCGCCGCAGGGCTGGGCAGCGTGATCTTCCAGGCCGCGCTGGTCACCGGCCCCGCGCTGGGCGGGCTGCTGGTCGGCTTTGGCGGCAAGACGCTGTCGTACGCGATGGCGGTGGTGTTCGCACTGATGGCCGGCATCGTGCTGGCGCGGCTGCGCGTGGAAGAGCCGGGGCCGCCGGCGGTCAGCCTGCCGGTCTTCGCGAGCATCGCGCAGGGCGGGCGTTTCGTGCTGGGCAACCAGATCATGCTGGGTGCGATGGCGCTGGACATGTTCTCGGTGCTGCTGGGCGGTGTGGTGGCCATGCTGCCGGCTTTCATCCACGACATCCTCCATTACGGGCCGGAAGGCCTGGGCATCCTGCGTGCGATGCCGGCGGCGGGCTCGGTCTGCGTGGGCCTGTGGCTGGCGCGCCATCCGCTGCAGAAGCACGCCGGGCGCGTCCTGCTGTTCGCTGTCGCGGGTTTTGGGCTGAGCGTCATCGCCTTCGGCCTGTCGCGCAGCTTCTGGCTGTCGGCGGGGATCCTGCTGTTCTACGGCATGTGCGATGGCGTTTCGGTGGTGGTCCGCTCGACCATCCTGCAACTGTCCACGCCGGACGAAATGCGCGGACGGGTGTCGTCGATCAACGGCATCTTCGTCAGTTCGTCGAACGAACTGGGTGCGTTCTACGCCGGTACGATGGCAAGACTGCTGGGGCTGGTGCCTGCCGTGATCGTGGGCGGTTTCGCGATCCTCTCCGTCGCCGGGTTCACCGCGTGGAAGGCGCCGCGGCTGCGGCGGCTGGACCTGCGCGAGCTGCAGTAGCCGGCGACATCTTCTGCCGGGCACAAAAAAACCCCGCCGAAGCGGGGTTTTCCGTATGCGGATGACGCCGGGCTCAGTCGCCCTGCTGCTTCTGCATGTGTTCCCAGCGCTCCTGGGCATCGATGGTGCGCTCGGCAGTCAGGCGAGCCTCCAGGCGATCCAGGCCGATTTCTTCGCCGGTATCGACGCAGTAGCCGTAGTCGCCACCCTCCAGCCGCTTCAGCGTGCTGTCGATCTTGCCGATCAGCTTGCGGTAGCGGTCGCGGGTACGCAGTTCCAGCGAGTTTTCGGTCTCGCGCGTCGCGCGCTCGGCCTCATCGCCGATGTCGCGGACTTCATCCTTGAGGTTCTCGATGGTCTGCTTGGATTCCTCGACCAGGTCGGCACGCCACTGCAACAGCCGCTGGCGGAAGTACTCCAGCTGCAACGTGCTCATGTATTCCTCGTCAGGCGAGGGCTTGTAGCCGGTCGGCACGATCGGGCGACCGGTGGCTTCATCGGTCTTGTAGGGCACTTCTTTCACCTTGCCGCGCACGACCGGCGCCGCAGGCCGGGCGGCCACGGCCACCGCGACCTTGCCCACGGGGCGGGCAACAGCGGGACGTGGACTCACAGGGGCTTCGACGGAGGTAGAGGCTTTGGCGTTCTTGGTAGTCGGTTTCGGGGCTGGCACAGGCTTCGGGGGGGACGGAACCTGGCGGCGGGCGCCGGGGCCGGGGCAGCCGCCTGGGGGGGAACCGGCACGGGAGTCTGGTCGCAGCCGCGGGGGGCGGACTTTGCCGGAGCCGGCTTTGCGGCGGGCTTCGGTGCGGGTTTGGGAGCGGGCTTCGCGGCCTTGGCCGGCGCCTTCACCGGGGCCGCCTTGGCGACGGGCGCCTTGGTGGCCGGTGCGGGCGCAGGCTTCCTGGCAACTGCGGGCTTGGTTGCCTTGGCAACCGCTTTCTTGACCGGTGCCGCCTTCTTGGCCACCGGCTTGGCAGCCGGTTTCTTCGCCGGCGCCGCCTTCTTGGCCACGGGTTTCTTGGCAGCAGGCTTGGGCACCGCCTTCTTGGCCACCGGCTTGGGGGCCGGCTTCTTGGCGACAGCCTTCTTCACGACAGGCTTCTTGGCGACGGTCTGAGCGGGTTTCTTGGCGGCCTTGGCGGCCTTCTTCGCAGGTTTCTTTGCAGCCACGAACAGCGCTTCCTTGTTCTTCCCGAGCATCGGGAAAGCGCGCTTTTATAGCCTACCCGGGAGGCAGCGGCAACCCGACGCGGTATCATCGGGCCATGCTCGCCCGCCTGCTCATCCTGCTGCTGAAGGGCTACAAGCGCTTCATCAGTCCGCTGCTGGGGCCTCGCTGCCGCTTCGTGCCCTCCTGTTCGGAGTACGCCATGGAGGCCATCGGCCGCTTCGGCCCGCTGAAGGGCGGCTGGCTGGCGGTGCGCCGGATAGGCCGCTGCCACCCGCTCCACCCCGGCGGCCACGACCCGGTTCCTCCCCGGGACGGCGCCGACCTCCCCCACTCCTGCACAGGAAACCACTGATGCCCGCCACCGTCATCGTCAACGCCCGCATGGTCAACGAGGGCCGCGTCACCGAGGGTGACCTGCGCTTCGAGAATGGCCGCATCGCGCGAATCGCCGCCGAGATCGTGCCCCAGGGCGGCGATACCGTCATCGATGCCGCCGGCCGCTGGTTGTTGCCGGGGATGATCGACGACCAGGTGCATTTCCGCGAACCCGGCATGCCGCACAAGGGCGACATGGCCACCGAATCCGCCGCGGCGGTGGCTGGCGGCCTGACCACGTTCATGGACATGCCCAACACCAGTCCGCCGACGCTGGACGCCGCTGCGCTGGAGGACAAGTACCAGCGCGCCAAGGGCCGCGCCTGGGGCAATTACGGCTTCTACATGGGCGCCAGCAACGACAATCTGGAGGCGATCCGTACCCTGGACCCGAAGACCGCGCCGGGCATCAAGGTGTTCATGGGCGCCTCCACCGGCAACATGCTGGTCGACAACCCGGACACGCTGGACGCGATCTTCCGCGAGGCGCCCACGCCGATCATCACCCACTGCGAAGACACCCCGACCATCGACGCTAACCTGGCCGCATTCCAGGCCAGGTACGGCGATGCCCTGTCGGCCGAGCACCACCCCGACATCCGCAGTCGCGAAGCCTGCATCAAGTCCACCCGCCTGGCCATGTCGCTGGCGCGCAAGCACGGCACCCGCCTGCACGTGCTGCACATCTCCACCGCCGACGAACTGGCGCTGTTCACGCCCGGCCCCCTGGTGCACGCGGATGGCGCGCGCAAGCGCATCACGGCGGAGACCTGCATCCACTTCCTGCGCTTCGACCGCGCGGACTACGCGACGCTGGGCAACCTGATCAAGTGCAACCCCGCCATCAAGGATGCCAGCGACCGCGAAGCGCTGATCAAGGCGCTGGTGGACGACGTGATCGATGTGCTGGCCACCGACCATGCGCCGCACACGCTCGAAGAAAAGGAAAAGCCCTACGTGCAGGCGCCTTCCGGCCTGCCGCTGGTGCAATACGCGCTGGTCGCCGCCTTGGAACTGGTGCATGAAGGCCGCATGGACGTGACCCGCGTGGTGCAGAAGTTCGCGCATGCGCCCGCGCAGTTGTTCGACGTCAAGGAACGCGGCTATCTGCGCGAGGGTTACTTCGCCGATCTGGTGCTGATCGACGACGAGCCGTTCACCGTGAAGCGTGAGGACGTATTGTCCAAGGTCGGCTGGTCGCCTTTCGAAGGCCGCACGTTCCGGTCCCGCGTCGGCGCCACGTGGGTCAATGGCCGCATGGTCTGGAACGGCGAGCAACTGGTCGGCACGCCGGTCGGCCAGCGCCTGGAGTTCGCACGTTGAAGCTGGCGGTCGCGGCGCTGTTCGCCGCTGTCTGTGCCGGGTGGATTCCCCTGGTTGCCGCGCAGGATGTGGCACCCGCCGCACCCGTTTCGCAGGAAGAACGCGTGGTGTTCCCGGCCAGCGTGTCGCAGGGTGCGCTGGTGTTCGGCAAAGTCCCGCCGGGCAGCCAGGTACGGTATCGCGACCGCCTGCTGCGCACGACGGGCTACGGCACCGTGGTGCTTGGCGTGGGCCGCGATGAAACCGGTCCGCTGCAGGTCTCGGTCACCACGCCCTCCGGCCGCAGCGAATCCGTCAGCATCCCCGTGGCTCCACGTGACTGGCCGGTGGAGAACGTCAATGGCGTGCCACCCAGGACGGTCAATCCGCCGCCGGAGATCGCCGCACGCATCCAGCGCGAGCAGGCACGGGTGACCGCAGCACGCGTACGCGACGACGAACGCGCCGACTTCGCCCTGCCCTTCCAGTGGCCGGTACAGGGCCGCATCAGTGGCCGCTTCGGCAATGCCCGCGTCTACAACGGCCAGCCCGGTGCGGGGCATTCCGGCATGGATATCGCCGCGCCGAACGGCACGCCCGTGAAGGCACCTGCCGGTGGCGTGGTGACCTTCGCCGCCCCCGACCTCTACCTGACCGGCGGCACGCTGTTGCTGGACCACGGCCATGGCGTCAGTTCCAACTTCCTGCACCTGTCGCGCATCGACGTGAAGGTGGGGGATCGCGTGGAACCGGGCCAAGTGATCGGCGCCGTCGGTGCGACCGGGCGCGCGACGGGGCCGCATCTGCATTGGGGGATGAACTGGTTCGATGTGCGCATCGACCCGCTGCTGGTCCTCGAACGCGGAAAGTAGGCGCGGCCGTTCACCACCCGGGCGCGTTGCGACGCGCCACGACGCGCAGTCACCTTCGGTTTCACGGGGCGCGGTTCGATGTGCGCATCGACCCGCTGCTCGTCCTCGAACGCGGAAAGTAGGCGCGGCCGTTCACCACCCGGGCGCGTTGCGACGCGCCACGACGCGCAGTCGCCTTCGGTTTCACGGGGCGCGGTTCGATGTGCGCATCGACCCGCTGCTCGTCCTCGAACGCGGAACGTAAGCGCGAACGTTCAGGGCCCGGGGCCTTTCGTCCCCCTGCAAGCCTGCTCCCGCCAGCTAGAGCCGACCCAGGAAACGGCTGGCAGGACTGTCCGCCAGATCGCGCGGGCGGACCAGCTTGGGATTTGACCGGCCGACATCGGGCCAGGCGGCCTCGAGCAGCGCGTCCGACGCCTTGAACGCGTCCGCGCCGGCATGCGTCAAGCCCAGTTGCGAACGCAGGGCGGCGATGGACGCATCCAGCGCAGGATCGTCCAGTTCCAGTGCATCGACCGTATCCCAGACCGGCAACGTCCCGACGACCGCCTCGGCGCCGACCGCATTCTGCTCCAGCGTCTTGTGTTTGGGCTTGAGCATCTCGCGCACTTCTTCCTGCAGCTTCACGTAGTCGACATCGGGAAACGGCAGGTCGCTGGGTTCGCCCGGCACGATGGGTCGTGCGAGACGGCCGGCCGGCACCGCGTCGCAGTCGGCGAAGGCGCGGTAGGCGAACTCGCTGCACAACATCCTGCCGGAATCGGCACGGATCGCGTGCTCGGTAGCCTCGCGGATGAGCCAGCGCAACCAGACCGGGAGGTGCCGGGGCTTGCCCCGCAGCGCGACCAGCAACCCGATCGCCACCAGATCGTCCTGCGCGAACGTCGTGCCGATCAGCGAGCGCGCGTGGCGGAGCACCGCCGCGCGATCATCCGCACCCAGCGGCGTACCGTCGTCGGCCAAGGACCGGTAGGCGTCCACGAAGACCACCGGACCATCTGGCGACAGCCGGGCGGCCAGTGGACTTTCCTGCACGGCCGGACGGATGCCCTCGATCAGCAGGCCGTTGTCGGATACCAGCGATACATGGCTGTACTGGCTGTCGCCGAACCACGCGATCAGCTTGGACAACTGGCTCTTGCCCAACATCAGCAACAGATCGCCGATCTGCAGTTGCTCCACGGGAAAGCGTACGGCGGCGGCTTCCTGGTTCATTCATGCATCTCCGGGTTGTGGGGAAAGGTCGCCCGTCACGCGGTCGCGGCCCGCGGACTTGCTGGAGTACAGCGCCGTGTCCACGCGCTCCAGCAGGCGTTCAAAGGTTTCGCCGGCGCCCAGCTGCGCCACGCCCAGGCTGAGACTGGTGTCGATCGCGCGGCCATCGATGGTCAATGGCCGGTTGTTCACTGCTTCGCGCAGGTGTTCGGCCACGGTCAGCGCGTCATCGAGCGCGGTGCCGGGCAGGATC